>SFET01000059.1 GCA_004557125.1 Clostridiales bacterium | reverse complement strand
GTTCAGAATATCAAGAGGCTCGTGGCCTCGTCCTTTTCTCTCCTGCTTATGTTTAAAGCCCGCTTCGACAACGAGAAGCGGACTTTGTCAGTGGGCTGAACGCAGAGAGTATAGCTCTCTGCCGCAGGGAAAACTGTTTTGCAGAACCTGATCTTTATCCGATCCCGCATGCTTTCACATTGTGCACGCTCAACAATTGTCAAGATGCCGCTTGAGCGTCTCGCGGACCGCGCCAGGGCCAGCGAGCTCCTCGCGGAAAATCGCCTCAATCTTCTCGCCCAGTCCGGCGGCGTACAGGTCGATGCCCCAGATGTTCTTGTTGGCGAGTATGGGCCGAAGCTGACCGGCATAGCTTTCGGGTCTGCCCATCTGGATGGACTTGATCTGCTCCGTCAGCTCGGCTGCCATAGGATCGGGTGCAAGCGGATAGGCGTTTCCAAAATCGTCCACGGCCAGCAGATATCGAAGCCACCCGACGATGGCCAGAGGAATGCCGGTGAGCCTGGCAGCGCTGCCTTCCCGGGCCACGTAGGCCTTGATGGTCTCGCCGAAGCGGAAGGCCACGCCCTGGGAGATGTCGGTGCAGATGCGCTGGCTGGTGTCGCCCAGATAGGCGTTGGGAAAGCGCTCGTGAATCACCTCGTCGATGAATGTCTTTGGGGAGAGTATGCCGGGATCCTCCACCACCGGCAGGCCCTCAGCATAGCCCACCTGATCCGCCAGCCGGGAGAGCTCCGGATCGGACATGCCATCGGCAAACAGTTCGTGGCCCAGCATGACGTCGTAGGGGCCCAGGGCGGTGTGGATGGGATTCAGGCAGGCGGTAACCTTCATCCGTTCGGAGCGGTTCACCGTGATTCGGTCGGCCATGTAGACCCCAGCCTTTTCCAGCGGCGGATGGCCGTTGGGGAAGTTGTCCTCCACCACCAGATACTGCGGCCCCTCGGCGTTGACGAAGGGCGCGATGTAGGTGTGCTTCGAGGTGATTACCGGCTGCATGTCCTCCACGCCGTCCTTCTCCAGCGCATTCGCCACGTCCGCGCTGGGCCGGGGTGTAATCTTGTCGATCATGGTCCAGGGAAAGCTTACCTTCGTTTCATCGGACACGTAATCCACAAAGCCCGCGTCCACAAAGCCCTTCTCCTGCCACACTCTGGCGATCTCCAGCACGGAATTGCGGAGCTTTTCGCCGTTTCGGGCCACGTTGTCCATGCTCACCAGCGCAAGGGGCAGCTTTCCGGCCTGATAGCGCGCATGCAGCATGGATGTGACAATGCCCATGGCTCCGACGACCTTCTCCGGGCCGTTTTCCAAGTCGGCGCGAACGTAGCCGAGGTATTCTCCCCCGGCGTCGCGCAGGGCGTAGCCCTTCTCGGTGATGGTGAAGCTTGCCAGCTGGAAGCTGGGATGGGTAAACACGGCCTTCATGCGCGTCCAGGCCTCGGGATCGCACGAACGGGCTTTGATGGTCTCGGACAATCCGCCCAGCACCCGCTTCTCCACGCTGCCGTCGGCCTTCAGAATCACGGCCAGGGCCAGATTGTCGTAGGGAGCGTAGATTTTGTCCACCACGTCGAAATCAAAGGTCTCGATGCAGGTGATGCCCCGATCCATCTCTCCCTCCCGCAGAAGCCGATCGGCGATGCCGCCCACGAAGATGCGGAAGATGTTGCCGATGCCGAAGTGTGCCCAGCGCGGATCTGCCTGGGTCTGCACGGAAAGCGTCTCGGGATCGTAGGGCGGCAGCTCGATGCCCGCCGCCGTCCAGGCCTGTACGTCCTTCAGGCCGCGATAATTCAGTTTCATGGGATGATTCCTCCTGAAAAAGGAAACAGGCAGTATCCTTCAACGTCTGCCTGTTCTCCGTCGCTCAGTACTCGATGACGCCCTTCACCACGTTTCGGATATCCTTATGACAGGTGGCGAAGGCATTGATCGTATCGTCGAAGGTGAAGCGGTGGGACACGATGGACTCCACGTCGATCCTGCCGTCGGCGATGGCGTTGATAGCCGTAGGATACAGGTTGCGGTAGCGGAAGATGGACTTCACGGTCAGCTCCTTGGTGGACATGACGCTGGTGTTGAAGCCGTCCACCCGATCCTGGCCCAGACCGACGATGATGACCATTCCAGCGGACTTGGCACAGCTCAGACAGCTGTCCACGGTGGCGGAGAAGCCGGCGCAGTCGATGCACACGTCCGCGCCGCGCCCTTCGGTGAGCTCCATCACCTTCGCGACGAAGTCCTCCTCTTTCGTGTTGACGGCAATCGCGCCCAGCTCCCGGGCCTTGTCCAGCCGCTTGTCCAGCACATCGCCCACGATGATCCGAGTCGCGCCGTAGGCCTTTGCCGCCAGCAGCGTCACCAGGCCGATGCAGCCCGCGCCCATGATGGCCACGGTCTGCCCCAACTTCACGCCTCCCATGTTGCAAGCGTGCAGGCCGATGGCGAGAGGCTCCACCAGCGCGCCCTCAGTAAAGCTCATGTTGTCGGGGATTTTGAAGGTGAAGGCTGCCGGATGGGCCACATACTCGCTCAGCACGCCGTCGTAGGGCGGCGTGGCCCAGAAGCGCACGTCCTTGCACAGGTTGTAGTGGCCGGAGAGGCACTCCTCGCACTTCATGCAGGGCACGCCCGGCTCCATGCAGACCCGGTCGCCCTTCTTCAGCGTGCGCACGTTCTCGCCCACGTCGCACACCACGCCCGCGGCCTCGTGACCCAGCACGAAGGGAAACTCCACCTTGAAATCGCCGATGGAGCCGGAACGGTAGTAGTGCAGGTCGGAGCCGCATACACCCACCGACTGTACCTTGATGAGCACGTCGTCGGGGCCCATCTTGGGCATCGGCGCCTCGCCAAGCTCAATTTTCTCGATACCCGTCATGTAAAACGTCTTGTTGGACATGGTTTAATCTCCTTATCAGTTGGTCTTGCGCTTGTTGGACATGCAATCCAGACCGACGGCCGCGGCCAGAACCAGACCCTTGATGACCATCTGGATGTATTCGGAGACGTTGAGCAGGATCATGCCGTTGGTCAGGCTGCCGATGATCAGCACGCCCGCGACAACGCCGGAGATGCGGCCCACGCCGCCGTTGACGGACACGCCGCCCAGCACCACGCAGGTGATGACGTCGAACTCCAGGCCCTTGCCGACGGTGGTCTGCGCGGAGCCGGAGCGGGACAAAAGCACGATGCCGGCCAGGCCCGCAAAGAAGCCGGACAGAGCGTAGATCAGGTACTTCATCTTATTAACCAGGATGCCGGAGAGCTCCGAGGCCTCCTCGTTGCCGCCGATGGCGTAGAAGTAGCGACCGAAGTAGGAGCGGTTGAGGATGAAGCTGCCGACGGCGAAGCAGATGGCCATGATGATCGCGCACCACGGAATCGGGCCGAGGGTCCATCTGGCGAAGAAGTTGATGGCGGGATAGGTCTTGGTGAAGCCGGAAACCGGGCGACCGTTGGTCAGCAGGAACGCGAGACCCTCAAACACGGTCTGGGATGCAAAGGTTGCGATCAGTGCGGGCATGTGCACAGTGGCGACCATGAAGCCGTTCAGCAGGCCGATCAGCACCGCCACGATCAGCGACGCCAGGATCGCGATCCAAATATTGATGCCCATGTTCACCATCATATAGGCGCAGATCATGTTCACCAGGGTGATGATCGAACCGATGGAAAGGTCGATGCCTGCGATCAGGATGACGAAGGTCATACCGACTGAGGCAATGCCGTAATAGGAAATCTGGCGCAAGATGTTGACGATGTTGCTGCCAGATATGAACTTACCCTTGCTGAATATGGCAAAGATCAGCACCTCTACGATGAATACCAGCCAGATTGCATTCGTCTTGATGAGATTCTTTACATTTACCTTCTTCTCCATATCAGTTACCCTCCTTTAATCTGCGACCGCAGAGGCGAGCGCCAAGATTGCGTCCGCATCAAAATCCTTCTTATCCAGCTCGCCCGTCATCCTGTGCTCGGCAAGCACGATGATGCGATCTGACATGCCAATCAGCTCTTCCATTTCCGAGGAGATCATCAGCACGGAGCGTCCTTCCTCCACCAGAGCGTTGATCAGCTTGTAGATCTCGTACTTTGCGCCGACGTCGATGCCGCGGGTGGGCTCATCAAAGATAATCAGCTGGGAATCCGCCGCCAGCCACTTGCCAAGAATGACCTTCTGCTGATTGCCGCCGGAGAGGTTCTTGACCAGTTGGTTGATGGAGGGGCACTTGATCTGAATCTCATCCTTGAATTTCTCCGCCGTCTTCTTCTCCGTGCCGCGATCGATCACGCTGGCCTTGGAGATGTGCTCATAGATCGGCATGTTGATGTTGTTTTTGATGGAGATGCCGAGCAGCGCGCCGTGGCGCTTTCTGTCCTCGGGCACCAGGGCGATGCCCAGGTCGATGGCCTCCCGGGGGGATTTGGGGTTGATCTCCTTGCCGTTTAACAGAATTGTGCCGGACTCCTTGGCCTTTGCGCCGAAGATGACCTGTGCAAGCTCGGTGCGCCCCGCGCCCACCAGGCCGCCCAGACCCAGCACCTCGCCCGCATGAATCTTGAGGCTCATGTCCTTGTCGCCGTTGCCGCAGACGTTCTTCAGCTCCAGCACCACCTTGCTCTTGTCCACGCAGGGCTTGCGCTCGGGGTACTTCTGGGTCATCTCGCGGCCCACCATCATGCGGATCAGCTGATCCACGGTGGCCTCGGGCGTAATCAGGGTATCCACATATTCGCCGTCGCGGATGACCTCGATGCGGTCGGTCAGGCGGAAGATTTCCTCCAGGCGATGGGAGATGTAGATGATGGAGACGCCGCGCTCCTTGAGCAGCTCCACAACCTTGAACATGCTCTCGACCTCGTTGTTCGTCAGCGGGGCGGAGGGCTCGTCCATAATCAGCACCTGGGCGTTCTGCTGTATGGCCTTCGCAATTTCAATCATCTGCTGATAGCCCACAGACAGGTTTTTCACAAGCTCCCTGGGGTTGATTTTGATGCGCAGCTGCTCGAAGGCCTTGGCAGCCTCGGCCTCCATCGCCTTTTTATCGATGGTGATGCCCTTGCGGATGGGCCGACCCAGGAACATGTTTTCCGCCGCAGACAGCTCCTTGACGTTGTTGAACTCCTGGTAGATGATGGCAATTCCGTTTTCGGCCGCCAGCTGGGGGGTCATGTGGTCGAAAACCTTGCCGTTGATCTTGATTTTGCCCGAGGTGGGCACCACTGCGCCGGAGCAGCATTTGATGAGGGTGGATTTTCCGGCGCCGTTTTCTCCGATCAGGCCCAGGATTTCGCCCCGGCGCAGCTGGAGCGTTACGTCGTTCAGCGCCACCACGCCGGGGTACTCCTTTCGGATGTGCTCTAATTCAAGAACAAAATCTTCGCTCATTGCGCAGCCTCCTTTTGGAAGAATACGAGAGGTAAATAGATTTGCGCCCCCTCCCATGAGGGGAAGGGGCGCAGGTCAAACCCTGATGTGAATTACTGCATGCCAGCAATGATCTGGGCAACGGTCTCCTCGGTGATGGGGGTCACGCCGCGGAACACGTTCTGCGCGCCGACATTGTCAGCCAGGATCAGAGCATACATGGAAGCGCAAGCGGTCGCGGTATCCACGTCAGAGCCCTCGAAGCCGATGATGCCCTTCGCGGGATAGGTGGGATCCTCCAGCTGCTCCAGCTGCTGCTTGGTAACGTCGGTGGTGAACACGCCCATGTCCTCGGGGATTTCGCCGTTGGTGTAGATGTTCAGAGCTTCGTCCGCACCGATCATGGCGCCGGCGCCGATGCCGGCCACGACCTTGGCGTTGGGATGGGCCTGCAGGGTGGTCTCAACAGCGGTCTGCGCATCGGAAGCGATGATGCCGGCCTGATTGGCGACGACTTCGTACTTGCCAGCGGCAATCTCTTCCAGGCCAGCCATGATGCCCTCTTCGCGCTCGAGCAGGATCTTGGTCTGGGGATAGCCGATCACGATGACCTCGGCCTTGTTGTCCTCAGAGTAGTGCTCGTTGATGAAGGCGCCGGCCAGTTTGCCGATCTCGGTTCCCAGATAGGTGTTGTCCAGGATCCAGTTGGCGTCGGTGTTCTCCATGGGATCGTCCCAGCACATCACCTTGATGCCAGCCTCGCGTGCCTGGGCGCAGACGTCCTCGACCGCAGCCGCATCGGAGGGATGCACCATGATCAGATCGCAGCCGGAGGAGATGAAGTTCTCGATCTGGCCGATCTGGGTGGCGGAGGAGTCGTCGCAGGCGACGATGGTGAACTCAGCGCCTGCCTCGGTCAGAACGGTGTCCAGGGCGGTCATAACGCCGGCCCAGTAGGCGTTCTGCAGGGACTGGATGGTGATGCCCAGCTTCTTGCCGGACAGGACGGACAGGTCAGCCTTGGCATAGAACTCGGGGGAGGCCTGAACGCCTTCGGTTTCGCCAGTGCTGGTCTCAGCGAGCGCGCATACGCTCATGAGCATAATGACGGCCAGGATCAGTGCAACGAGTTTCTTCATGTTTGATCTCTCCTTTTTATTCTCTATACGCCCACTCCGGACGCATGATTCACACTTATTCTATACGCCCGACGGGGGCGCATGATTCACAATATGAATGTAATTTTTTGAAAGGCTTCCGCGATGCAAGCGAGAGCTCTACCAGCCTCCGACCCTGCCCTTCCGGGAGAGACTTACATTGATCAGAAGCAGGTGAACGCGCCGTCGACGATGAAGTCGGAACCGGTGGTGAAGGTGGAGGTATCGCCCGCGAGGTACACGCAGATGCTCTCCAGCTCCTCGGGTTTGCCCAGCCTACCCATGGGGGCGATGGCGTTCCACTGATCGATCAGCGCCCGCAGATGCGGTGCAGCCAGAACCAGCTCGGTGCCGATGTATCCGGGGCTGATGCAGTTGACGCGCACGCCGCGTTTGGCCCACTCCACCGCCAGGCTCTTGGTCAGCTGAATGACCGCAGCCTTGGAGGCATTGTACGCACACTGGGGCTGAGGCACGTTCACGATGTGGCCGGACATGGATGCGGTGTTGATGATGGAGCCGCCGCCGTGGGCCAGCATGTACTTGCCTGCGATGGTGTCGGTGAGGAACACGGAATTGATGTTCACGTCCATGTTCTTGAGCCACTGCTGATAGGTCATCTCATCCGCCGGAGCGTTGATGCAGATACCCGCATTGGCATGGCAGAAGTCCAGACCGCCCAGCTTCTCGACGACCTCGTCGACCATGCGCTGCACGTCCTCCTCCTTGGTCACGTCGCACTTGATGGCGATGACCTTGCGGCCAGTGGCTTCGGAAATTTCCGCAGCCGTCTTGACCGCCGTTTCGTAATCGAGATCCACGATGGCGACGTCCGCGCCAGCCTCCGCAAAGCCCGTTGCGGTGCACTTGCCGATGCCTCTGGCGCCGCCGGTGACGAAGCCCTTCTTGCCGTCCAGCCTCATACGCTCAATGATCCCCATACCAACGCCTCCTCAAATCAATTTAATAAATTTAATTTATAATTCTATTTTGTAAAATGGCTTTCATTAACTATATTGATTATAAATAATAATTATAACGATGTCAATATGGCAATTCTTACAAAATCACTTTCATAAAATATCGCAATTTGTGGATTGATTGGCCGGGTTGCATTTGATAGAATTAAGGAAGTATGTTTTCAGGAAGTAAGCGACAGGAGGCGGCACCATGCCCAAACGCATCACGCCCGGGCAAATCAAGGCCAATAACCGGCAGCAGATTTACAATTATATCTATCGGCAGCGCAAGGTCTCCCAGCAGGACATCCTCTATGCACTCCGCTTGTCGCGTCCCACGGTGGCTGCGAATCTGACGGAGCTGGAGGTGGACGGTCTGATCTGCAAAAACGGGCAGATCGAATCCGACCAGATCGGGCGCAAGGCGGTCGCCTATTCCATCGTGCCGGACTATCGCGTGGCCATCGGCGTGGAGATTCTGCGGGCGCGGGTGAAGATGATCGCCGTGGATCTGTACGGGGAAAAGCTGCGCCGCGAGGTGGTGGAGCTGCGCTTTGCCCATGAGCCTACCTATTATAGTAGGATCTGCCAGGCCATCAACAGCTTTGTGGACGCGCTTCAGGCTCCCCGGGAGCGCATTTTAGGCGTGGGCATCTCTGCGCAGGGTCTGGCCTCCGAGGACGGACGCAGCATCGTCTACGGCGCGATTCTGGGCTGTACGGGCCTGACCATCGACGTGTTTGAAAATGACATTCATCTGCCCTGCCGCTTCGTCCACGACCCCATGGGCGCGGCCATGTCGGAGCTGTGGATCTCGCCGGAGCTGACAAACGCCGTCTATCTGTCGCTGAGCTCCCATCTGGGCGGAGCGATCATCATCGGTCGCCACATCATGATCGGCAAGCACGGCCACAATTCCACCTTCGAGCACATCCAGGTGCGCTCCCGTGGCGAGCTCTGCTACTGCGGCAAGCGCGGCTGCTGGGACACCCTGTTGTCCCTTCAGGCGCTGGTGGGCGAGGAGACGCTGGGCGCATTCTTTGAAACCATGCGCGCCGGCGACGTGGCCGCCATCAAGCGCTGGAACCTCTACCTCAAGAATCTCGGACAGCTGATCGCCGCACTGCATCTGATGAACGACGTGGACTTCATCCTCGGCGGCCACCTGGAATCCACCAGCTCTGCCCCTTCGAGGAGGAGCACGACTTCATCCGCATCAGCAAGATGCCCTCCCACAACATCACCGTGGGCATCTCCCTGCCCTACATTCATGCCTTTCTGGATGAGGCTGGCGTGGAGCTAGACGACGGAGAATAAGTGAACGGCACCCAGTCCAATGGGGCCTTCAGATCCATGCAATTTCCCTTCCTCGGTAGGACGATCTATAATTCATCCCATTTCTGAACCAGAATACCAGCTCCCTATCTTTCCTTACAACGACCCGATCCACCAGTGCCACAAAGGTGTATGGATCAAAATCCAGGCATTCTTCCTGCTGCTCCAGCATTCGGATGAAAATCTCAATCTTCCGCCTGCGGTCCGCCTTATCCTGCTTCTGAACTGCAATCCTCCGGAGCTTCTCGCTGACTTTTTCATAATCTTCAGCCAGTGCATTGTATTTTTGCTGGTATTCCTCCTGATTCATCTGCACCCGAGCGTTTTCCTCCACCAGCTTTCGCACGCGCTCCGCAATGCCCAGCACCTGTTCCTCCAGCCGCTTTGCAGTCCGGTCGAGTTCGGTGGTGTCGAGCACCGCATCCAGCGCCGCGCGACAGGCGGTCAGGACTTCTGCCTTCTCCTGCAGCATCCTCTGCATCACGCTGAC
>SFET01000007.1 GCA_004557125.1 Clostridiales bacterium | reverse complement strand
ACTCTTATTGTCATTCGCCATTGCGGATGTCCTCCTTTTGCTTTTCGTCATGCAGTTGCCAGACCGCATCTCCATTATAGCAAAAGGAGTTTTTCTTTCGTACGCACCGCTTAAGCTCCACTGAACCCCACGCCTAGCGCGGGGTTTTCGGGGTACAATAAACGCACCTCTGCCCCATAGGTTCAAGGGGCAGAGGTGCTGTGTTTCTATCCGTATGATTCTGTATCTCAAGGCACGAAATCAAGCCCGGCAAAAATGGACTTGATTTCTTACGTCTGGTTCTGAAAACACGGTTCGGCTTCGTCCCGAACCGTGCGGCGGGGTGAGGGCACCCCGCCCTACGGTGATACATTCAGTCCGTCAGAGCACGGACATCACCAGGATTGCGGCGATGATGACCGGCAGCACCCAGGTCATGTAGGGGCGCAGCCAGCGGGGCAGCTTCACGCCGCGGCCGGTGTTGACCTCGCCCTCGAAGTTCTTCCAGCCCCAGCCGTAGCGGGAGGTGCAGAACAGCACGTAGAACAGGCTGCCGATGGGCAGCAGCAGGTTGGAGACGACGTAGTCCTCCATATCCATGAAGCTCTTGCCGAAGAGGTGCACGCCGCTCCACAGGTTCTCGCTGAAGATGGCCGGAAGCGACAGCACCGCCAGCAGGGCGATGTTGATGATTGCGATCTTCCGGCGGCTGAGCTTCGTCTGCTCCAGCCAGAAGGACATGATGTTTTCAAACACGGCGATGATGGTGGACAGCGCTGCGAAGGTCATGAACAGGAAGAACAGCGCGCCCACGATGCGCCCGGCCCCCATGGAATTGAAGATGGCGGACAGGGTGGTGAACAAAAAGCCCGCGCCCGCCTGATCCGCGGGGATGCCCTGCGCGCCGGCATTGAAGGTGAAGTAGGCCGGGAACAGGATCAGGCCCGCCGCCAGCGCCACGAAGGTGTCCAGGGAGACGATGGTCACGGCCTCGCCGGTCAGGCTGCGATTCTTGTCGATGTAGCTGCCGAAGATGGCGATGGAGCCGATGCCGATGCTCAGGGTGAAGAAGGCCTGGCCCATGGCGGCGGCGATCACCGTCCACACGCCGCTCTCCTTCAGGTGGTCCAGCGAGGGCACCAGATAGAACTTCAGGCCCGCGCCCGCACCGCTGAGGGTACAGGAGTACACGCCCAGGCAGAGGATCAGCGCCAGCAGCAACACCATCATCACCTTGGTGATCTTCTCCACGCCCTTCTGCAGGCCCAGCGAACAGATGCCGAAGCAGACCAGGATCACGCCAAAGGTGACCGGCAGCACCAGGCCCACATTACCGATCATAGCGCCGAACACGCCGCCCAGCGCCTCCACGCCCTGGTGCTGCATCATGGAGCCGCCCAGGTACTTCGCGAAGTAGATCACCATCCAGCTGGAGATGCAGGTGTAGAACATCATCAGCAGGTAGTTGCCGGCGATGCCCAGATACTTCATCCAGTGCCACTTCTGGCCCTTCTTCTCCAGCACCTCGAAGGAGGTGGCGATGCTGCGCTGGCTACCGCGCCCCACCGCGAGTTCGCAGAGCATCACCGGCAGGCCCAGCAGCGCCAGGAACACCAGGTAGATCAGCACAAAGAATGCGCCGCCATAGGCGCCCGTGATGATCGGGAAGCGGTACACGTTGCCCAGGCCGATGGCACAGCCCGCAGAGATCAGTATGAAGCCCAGCCTCGATGCGAATTTTTCCCGGTTCTGCATGGAATCACAAGCCTTTCCTGCATGCAGCGCTTTGGATCGGATGCATCCCCATCGCTGCAATGATCGTACTTTCCATCATAACATGTTGTTTCCATGCCGTCAATGCATTCAGCCAAAAATGCAGGAACTTCCACACATTTTACGTGCAGAAGTTCCGATTATTTGGAGTTTATTTGAGCGTCAGGGCAGTCTCACCGGGAACCTCCACCAGCTTGCCGGCGTACTCGATCCAGCGGGACTCCGCCGCGCGATTCACCGCCAGCGCACAGGTCTCGTTCCTTGCGGACTTGCCGAAGGCGTCCTTGCCGCCGCGGATGCTGCGCTCGATGAGCACCACATCCTCGCCGATGGCGTCCAGCTGCATCTCGCCGGTGCGCAGCGCATGGGACTTCATGCGGCGCTTTGCGGCATCCCGGAAGGCCTCGATCAGTTCATTGTCCTCCCTGCCCCAGGGATAGGTGCCCCGGCAGTAGGGATCACTCATGCCGTAGAGGCCCGCCTCATCGCCGTAGTAGATGCAGGGCATGCCCGGCAGCGCGCAGATCAGGTTCCACGCGGCGATCAGGCGGCGCTTGCCGTGGTCGTAGTCCCGCTGCTCCAGCTCGATGGGATAGCGGTACTTGCGCTCCGGCTCCATGTTGCCTACGTCCGCCAGCACGGAAAGCGCCCGGGGACGGTCGTGGCTGCCCAGCAGGTTCATCTGGGAATAGAAGAACTGCTTCGGCTGGTTCTCCCGCATGCTCTCCACCCGGCGCACGAACTCCCGGGCGTTGATGCGGCAGCGCATGAAGTCCAGCACCGCCTCGCGCAGGGGATAGTTCATCACCGCATCCAGCGTATCGCCGGTGCAGTAGCAGCGCAGCTCGCCGTAGGCCACCTTCTTGGTGGGATCCTCCCAGACCTCGCCGATCAGCGCGGAATCCGGGTCGATGCCCTTCTCCCGCTTGCGCAGCGCCCGCAGAAAGTCCATCGGCAGCTCGTCGGCCACGTCCAGCCGCCAGCCGCCTGCGCCCGCGCGCATCCAGTGGGCCAGCACGCTGTCCCGGCCGGTGATGATGAACTTCTTGTACTTGGGGTCCTCCTCGTTGACATTGGGTAGGGTGTTGAAGCCCCACCAGCTGTCGTAATCGTCGGGCCAGTTGTTGAAGTTGTACCAGCTGCGGTAGGGGCTCTGGGGATCGCAGTAGGCGCCCTTGCCGCCGTAATTGCCGTAGCGGTCGAAGTACACGCTGTCCGAGCCGGTGTGGGAGAACACGCCGTCCAGGATGATGTGAATGCCCTTCTTCTTCGCTGCGGCGCAGAGCTCCTTAAAGTCCTGCTCCGTGCCGAAGGAGGGGTCGATCTTCATGTAGTCGCCGGTATTATACTTGTGGTTGCTGTTCGCCTCAAAGATGGGGTTGAAGTACAGCACCGTCACGCCCAGGCTGCGGATGTAGTCCAGCTTCTCCTCGATGCCCTTCAGGTTGCCGCCGAAGAAGTCGTTGGCGGAGTTGCTGCCCTTCTTGTCGTTGATGACCAGCGCGGGGTCGTCGTCCCAGTGGGCGTGGTAGTAGGAGCCCCGGGGCAGATTCTTCATGTCGGTGCCGCCTGCATTGTTGAAGCGGTCCACCATGATCTGCATCATCAGTCCGTCGCGCATCCACTCCGGCGTGCGGTAATCGGGATCGTACACCGTCACCTGGAAGGCCGGCGGTTCGGACCGGGTCACGCTGCCCACACCGCCCATGCCGTCGTCGGCATTGCCCAGATACCAGGTGTTGCCATCCCTGTCCTCGGCGATGAAGTAGTACCAGAGCAGGCCGGGCTGCTCCGGAACGGACATTTCGTACTCGTAGAGGCCGTTCTCCACTCGGCGCATGTACCAGCGGTACTCCGCATCGTTCCACCAGATGCGCAGCGTGACGGAGCGCACCTGATCGGCGCGCACCCGCAGCCGCACCTTGCCAGCGCAGGGTGCGGCTCCCATGGGGCTGCGGTATTCCTCGGAACGGGAATCGTGATAGAGCGTCATAGGCTTACAGGTTCAGCGGCTTCAGATGCCAGATCTTGTCGTTGTACTCCTTGATGGTGCGATCCGCGGCGAACACGCCGGAGCAGGCGGTGTTCATGACGGCCTTGCGCAGCCACAGATCCTTGTCGGTGTAATCGCGGGAGATCTGCATCTGGGCGGCCATGTACATCGGCAGGTCCTTCAGCACGAAGTAGGGATCGGGCATGCCGCCGTTGTCGCCAAACAGCAGGCCGTGGTAGATCTCCTGGAACATGTGCGGATGCTCCGGGCACAGGGTGCCGTCGATCAGCTGGTTGAGCACCTTGCGGATGGCGGCGTTGGTCTCGTAGATCTCGAAGGAGCGGTAGCTGGCGTAGCCGCGCTCCACCTCGTCGGCGGTCAGGCCGAAGATGTAAATGTTGTCCGCGCCCACGGCGTCAAAGATCTCGCAGTTGGCGCCGTCCATGGTGCCGATGGTCAGCGCGCCGTTCATCATGAACTTCATGTTGCCGGTGCCGCTGGCCTCCTTGCCGGCGGTGGAGATCTGCTCGGAGACCTCGGCGGCGGGCATCAGAACCTCCGCCTGGGACACGCAGTAGTTCTCCAGGAACACCACATTGATCATCTTGGAGGCGCGGGGATGCTTGCGCACCAGATCCGCGATGGAGTTGATCAGCTTGATGGTCAGCTTTGCGCGCTGATAGCCCGGGGCCGCCTTCGCGCCGAAGATGTAGGTCTTGGGCGGAATCTCGAAGGAGGGATCCTCGTCGATCTTGTTGTAGAGCATCAGGATGCCCAGCGCGTTCATCAGCTGGCGCTTGTACTCGTGCAGGCGCTTGGCCTGGGCGTCGAACATGCTCTCGGGATTGACCTCGATGCCCTGCATGCGGCGCAGGCGGTCGGAGAAGCGCAGCTTGTTGTAGAACTTCACCTCGGCAAACTTCTGGCGGAAGGCCGGATCATCCGCAAAGGGCTTCAGATCCGAAATGTAGTTCATGTCCTTGCGCCACTTGTCGCCGATGGCGGAGTCGATCAGATCGGACAGGCCCGGGTTGGACTGGATCAGCCAGCGGCGATGGGTGATGCCGTTGGTGATGGACACGAACTTCTCCGGCTCCATGACGTAGTAGTCGTGGAAGGTCTGCTTCTTGAGGATGTCGGTGTGGATGCCGGACACGCCGTTGACGGAGTGGGTGCAGGCCACGCACAGGTTGGCCATGTGCACCTGGTTGTAGGCGATGATGGCCATGTGGCCGATGCGCTCCCACTGTCCGGGATAGGCGTCCCACAGGCGCTCGCACAGGCGGCGGTTCATCTCGCAGAGGATCTGGTAGACGCGCGGCAGGGTCTGTGCAAAGAGGTTCTCCGGCCACTTCTCCAGCGCCTCCTGCAGCACCGTGTGGTTGGTGTAGGCGAAGGTGCGATGGCAGATGTCCTCGGCCTCCTCCCAGCTGAGGTAGTGCTCGTCCATCAGGATGCGCATCAGCTCGGGAATGGCCACCGCGGGGTGGGTATCGTTGATGTGAATGGCGACCTTGTCCGGGAAGATGGACCACTGGGGGCCGTAGACGGACAGGAAGTCGCGGACAATGTACTGCACGGAGGCGGAGGAGAAGAAGTACTGCTGCTTCAGGCGCAGCTCCTTGCCCTGCCAGGAGTCATCGTTGGGATAGAGCACCTTGGAGATGACCTCGGCCAGCTCGCGCTCCTCCATGGCCTTGACGTACTGGCCGCGGTTGAAGGCGGGCATGTCGATGCGCTTGGGAGAGCGTGCGGACCAGACGCGCAGCATGTTGACCATGCTGGAATCGTAGCCCACGGTGGGGATGTCGTAGGGAACGGCCTGCACGACCACGGAATCCACCGTGCGGAAGCACAGGCGGCCGTCCTCCTCATACTGCTCCACGCGGCCGCCGAAGTGTACCTCGACGGTCTCCGCCGGGCGCGGGATCTCCCAGATGTTGCCGCCGTCCAGCCAGTTGTCGGGCACCTCGACCTGATAGCCGTCCACCAGCTTCTGGCGGAACAGGCCGTACTCGTAGCGGATGGTGCAGCCCATGGCCGGCAGTTCCAGGGAGGACAGCGCGTCCAGGAAGCAGGCCGCCAGGCGGCCCAGACCGCCGTTGCCCAGGCCCGGCTCCGGCTCGCGCTCGGAGATCATGGTCCTGTCGATGCCCAGTTCCTCAAGCGCCTGCGCATAGTTCTTCTCATTCACCAGATTGACCATGTTGGAAAACAGCGAACGTCCCACCAGGAACTCCGCGCTGAGATAGTACACCTTCTTGGAACCGGTGCTCTTGCGCACGCCGCGGGACTCAGTCCTGCGCTCCATGATCTCGTCGCGCACCGTCAGCGCCACGGCCTTGTACAGCTGGTCCTCGGTCGCGTCGGTAATTTCGCAGCCGAAATTGCTGCGCAGCTTATCGATCAGGTTCTGCTTAATCTGTTCTACTGTCATCCTCTTGAATTCCATGTATTCGATGCACCTCCGGATAGTTGCGTACTGCGCGCCTGACTCTGTGCGCGCGTGCTGTGAGGCCCGCGCCTTCGGAAACCGTTTTTCCCCGTTGGAAAATTCCTGCCGAAATGAGCGCTTTATGGAAAGCCATTTTTTAGTATAGCACGTTTTTTGTGAATCTGCAATTCTGAAAGAATAAACATTTATTGATTCCCGTTCAAAATCCTGCATTTTCAGCAATCTGATGGACATTTTTCATTCAAATTTGCAATTTTATTTTTCTCCGAATTCAAATTTAACATATAATTCACTGAAATTTGCAGGACAGCCCGCGCATGGTGCGAATAAAATAGAGTGGATTTCAACATTTGCCGAAAGGAACTGAATTTTTATGCCGCTTTCTTTGTCTGAACGCACCCTGGCCATCTCCCCCTCCGTGACCCTTGCGATCGACGCACAGGCCAAAAAGCTGCGCGCCGAGGGCATGGATGTGATCCCCTTCGGAGCGGGCGAGCCGGACTTCTGCACCCCGGAGTACATCAACGACGCGGGCAAGTTCGCCATCGACGCGGGCATCACGCGCTACACCGCCGTGGCCGGAACCATGGATCTGCGCGCAAAGATCTGCGACAAGTTCTTCCGTGACAACAGCGTGTCCTACAACCCCTCCCAGATCATCGTCTCCAACGGCGCCAAGCAGGTGATCTTCACCGCCCTGAGCGCACTGATCAACCCCGGCGACGAGGTGCTGCTGCCCTCCCCCTGCTGGCTGAGCTATCCCGAGATGGTGCGCATGGCCGGCGGCGTGCCGGTGATGGTGCACGGCAGCGAGGAGAACGACTTCATCGTCACCGCCGAGATGCTGCGCCCCTACGTCAACGAAAAGACCAAGGCCATCATCCTCAACAGCCCCTCCAACCCCAACGGCTGCGTCTATCCGCGCCAGGAGCTGGAGGCCATCGCCCATCTGGCGGTGGAGTGCGGCTTCTACATCATCTCCGACGAGATCTACGAGAAGCTGATCTACGACGGTGAAAAGCACGTCTGCATCGCCTCCCTGGGCGACGACGTCAAGGCCCAGTCCATCATCGTCAACGGCGTCTCCAAGACCTACGCCATGACCGGCTGGCGCATCGGCTACGCCGCGGGCCCGAAGAACGTCATCAAGGCCATGACCGCCTTCCAAAGCCACGCCTCCTCCAACGCCAACTCCATCGCCCAGTACGCGGCGGCCACCGCCCTCTCCTGCGGCGACACCTACATCAAGTCCATGATCACCGAGTACGACGTGCGCCGCAAGCTGATGCACCGCATGCTCAACGAGATCGACGGCCTGAGCTGCCGCCTGCCCAAGGGCGCGTTCTACATCATGCTGAATTTGCAGAACGTGATCGGCCGCAGCTACAAGGGCACGGTGATCGACGGCTCCAGCCGCTTCGCCGAGCTGCTGCTCAACGAAAAGCGCGTGGCCGTGGTGCCGGCGCTGGCCTTCGGCGATGACAACTTCGCCCGCCTGAGCTACGCCACCAGCCGCCAGAACATCGTGGAGGGCTGCAAGCGCATCGCCTGCTTCGTGGGCGATCTGGACTAAGATGGACGGGGAACACGTCCCCCGCCACTACCACCCCCTCAGTATTTCATCGCGCCGCAAACGGCACAATGAAATACTGCAAGGAAGCGATTTTTCCATAGCAGCCGCCGGGGAATTTTCAATTCCCTACGGCGTGCGGTCGGCCGCTGAAATACATTTCAGTGCGGCCGGTGCATATCGAAAAATCAGTATCCGTGGGCGACGTACACGCTTACGCACCGAAACCGCAGCGCTTGCACGCAGGTTTCGGCAGCGCCGGGCTGGAATCCGAAGGATTCGCCCGGGCTGGTCGCGACTGCTTTAGGCAGGCGCGACTGCTATGCCGCCCACGATTCTACTGGCTGTCCTGTGGAATGTTTTATGGTTTTGACAGGGAAAGGGGACCGGGTGTAGTTTGCGCCCGATCCCCTTTGCTATGTGTTCAATCCTGCTCTTTCCCGGATTCCAGCCCCGCCTTCACCCGCTCCACTGCGGCGTAGCCGCCGTTGGCCGCCAGCGACACCAGCGCCGCGTTGAACAGCGCCAGCACCGCGCCGGAGGCACTGAAGCCCGGCCCGAAGATCAGCGCCAGCAGCAGCGTGACCAGCGCCAGCACATAGCTCCACAGCTGCGTGGGGATCCTGACAATGCCCGGAATTCCCTTGGTGATCTGGGTCAGCACCGCCACGGCCAGCGCCGCGCCCGCATAGCTTCCCAACAGACTCCAATCGAAAAACTCCATCGTTTCGCTTCCTCCCTTCCCTGCATCCTTCCCTTCATTCAATGCCGCCGCAGCGCACAACTTGCCAGCGGCGGACAGATTAAATTTCCTCAGCCGGCCGCATCCTCCTCGGGGATGTCGTCCACGATCTCCGGAACCGCCTGCGCGCCCCGCAGCACGCTGCCAACATCCGTGAACACGCCCAGCCGCTTGCCCAGCAGCTCCGCCGCACGCATCCGCGGCGAGGAATTCTTCTCCGGCCGCTCGCCCGCAATCTCGCCGCGCATCACCTCCGTGAGGAACTCCAGCACCTCGTCCGCCGAAGCGATGTTTCTCTGCTGCACCTGGCGCAGCCGCTCCTGCATGTAAGCCTGCACCGCCGGCTGGCGCTTTGCCCCCTGGGCGTAGCTGCGCTTGAAGCCCGCCTGCTCCGCCGCCTCCGATGCATTTCCCAGTTCCAGATACAAATCCGCAAAGCGCCGCTGGCGATCCGTCAACCTTCCCGCACGATTCTGCATAATCTTACCTCCCGTCGCAATCGAATGAATTAACCGTATTCGGTTATGAGCGAAGTATACTCCCATATCCGGGTATTGTCAATAGATTTTTTGCATATTTTTCCCGAATTCGGTTATTTTCGTCTTGCATTTCCGGGAGATTTGTTCTATACTGGTAGCACAAGAACGCGAAGGAGGGTTCCAGGATGATGGAGCTGCGCGAGGTACTGTCCAAACTCAAGATCGAAAACGGTTTGACCACCGATCAGCTCTCCCAGAAGTCGGGCGTTCCGAAGGGGACGCTGAACAAGCTGCTCAACGGCGAGACCCGCAATCCCACCGGCGGCACGCTGAAGAAAATCGCCGACGCGCTGAACTGTCCGGTGGAACTGCTGTATCCCCGCGACGGCAGGATTTCGGATTCCCTGCGCAACGCCGGGGACGTACTGCCCATCCACCGACGCGCCGTGCCGGTGCTGGGGGAGATCGCTGCCGGCGTGCCCATCTACGCCGACGAGGACACGGAGCTGATCCTCTGCGACGATTCCCTCAAGTGCGACTTTGCGCTGCGGGTGCGGGGCGACAGCATGATCGGCGCGCGGATCCACGACGGCGACCTGGTGTTCATCCGCTGTCAGGACGACGTGGACGACGGGGAAATCGCCGCGGTGGTGCTCAACGACGAGGCAACCCTCAAGCGGGTCTACCACATCAAGAACGGCCTGCAGCTGCTCTCGGAAAATCCGCGCTACGCCCCGATGATCTTCACGCTGGACGAGTGCGACAGCATCCGCATTCTGGGCAAGGCCGTGGGTTTTCAGAGTCAGCTGTGAGGGAGGATGGGAGACATGTCCTATTTTGAGGAGAAAAACAATCCGCTTTTGCACTGCTGCGCCACGGAGCCGCTGCGGCTGGGCCGGGCGCAGATCCTGCGGGAGACGCCGCACGGCGCGCTGGTGCGCGAGGACGCCGCCGGCATGTACGTTCTGGCCGCAGACAGCACGCCGGATGCGGAGGAGCTGCTGCGGGGCGTCGACGGCATCGACTTCATCATGCTCTGCAACGCGGACTTTGCGCCGCTGATCGATCGCTTTGACCTCGACGGCCGCATGCGCTGCTTCCAGGCGGCCTATCGGAAGCCGGAGCTGCCGCCAATCGATCCCCGGCTGCACATCGCCGTTCCCGATGCGCGCGCCCTGGAGCACATCCTTCAGGTCTACCACCTGAACAGCCCGGAATCGCTGCGCAGTCAGGCGCGCCGGGGCGAGCTGTTCTTCGCCACCGATGCGCAGGGCGCGGACGTGGGCTTTGTCGGCATCCATCCCGAGGGCGACTTCGGCATGCTGGAGGTGTTCCCGGAGCAGCGCGGGCAAGGCTACGGCGCGGCGCTGGAGAATTTCATCCTGCGCTTCTGCATGGAGACCGGCCGCCTGCCCTACTGTCAGGTGGAGGAGGACAACCGCATCTCCATGAACCTTCAGCGCAAGCTGGGCCTGGAGCTGACGCAGGAGATGCTGCTGATGGCCTGGCGCGAACACTAGCCGCACCTCCGGGCAAGGGACCGCAATTCAAAAAGGAACTGTCCACAGCAATTCTGCGGACAGTTCCTTTCATATATATAATGATTTATCCCTGCTCTTCCGTGCCGTCATCCTCCACGGCGATGCGGTCGAACACCTCGTTCCACTTGATGTTCTTCATGCGGCGCACCCTGCCCGCGTCGATGCGTGCGTCGAACAGGCAGGCGGCGCGGTAGTCGCAGTAAGCGCAGGGCTCCCGGCCGTCGAAGCTGGCGGGACTCACCCGGGCCTCGCCGCTGCGGATGGACGAAATCTCCTCCTCTGCCTTGCGCAGCACGTGCCGGATCAGGCGCTCGAAGTTCTTGTCGTCGGCGCAGGGCACGCTGGCGTAGAGCTTGCCCTCGCCGGTCATGCGCGCCTGAAACACCTTCTCCGGCTCCGGCGTCTGGGCGCGGATCAGCTCCGGATCCTCCGGCAGCAGGCCGCTCATGCGGAAGGCCTTCGCCCGCTCCGCCTCCACCTGTTGGGGATCGGTGCTCTGGGTGTTCACCACGCCCTCGTCCAGAGCGAAATAGTACACGCCTGCGCTGCGGGCCCGCTTCTGCTTCAGCGCCGCGCCCAGATACACCGGCAGCTGCAGCTGCAATCCGTGGTAAGCGCCTGCCAGATTCAGCGGCTTGCCGCCCAGCTTGAAGTCGATCACCCGCAGGCTGTTGCCCTCCGGCCAGGCGTCCACGCGGTCGATGCGGCCCTCCAGCACGGTGTCGCCCACCCGCAGGCGCGCGGAACCGTCCTCCCGGCCGAAGCTGCGCTCCAGCTGCGCCGCATGGAAGCTGCTGCCCCGCATCTGCTCCGCCAGCACCCGTGCGCAGCGACAGGCCGTTGCGCGCAGCGCGCGGGACTCCGCACGGGCACTGGCGCTGTCCTCCATGGGCGTGCCCATGCGCATGCCCTCCAGCATGGAATCGGCGATGGCCCCCATGCGCCGTTCCGCCTGCGCAGCGTCCATGTCGTTCAATTCGGCCCCGCAGGCGCGCAGGAATTCATGCACCGCATCGTGCAGAAAGGTGCCGGTCTGTCGCCTGTCCAGCTCGAAGGGCTCCACGCGCTCCGGACGCAGCCCGTAGGCCGCGAAGTAGGCAAAGGGACAGTTCGCGAATCTCTCCAGGCGGGTGATGCTCTGCGCCTGCAGGCGTCCGTAGAGCGCGCGGGCCGCCGCAGGATCCACGGCCTCCCGGCCCTCGTCATCCCCCAGCATGCCCTCCAGGCGCTCCAGGCGATCCCGGAGCTCGGGAAGCGTCCGTCCGGCCTCGCGCAGCGCCGCCACGGCGGATTGATCCCCCGCGCGCACCGCAGCGCCGTCCCGACTCTCGGCCACCGCGCGCGCGGCGCAGGCCGTGGCTGCCCGGGGCGCACAGGCGAGCAGGCGATCCAGCTGTGCATCCTCCCCCACGCCACCGCGCACCTGGAGATCGGGAAAGATCTCCCGCAGCAGCTCCACCGCCGTGCCGGGGCGCTGGGCGGAATTGTCGCTGCCCCGCAGCGCGCAGGAGAAGCAGACCTCCTCCGAAGTCATGCCCAGTGCGGCCTTCAGATAGAAGCGGCGCAGCCGGGCGGCGTCGCAAGCATCCGGGCCCAGATATGCCTTCGTGCGCTTCGCCACCGCCTGGCGCTGCGCGTCGGTGAGCAGGCCGTCCTCGGCAGAAATCCGGCCGTCGGACAGTCCCAGCACCAGCAGCGCCCGGGCGCGCTGCATCAGGATGCGGCCCGTACCCTGGGCGTACACCGCGTCGCCGGACTGGGGCAGCGGCTTCACCACGGCGGCCTCCAGCGACTCGCTGAGCGTCTGATGCAGCTCCCGCAGGCTCAGCCTGTCACCGCCCATCAGCGCCGCCATCTGATCCAGCGCGCCAATGATGCGGTTCCATGCCTGGGAGAGCGCGCCCGCCGCCTCGCGCATGCCGCCGGCATTGAGCTGCTGCTGAAGCTCCAGGCTCCTCTCGTAGGCGCGGATGTCCGTCAGATAATCGAACAGCGCCGCAAGCTGGCCCTTCAAATCCTTCGCCGCCTTCAGCGCGGCCTTCAGCTTGGCCACCGGCTCCATCAACCGCTTGCGCAGCGGCTCCAGCTCCGCAATCTCCGCCTCGGTGCCGCGGTTGAAGGGCCGCAGCCAGCGCCCGCCGTCCACGCCCCACCGCACGGCATAGTTCGCCAGTCGATCGGCCTCGTCCCGGCTGAGATCGGTGTAGCCGGTGCGCAGCAGCGTGAACACGTCCTCCCGGCGAAAGTTCTTCTCGATCATCCGCAGCGCCGTCAGCAGACACTCCGCCGTGGCCATGCGCGACACCGGCCGGCTGTTGTCCAGAAACAGCGGCACGCCGTAGAGCTGAAAGGCTTCGATGAGCATCGGCCGGTAGGCGTCCAGATCAGCGCAGAGCAGCTGGATGTCCCCGTAGCGCATACCGCCCATGGCGAGGGTGCGCGCCGTGGCCGCAGCCAGCATGCACTCCTCCCGCACATCCCGGGCGAGGGTCAGATGCACGTGCGCCGGCGCGCCATGCCGGGGCTCGATGGGATAGGCGTACATCTCCCGGGCCAGCCAGGCGATCTCCCCCTGCGCCGCAGCCGTACGATTGTCCAGCGCGCAGCAGGAAAGCTCCACGCCGCGCTCCAGGCAGGCGTCGCCCATGCGCGCAAGCGCGCCCTCCAGTGGGCGGTAGCAGTCTGCATCCCGGGCCGCAGGATCGTCTGCGATGGGATAGAACAGCTCCGCACCCGCAGACTGCGCCGCCACACCCGCGATGAGCTCCATCAGCGTGGGCGGAATCAGGTCGAAGCCGAAGAACCAGAAGTGCGCCCCGCGCAAAAACGCCGCGCCCTCCAGGCGCGCTGCCGCCTCGATCAGCTCGCTCTCGCCGTCCTGATACCGCCCCGCAGTCAGCTCCAGGAAGGCGTCGTAGATCGCCGCCAGATCATTGAGCTTCATGCGCGACATGCCCGCGCTCTCCGCGGCGCAGTCCCGCAGCATCTCCGGCGTGACCCCGCCCTGCACGAAGATCTCCAGCTGCCGCGCGCAGCGGTCGGCGAAGCCCCGGCGGCGGTCGGCGTTGCGGTAGACCGTCAGCTCCCCGGCGCTGCGGATCGCCCGGCGCACCAGCATCACGCGCCCGCGCTCGTCCACGCGCACACCCTCGGGCTGACCGGCAGCATCAAAGATCAGCGCGCACAGCCTCGCAGGGCTGAGCACCCGCAGCCGGAAGGAGCCGGGCAGCTGCAAACCGTCCAGCAGCAGCCGCTCGGTCAGCAGCGTCAGCTGCTTCGGCACCACGATGTACTGGGTTTCATCCTCCGCCGCCAGCGCCGCGCCGACCTTCTCCACCACCGCGCCGGACAGCAGACAGTTTTCCCCCGTATGCACCCGCAGCATGCCAAAGCACCTCCATTGCAGACAGTGGGAGCGCGCTCCCCCTGCGAATCATTCAGAATGTTGTGTCAGAAACCGCACGCCCTCGCCCGCAGTCGCGACGCCGGTACGCTCAGAACAGCGAAAACGCGCCCAGGCTCATCGCCAGCGTGATGGCGCAGGCGGTGAAGTTGCCCAGCAGAATGACGATGGCCGACTTGAAGCGGGGCATCTCAAACAGCGTTGCGATGGCGCTACCCGTCCAGCAGCCGGTGCCCGGCAGCGGAAGCGCCACGAAGATGTACAGGCCGATCAGCTCGATGGTGTCCTGGGAGACCCGGCCCTGGAGCCAGCCGCGAATGCCGCTGCCCTTCTTGGCGTGCATCTTCTCCCGCTTGCGCGCGCTGCGCCTCTCCAGCCAGGCGGCGAATTTGCGCACCGGCTTGATGGGCAGGGTGTAGAACCAGTCCAGCACCGGCCGCAGCAGCAGCAGGATGAAGGGCATGGGAATCGTGGAGCACACCGCCGCCAGCAGGTAGGTAAAGAGCGGCGGCATGCCCAGCTTCAGCATCACCGGCACCGCGTATCTGCCCTCATAGGTGGGCACCATGCTCAACAGCGCCGTGCCGATCACCTTGCCCAGATTCTCCGCCCACACAAAGTCGTTTGCGGCGACCGTCAACAGCCGCGCACCGCCCAGGGAAAGCCAGTTCCGCATATCGAACCTCCGAATTCGCATTTTTCTTCTATTTTATCTTATCATACCCCGGTTCATGAATCAACCGCCGGATTGCAAAACCCTGTCGATTTCATGACAGTTTGCTTGAAAAGTCATATTTGATTGTTACAATGGATCATGGAATTCTACACGATCGAATAAGATGGGACTGATATAATTGTTGAAATACAGTACGATCCTCTTTGACCTGGACGGCACCCTCACGGAATCCGGCATCGGCATCACCCGCAGCGTGGCCTACGCCTGCGAAAAACTGGGGCTGCCCGTGCCCGAACAGGCGATCCTGGATCGCTTCGTGGGGCCTCCGCTGGTGGCAGCGTTCATGGAGTACACCGGGCTGAGCGAACAAGATGCGCGCCACGCCGCCGACGTCTATCGCGAGCGCTTCTCCGAGATCGGCTGGCGGGAGAACCGGCTCTACACCGGCATCGCGCCGCTTCTGAAGGAATTGAAGGCGCAGGGCTGCTATCTGGGCATCGCCAGCGGCAAGCCGGAGGTCTTCGTGCGCCGCATCGCCGACCACTTCGGCTTCGCGCAGTACTTTGACGCCATCGTGGGCATCCACATGGAGACCACCCACGCCGACAAGCACGAACTGATCTCCGCCGCCCTCAACGGCCGCAGCGTCGAGGGCGCCGCCATGGTGGGCGACCGGAAGTTCGACATGGCCGCCGCACGGGACATGGGCCTGCGCGCCATCGGCGTGAGCTACGGCTACGGCTCCCACGCGGAGCTCGAAGAATCCGGCGCGGACGAGATCGCCGACAGCGTCTCTGCGCTGCGGGAGATCCTGCTGCCGGGCGAGACTGTGGCCCCGGGGCGCTTCATCAGCTTCGAGGGCGCGGACGGCTGCGGCAAGAGCACCCAGATGAACATGCTGGCTGAATACCTGCGCGAGCGCGGCTACGACGTGCTCTGCACCCGCGAGCCCGGCGGCTGCGAGATCTCCGAGCGCATCCGCGAACTGGTGCTGGACATCCGCTACAAGGGCATGTCCTCCGAATGCGAGGCCCTGCTCTACGCCGCATCCCGCGCGGAGCACGTCCGCCAGGTGATCCTTCCTGCGGTAAAAAATGGCAAAATTGTGCTCTGCGATCGATTTTTGGATTCAAGTTTTGCCTATCAGGCCCGTGGGCGTGAACTTGGAGACGATTTTATACGTCAAATAAACGCACCGGCAAGGGCGATCACCCCCGACCGCACGCTGCTGTTCGTGGGAGATCGGGAGGCCGTGTCCCGGCGCCTGCGCGCGGGAACGCAGCTGGACCGCATCGAGGTGGAGGGCGACAGCTTCGTCCGCCGGGTCTACGAGGCCTACGCGGAGATCCACGCCGCCGAGCCGGAGCGCGTGCACATCATCGATTCCAACCGCACGATCGAGGAGATCTTTGCGGATGTGTGCGCCGACCTGGCCGATCTGATCGGCTGATTCTACCCCCGAATTCCCCGCCAAAGGAGTGGAAAATATGGCATACGAAAATCTGTGCATGTACTGCTTTCAGGACCTGAACGGCGAGAGCATCTGCCCGCACTGCGGCAAGGACGCGCGCGCCGCGGTTCCGCAAATTCAGATGCTGCCGGGCACCCTGGTGTACCGCGACCGCTTCCTGGTGGGTCGCGCCCTGGGCCAGGATTCGGGCGGCATCGTGTACACCGCGCTGGACACCAAGCGCGGCGGCATCATCCGCATCCGCGAATACCTGCCCCGCAACTGCGCCGAGCGCCTCAACGACGGCAGCGTCGTGCCCATCGCCGGCATGGAGGACGCCTTCGAGGCCGGCATGCAGAAGCTGCGCGCCAGCGTGGAGAGCGTGGAGGATCCCAAGAAGCGCCACTTCTACTTCGAGGAGAACGGCACGGCTTACATCGCCCAGCGCAAGAACGGCGCAGCCCCCTCCCACGAGGACGAAGTCGACGACGATCTGGACGAGGCCGATCATCGCAAGAAGATCGTGCTCTACATCTGCATCGCGGCCGCCGTGGTGCTGGTGATCGCCCTGGGCCTGGTGCTGTTCCTCAACTCCATGAGCGACCCGGACGACGTGACCATCGAAAATCCCCTGGCCACCGTGGCGACCGACACCACCTGGATGCCGCTCTCGACGCCCACGCCCACGCCCTATGCCACCGCCACCTTCGCGGCGCTGGTGGATCCGGAGCTCTCGTGGATGGACTACACCTACAACGGCGACGTTGAGAAGGAATACAACCAGCAGCAGCAACAGGCTGCCACGCCCACGAAGAAGCCCACCATCATCACCGAGGAAAAGTATGACACCGTCAACAACTCCTCCAGCACCACCGACGTCACCTCTCTGCAGAAAACCCTGGTGAAGCTGGGCTGGCTGAGCAGCTCCAACGTGACCGGCAAGTACGACGCCGCCACCAAGCAGGCGGTGAAGGACTTCCAGACCTACGTCAACGAGAACTGCTCCCCGGCGAAGAAGCTCGCCGTGGACGGCATTGCGGGCCAGAAGACCCTGCAGTGGCTGTACAACTCCTCCGTGTCCCTCACCAAGCCCACGCCCACGCCGAAGCCGCTGGTGACCGCCGCGCCCGACAAGGGCGTGATCAACGCCGGCTCCTCCAAGTCGGCCATCCGCGGCCTCCAGCAGCAGCTCATCGCGCTGGGCCTGCTGCCCGAGGGCAGCGCCGACGGCGTGTTCGGCTCCAGCACCACCACCGCGGTGAAGAACTTCCAGATCCGCGTCAACCAGCTGCAGGGCTACAACGCGCTGAACGTGGACGGCGTGGTGGACGAGCTGACCCAGACCTATCTGGACTACTACGTCGACTGGTGGCTGGAGCAGCAGGCGGCCACGCCCACGCCCGCACCCACCGCGACGGCCACCCCCAAGCCCATGAACACCCCGCAGGGCAGCGGCACCATCAACAGCTCCTCCTCCAGGGCGGAGATCACCCAGATGCAGGAGCTGCTGGAGGCCGTGGGTCTGCTCAAGTCCAGCGACGTGGACGGCAAGTACGGCAAGGGAACCACCGCCGCCGTGAAGGCCTTCCAGCAGTACGTCAACGAAAACCGCGGCGTGGAGACCCTGGCCGTCACCGGCGAGTGCGATCTGCTGACCCAGCAGTACCTGCGCTACTGTGTGGAAAACGGCATGAAGGTATCCACCGCAACCCAGGCGCCGACGCAGGTTCCCACGCAAGCGCCCACGCAGGTTCCCACGCAGGTTCCCACCGAGGAGCCCACCGTGGCCCCCGTGGAGGATCCCGATTACACCGAGGACAACAACCTCGTGGACGCCTCCTCGCCGAAGGAGTCCATCCGCTACGTGCAGGAGATGCTCTCCACCGTGGGCCTGCTGAAGTCCTCCGACGTGGACGGCAACTACGGCAACCGGACCATCAACGCCGTCGTGCTCTTCCAGCAGTGGGTCAACCAGGAGAAGGGCAGCGGGGTGCTGGAGGTCACCGGCATCTGCGACGCGCTGACGCTGCAGTACCTGGAGTACTGCTCCGACAACGGCTGGAACATCGGCGCGGCGTACGCCACCCAGGCGCCCACCGAGGCGCCCACGCCCGAGCCCACGCCGGTTCCCACCGAGGAACCCACCGTGGCGCCCGAGGAGGATCCCGATTACAGCGAGGGCGGCAACATCGTCGTGGACGGCTCCTCTCCGAAGGAATCCATCCGCTACGTGCAGGAGATGCTCTCCGCCGTGGGCCTGCTGACCCCCGCCGATGTGGACGGCAGCTATGGCAACGGAACCGTCAGCGCCGTCGTCGCCTTCCAGCAGTGGGTCAACCAGGAGAAGGGCGAACAGGTGCTGGAGGTCACCGGCGTGTGCGACGCGCTGACGCTGCAGTACCTGGAGTACTGTTACAGCAACGAATGGACCATCGGCGGCGCTTCTGCCACCGATGCGCCCGTTGAAACATCCGCGCCGGAGCCCGAGCAGCCGGCCGTCGGCACCGTGGAGGACTTCCGCGTGCAGGTGAATGGCATGAGCAGCGACGGCAGCATCATCGAAGTGCCCGACAGCGGCAAGTTCAGCATCACCTGGGGCGCCTCCGGCGCAGCGGGCTACTCCATCTACCTCTACGACGAGGACAACAACCTCATCAACAGCACGGACGCCACCACAAAGACGGAGATGACCGTCAACAGCAAGGACATGTCCCCCGGCAAGACCTACACCCTGCGCGTGGGTGCGCTGCCGGAAAACGGCGGCGAAGCTGACATCGTCTGGCAGACGATTCAGCTGGCCCGACCGGCCGCAGCCACCGCGGAGCCCACCCAGGAGCCCACGCCCGAGCCCACCCGCGCGCCCAGCGTCAACGCGCCCGTCATCAACATCGGCTCCTCGGTCTACCAGGAGAACGGCGTGACCTACATCAGCGGCTCCAGCATCATCTTCAGCTGGATGGCCGAGGGCGACGTGGATCACTACATCGCCACGCTGAGCTACGAGGACGGCACCGATTATTCCCTCGGCTCCACCAACGACACCGGCAAGACCGTCGAGACGGACTACCTGCTCTCCCTGAAGGGTCCGGGCCTGTGGCGTCTCACGGTGGGCGCGGTTCCCTTGGGCGGCAGCGAAGCCGACGCAGTGTGGAATCAGCTGGTCTTCGGTGTGCCCGGCGCGGCCGAACCCGAAGCACCCGTGGAGCCGGACGTCCCGGCGGATTCCGGCAGCGAACAGCTCACCTACATCGACGCCGCCAGCGATCCGAACGACATTCAGAGCGTGCAGTGGGCGCTGTACAAGTACGGCCTGATCAATGCCGACAACGCCGAGCCCGGCGTGCTGGACGCCGCCACGCTGGAGGCCGTCGCCGCCTTCCAGATGAAGGTCAACGAGCTCTACGGCGCGAATCTGACGGTGATCGATCCCGCGATGGACAGCTCCATCGACGAGGCAACGCTCAACTACCTCCTGTATCAGGAGTTGAATCTCAATCCGTGATTTCCACAAATTAAATCTTCAGAATCCTATGGGCCGGGAAGGAATTCAAGCCTCCCGGCCCGAATTTTAAACCGTACAGCTTACAATCCGACGACCCCCATGTGCAGCCACATGGGGTTTTCACGGTGAAGGAGGAATTCCATCATGCCGTTCTTTGAAACTTCCGTACAGGAAATCAAGTACAAGGTGCTCAAGAAGGTGGCCGAGCTGGCCTACGCGGACCAGCTGCTGCCGGAGAACATGCTCAGCATTCCCGAGGAGATCATTCCCGAGGGCAAGCCCACCATGCGCTGCTGCATCTACAAGGAGCGCGCCATCATCAACCAGCGCGTGGCGGCAGCCATCGGTGCGGGCGGCCACAGCCGGCGCAACGTGCGCGTGCTGCCCATCGCCTGCGACGAATGTCCCATCGAGGGCATCCAGGTGACCCACTCCTGCCACGGCTGCATCGCCCGCTACTGCGCCAACACCTGTCCCAAGGGCGCCATCTCCATCGTCAACCTGCGCGCCCAGATCGACAAGACCAAGTGCGTGGAGTGCGGCCAGTGCCTCAACGCCTGCTCCTACTCCGCCATCGTGCGCGTGGTGCGCCCCTGCGTGGAGGCCTGCAAGACCCGCGCCATCGAGATCGATCCCGACTCCCGCAAGGCCCGCATCAACGAGGAGAAGTGCGTCTCCTGCGGCGCGTGCGTGTACCGCTGCCCCTTCGGCGCAATCACCGATGAATCCTACATCACGGACGTCATCCGCCTGATCCGTCAGTCCGATGAGAACCGCAAGTACCACGTCTACGCCGTCATCGCGCCCTCCATCGCCACCCAGTACCCCAAGCTGCAGGTGGGCCAGCTGGTCACGGCCCTGGTGAAGCTGGGCTTCTACTTTGTTGCCGAGGCCGCCGAGGGCGCCGATCTCACCGCCTGGGAGGAGGCCGGTGAGCTTGCCGAAAAGGGCTTCCTCACTTCCAGCTGCTGCCCCGCCTTCGTCAGCTTCGTGGAGCAGGAGTTCCCGAATCTGAAGAACTACGTCTCCCACACCCTCTCCCCCATGGCCGCCATTGCCCGCCGCCTGAAGGAGAAGGATCCCACCGCCAAGGTGGTGTTCATCGGCCCCTGCATCGCCAAGAAGAGCGAGGCCATGAACACCCGCGCCAGCGAATATGTGGATTACAGCCTGACCTTCGAGGAGATGCAGGCCATGTTCGGTGCGCGCAATGTGGATCCCGCCGCGTGCGAGAATGCCGACATGCGCAGCGTGTCTCCCTTCGGCCGCGGCTTTGCCCGCTGCGGCGGTCTGGCGGAGGCCGTGCGCGAAGCCCTGAACGAGCAGGGCGTGGCGGCAGAGCAGTTCAACCTCGATCCCGCCATCGGCGACGGCCTTGCGGAATGCAGAAAGCTGCTGACCATCACCCGCTCCGGCAAGCTCAAGCAGAATTTCATCGAGGGCATGGCCTGCAAGAACGGCTGCGTGGGCGGTCCGGCGAGCCTCACGCACAATCCCCGGGCGCTGGCCCAGCTGGACCGGCACAAAAAGGAGGCCACGGGAACGATCCAGTCGACGGTGCAGGATTACGATAACGTTGATTGACAGATAAAACCTGTGCACATATTTCAAAAAACTGACGATTTCCCGTTGACAAATTGGGCAGATTGCGCTAAAATTACGTTATGGGAATTTCGTCATTCCCAAGTGCAATGGCAATCCTGAAAGGAGAAACAACATGAAGAAACTTGCTGCTCTGGTTCTGACCCTGGCGCTGGTTCTGTCTCTGGCATCCGTCGCCGGCGCAGAGGAAACCGGTTCCATCTACTACCTCAACTTCAAGCCCGAAGTCGCTGAGGCGTGGGAAGCCCTGGCCGCTGCCTACACCGAGGAGACCGGCGTTGAGATGACCGTCATCACCGCCGCTTCCGGCACCTACGAGGACACCCTGAAGTCCGAGATCGCCAAGACCGAAGCCCCCACCCTGTTCCAGGTCAACGGCCCCGTGGGTCTGAACACCTGGAAGGACTACTGCTATGACATGTCCGGCTCCGCCTTCTACGGCGAGCTGACCAGCGACGCCTTCGCGCTGAAGGACGGCGACGCAGTTCTGGGCATTGCCTACCTGACCGAGACCTACGGCCTCATCACCAACACCGCTCTGCTGGAGAAGGCCGGCTACACCGTGGCTGACATCACCAACTTCGAGACCCTGAAGGCCGTCGCCGAGGACATCACCGCCCGCAAGGACGAGCTGGGCTTCTCCGCCTTCACCTCCGCCGGCATGGATTCCTCCTCTGACTGGCGCTTCAAGACCCACCTGGCCAACATGCCCATCTACTACGAGTATCTGGCGGACGGCATCACCTCCACCGATGCCATCAAGGGCACCTATCTGGACAACTACAAGGCCATCTGGGATCTGTATATCAACAACGCCACCTGCGAGCCCACCGCGCTGGCTGCCAAGACCGGTTCCGACGCCGAGGCTGAGTTCCAGCTCGAAGAGGCCGTGTTCTTCCAGAATGGCGACTGGGAGTACGGCGCGATCTCCGAGTACATCCCGGACGAGAACCTGACCATGCTGCCCATCTACATCGGCGTTGAGGGCGAAGAGAATCAGGGCCTGTGCACCGGCACCGAGAACTTCCTGTGCGTCAACGCCCAGGCTTCCGAGGCCGACATCCAGGCCACCCTGGACTTCCTGTACTGGCTCGTGACCTCCGAGACCGGCACCACCACCCTGGCGGACACCATGGGCTTCGACATCCCCTTCAAGGCTGCCAAGCCGTCCACCAACTACTTCAAGCAGGTTGCCGCCGAGTCCGTCGCCTCCGGCAAGACTCCCGTGACCTGGAACTTCACCACCATGCCCTCTGAGACCTGGAAGAACGGCGTTGGCGCTGCTCTGACCGACTATGCTCAGGGCACCGGTGATTGGGACGCGGTCGTCACCGCCTTCGTTGACGGCTGGGCCACCGAGTACGCGGCTGCAAATTCCTGATCCGCACAGGAACGGTGATCCCATGCGGGATTGACCGGCAGCAGGATGCGGCGTAAACCGCGCCGCATCCTGCTCTGCTGATTTTGAGCGAGCGAAACTGTGGAGCAGGAAGGCGTTCAGGGCGGCATGCGATATGCGCTCCCGGATATATCGGAAGCGGATATGGCCTGCCGGACAAGTGCAGAATGCCAAACAGGAGGTTGGTTCTATGGAGAAATCCATGCGCAAGTATTGGCCGATTTTCGTGTTGCCAACCATGCTTGCCTTTCTGATCGGGTTTTTGATTCCCTTTATCATGGGCATCTATCTCTCGTTCTGCAATTTTACAACGGTCACGGATGCGCAGTTTGTCGGACTGGCAAACTATATCAGGGTCTTCACCGATCCCAGCTCCAATTTCCTGCATTCGCTGTGGCTCACCTCGCTGTTCACGGTGGTCAACGTCATCCTGATCAACGTGTTCGGCTTTGTGCTGGCGCTGCTGCTGGTGCGCGGCTTCCGGGGCACCAACCTGTTCCGCACGGTGTTCTTCATGCCGAACCTGATCGGCGGCATCGTGCTGGGCTGGATCTGGAACCTGCTGCTCACCGGCATTCTGGACAAATTCGGGCGCACGCTGGTCTACTCCGAGGCCTACGGCTTCTGGGGCCTGACGGTGCTGATGCTGTGGCAACAGGCGGGCTACATGATGATCATCTACATCGCCGGCCTGCAGAGCATCCCGGATGATCTGATCGAGGCCGCGTCCATCGACGGCGCAACGCCGCTGCAGACGCTGTTCAAGATCAAGATTCCGATGGTCATGCCCTCCATCACCATCTGCACCTTCCTGACGCTGACCAACTCCTTCAAGCTCTTCGACCAGAACCTGGCGCTGCTGAGCGCGGAGTCCAGCGGCAAGCTCAAGCTGCTGGCGCTGGACATCTACGAGACCTTCTACGGCCGCAACGGCTGGGAGGGCGCTGGTCAGGCGAAGGCCGTGGTCTTTACGATCATCGTGGCCATGATTGCCATGGTGCAGATGCGTCTCACCAATCGCAAGGAGGTGCAGCAGTAAATGGCCCGCGCAAAGAAAGTGAAAGTTCCGCAGAAGAAGGGCAGCTGGATCCTGACGCTCATCTTCTCCGTGATCTCCATCGCCTATATCTACCCGCTGCTGCTGGTGCTGTTCAATTCCTTCAAGAAGAAAGCCTTCATCAGCCGCCTGCCCTTCGCCCTGCCGAATGCAAAGACCTTCGTCGGCTGGGAGAACTATACCAACGGCCTCACGAAGATCAATTTCTTTGATTCCTTTGTCAACAGCCTGATCATCACGATCCTTTCCGTGATTCTGATCCTGCTGTGCACCTCCATGTGCGCCTGGTTCATCTGCCGCGTGCGCACGAAGCTCACCCGCAGCGTGTACTACCTCTGCCTGTTCTCGATGGTCGTGCCCTTCCAGATGGTGATGTTCACCCTCTCCAAGACGGCCGACTACCTCAAGCTGAACACGCCCTTCACGATCCCGATCGTGTATCTGGGCTTCGGCGCAGGCCTTGCGGTGTTCATGTTCTGCGGATATATGAAGTCCTGCCCGATTGAAATCGAAGAGAGCGCCATGGTAGACGGCTGCACGCCGGTGCGCACCTTCTTCTCCATCGTGATGCCCATCCTGCAGCCCACCTACGTGACCACCGCGATTCTGGAGACCATGTGGATCTGGAACGACTACCTGCTGCCCTACCTTGTGCTGAACCTGAAGAAGTACAAGACCATCCCGATCGCCATTCAGTATCTGAAGGGCGGCTACGGCTCGGTGGACATGGGCGCAATGATGGCCATGCTGGTGCTCTCGATCCTGCCCATCATCGTGCTCTACCTCTTCCTTCAGAAGTACATCATCAAGGGCATGGTTGCAGGCGCGGTCAAGGGCTGATCTCCCACAGATACAATTGCACCCCCGTTCCGTATGGAGCGGGGGTTTTCTGTCCATAGATTGAACCCACAGCCATGCAACCCGCGCTCAGACCGTTCAGCACCGGGTGCGCAGACACATCCGATCCCACCCTTTCATGACAATCCTCAATCCGAGCAATCCCAGCAAACACACGCAACCGGCGCTTCTCCTGACTGCGCGGTATTGCTGTCCGTGCTTCCTGCAACCGGATTCAGACGGCGCCCGAACGTACAGCCGATACCCCATGCCCATCCATCGACGTCCCCTCCAGACAACAAAAGTCCATCCTGCAAGCAGGATGGACTTTCGCAGCCCTTCGATCACTTCAGCGTGATGATCACGCGGCGGTAGGGTTCCTCACCCTCAGAGTGCGTGGTGACCTCCGGATCGTTCTGCAGCGCAGAGTGCAGAATGCGGCGCTCGTTGGGGTTCATGGGCTCCAGGGCGACGCGGCGGCCGCTCTTCTTTGCGCGGTTGGCCATGCGAACGGCCAGCTTGCGCAGCGCCTCCTCGCGCTTGGCCCGATAGTTCTCGGTATCCAGGGACACGCGCAGGTACTCCTCGCGGCCCCGATTGACGTTCAGGCTGGTGAGATACTGCAGCGCATCCAGGGTTTCGCCCCGGCGGCCGATCAGAATGCTCATGTTCTCGCCGGAGAGCTGCATCTTCAACTGCTCGGGAGAATCACTCACCTCAATGTCGGTGGGCACGCCCATGCGGTCCGTCAGGCCCTTCAGGAAGTCGCGCGCGCCCTTGGCGGTGTCGCTCAGCTCCTCCTCAGCGGTGGCCACAAAGGGTTCCGCGGGCTCGGCAGGCGCCGCCACGGTCACAGGCTCGGGCCTGGGCTCGCGGTTTTCCTTGCTGCGCTCCTTGCGATTGCGCGATCTGCGCTTTTCGCTCTTTTCAGGCTTCGCCTCGGCGGCACTTTCCTCCTGGACGGGCTCGTCCTTGACTTCGGCCACGGGCTCCTCGACCTTCTCAGCCTTCTTCGCCGGCGCCGCCTTGGGGGCGCTCTGCTCGGCCTTCGCGGGCTTGCTCTCGCGCTTCTTTTCGCGCTTGCGGCCCTGCGCGGGCTGGTCCAGGGTGAACACGGGCATTTCAATGTCGAAGGAATGATCGTCCTCCTTGACGGTCAGACGAACCTTGGCAGGCTTGCCGAACATGCCGAACAGTCCGGGGCTGCCCATGTCAATTACTGTGGTTTCGACCTCGTCATTCGTGCAACCAAGCTCCTTCAGGCCGTTCTGGATCGCGTCCTTCACGGTCTTTCCGCTTGCTTCAATAAATCTGCTCAAGGCAGGATGCCTCCTTATCTACTACTCAAAAGAACCTTACTTGATGCTTGCGTCCGCGCCTTCCTCTTCCAGGGCGGCCTTGCGATCCTGGCGATCAAAGTACCAGTTCACGATGATCTGCTGCACCACCTGGATCACGTTGGCGGCCATCCAGTAGATGGCGAAAGCCGCGTTGTAGCCGGCACAGATCCACAGGGAGAACAGCGGGAAGAACCACTTCATGAAGCCGCTGTTCATGGCGTTTGCCGCAGCCTGCTGTTCCTCGGGGATGTCCTCGCTCTTCTTGATGTTGTTGCCGTTGGTGAACTTGGTCATCAGGAACTGGCTGACCGCCGCCAACACCGGCAGGATGAACAGGCCGTTGGCATACTGGAACAGGTTTGCAAAGGACGTGGGCAGGGTGAGCACGGGCTTGAAGAACACCAGATTCAGGGGAATCGTGGTAAACGCGTTGGCGCCGTACTGGGCTGCGATGGCGGCGTACTGCTCCGTTGCCAGGAATTCCCGCGCAGCGGTGATGTTGGCCTCCGTCAGGATCGAGGAGCCGCTCACCGGCACGATGGTCTTGAGCGCGTCGCTCACCTTGGGCAGGATGGTGGCCATGAAGGAATCCGGCTGGAAGACGTTCTTGATCCACAGCCAGCTCTGCATGGCGGGCACCTCGCCGGTCTCGGCGATGTTGAGAATCATCTGGATGGTGTGCTCGTTGGCCATGTTGCGCATGGCTGCGAACATGAACCAGAGGATGGGCAGCGTAATCAGCATCGGCAGACAGCTGGCCATGGGGCTGACGTGCTCCTTGCGGTAGAGCTCGTTGAGCTTCTGGTTCAGCTTGTCCTTGTCGTTTGCATATTTCTTTTGCAGCAGGGCGACCTTCGGCTGAATCTTGTTCATTGCCCGCATGCTCTTCTTGCTCTTGATGTCAAGGGGCAGCATGATCATGCGAATGAGCAGCGTGAACACAACGACGGACCAGCCGTAGTTGCCGACCCATCTGTAAATCCATTCCAGGATGCTTTGAAAAAGTCCGCTCATTGAATATCCTCCACGGAATTGAATTGTCCTTGCAGCGACCGCGGCTCCGGCACATCAAAAGAATGCCCGGCGCCCAGATCAGCGGGACATTCTCCTCCCCGGGGGAGCCTCGGGACGACGCCCGTCTCCATTCGGTTCCACGCCCCAATGCGGGCGCAGTCTCGGCGACAGCTGCCCGCAGCCTTCATGCGGTCAGGGAACAGGGTCATATCCGCCCTTGCTGAACGGATTACAGCGCAGGATCCGGCGCACCGCCAGATACCCGCCCTTGATTGCGCCGTATTTCTGAATTGCCTCCATTGCATACTGCGAGCAGGTCGGAATGTACCTGCAGCACGGCCGATGCAACGGCGATATGCCCACGCGATAAAACGTGATCAGCCAAAGCAGTATGCGCTTGGGCAGCGACTTGATCCACCGCATTTACATATCCTCTTTGATGAGTCTGGCGCGGGACAGCAGGGCCTGCATTTCCCGGGTCAGCTCGGCATGCGGAACCGATTTCAGCGCCGGACGCGCAATGAAGATGTACTTTCCGCATTTGAGTCGCGTGCGCATTCTGCGCACATCCTCACGCATGCACCGCCGGATGCGGTTGCGCGTGACTGCGTTGCCCACCTTGGAGGAGATCGAGAAGCCGAACTTCTGCTCCCGACCCTTCAGGTAGATCAACACGAGATTCCGCGAGGGGTATGATTTGCCTCTCCGATAGACATAGCGATAGTTTTTGTTATCGCCGAGTCTGTATTTGCGCGCGAACCCCTGGGGTGCGCGCGCATGCTTCTCCTGCCCCTCCATGTCCGATTCCGAAATCAGACGGTCAGGACCTTGCGGCCGCGTGCGCGACGGGCCTTGAGAACGTTGCGACCTGCCTTGGTCTTCATGCGGGCACGGAAGCCGTGAACCTTGGAACGCTGGCGCTTCTTGGGCTGGTAAGTACGGAACATTGTGAACAACTCCTTCAATCGTAATCATATGAGGCATTTACTCTGTTTGAGTAAAACTTCCCAAACATACAGCCTTATTATTATACTTTTTTCTCCGGATCATGTCAAGTAAATCCATGTGAAATCGAATTTTGCTTTTCCAATTTTTCACAGCAATGTCGCAAAAATCCGATCCGCTTTACATTTTTCCCCGGATGTTTTACAATAGGAAGCGAAGAAATCCCTGAGAAAGCGGAAGTCAGACCATGCAAAGAATCTCCGATCCATGCTTTTCCGGCCGGCGCGGCTCCGTGCGCTGCGCGCTTTTGCTGCTGGCGCTGATCGTTCTGATCTTCGCCGCGATGTGCATCGGCGCAGGCGTGGATCCCTGCGCCTACCCCTACCCCAGCTACCTTCTGCAGGCCCAGGCCTGGTTGCGGGGCGAGGCGCAGCTGGATCAGAACTACGAATATCTGGAGCTGGCCGTCTACAACGGCAACTACTACGTCAGCTTTCCGCCGGTGCCCTCCATACCAATGGTGCTCTATGCGCTGCTCTTCGGCGACAACGTGCCCGACGGGCTGTTTCAGAAGCTCTACGTGGCCATTGCTGCGCTGGTGATCCTCTCGGAGCTGCTGCGCACCGGGCGCATGAAGAACACCGACTGCGTGTTCTGGGCGCTGCTGATCTGCCTGGCCGGCGCCATGCTTCCGGTGGCGCTGGTGGGCGGCGTGTGGTACGAGGCGCAGATCCTGGCGTTTCTCTTCTCCGTCTCCGCCATCGTGGCCATGCGCCGTCGGCATCCCACGCTGTCCTGTCTGTGCTACGCGCTGTCGGTGGGCTGCCGACCCTTCACCGCCTGTCTGGGCCCGGTGCTGCTGATGCTGTATCTGGAGGATGCGCGGCGCATGCATCTGCGTCCCCGGCGGTGGCTGAAGCGCCTGCTGCCCGGTCTGGTGCTGGGTCTGGGCGTGGCGGCCTGCTACGGAGCCTACAACTACGCACGCTTCGGCAACATCTTCGAGTTCGGCCACAACTATCTGCCCGAGTTCATCCGCAGCGAACAGGGCCAGTTCTCCCTGTCGTACATCGCCGACAACTGGCGCACGCTGTTCTTCGGCGCGCCCTTCCACCTGACGGAGGGGGGCCTGATCTTCGAGCAGTTCGGCTTCTCCATGTTTCTCAGCTGTCCGATCCTGCTCTGCAACCTGGTGTGGCTGTGCAAGGATCTGTGCCTGCGCCGCATGAATCGCACCAAGTGGACGATCCTTGCAATGGGTGCGCTGAACGTGGTGCTGCTGCTGGCGCACCGCACGCTGGGCGGCCTGCAGTTCGGCCTGCGCTACGCGCTGGAGCTGGTGCCGCTGAGCCTTGTCTGGCTGCTGATCAGCCCCGATCGCCGCGCCCTGACCCGCTGGGAGAGCGCACTGTTGGGCCTCGGACTGGCCTTCAACCTGCTGGGCGGCATCGCCGTTCACGTATGACCCGGAGGAAAGCGATGAAACGACTCAAATCCCTGTTTCTGCCCGGCAAATCCAACTCCACCTACGCCGACGCCGGCGATTTCCTGCGCGTGATCTGCGTGGGCATGATCGGCTGGTACCACATCTGGCAGCAGTCCTGGCTGAATCCGGATCTGCAGCTGTTCGGGCGCAGCTTCCGCCTGTATCCCGCGGTGGCCTGCGGCTACATGTTTGTGGATCTGATGCTGCTGCTCAGCGGCTCTCTGCTGATGCTGAGCTTTTTGAGCGGCCGTGGACGCGACCTGCGCGACTTCTATGCGGCGCGCGCCGCGCGCATCCTGCCCAGCTACTGGCTGTGCATGGCGGTGATGCTGGCACTGGCGCTGCTGGCGCCCGGCGGCGGCTACGGGAGCGCGCGGGAAATGTGGACCGACGTCCTCTCCCACCTCACGTTCACCCACAACCTCTTTCCCTCGTCCTACAGCTTCACCAAACTCAACGGCGCGCTGTGGACCATGGCGGTGGAGGTGCAGTTCTACCTGATCTTCCCGCTGCTGGCCCGCGCCTTCGAGCGGCGACCCGGCTGCACCTACTGCGCCATGGCGGCGCTGGGGCTGTTCTGCCGCGGCCTGATCGCCACCTTCGTTTCGGATACCACGATTTACGTCAACTGCCTGCCCGCCATGCTGGATGTGTACGCCAACGGCATGCTGGCCGCCTGGATCTACCGCAGGCTCTGCAGGTCGCCCCGCAGTGCCTGGCGCGCCTGGCTGAGCACTGCGCTCACCCTCGCCGCGGCGGTGGGCGTGTATCACATTCTGCGCCTCCAGCTGGGCCGCAGCGGCGGGGAAAACGTGCGGCTGGGGCAGATGCTGTGGCGCTACCCGCTGTCGCTGCTGGGCGGCATCTTCCTGATCTGCGGCAGCCGCTCAATCTGCCTGATGCGCGCGCTGCTTACCAACCGCGTCATCCGCTTTCTCTCCGGCATCAGCTTCAACTTCTACATCTGGCACCAGGTGCTGGCGGTGCAGCTGAAGAAGTGGCGCATCCCTTATTACGAGGGCGAAAACCCCAATCGGGCGGGACTTCAGCCCTGGCAGAACAACTACACCCTGTGCTGCTGGGCGGCAGCGCTGCTGACGGCGGTGGCGATCACCTATCTGGTGGAAAAGCCCTGCGCCCGGTGGATAAAAAGGCGCTTCTCAAGGCGCAAAGGCACTTGAAACACCGACTGCCGCATGGTAAAATACAAACAGTACATTCCAGTAAATTTTCCCGAAAGGATGAAGCACCATGGCAAAGACCCGCGAAGAGCTGCTCAAGCTGCTCAACTGCCCCGAAGGGCTGGAGAACCTCAAGGAACTGATCAAGACCGAGCCCCAGCCGGAGACCGGCCGGGATGTGAACAACCACATTCACACCACCTACTCCTTCTCGCCCTACTCCCCCACCGCAGCGGTGTGGTTTGCCCGCGCGGCGGGCCTGTGCACCTGCGGCCTGATGGACCACGACTCCATCGCCGGCGCGGAGGAGTTCCTCGCCGCCGCCGAGGCCGCCCACATGAGCGCCACCATCGGCATCGAGTGCCGCGTGAGCTTCGCAAACACCCCCTTTGCCGACAGGAAGCTCAACAACCCCGACCAGAAGGGCGTGGTCTACATGGCCCTGCACGGCGTGCCCCACAACAAGGCCGCCGAGATCAACGCCTTCTTCGCACCCTACCGCGCCAAGCGCAACGAGCGCAACAGGAAGATGGTCGCCGCCATCAACGAGATGATGGGCAAGTACGGCGTGACCATCGACTTTGAGAAGGACGTGCTGCCGCTGTCCAACTTCGCCAAGGGCGGCTCCGTCACCGAGCGCCACCTCTCCAGCGCCCTGGCCTACAAGATGCTGGAGGTCATCGGCAGGGGCGACAAGCTGGTGAAGTTCATCCATGAGGAACTGCAGCTTCCCCTGTCCGGCAAGATCGAGGGCTACCTCACCGACGAGAGCAACCCCCACATGATGTACGACCTGCTGGGCTGGATCAAGAGCCAGCTGATCTCCAAGTTCTACATCGACGCCACCGACGAGTGCCCCGACGTGCGCGACGTGCTGGCGCTGTCCGACCGCGTGGGCGCGATCTCGGCCTACGCCTACCTGGGCGACGTCGGCGACAGCGTGACCGGCGACAAGCGCGCCCAGAAGTTCGAGGACGACTTCCTGGACGAGCTGGTGGAGTACGTAGCCAAGCTCGGCTACAAGGCCATCACCTACATGCCCAGCCGCAACACCAAGGCCCAGCTGCACCGCCTGCGCGCGCTGTGCGAGAAGTACAAGCTCTTCCAGATCAGTGGCGAGGACATCAACCAGCCCCGCCAGAGCTTCGTCTGCGAGGCCCAGCGCGATCCGGAGTTCAACAACCTCTACGACGCGACCTGGGCGCTGATCGCCCACGAGTGGCGCGCCACCGAAAATCCCGACGACGGCTTCTTCTCCGCCAAGAGCATCGAGAAGTGGCCCGAGCTCAACGACCGCATCGCCGCCTTCTCCCAGTTCGGCCAGGCCATGCGGAAGTAAGACGATCCAAAAGATGATCCCGGTGCAAATGCACCGGGATTTTTTCATTCCGATTCGATGACGACGTCCGCCGCGCGCAGGATCAGCTCTCCCAGGGGATCGTCCTCGCAAGCATCGCAGTCGAAGAACAGCACATGAATCTCCCAGCCGCCGGACGCACCCTCATAAATTTCCTCATAGAGCCAGTCCGCGCCCTCCAGACCCCCGTCCATGCGCACGATCTCGCAGTCGAGGAAGCGCAGGCGAACCCGTTCCGCATCCTCGTAATCGCGCATCAGGTCGAGAACCAGCTCCCGTCCGCGCTGCTCCATCCGCTCGACGACGGCATCGTGAAAGCCAAACGCCTCAATGAAGGAGCCGGGGTATTTTCTCAGCAGCTCCTTTTTATGGCGGGCATAGCTGCGAAACGGAGCCTGATTCCGCTCCTCCATCTCCTGGACAAATCTGTCAATCCGCTTCTTGATCTCCGGCGAGGCCACGCCCAGCGCCAGAACCCGCACGTCCGCGACCCCGTCCAGAATCTCCTTCGGATAATCCTCCCTTATGTGATGCAGTTCATCCTGATACCAGTCCGCAAACCCCGCCTTCAGCGTCGCCTCGTTGACATCCTTCTGAATTCCTTTCAGCACCTCATTGCGAACCCGCAGATATTCCTGTCGCGCCTTCTTGTACGCCTTCGGACTTCTGTACATTTCCGGCGATGCCTGAAATTCCTCCGGCCACTCCTCACCGAAGGTTTCCATTACCATTTCCTGTGCAGATGCCAGCCACTCCCGCTGCTTCTGGGCATACAGGCTCTGGAAGAACGCCTCCGAGAACGCCGCCGCGCGATGGTCTCCGCGCACCGCGGAAATCATCGCGTCCTCCTGAATGCCATCGTACCACTCCCGCGTAAAGTACCGCATACCCTGCCTCCTTCCGTTCCTTCAATTATACCATGATTCCCGCTCCCTGCATAGTCCGGCGCATCCCCCGCATACAATGCAGCAGTATGGAACGGGGAGGGAGCGCCATGCAGGCGGGCGAACAGGGAAATCACGGCCTCACGCTGATCAACCGCAGCCACGCGGAGATCACCGGAGTGACCGATGTGGATTGCTTCAACGAACAGGTGGTGGTGCTGAGTACCACGCTGGGCACCATGACCATCAGCGGCAGCGGCCTGAACATCTCCCATCTGAATCAGGAGGAGGGCCGGCTGGTGGTGGACGGCGAGTTCGACGCCATCGAATACTCCGGCAAGACCCGCGCCGCCAAGGGCAGCTTCCTGGGCCGCATCCTGCGCTAGAGATGCTGTTTTCCACGATCCAACAGGGCCTGCTGTTTCTGTGGATGATGGTCGCAGGGGTGCTGATCGGCGCGTGGTACGGCCTCACGCTGGGGCTGCGGCGGCTGATTCAGGCGGGCTTCTGGCTGACGCTGGCCTGCGACCTGCTCTTCGGCGTGGGCTGCGCGGTGATCCTGTGCGCCTTCCTGATCGCGGGCAACTACGGCGCGCTGCGGCCCTTCGAGCTGCTGGGCGCTGCCTGCGGGGCGCTTCTGTTTCTGTTTGCCATGGCGGCGCCGCTGCGATCTCTGGGCCGGTGGCTTTCGCGCCTGTACAGGGCCGCCTCTGCCCGCCTGCGAAGGATCCGCGTACTGCAAATCATCTTCAAGTAGAAAGGAACATCCATGCGCCGTATCCGCATCCCACGCCATACCCGGGCTGCACAGCTGCGCGAAAGCCCGATCGTGCGCCCGCGCCACATCCGCATTCTGCCCCGCTTCTGGCGCTTCGTGATCCTGCTGCTGGCGCTGATCTTCGGCGCGTGCGCAGGTGCGTCGGAGCTGAAGTACCGCCGCTGCTGCGCCCATCTAGCGGAGGTGGAGCGCGCGCGCGACGCGGCCGCACAGCGCGTGGCGGCGCTCAACGATCGCCTTGCGGAGGTCCAGACCGACGCCTATACCGAGCGGATCGCCCGGGAGGAATTGAACCTGCTCTACCCCGGCGAAATTCGCTATGTGGCCCGCTGATTGACAAGCTCCGCGCGGAATGTTATACTGAAGAAAAACCGACAGCGAGGCGTTTCATCACATGGGATTTGAGGCAATCAAGGGCTACTTCAAGCAGAACCGGATGTTCTACCTGTTCGTCGCGCCCCTGTTCGGCACCTACCGCAACCACATCATGGCCCGCGCCCGCCGCAAACGAGGCATCGACGGCAACCTGGTGGTGTTCAGCTCCTTCGACTTCCGCTCCTACAACGACAACCCCCGCTACATTTCCGAGAAGCTGCACGAGCTGCGCCCGGAGACCGACATCGTGTGGCTGTTCCGGGACAGCGCGGCTGCGAGGAAGAAGTTCGATATCCCGCCCTACGTGCGCGCGCTGAACTCCATCGACCGCGACGGCGTGGAGGCCCAGGCCTGCGCCCGGGTCACGGTGGACAACTTCAACAAGCGCTTCTACTTAAAGTTTCCTGCCGGGGGCCAGATCTACATCCAGACCTGGCACGGCGACCGCGCCTTCAAGAAGGTGGGCTACGACAACCCCCACCAGTACACCCGCTTCAACCGCATGCTGGAGGAGAAGTGCACGCTGGGCGTGACCGGCTCCGACTACGGCGACATGCAGTTCCGCTCGGCCTTCCACTACAAGGGCGAGCTGTTGAAGGTGGGCTATCCGAGAAACGACATTCTGCTCCGGGACGACCCCGCCGAGGGACAGGCGATCCGGGAGAAGCTGGGCCTTTCCCAGGATGTAAAGCTCCTGCTCTACGCCCCCACCTTCCGCGACACCGAGCAGAAGAACCACGAGGTGCAGAAGGTGCGGCTGGATCTGAATCATGTCCTTGACGTGCTGGAGGAGACCACCGGCGAGAAGTGGCAGTGCCTGGTGCGCGCCCACTACATGACTCGGGGCATCCCCTTCGACGACGGCAGCGGACGCTTGATCGCCGCCAGCGCCCACCCTGAAATGGCGGAGCTGCTCAAGATCTCCGATGCGCTGATCACGGACTACTCCTCCTGCGCCGGGGACTTCGCCCTGACCCGCAGGCCCATCTGGCTGTATCAGGACGATCTGGAGGACTACCAGACCAACAACCGCGCGCTGTACTTCGACATGAAGGACTCCCCCTACTGGGTGGCCGCCACGCCGGAGGAAATGGACGCGCTGATTCGCGCCACCACGCCGGAGCGCGCCCGGGAGAACTGCGACGCGATCCTGCGCTTCTACGGCGAGGCGGAGACCGGCCACGCGGCGCAGTCCGTGGCCGAATACATCATATCCAAGCTGGAACCCATCGGAAAGGGAGACCAATGAACGAGATTCGCACCGCCGTGGTGATCGGCGGAACCAGCGGCGTGGGGCGAGCCATCGCCCGTGTACTCGCCGCCGGGGGCGCGCAGGTGACGGTCTACGGCCGCAGCCTGCCCGATTCGCCCGAAGAAAACATCGAATACCGGCGCTTCAACCTGCTCTGCGACGACTTCGCCGCCCTCGAAGCCCACAGGGATGCAGACGCGCTGATCTATGCGGCGGGTCTGGGGCGCATCGCCCCCTACGAGCAGCTGACTGACATGGAGATCACGGCGCTGTTCCGCACCAACGCGGAGGGCTTCGCGCGGGTGCTGCGCATGTTCATGCCCCGCTTGCTCACGGACAGGCCCTTCTACTGCGCGGTGCTCGGTTCCATCGCAGGGCTGATGTCCTCGCCCATGTTCGCCGGCTACGGAGCCAGCAAGGCCGCCGTGGCCAGCCTCTGCGAGTCCGTAAACGCCGAGCTGATCGCCCAGGGAAGTCCCAACCGGGTGCTGAACGTGTCCCCCGGAGCCATCGCTGGCACCTGCTTCTACGGCGGTGCAGACGAACCCGACAAGACCCGCGCGCTGGCGGAGGAGATCGTTTCCCGCATGCTGCACCGCGAGACGCTGTGGATTCCCAAATATGAGGAGACCTACCGCGAGGTGCTGGAGCGCTATCATGCCGACCCGGTTCGCTTCGGCGTGGAGAGCTGGCAGTACAAGCAGCAGAGCGGCCGCGCGTCGGACAAGCCCCGGGGGAAGATCGGCTTCCTGAGCGGCACCTTCGACCTCTTCCACATCGGCCATCTGAACCTCTTGCGCCGGGCGAAGCAGTACTGCGACTATCTGATCGTGGGCGTACACCCGCCGGGATCCTCCCACAAGAACAAGCCGACCTTCATCCCGCTGGAGGAGCGCATGGAGATCGTCGGCAGCATCAAATATGTGGACAAGGTGGTCGTCACGCTGGACGAGGACGACGAGATGTACAATCTCTACCCCTACGACTACCTCTTCGTGGGCAGCGACTACAAGGGCACGGAGCGCTTCAATCGCTACGAGCGCGAGCTGACTCCGCTGGGCGTTAAGATCATCTACTTCCCCTACACCCAGGGCACCAGCAGCACCCAGCTGCGCGAGGCCCTGGAGCGCAAGTGAACCAAAGGAAGGTGCATCATATGAACATCGCGCTGATCATCGCGGGCGGCAAGGGCATGCGCATGCATCAGGAGATCCCCAAGCAGTTTTTGACCGTGAACGAAAAGCCGGTCATCGTCTACACCATGGAGGCGTTCCAGAAGCACGCCGACATCGACGCCATCGCGGTGGTGTGCATCGCGGGCTGGGAGAACATCCTCTCCGCCTACGCGCGGCAGTACGGCATCACGAAGCTCAGGCACATCATCCCCGGCGGCGAAAACGGCCAGGATTCCATCCGCAACGGCGTGCTGGAGCTGGAGAAGCACTACAGCCGGGACGATCTGGTGCTGGTGCACGACGCGATCCGGCCCATGCTCTCGGCGGACATCATCTCCGACTGCATCGCCACCGCCACCCAGTACGGCTCGGCCATCGCCGTGGTGCCCTGTCAGGAGGCCATGCTGGAGACCACCGACCAGGTTTCCACCTGCGCAAGCTACCCCCGGCAGAACCTGAAGCGCACCCAGACCCCCCAGGCCTTCCCCATCGGGGTGCTGGCCGACGCGCATCGCGAGGCTCTGGAGAGGGGCATCACCAACTCCATCGCGTCCTGCACGCTGATGGTGGAGCTGGGGCGCACGATCTACTTCTCCCACGGCTCCGAAAAGAACATCAAGCTCACCACGCCGGAGGACATCGACATCTTCCGGGCGCTGCTGAGCCTGAACGGGCGCTGAGGAGGTTAACTGTGAACATCCATCACCCGCTGCTGGCGGAGGAACTGAACAACATCGCCGCGCTGAACCTGCTCTGGGATGATCTGGCGGGCAAGACCGTGGCCGTCACCGGCGCGACCGGGCTGGTGGGCAGCTACCTGCTGCGCGCGCTGGACGCGGTCAATCGGGCGCACGGCCTGCATCTGCGCCTGACCGCGCTGTGCCGGAAGCCGGAGACCGCAAAGGAGCGCCTGTCCGGCATGGATTGCCTGACCTTCCTGCCCTACGACGCCTGCGCGCCGCTGGACGCCGACTTCCGCGCGGACTACGTCGTGCACGCCGCATCCAACGCCCATCCGCTGGCCTTCTCCAGCGATCCCGTGGGCACCATGCAGGCCAACCTGCTGGGCACGATGCAGCTGCTGGAGCGGCTGCGCAACACGTCCGGTCGCCTGCTGTTCCTCTCCACCGGCGAGATCTACGGCGAGAACCCGAATCTTCCGAGCTTCGATGAGCACAGCTTCGGCAGCGTCGATCCCATGCGCTTCCGATCCTGCTACCCGGAGAGCAAGCGCGCCGCGGAGACGCTGTGCGCCAGCTACGCCCATCAGTACGGCGTGGACGCGCTGGTCGCCCGGCTCACCTACACCTACGGGCCGACGATCACCAAAGAGAACAGCCGCGCCGACGCGCAGTTTTTGCGCTGCGCGCTGGAGAAGCGGGACATCGTACTCAAGAGCCCCGGAACGCAGATTCGTTCCTACTGCTACGCCGCCGACACCGCCTCGGCACTCATCACGCTGCTGCTGAAGGGCGCAACCGGCGAGGCCTACAACGTCGCCAACCCGGACTGCAGCCCGTCCATCCGGGAATACGCCGGAACGCTGGCCGATCTTGCGGGCGTGCAGCTCAAATTCGACCTGCCCCCGGAGGCAGAGCGCGCGGGCTACTCCGCCGTGACGCGGGCGGTGCTTGACCCCAGAAAGCTGATGAACCTGGGCTGGCGCGCCGCGTACGACCTGCGCACGGGCCTTGCCCACACGCTGGAGATCAGCCGCTGAGGCGCAAAGCTACCGGCCCTTCTCACGCGATTCGTATCTTTAAAAGGGACCTGTGAAGTTCTGTTTCACAGGTCCCTTTTTGCTGCGTCGCCACGCAAAAACAGGGCGAAGCCTTTGCTTCGCCCTGTCGCACGTCTGAAATGTCCGCTCGCGGCTCAGCCGACCTGGATGGTCACCGGCACGTGCGTGGAGGAAATGGCTTCGCCGTCGGCGCCGTACACGCCCGCCACGGCCACGGCCTCGTAGCTGCCGGCCTCCAGGGCGCGGTTCAGCACGATGCCCTCCAGGCTCTCACCCGGATTGAGCAGCTCAGAGCGGTAGAGCTCCTCGCCGTCCAGTTCAATGCTGAGCACCACTGCGTTGCCGCTGATGGTGTCATTGGTGTAGGTCCACTCCACGGTCACGCCGTCGGCGGCAACCGCCAGGACGTCGCCCAGCGTGGATGCGGTGTAGGCGTCACCCTCCACCAGCTCGCGGTTGAGCTTGTAGGCCTCCAGCTCGGCGATGCGCGCGGCCAGCTCGGCGTTGGCGATCTCCAGCTGGGAGCTGAGCTCGGCGACCCTGGTCTGCTCCTCGGCGATCTGTCCGTTGAGGGTCTCGATCTGGGAGGCAGCGAGGGCGATGTCGCTCTCGCTCTGGGCGGTGAGCTCGGAAAGCTGGGTTTCGAGGCTGGCGATGGTCTCCTCGCTCTGGGCGATGGCTGCGGCCAGCTCATCCACCTGGGCCTGTGCGGCGGCGAGATTGGCCTCCAGGGACTCGATGCTGTCCACGGAAGCGGCCAGCGCGCTCTCCTGTGCGGCGATCTCCTCCAGCGCTGCGTTCAGCTCGCTGACGTAGCCGGCAAGCTCCGCCTTCAGCTCATCCAGCGCGGCGACCTTCTCCTCGTCGGTCATGGCGCCCTCGCCGCCATTGACGATGGAATCGATGTCCGCATAGATCTCTTCCACATTCACCTTGTCGGCATTTGCCAGGATTTCGGGGGTCTGCACCTCGGGCACCGCCAGCAGGGGCGCCTGAGCCGCTGCAGTCGGATCACCCTCCACCGGCTGTGCACCGGCCGTCTGTGCGGCGGGCACGACGTCGCCCTCCTGCGCGGTGGGCGTCACCTCGCCGCCCAGCTCCACGATGCGCTCCTCAGCGGTGCGGATGGCGGCGTTGAGCTCGTCGATCCTGTTCTGGGCATCCACGGCGCAGGTCTCCAGCTCCTCGATGCGCTTCTGATATTCCTGTGCGGCAGTCTCCATGGTGGCGATGGTGTACTGCGCGGCCTGCTGATCGCTGGCCAGCTGCTCCGCCTGGGTCTGCGCAGCGCTCAGCTGTCCCGTCAGGGCGGCGTTGCTGTCAGCAGCCACGCCCAGCTGCGCCTCCAGATCGGCAGCCTTCGTCTCGGCCACAGTAGCGCGATTCTCCAGCTCTGCGACCTTCGTCTCCGCCTCGGTGGCGCGCGCTTCGGCCTCGGTGGTCTTTGCTTCCGCCTCGGTCAGCTGCGTTTCAAGGGAGGCTTTCTCTTCATTGGCCTGTGCAAGCTCGCTCTGCAGATCTTCGCTGCTCTGCTGGAGCGCTTCCAGCTGCGCGTTCAGCGCCTCGGAATTCTCCTGCTCCGTGGCCAGCTGCGTGCTCATCGCCTCCAGCGCCGTCTTGGACGTGGACAGCCTGCCGTTGATGACGATCACTGCCGCGATTGCCAGCACCAGCAGAAGTGCCAGCACGACAAGCCACACCTTATTCTTTCGATCCATGGATAAGCCTCCTAACCCTTTTTGCAATTATACATATGTAATTATAACATAAGTCCCTTCATCTGAACAGCCCTTCCGGGGAAAAACTTCCCATCGGAAGGGCACAGATTTGGAAAATTTTACGCTTCGGGGCCGACTGTGGCATCGGCTCCGGCGGCCTCCATCAGCACGGTGGTCTGCTGCATGCCGAGGATCTTCCACTCGCCGCTGACCTTGACCAGCGTGATGTCGTAGCGGCCGCCCTGCCAGGAGGGCACGCTGCCGGAGACCTCGCTCTTGCGGCTGGAGATCACGCTGCCGGTGATGGAGGGCACGCGCTCCACAACCGTGCAGGTGGCGTAGTTGTCCCAGGGCCAGGCCCAGAGCTTTTCGATCTTCAGTTCGTATTCGAAGTCGGTGATGCTGTAATCGTCGTACACGCTGGTGCCGTCGAAGGCGCCCTCCAGCGCGCGGTCGGCGCTGAGGAAGTCGGCGTGGAAGTAGAAGTTCAGATCCTCGGCGTCCTCCTGGGTCAGGATCACGCTGGCGCGCTTCTCCAGGCCGTCGGTGAGGATGATGTAGATGTTTGCCGTGTTCAGGCACATGTAGAAGGCGCACACAAGGATGCCGCAGATGATGCACAGCAGGATCAGCCGGGAGGCGATGAACCAGACCAGCCTGCGAAGGTGGAGCACTTTTGCATTTCCCCTTTTGTCTTTTGATGCTTTGTTTTATTCGGATTCCAAGATCTGGCGCAGCTGCTGGATCATCTGCTCGTCGGTGAGGCGGAACTTGAACACGACCCTTCGGGAGGCGTCCATGTTCTCGGTGCCGTCGGCGTTGAAGATGCGATCGCTATAACTGCGGCCGTTGACGGTGACCACCGGTCGGAGCGTATTTTTGACGTCCGCCGAGATCGCGCGGCAGCTGTCGCCCAGCACATAGCTGGCCACGGCCAGCGCGCGCTGCTGGGAGAGTTCCAGGTTGGTCAGATACCCGCCCACGGAGTCCGTGTGGCCCTCGATGATGATCTCGGAGACGTAGCCCTTGTACTCCTCGGAGAACAGCACGTCCAGATACACCGGCAGGAACTTGTCCACGAAGCGCTTGCCCGCGTCGGTGAGCTTGTACTCGCCGGATTCAAACAGCACGTCCGATTCCAGGGCGATGGAGCCGGTGGTGGGATCCACCGTGGCGGAGATGCTGCTGCTCTTCAGCGCGCTGGAGAGCGAGGTGATGATGCGGGTCTTCATGCCCACCAGCTGCTCGATCTGGGCCTGCTGGTTGTCCAGCTGGGCCTGTTGGGTGTTGATCTGGGCCTGCTGCTCGTCCAGCTGGATGCCCAGGGCCTCCATCTGCGCCTGCTGGGCGGCGATTTCGGCCTCCTTCTCGCTGAGCTGGGCCTGGGTATCCGCAAGCTCGGTCTTCTGGGCCTCCAGCACCGCCTGGGCGCTGTCCAGCTCCTCCTGCTTCGCGTCCAGCAGAATCTGCTGGGCGATCATCTGCTTCTCCGCCTCGGTGAGCTTGCCCTGCTGGGTCTCCAGCTCGGCCTGGGCCTCGTCCAGCTGATACTGGCGGCGGGCGATCTCCGCCTGGTTGATCTCCGCCAGGTTGAAGTATTGATAGATGATGTAGAACATCACCAGAATGATAATCAGCACCAGCGAGCTCATCAGATCCGAAAAGCTCAGCCAGAAGCTGCCGTCGTTGCGCCCGTACCGCCGGGCGAGCGTCCTTCGGTTGGATCGCATGCGCTTCACCGTCCCTTCTCAGGCGCGCACATCAGTGCCGGGCCCGCTGGTCGCCGTAGAGGCGGGCAACGGTCTCGTTCAGCACGCGCTGGGCCTGGGCCAGGGTGTCGGTGAGGCGGTCCACCTGATCCAGGAACTGGTTGGAGGTATCGTTCACCGCCTGGGGCATGTGGCTCAAGGAATCGGAGATGCTTCCGGCCAGGTAATCCACGCGCTGGGTGAACTGGTTGACGTAGTCCTGATAGGAATCCAGCGTCATCTTCAGCTCCGCAGTGATCGCGTCGGTGCAGTCCTTGTGGATCTCCTTGATGTGCTCGCCGGTGGCGCGCAGCTCCGCAGCGGCCTTGAGCATGCCGGTGGAGGCGTTGGCGCTGTCCTCGGTCACGCGCTTGGTGAAGTTGTTCAGCGAGGAATTCATCTGGTCGATGCTGCGGGCGACCTCGGCCTGCATGGCGGAGACGGACTTGAGGTAGTTCGCCTGCTGGCGGCTGATCAGATCCATCTGCTCCACGCTGGATGCCACGCGGGAGAAGGCATCGTCGGTCTGCTTCTGGTTCTGCCGCAGGTCGTCTATGTACTTGGCGTTGGAGCGCACCATGTCGTTGGCGATGCGCGTGACCTCGCGGATGCCGTCCAGCATCTCGCCGGTTTCGCCGAGGCTGTCGTGCACGGCGCGCAGGGCGCTCTCCTGCACCGTGGCGGTCTCGTCCAGCGCCGCGGACAGCCGCTTCATCTGGCCGCCCAGCATCTCGTCCATGCGGTCGATGAACCGGCCCACCACCGCGTCGAGGAAGCGCATCTGTTCCCGGGTGGCGACGGTGACGAAGTTCTTCAGGCTCTGGTTCAGCGGCTCCACGGCCCTCTCCACCGCGCCGGCGATGTTCTCGGACAGCTTGCCGTCCAGGTCGTTTGCCATCTTGCGGATCAGCGCGGTCTGCTCCTGCTGGTAGATGGCCACCTGGGTCATCGGATCCACGGAGAGCACGCCCGCGTGGCGACTCATGGCGCTGTAAAAGTCGCGCAGCGTGTGCTCGGTGGAGCCCTGCACCGCGCGGGTGATCAGCGTGAAGCCCACCGAGCCCACCACGCCGAAGATGGAGGTCATGAAGGCGTAACGCATGCCGGGGATCAGCGTGACGATGGAGTCCATCACGGCGGTGGAGTCGCTCATGCTGAAGCCGGAGAGGCCCTGGGCCAGGCCGATCAGCGTGCCCAGGAAGCCGATGGAGACCAGCAGGCTGGGCACGGCGTCGCTGAAGGCGGCGCGTCCGGGGCCGTAGATCACGGTCTCCTCATTGATGAAGTCCTCCACGTTGGAGGCGTTGTGGTACACGCCGTCCGCGAAGAACAGGTTGTTTAAGTATTCGCTCCAGTGAGCGCTGAGCACGCCCTTGCCCAGGAAGTCGTCCTCCTGCCAGGACTTCTTCGCCTCGGTTCCGGCGCGGATGTTGCGGATCGCGCTGCGCAGGGTTCCCCGGGTGCGCAGCACCGGAAACACGCACTTGATCAGGCCCATTATGAAGACAAACAGGATGACTGCATAGATCAGCAGATTGAAAAAGCTGCCGCCCAGGATGCTCTTTAAGGAAGAAAGAAATCCCATATGTACCTCCGTTTGCTGTTCTTTCTCACCGATATAGCTATACACATACAGTATAGCATCGGCATGCGACGGAATCTGGATGCCCGCATGACGAAATATCGACAAATGCGGCTTTCTCCGCATTTGGACGGTCAGAAATCGGAAAAAGTTCAGCCGTGCTCCTCCGCATCCATAAAAAACAATATTTTTTGCCGCAGATTCAACCAAACTGCACTTCCCTTCGTCTATATAGATGAAAGCATGCTTGAGATGATTCATCCGATCAGGAGGAAAGATTTATGAAACGGATTTTCATTGCAGTTCCTTGCAGCGTCCTGCTGCTTCTGTGCATGCTGCTGCCCGTATGCGCATCTGCCGAGACCTTCTACGCCACCTCCGAGGGGAACTACTACCACCTCGACAAACAGTGCTCCGGCATGCAGAACGCATCCCCCATGACCGAGGAGGAGATGCTGCTCTCCGGCAAGACCCCCTGCCCGCTGTGCATCGCGGGGTGCGTCTACGCCACCGAGCAGGGCAAATACTACCACCTCGACAAACAGTGTCAGGGCATGCAGAACGCCTCCCTGCTGACGGAAGCGCAGGCGACCGCACGGGGAAAGGCTGCCTGTCCCGTGTGCGTCGAGGGCGCGTACTACGCCACGCCCCGGGGCAAGTACTTCCACCGCATTTCCGACTGCTGCGGCATGCAGAACGCCTCTCCCGTGACTGCGGAGGACGCGATCCTCGCGGGCAAGGAGGCCTGCCCGGTATGCGTCGCGGCGACCTGCTACGCCACCGAGAAGGGCAGGTACTACCACAGCGATTCCCACTGTCAGGGCATGCAGAACGCTGTCCCGGTGTTCGCGGAGGATGCGGTGCTTGCGGGGAAGGAGCCCTGCCCCGTGTGCATCGCGGCGACCTGCTACGCCACCGCGAAGGGCAAATACTATCACAGCGACGCCCACTGTCAGGGCATGGAGAACGCATCTCCCGTGTTCGCCGAGGACGCAATCCGCGCGGGGAAGGAAGCCTGCCCCGTGTGCATCCAATAGTGCAGCGATAACCCGGCGGAGCGCGCGAGGGTGCGCGCTCCAGCAAAGACGAATGCAGGTGTTACCATGAGCGACCAGGAGTACATGGCACGGGTGCAGGCGATGGAGCGCAAGCTCTACCGCATCGCCCGCGCCGTGCTGTGGAATGACGCCGACTGTGCCGACGCCATTCAGGAGGCGGTGTTCAAGGGCTGGATGAAGCGCGGCTCCCTGAAGGAGGAGGCGCGTTTCGAGGCCTGGCTTGCGCGCATCCTGGTCAACGAGTGCCGCAATTTGCAGCGGAAGCAGAAGCTGCGGCTGTCTCCGCTGGACGAGCAGGTCAGCCCGTCGCAGCAGGATTCCATGACCGAGGATCTGCAGCTGCGCGAGGCGCTTGAAAGCATGCCGGAGAAGTACCGCATGCCGCTGCTGCTGCGCTATCTGGAGGGCTACGACCTGCGCGACGTGGGCCGGATTCTGGACATCCCCTATTCCCTGGTCAAGTCCCGGCTGCACCAGGCCCGAAACAGCCTGCGCAAAATCCTCAACGCGGGAGATGAACAAGCATGAACAGGATCGATTTCGACCGGGCCTTCCCGCAGACCCCCGACTGCGTGGGCGAGGCCATCCGCCTGGGCTTCCTTCGGGGCGCGCGACTGTCGGCGCGGCGGCGCAGGGTGGCCGGCATGCTGTCCGTGGCCGCGGCGCTGGTGATCCTGCTGGGCGCGGCGCTGTTCTCCATGGGCCGCATGAACCAGCCCAAGCCCGACCTGCTCCCCCTGAGCCAAACCAACGTGACCCCGACCCCCGCCCCCAGCGCGACGGTCACAGCCGAACCCACCGCGACAGTCACGCCTGAGCCCACGGACACCCCCGCGCCCGTGAACGACGAGGCCTCCGTCTACTGCACGGAGGGCGGCAAATACTACCACAGTCAGCCCGACTGCTCTGGCATGGAGGGTGCGACCCACATGACCATCGAGAAGGCCGAGGCCATGGGCAAGACCGCCTGTCCCGCCTGCATCGGAAGCGTGGTGTACTGCACGCAGAGTGGGTACTACTATCACAACGAGGCAGACTGCTCCGGCATGCAGGGCGCATCCCTCATGACCAGGGAGAAGGCGGCGACCCTGGGCAAGAAGGCCTGCCCCATCTGCGTCGAAAGTTGGGTGTTCTGCACGGAGGGCGGGGTCTGCTTCCACAAGGAGTCCGACTGCTCCGGCATGCAGAACGCAAACCTCATGAGCATCGCCGAGGCGCGCTCCCTGGGCAAGAGCCCCTGCACCGACTGCTTCCTGCCGGCGGCGCTGGCCTCCATCGTCTACGCAAGTTACGACGCGCCGGGCAGCGACTATCACAGCGTGCCCGACTGCGGCGGACAGAGCCTTGACCGCGCGCTGACCATGGAACAGGCGCTGGTGGAGGGCTACGGTGCCTGCTCGGACTGCGCCTGGAACCCGCTGACCCTCTACGAGAGCGCTGCCGTGACGGAGGCTGAAGATGGGGTCGGCGTGGTCTACTACACCCCGGGCAGTGTGTACTACCACCTGGCCGAGGACTGCTCCGGCATGCAGAACGCCTCGGCCCACAGCATCGCCACCGCCAATGCTGACGGCAAGCTGCCCTGCCCCAGCTGCTTCGGGGAGAGCGTCTCCTGGGTGCAGCTGACGGACGGGGCGCTCACCGTCTATTCCTCGTCCGAGGAGATCAACGCGGAAATTTCCATCAACAATCGTTGAGGATGAATTGACACAGGCTTGATTCGGAAATGCTACATTTATCCGTGAACACGACGGAAGGTGGGGCATCATATGAACCGGATCGAGCGCATCGAAGCGCGCTGCGGGCGCATCAACCGCATCCTTTTTGCGCTGTATTACCTGCTGAGCGCCGCCATGATCGCGGTCTACGCCGTCCGGCGCGACGGCTATCACCTGGGCATCTCCCTGGGCACGCTGGCCATCCCCCTGGGCCTGGCGCTGCTCTACCGCCTGTTTCATCTGCCGCGGATCCATCAGCTGGACTTCCTGGTCCTGGCCTTCACGCTGTTGGCGTACCCGCTTGGCTCCTGCCTGGATTTCTACGCCCGCTTTCCCGGCTACGACAAGCTGGTGCACATGCTCTCCGGCGCGTTCGTGAGCCTGCTGTGCATCCTGCTGTACTGCGCGCTGAAGCCGGGGCACAGGATTGAAAAGCAGGATCTCCCTCTGGCAATCCTGTTCACCTTCTTCGGCTCCATGGCGGTAGCGGGGCTGTGGGAGCTGGGCGAATATGCGATCTCCCTCCTCACCGGCCGGGATGTGCAGCATGCGATCGACACCGGCGTGGGCGACACCATGCAGGACATGCTGGTGTGCATGCTCGGCACGCTTGCGACGCTACCGCTGCTGCGATCCGTCGCCATGGGTCGGCACAGCTTCCTCACCGGCCCCGTGGACGCCTTTCTGTTCAAGCTCTATCCCCACGAGGGCTGAAAATGCAATCCCGAACGTCCCCGAAGCGATGTGCTCCGGGGCTGTTTCTTTTGCCCGCGAATTCACGAATTCTTCCATTTGTTCACAGTCCATTCATCGGTTTTCTAAGCCTCGGCTAAGCTACGAAACGTATAATTCTTCCATCGCAGGGCATGCGAAGTATCAAATCAGGGAGATAAATACGCATGAACGACAAACCCATTCGCAAAAACCGCCGGCGCAGGCGCATCGTGCGCAAAATCGTGACGCTCATCGTCGTCCTGACGATCCTGGCCGGTGTCGGCTGGTACGGCTACGGCATGCTCAAGCAGGAGTACAGCGTGACCTACGACGGCTACACCGCCTCCATCGGCAGCATCTCCAATTCGCTGAGCTTCAGCGGCAGCCTGCAGCTGATCGACAGCGCCAGCTACACCTCCGGCGCGTCCACCACCGTGCGCAAGGTCTATGTGGAGGCCGGTCAGGACGTTTCGGAGGGTGACAATCTGATTCGCCTCTCCAACGGCGACACCGTGAAGGCAGAGTTCGACGGCCGCGTCAACAGCCTGAGCGTAAAGGAGGGCGACGAGGTCGCAAGCGGCGACGCACTGGTGCAGGTGGCCGACTTCACCCACCTGAAGGTTTCCTTCCGGGTGGATGAGTACGACATCGCCGACGTGGCTGTGGGCCAGGCCTGCAGCGTGACCGTCACCGCCACCGAGCAGAAGTTTGAATCCGAGATCGCCTCCATCGACTACATCTCCACCGCCGGCGGCTCGGTGGCCTACTACACCGCCGTGGCCTACGTGGACGTGGACGAGGGCGTGTACCCCGGCATGCAGACCACCGTGACCATCCCCCAGGAGGAGGCCGAGAACGTGGTCATCCTGAAGATGGACGCGCTGAGCTTCGACGAGACCAACAGCGCCTACGTGTACATGTACAACGACGCGGGCGAGCTGGAGGAGGTACCCGTTGAGGTCGGCGTGAGCAACGGCAACTACGTGGAGATCGTCAGTGGCGTTAACGAGGGCGACGAGGTGTACGTGGAGGCCAAGGCCGAGGCAGCGGCCAGCGGTCTGAGCGGCCTGCTCTCCGGGCTCTTCGGCAGCCAGCAGATGAACGCGCCCCAGGCGGGCGGCGGCATGGGCCGCGGCGGCTCCGGTGACTTCGGCGGCAGCTTCAGTGGCGACATGGGCTCCAAGCCCGAACGCAACGATTCGGGGGGCGGCAATCCATGACGCAGAACCTACGCAATGACCCCGGCCCCTTCTTTCGGATGCGGGGCGTGAACAAGATCTACCCCATGGGCGACGAGCAGCTGCACGTGCTGAAGGACGTGAATCTAGACGTGGAGCAGGGCGAGTACCTGTCGGTGCTCGGCCCCTCTGGCAGCGGCAAGTCCACGCTGATGAACATCATCGGCTGCCTGGACGTGGCCAGCTCCGGCCAGTACATCCTCTGCGGCCGGGAGATCGAGGACCTTACGGAGGCCGAGCTGGCCCGCATCCGCAGCCGGGAGGTGGGCTTCATCTTCCAGAATTCCCAGCTGCTGCCCCGGCTGACGGCCCAAAAAAATGTAGAGCTGCCGCTGATCTACGCGGGCGTATCGCCCCGGGAGCGCAAAAGGCGCGCCAAGGAGATGCTGGAGCGCGTGGGCCTTGCCGACCGCATGCACCACTACCCCAACCAGCTCTCCGGCGGCCAGCAGCAGCGCGTGGCCATCGCCCGGGCACTGGTGGGCGATCCCTCGATCCTGCTGGCCGACGAGCCCACCGGCGCGCTGGATCAAAAGACCGGCAGACAGGTCATGGCCCTGTTCGAGGAATTGAACCGCGAGGGCCGCACCATCATCATGATTACCCACGACATGAACATCGCTTCCTTTGCAAAGCGCGTGGTGCACATCATCGACGGGGAGCTGACGGAGGACGATCAATCCAAGCCGAACCTGAGCGACGGCGGCGATTCCAAGGAAGCTGCACATAAGGCAGACTCCTCAAAGGAAGGGGTGGAAGCCCATGCTTAAATCCATCCGCAGCAGCTTTGTGATGATCCGGGAGTGCGTGCGCATGTCGCTGAGCAACATCCGCTCCAACCGCGTGCGCTCGTTCCTGACGGTGCTGGGCATCCTGATCGGCGTGACGGCGGTCATCGCGCTGATCACCACCGTCTCCGGCGTGTCCGGCTCCCTGACCTCGTCCTTCAGCTCCATGGGCGCGGGCACGCTGATGGTCAGCATCACGGGCAGCGATCTGAAGTCCGGTATGACCGCCGATGATCTGACCGAGCTTTCCTCCATGGACGAGGTGGACGGCCTGACCCCCAGCGTCTCCCTCAGCGCGCGCGTCTCCCGGGGCGGCAGCTACGAGACGAACATCTCCGTGTCCGGCAAGAACGCCTACTACTTCCGCACCAACGATGCGCTGCTCGAGCGCGGCCGCGCGCTGAACATCATCGACGAAAACCAGATGTCCTTCGTCTGCTGGATCAGCTCCGACATGGTGGAGAGCTTCTTCTACGGCGTGGACCCCATCGGCGAGACGCTGTACATCAACGGCGTGCCCTTCCTGGTGGCGGGGCTGCTCAGCGAGGACGGCGACGCCAGCGTGGCCAGCCTGATGTCCGGCAGCGCCGACATCCTCATCCCCTACTCCACCGCGCTGAAGATGAACAACACCAGCGACGTGACCAGCTTCACCGTCTACCTCGCCGACGGCGTGGACAGCGAAGCCGCCGCAAGCAGCATCGAGGCCAGCATGGACGCCATGTTCAGCTACGAGGAGGACTGCTTCACCGTGACCACCATGTCCGGCATTGAGGACACCATGGAGGAGATGCTCTCCATGATGACCGCGCTGCTGGCGGGCATCGCATCCATCGCGCTGGTGGTGGGCGGCATCGGCATCATGAACATGATGCTCACCTCCGTCACCGAGCGCACCACCGAGATCGGCCTGAAGAAGGCCCTGGGCGCACTGCCCTGGCAGATTCAGCTGCAATTTCTGATGGAGTCCTTCCTGCTGTCGCTGATCGGCGGACTGGCGGGCGTGGCGCTGGGACTGATCCTGTCCTTCGCCATGTGCAGGGCGATGAGCGCCCAGTTCGTGCTCTCCGTGGGCGCGATCGCGCTGGGCGTGGGCTTTTCCGCCGCCGTGGGCGTGCTGTTTGGCTGGGCCCCGGCGCGCAAGGCAAGCCGCCTGAACCCCATCGACGCGCTTCGATCCGTATAAACATATTATGAGGAGGTACACATACATGAAGAACCTGAGCAAACGCATCCTCACCGGCGCGCTGGCCTGCGCGCTGCTGACCCCGGCTGCGCTGGCGGAGACCATCAGCTTCACGGGAACCGTGGCGGCGAAGTCCACCAGCGAAATCTACGCGCCCATCGGCGGCACGGTGGGGAGCGTCAGCGTCGTGGCGGGCCAGCAGGTGCGCGCGGGCGACGTGCTGGCCACCCTGGCGACCACCAAGGTCTACGCCGAGGAGGGCGGCGTGATCACCGGCCTGTTTGCCCAGATCGGCGACAGTGCCGAGACCGTCGCAGAGCGCTACGGCGCGGTGATGTACATCGAGGGCGAAAGCGTCTACACCATCTCCGCCTCCACCGACAACGCCTACAACACCACCGCAAACAAGTTCGTCCACGTGGGCGAGGAGGTGCTGCTCAGCTGCTACTCCGACGGCAGCCACAGCGGAACCGGCGTGATCACCGCCATCGAGGGCACCGACTACACCGTGGAGGTCATCTCCGGCGAATTCCTGATCGGCGAGACCGTGAACGTCTACCGCGGCGAGACCGCGACCAGCACCGCCCGCATCGGCCGCGGCGCCCTGAATCGGAAGAATCCCACCGCCGTCACCGCCAGCGGCAGCATCGTCTCCCTCGCCGTGCAGGATGGCGATACCGTACAGAGAGGCGATCTGCTGTTCGAGACCCTGGAGGGCAGCTTCGACGGCCTGTACATGAGCGGCACGGACATCCTCGCCTCCGCCGACGGCGTTCTGGCCCAGGTCAACCTTACGCAGGGCGACAGGCTGGAGAAGGGCAGCGTCGCGGCGGTGCTCTACCCCGAGGGTGCCATGCAGATTCAGGCGCAGATCTCCGAGGCCAACCTGGGCTTTGTTCAGGTGGGCGACCCGGTGGAGATCGAGCTCAACTGGAACAGCGACGCGGAGGTGCGCTACACCGGCACCATCGCCATGATCTCCGCCATCGCCGACAGCAGCTCGGGCAGCGGCTCCGGCGACGGCATGGAGTCCTCCGATGAAGTCACCTACACCGTGTACGTGGACTTCACCCCCGACGCAGACACCCGCTACGGCATGAGCGTCATCGTCTCCACGCTGGATGAGGAGATCATCGGGGAGGAAGAAATCGAGGATGAGACTCTCGCCGGGGAGGAAGCCGCACCCGAGGGAAAGGGCGGCTTTGACCGGGAGTTTGCGTCCGACGGCGAGGGCATGCCGGATGCGCTGGCGGCCTTCGGCGGCCCGATGGACGGAGGCAGCGGACATGTCAAGGAATAAGCGCGGGCTCTGCGCCCTGCTGGCGGCGCTGATGCTGCTGGGCGCATCGCTGGCCGAGGAGCCTGTGGTTTCCGAAGCGCCCCCCACGTCGGCCAATCCGACCGCCGCGCAGGCTCCTGAAAGCCCCGAAGCAGGCGCCAACGATACCCCCGCACCGATCGACACCCCCGCACCCAGCGACACACCCGCACCCACCGACACCCCCGTGCCCAGCGACACCCCCGTGCCCAGCGACACCCCCGTACCCAGCGACACGCCCGCACCCAGCGACACCCCCGTGCCCAGCGACACACCCGTGCCCAGCGACACACCCGCACCCAGCGACACACCCGCGCCGGCAACTACCCTGAATCTGCTGCCGGAGGGCGACGCGCAGCTGGTGGGCGGCGTGTGGCAGATTTCCATCAACAGCCCCGACGGGAAGCTGACCTTCGTCTGGACGATGCCCGCAGAGGCCGATGGCGCGCAGGTGACGGTCTCGGACGAACAGGGCGAGGTGCTGCTCTCCCAGGGCACAACCGAAGGCCGCATCGAACTCAATCCCCAGGACTATGCCCAGGGCACCTGCACCCTTCGGGTGGAGGTGCGCTCCGGCGAGACCTCTCTGGCCTGCGAGGAGCTTCGCTTCACCCTCGTCCAGGGCAATCCCGGCGGCGGCAGGCCCTCGGGCGGCGGCTTTGGCGGCGGCAGTCGCGGCTCCGGCGGCGTGGGCACGGAGGGCGAAGTGGAGCAGGGCTTCCGCGTCACCCCCGGTCAGGCGCTCACCAGCAGCCACGCGTCCGGCAGCAGGGACATGCAGCTCTACGGCACGGTGGCGCTGGAAGCCTCCGACGCAGAGATGACCCGCCTCACGCTGGGTGAAACCGAATTGAACCTGACCCTGGACGGCGACGCAGCCTTCACCGCAAGCCTGAACGACTCCATGCTCTACCTGCAGCCCGTTTCGTCGGGCGAACACTGGGGGATCAATCTCTCCGCGCTGGAAACCCTGAACCGCAGCGGCATTGAAACCCTGTCGCTCGTCCTGGAAGGCGACCGGATCGAGCTGTCCACCGCGCTGGAGCTGTGCGGCGGCGTCTACGCCTCCCTGCGTTCCCAGGGCTGCGTCGCCAAGGACTTCCTGCTGGAGGTCGAATCTCGGCAGCTGTACATCGCCGTGAACGGCGCGCGCTACCGCCTGACCGGGAGCGGCGAACTTGCATCAGATTAAAGGAGCATGCCTATGCTGAAACGAAGCCTGACCCTGCTGGCGGCCCTGGCCCTCGCCACAGCCCCGGCGCTTGCCGAGGTCTATCCGGGAACCACGGTGGCCCGATCGACCGTCCCGGTGGTTGCGGAGTCCGGCGGCGCGCTGGAAACCCTCTCGCTGCTGCCCGGCCAGCGGGTCGCCGCGGGCGAGGTGCTGGGCGCCACTGCTGTACAGAAGCTGTTCGCGACCCAGGACGGAACCGTCGCCCTGTGCCACGCCCGGGAGGGCGACGCCGTGGACGGCGCGGTGCTGGAGATCGCGCCCACCAGCCGCTACACGGTGTACTGCACGGTGGAGAGCGCCTACTCCTCCCCTGAAACGCAGCTGGTGCACAGCGGCGAGCAGCTCTACCTGCGCTGCACCGCCAACGGCACCCACCGGGCCGTGGGTGTGATCACAGCCATCGACGGCGCGGAGTACCGGGTGGAGATCATCGGCGGCGAGCTGTACATCGGCGAAACCGTGTACCTCTACCGCGACGCGGACTTCACCAGCAGCGCGCGCGTGGGCATCGGCACCGTGGTGAGCGCCGATCCCGAAATCTACGAGATCGACGGAATCCTTCAGGAGCTGTGCGTGACCGAGGGCGAGGCCGTGGAGCGCGGCGAACTGCTGCTGACCTGGTCAAGCGCCGCCGCCACGCAGATCCTCAGCTCTGCGGAGGGCATCGTCACCGCCGTTCTCGCGGAACCGGGCCAGCAGCTCGATGCCGGTCAGACCGTAGCGGAGATCGCCCGAGCGGAGGATCTGTGCATCGAAATCCTCGTTTCGGAGGATGCGATCGCCCATCTGGCGCCGGGCCAGGCCGCGACCTACACCCGCAGCGACGACCCCGACGAGACTGCGCTGGGCGCGGTGATCGGGGACATCTCCTTCGTGGCCGGAGACGGCAGCTACCGCGTGACGATCCTGCCGGACGATCCCTCGAACCTCCCCCTGGGCCTGGATGTGGCGGTGCGTCTGGGCGAATGACGCCCCGTCAGGGCACAAAGAGCTCCCGCCTGCACATGCAGACGGGAGCTCCTTCTTTTGCAAAGGATAGCGATCGCCCCTCAGCCCGGCAGCTCCAGCACGAAGCGCACGGCCGGGCCCTCCTCGTAGGCGGCGAAGATGCGGCCGCGATGCTGCTCCGCGATGGCCTGTGCGGCGGAGAGACCCACGCCGCAGCCCGCCGCTCCCTGGGTGCGGGCGCTGTCGCCCCGGTAGAAGCGCTCGAACAGGCGCTCCGGCGGGCAGGGCGGAAGCGCCGATACGCTGTTGCGCAGCGTCAGCTGCACGCGCCGTGCGCTGCGCTCCAGCTTCAGCTCCACCCAGCCGCCCGCATCTGCGTACTGCGCCGCGTTGTCCAGCAGCGCATGCATCAGCTGCCGCATGCCCGCCGCGCTGCCCCGGATCCAGATGCCGGCCGCAATTTCGCAGCGCAGCGCCAAATCCCGCTGGGCAAAGCGCTCCCGATACTGTTCAGCCTCCTCCGCCGCAAGCGCGCTCAGATCCAGCCGCACGCGCTCCTCCAGCGCACCGCGCTCGTCCAGCCGCGCCAGCTGCATTAGCTCCTGCAGGAGCACGCCCAGCCGATCTACCTGGCCGCGTATGTTCCGGCTCCATTTGTTCTCGCCCTGAATCAGCTCCATGGCGTCGATGTTGGACCGAATAATCGCCACCGGCGTCTTGATTTCGTGGCCGGCGTTGGTGATGAACTGCCTCTGCTTTTCCGCATTCACCGCATAGGAGCGCACCATCTGCTTCGACACCGGCAGCAGGATCACGAACATGGCCGCAAGCCCCAGGGCGCTGGCGATGAGCACCGTGCGCAGCAGATCCATCAGCGACTGCAACTGCAGCGCATTGTCCAGCAGCACCACCCGGATCGTGCCGTCCCCGAGGCGGCGCAGGGCAAACTTGTACGCCCCGGCCTTGCCGCGCTCCGCACCGGTGGACAGGATCTGCCGGACCTCATCCTCCAGCGCCTCCAGATCCGGCTCGACGATGCCCCGTGCGTCCACGTCCAGCTTGCCGTCCGTATCGATGTGCACCAGATAGTATGCCTCCTGCGGACCATGCGCGGGAATCTCGTAGCCGAACAGCGGAATCTTGTCCCTTGGCCCCCTCTGGTTTTCCGTCTGGGGCGCAGGTCTGCCGCCCTGCTCCGGGCTGTCCAGCAGGCGCTCCAGCGCCTGATCACCGCGCTGCTCCATGCGCAGATAGTTCCCCGTCACAATGCCGCAGTCCAGCAGCAGAAGCAGAATCGCCAGCGCCAGCATCGCGCCCAGGATGAACCTGCTGCGCAGCGCGCGGATCATCGCCGGACCTCCAGCGAATAGCCCAGGCCCCGGCGCGAAGCGATCTCCACATCCGCGCCCAGCGCGGTCAGCTTCTTGCGCAGGTAGGAGATGTACACCCACACCGCGCCCACGCCCGCGTCGGAATCACAGCCCCACACCCGCTCCAGCAGCGTCTCTGCGGAGAAGGTCATACCGGGATTGCGCATCAGCAGCTCCATGATCTGGTACTCCAGCTTGCTCAGCGACTGCACCCTTCCGCCGCAGCGCAGCTCAAAGCGCGCCGGATCCAGCGCCACGTTGCCCAGCTCCAGCACGTCCGGCACGTAGCTCTCCCGCCTGCGCAGCATGGCCCGCAGCCGCGCCAGCAGCTCACCCATGGCGAAGGGCTTGGGCAGGTAATCGTCCGCGCCGGCGTCCAGGCCGCGGATGCGGTCCTCCACCTCGCCCTTGGCCGTCAGCAGCAGCACCGGCGTGCGGTTGCCCTCGCTGCGCAGCCGCCGCAGCACCTCGATGCCGTCCATGCGGGGCATCATGATGTCCAGAATGATCCCGTCGTAATTCTGGCTGCGGGCGTAGTCCAGCGCGTCGGCGCCGTTGTACACCGCGTCCACGGCATAGTGGTGGTAATCGAGGATGTCCACCACGGCCTCGGACATGGCCACCTCGTCTTCCGCAAGCAGTATGCGCATGCTGCAATCCTCCCTCCTGCATATCAAAATTTCCCCGCTCCACTGAGGAGTGGGGAATTCTGCGTCCTACCTATCCGAATGCTGGGGCTGGGCGCCCACCTGCGTCACATCGTAGGGCGTGGTCTGATAGACAAAGTAGTTCAGCCAGTTGGAGTAGAGCAGGTTGGCATGCCCGCGCCAGCTGACGATGGGATCCTTCGTGGGATCGTCGCCGGGATAGTAGTTCTTCGGCACCTCGATGGGCTTGCCCGCCTTCACATCCCGCAAATACTCGTTCTCCAGCGTGCGCGCATCGTACTCCGAGTGGCCCATCATGAAAAACTGCCTGCCCACGCGATTGCGCACGATGCACACCCCGGCCTCGTCGGAGGAGGCCAGGATCTGCAAACTCGGCACGGCCTCGATGTCCTCGCGCTTGACGGTGGTGTGGCGGGAGTGGGGCACCATGAACACATCGTCGAAGCCCCGCAGCAGCATGGACTCCCGGTACTCCGAGCGGTGGGGGAACACGCCGAACAGCTTCTTCTCCAGCGGCTGCTTCTGAATGCCGTAGTGATAGTACAAACCCGCCTGGGCGCCCCAGCAGATGTGCATCGTGGAGTGCACGTGGCTGCGCGACCACTCCATGATCCCGCACAGCTCCGGCCAGTAGTCCACCTCCTCGAAGGGAAGGTGTTCCACCGGCGCGCCGGTGATGATCATGCCGTCGTAATAGGTGTCCTTCACCTCGGAAAAGGTCTTGTAGAAGGACAGCAGGTGCTCCTGGCTGGTGTTCAGCGACTGATGCGCCTCCATCCGCAGAAGATCCAGCTCGATCTGCAGCGGCGTGTTGCCCAGCAGACGCGTCAGCTGGGTCTCCGTTTCGATCTTCTTGGGCATCAGATTGAGCAGCAGCATGCGCAGCGGGCGGATGTCCTGGGTCATGGCACGGGTCTCCGTCATGACGAAGATGTTCTCCTTCAGCAGGATCTCCGCCGCCGGCAGGTTGTTGGGGATTTTGATGGGCATGGGTTCATCACCTTCCAGAGGGTTCGTATATCTTGCGGATCGGCCTTCAGATCTGCGCCAGCGCCTGGGCGATGTCCTCGATCAGGTCCTCGGCGCTCTCCAGGCCGCAGCTCAGGCGCACCAGATCGCCGGACACGCCGGCGGCGACCAGCTCGGCGTCGTTCATCTGGCGATGGGTGGTGCTGGCGGGGTGCAGGCAGCAGGTGCGGGCGTCGGCCACGTGGGTCTCAATGGCGGCGATCTTCAGGTTCTGCATGAACTTCGACGCGGCCTCGCGGCCGCCCTTCACGCCGAAGGAGACCACGCCGCAGGTGCCCTTGGGCATGTACTTCTGCGCCCGGGCGTGATAGGGGCTGGATGCAAGACCCGGATAGTTCACCCAGGCGATTTTCTCGTGCTGTTCCAGGTACTGGGCAACCTTCAGGGCGTTCTCGCAGTGGCGCTCCATGCGCACGTGCAGGCTCTCCAGGCCCAGGTTGAGCATGAAGGCGCTCTGGGGCGAGGGCGTGGAGCCGAAGTCGCGCATCAGCTGCACGGTGCACTTGGTGATGAATGCGCCGCCCAGGCCGAACTTCTCCGCGTAGGTCACGCCGTGGTAGCTCTCGTCCGGCGTGGTCATCCCGGGGAACTTGTCCGCGTGGGAGATCCAGTCGAAGCGCCCGGCGTCCACAATCGCGCCGCCCACCGCTGCGCCGTGGCCGTCCATGTACTTGGTGGTGGAGTGGGTCACAATGTCCGCGCCCCACTCGAAGGGGCGGCAGTTGATGGGCGTGGCGAAGGTGTTGTCCACGATCAGCGGCACGCCGTGGGCGTGGGCCGCGTTGGCGAAGCGCTCGATGTCGAACACCGTCAGCGCCGGATTGGCGATGGTCTCGCCGAACACCGCCTTGGTGTTGGGACGGAAGGCCGCCTCCAGCTCCGCATCGGTGCAGTCCGGGGAGATGAAGGTGAAGTCCACGCCCATGCGCTTCATGGTGACGGCGAAGAGGTTGTAGGTGCCGCCGTAGATGGACGCGGAGGAAACCACGTGGTCGCCGTTGCCGGCGATGTTGAACACGGCATAGAAGTTGGCGGACTGGCCGGACGAGGTCAGCATGGCCGCCGTGCCGCCCTCCAGATCGCAGATCTTGGCCGCAACCGCGTCGCAGGTGGGATTCTGCAAACGGGAGTAGAAGTAGCCGGAGTCCTCCAGGTCGAACAGGCGGCCCATGGCCTCGCTGGTGGCGTACTTGAAGGTCGTGCTCTGCACGATGGGAATCTGTCGGGGTTCGCCGTTGCCGGGCGTGTAGCCGGACTGAACGCACTTGGTCTCAATACGCATATTCATTCTCCTATATTCTCATCATAGGTACCTGTTTTTCATTATATCGGATGAAGCGCCGCTGTCAACCCGTTTTCATACGGATTAAACGTAATCCGCCCATTCGCTGCCTTCAGGCTGCGTATGGTGCAGATGCCCCGCGCCTTCGAGGTTCGGGAAGCCCTGCTGCCGCAGCGCCTCGTAGAGCACGATGGCCACGGAGTTGGACAGGTTCAGGCTGCGCGCGTCGCTGCGCATGGGGATGCGGATGCACTTTTCATAGTTGCGGGCCAGCAGCTCCTCGTCCAGGCCCTTCGTCTCCCGGCCGAACACCAGGAAGTCGCCGTCCATGTACTGCGCGCCGCAGTAGTCCCGGGGAGCCTTGGTGGTGGCGTAGTGCAGGCGCGCGCCGGGATACTTTGAAAGGAAGTCCTCCCAGCTCTCGTGCACCTCCAGCGTCATCATGTGCCAGTAGTCCAGCCCGGCCCGCTTGAGGTACTTGTCGGAGAGCTCGAAGCCCAGCGGCCTGATCAAATGCAGCATCGCCCCGGTCGCCGCGCAGGTGCGGGCGATGTTGCCCGTATTCTGGGGGATTTCCGGGTTCACCAGCACGATGTGCATCATACTTCCTCATCTCCCAGCACGTATTTGCGGATGGTCTTGGCCACGCCGTCGTCCTCGCAGCTCGGTGCGATGATGCGGCAGGCCCGCTTGACCTCGTCGATGGCGTTGTCCACGGCCACCGGCCAGCCCACGTTCTCCAGCATGGGCAGGTCGTTGGTGTAGTCGCCGAAGCCCATCACCTGCTCGCGCTTCAGGCCCATGTACTCGGTCATCCAGCGCACCGCCGTGCCCTTGCCCGCGCCCGGGGCCATGATCTCCAGATTGAAGGGGAAGGCGCTGTTCGCCTCATAGCCCAGCGCCTCGATCCTGCGGCGCAGCTCCGCCAGCAGCGCGGTGTCGTCGGCGTAGGCCTCGATCTTGTAGGGACCGTTCAGAACGCCGTCCTCAAAGCCCTGCCAGTCGTCGTCCACCACCCGGTAGGAGGCGCAGCCGTCGAAGTAGCTCGTCTCCGGCAGGCGGAACACCGTCAGGTACCGCCCCCGCACGCGGTAGATCGCATCCGGCGCGTAGGCGGTCATCATCACCTTCTCCGCTTTCAGCAGCTCGTAGATCTCACGCGCCTGCGCAGCCGTCAGCCGCCACTGGGCCAGGGGCGTGCCGTCGCTGCGCACCACCGCGCCGCCGTTGCAGATGATCATGTAGCCGTCCCCGATGCCCAGCTGATCCACGGCGACCTTGCGCGCCGCGGGATACCAGCGCCCGCTGGCGATGACGAATTCCACGCCCCGCGCGCGGCAGTCGCGCACCGCAGCGTACGTCGCCGGGGAGATGATCTGGCTTGCGGGCAGGATGGTGTGATCGATATCGGAAACAATCAGTTGGATGTCCATGCTTCAATTCTCCTTCTGTAACAGATAGCGCTCCAGCACCAGGCCCACGCCGCCCAGGTTGTGATCCGGCGCGATGAGCCGGGCGACGGCCTTCACGCTGTCCTCACCGTTCTCCATGGCCACGGGAATCCCCGAAGCCTCCAGCATGGGAATGTCGTTGGTCATGTCGCCGAAGGCCATCACCTGACTCTGCGGGATGCCCAGCTCCCGGCAGATCGCGCGCACCGCGAAGCCCTTGTCCACGCCGCTGGGCATGAACTCCTTGTTGCGCTTCGACGCGCTGGACACGGAGAGGTGCATGTCCGCAAGCTCCGCCTGGAGCCGGTTGAAGCCGGGGTCGTAGGCCTGACCCAGCGCCACGAACTTGTACACGCCGTCCATGCCCTCGCCCCACAGCCGCGCGCGGTCGCAGATGGTCTCGTAGGGATAGAGGGGATCCTCAATGGTGCCGGGGATGTGGTGGGCGTAGCGCGGGCCCAGCGAGGGCCGCACCTCCGGGTTGCCCATGTAGCACTTGCCCCGGCGGTAGGAATTGAAGTACATGCCGCTGTCCTCCAGCGTGCGGCACACGCGCTCGGCGTCCGCGCGGGTGAAGGTTCGCTCACACAGCGTGGGGCCGTTCTCCCCCGCCTCGATGCGCGCACCGTTGCAGGCCGCGAGGATGGGGTGAATCCCCAGCTCCCGGGCAAAGCCACGCATCAGCTCGAAGCTGCGGCCGCTGACCAGCGCCAGCTTCACGCCCCGCGCCTCGCAGGCCTGCAGGGCGCGGCAGTTGATCTCCGGGAAGCGCTTGTCCGCGTCCATCAGCGTGCCGTCGATGTCCAGCGCGATCAGGCGCACATTCCGTATCTCATTAAGCAGTTCTTCCGTCATTTCTTCTCCATCCAGTCCGGGCAGTCCGCCTGAAAGACGCAGCCGACGTGCGCCTTCAGCGGGCTGTCCACAGGTATTTCCATTCGCTCGCACCACAGGCAGAGCCGGTTCATGAATCCCAGCCTGCGGTTGACCTCGCGGTCGCCGTACTTGTCGTCGCCCAGGATGGGACAGCCGATGTGGGCCATGTGGGCGCGCAGCTGATGCGTCCGCCCAGTGACCGGCTCCAGCTCCACGTCCCAGCAGTCGCCCACCGCGCCCCGCAGATACAGCCGGGTCACGATCTCCCGCGCGCCCGTCGCAGGACGATCCGTCACGCGCACCGTGGCGCGCCTTGCATCCTTGGTCAGGTACGCCTTCAGCGTCATCTCATCCCTCGGCGGCCGCGCGCACAGCAGCGCCCGGTAGGTCTTGCGGATGCCGTGCTCCCGGAAAGCCGCGAAGGCCTGTTCGTAGGTGGTCTCGTCCAGCGCCGCCAGCAGCACGCCGCCGGTGGCCGCGTCCAGGCGGTGGCACAGCCTCGCCTCCGGGTGAACGCGCCGCATGCGCGCCTCCATGGTGTCCGCACCCACGCCGTCCGCATCGGGCAGCGAGGGCAGGCCCTGGGGCTTCACCGCCGCCAATAAGTGACCATCGTCGTAGATCACCTCGGCGGGAATTTCAAAGGGACGGCTGTCGGCGTAAATCTCCAGCACATCGCCGCCGTGAACGGTATCGTCCTTGCCGCACTTCACGCCGTTTACGCGCACGTCCCGCTTCTTCATCAGCTCCCGCAGCACGTGCCCCGGCAGCAGCGGCCATGCGCGCTTGATGTAGCGCTGCAGGTTCTCCTCCCGCAGGGACGCGGGCACCTCGTGGCGGATCATGCGCCCTCCTCCGGCCACGGCAGGTACATTTCCTCCACCCGCAGCGGCTCCACGCGGCCCTCGCTCATGTCGGTGATGCGCGCGAGGAAGCCCTCCTCGTCGGCGCAGCGCACGATCAGCGTGTAGCTGATTTTGTCCGTGTAGTCCTTGTCCTCCACGATCACGCTTTCGCCCTTCAGAAAGTGGTCCATGCGGTTGAGCATGGGGTAGGGAATCTCCATGAGGTAGCGGGCCGTGGGGTGCATCACGCCCACGCCGCAGGCGTTGAGCGCCGCCGCCGCACCCTGGGAGTAGGCGCGCACCAGTCCGCCCGCGCCCAGCAGCACCCCGCCGAAGTAGCGCGTGACCACCACGGCGCAGTTCGTCACGCCCCGGGCCTTCATCACCTCGATGATGGGCATGCCCGCCGTGCCGCCGGGTTCGCCGTCGTCGCTGTAGCGCATCACGCCCATGTTCGTGCCGATGATGTAGGCGTAGCAGTTGTGGGTCGCGTCCTTGTGCTTCGTGCGAATCTCCTGAAGGAAATTAAGCGCCTCCTCCTCGGTCTCGCAGGGACAGCCGTAGCCGATGAAGCGGGACTTGTTGATGATGAAGCTGTCGTCCGCGCGCTTGATCAGCGTCTTGTAGGGCCTGAGCGCCATGCCGTTGCACCACCTCGATAGAATCTCATGATTGTCGCTCCCGCAGGCGTGAGCGACCCGGCCAAGCCTTCGGCTTGCCTAATCTTTATTATTATAAAATAAAATCCGCGCATGCGCAAGCATACGCGGGATAACAGATCGCAAATCCTCACGGCACGACGACGCAGGCGTAGGCCCCGCTGCGGATGTTCTCCACCGTGGGCGCAACGCCGTCGATGGACACGAACTTCATGCCGTCGTGGCTCTGGGCGTCCCAGGCGGACTTCAGGGTGAAGCCGATGGCCCCGGGCAGCGCGCAGAAGCGGCAGTTGGAAATGTAGTCGCCGTATTCGTTTTCCAGGTACTCCTGCGGCGGCTGCATCGGCCATACATCGTCCATGAAGGCCTCGAACGCCTGCTGCTCCACGCTGCGCGTGATCGCCTGAAACGCGGTGATCCTGCCCAAGTCCGGCGCACCCAGCGCGGCCCAGTCGGTGATTTCGCCGGAATAGATGTCCTTGAGCTGCGCCATCGTCAGGCCATCGATGGGATTCTCCTCCGCGACCACGAACACCAGCGCATTCCTTTCGCCCTCCCCCGGCCCCAGATCGATTCCTTCTGTGTATTCGATTTCCGCCGCCGTCTCCAGACCGGCGATCTCCACGGCCCTGCCATCCTCGAAGCGGAAGAAATGCATCGCATGGTCCAGCCACGCCGTCACCACAATCTGCTCCGGAGCGAGGTTCACGCCCCGCTGATTCTCCACACCATTGTATATGCACGGCAGAATCTCCCTTCCATCCACATCGATGAGGCCGTAGCGCACGCCCTCGTCCCCGAAGCAGCCCTGCTCCTGCTCCTTTGCGCTGGCGCTGCCCTGCGCGACCATGGCATAGCCGTTCTCAAAATCCCAGGCCGTCAGGTACACCGGCTCGATGGCGAAGCTGCCGTCGGTGCGGATGTAGCCCTCGTGGCCGTCGGCGATCTCCACGTGGGCAAGCCCCTCGCAGAAGTCCCCCGCATCGGTGTACTGCGCCGGAACCACCAGCTCGCCGTCCATGTCGATGTAGCCGTAGAGGTGATCCTCCGTCCGCACCCATGCGCGGCCCTCGTGGAAGTCCCCCGCATAGGGAAACTGCGCGGGAACGACCTCCTCCCCGGCGGCGTTGAGGTAGCCGTAGTCCCCCTCCTCCGACAGGTAGAGCACCAGGCCCTCGGAAAAGCTGCCCAGAAATTTGTACTCCGGCGCAAGCACCACCTCGCCGTCGGCATTGATGCAGCCGTATTTTCCCGTGCTCGCAAACTGCACGCAGCACAGGCCCTCGGAAAACAGATGATCGCAATACCAGCCGCCGTTGTGGAAGTCAAAGCCGGTGACCAGCTCGCCGGCGGTGTTCATAAAGCCGGACAGCGATATGTCCTCCGGATCGAACATAATCGATAATCCCTCACGGAAGTCCGGATCGAAGTCCATCACATAGCGCTCCAGAAGCACGCCGCCGTCCGCATCCAGCAGCGTCCAGCATTCGTCGCCCTCCGCCTTCACCAGATAGCGCTTCGGTTCGCAGTCCAGCGGAAACACGCGCGCATAGTCCGCGCACCAGTCGGGCTTCACCGCCGCCGAGGCCACAGACATGAGCAGCAGCACGGCCAGCGCCGCGCACAGCATCCTTCTCATATGCACACCTCCTCAGTCGGCATTTCCCACATAGCCGCTCGCCTCCACCAGCTTTTGTCCCTGATCGGAGACCAGCCAGTCCAGAAGAATCTGCACGTTGGGATTGTCCTCGCCCTTGCGGGTCACGGCATAGAGGGTGGTCACGTGGGGATAGGCCCCGCTGCGGATGTTCTCCACCGTGGGCTCCACGCCATCAATGGACAGAAGCCTGACCCCGCTGCCCACCATCTCGGTGCAGTAGAAGCGGAAGCTGTATCCGATGGCGTTGGGCAGGTTGCGGTACTCGATGTTCTCCAGAATGTCCATCATTCCATCCGTCACGAGCTGCTGGGGCGGCGTCATCAGCTCCACATCGCCCATCAGCTTTTCCAGCGCGGTCTGGCTGCCGCTGTTCTTCGGGCGCTGGTAGGCCACGATCCCGCCCAGGCCGTCCACGCCCAGCGCGCTCCAGTCTGTGATCGCGCCGCTGTACACGCCCTGAAGCTGCTGCGTAGTGATGTCCTCCAGCGGGTTGTCCGCGTTCACGGTGAACACGAAGGCCTCCGCGCCGAAGGGGGTCAGCTCCAGCTCCACGCCCGCGGCCGCTGCAGCCCACAGCTGCTCTTCCGACGGCCCCGCGCAGAAGATCACGTCCGCAGCGCCCTCGATCAGCCGCTCGTAGGCCCGGTTGGTCTTGGTGCAGGTCACCAGCGGATCCTCCTCCTCTTCGCCGTAGCGCACATCCTGCGGATAGGTCGCCTGCACGATGGCAGAGTACACCGGAAACAGCGCCGTCGCGCCGTCCAGCCGGGGCAATGTCGCGTCCGCGTACCACTGGACGTTCGCCGCCTCGTCCAGAACCGCCACCTTGCTCCCCTCGTTGGGATAGTAGTCCGAAAGATCGAAGGACGAGCCCAGCTGCGCCACCTCCTCCGCGGTGCTGCCGCTCAGGTGGAAGTAGTGCGTCTCGCCGCCCAGCGTGGCGACGGCCACGGAATCGTCCACATCGATCTCGATGGAATCGTACTCCATGGGGAGCACCAGCGCGCCCGTGCGATCGATCACGCCCCAGATGTATTCGTAATAATCGCCCATGCTGCCGTCGTCCTCCACATATGCGCCCTGACGCGCCACGGTGGCGTAGTTCCCCTCAAAGCTGTTGATGCCATAGTACTTCGGCTCGATCAGGTATGCACCGTTCTCATCGATCAGCCCGCACAGGCCGTCCAGCTCCACCTCGGCGCTACCGCTGTAAAAGTGGCCGCAGCTTTCGAAGCGGGGTTCAATCCGCAACGCACCCTGTTCGTCGATGTAGCCCCACTTGCCGTCCAGGCACACCGCCGCAAAGCCGCCGAAAAACGCACCGACATCGTCGAAGCGCGGCTCCACGAGGTAGTCCCCCGTGTCCAGCAGATAGCCCCACTTCCCATCCAGGCACACGCGCGCAACGCCGTTTTCAAAGCCCCACGCTTCGTCAAAGCAGGGCTCCACGAGGTACTCCCCCGTGTCCAGCAGGTAGCCGTACTTTCCGTCCAGGAGCACGAGGGCCACACCATTGGAGAATTGCCACTCTGCATCATCGAAGCAGGGCTCCACCAGATATTCCCCCGTGTCCAGCAGATAGCCGTACTTGCCGTTCAGGCTCACGCGCGCAATGCCATTCTGAAAGCTCCACGCATTGCCAAAGCACGGCTTCACGAGCCACTCCCCCGTATCCAGAAGGTAGCCGTACAGTTCGTTTGCGCCAAGCGCCCACGAGACGCCGTTTTCAAATCTGCCCGGGAAGTAGGCGATGAAGTCCTCCTTCAGAATGCGACCCTCTCCGTCCACCAGCGACCACAGATTTCCCCGCTGGGCGAGATAGCGCGCTTCCTCGCCCTTCAGCTCCACCAGCTGGTCCCACGCCGTGCTCCACGCGGGTTCCGCCGAGGCCGGGGGCATCATCAGCAGCGCGGTCAACAGTATGCAGATCCACCTTCGGAACATGGTTTTCCCTCCTTCGGTACATTCTTCCTATATTTATGGGACGTTTTTTCTCCGGAAAATGTTGCCGCTTTCGCCGGAATCCCACGATTTTCCCCCTCAAATCGGGCATGAAAAGACCGGAGCCGAAGCCCCGGTCCATCCATATTTACTTCTTCACGAACCTGTGGTAGCTCTTCTTGCCCTTGCGCACCAGCAGGCCCTCGCCCTCCAGCATCTCGGGCGTGATGGCGAAGTCCACATCCGTGACCTTGTCCTCGCCCACGTACAGGCCGCCGCCCTGAATGGTCTTGCGGGCCTCGCCGTTGGACTTGCACAGACCGACCTTGGCCACCCAGGCCAGCAGGCGGGCGTCCGCTTGAAGCTCCTCGGCGGAAACTTCGGTGGTGGGCACGGAGCCGGCCAATGCGCCGCCGCCGAACAGGGCCTCCGCGGCCTGCTGGGCCTTGCGGGCTTCCTCCTCGCCGTGCACGTTCTTGGTGACCTCGAAGGCCAGCACGCGCTTGGCCTCGTTGATGGCGCTGCCCTCCAGCGCGCCCAGGCGGCGCACCTCGTCCATGGGCAGGAAGGTCAAAAGTCCCAGGCACTTCTCCACGTCCGCGTCGTCCACGTTGCGCCAGTACTGGTAGAAGTCGTAGGGGGAGCACTTGTTGGGATCGAGCCACAGCGCGCCCTTCTCGGTCTTGCCCATCTTGCGGCCGTCGTGGGTCAGAAGCAGCTGGAAGGTGAGCGCAAAGGCGTCCACGTGGTCCTTGCGGCGGATCAGATCCGCGCCGGAGAGCATGTTCGACCACTGATCGTCGCCGCCGCACTGGAGCTTCACGCCGTAGCGGTGGTTCAGCTCCAGGAAGTCGTAGCTCTGCATCAGCATGTAGTTGAACTCCAGGAACGTAAGGCCCCGCTCCAGGCGCTGCTTGTAGCACTCGGCGGTGAGCATGCGGTTCACGGAGAACAGTGCGCCCACGTCCCGCAGGAAGTCGATGTAGTTGAGGTTGCGCAGCCAGTCGGCGTTGTTGACGATCACCGCGCAGTTCTCCCTGGACTCGTCGAAGTCCAGGAAGTGGGACATCTGCTCCTTGATGTGGGCGACGTTGTTGTCGATGTCCTCCACGGTGAGCACCTTGCGCAGGTCGCTCTTGCCCGAGGGATCGCCGATCATGCCGGTGCCGCCGCCCATCAGGGCATAGGGCTTGTGACCGGCCTTCTGCAAATGGGCCATGGCCATGATCGGAATGTAGTGGCCGATGTGCAGCGAGTCCGCCGTGGGGTCGAAGCCGATGTAGAAGGGCACCATGCCCTCGTCGAAGGCCTTGTAGAGGTCGTCCTCAAAGGTAATCTGTTTTACGAAGCCGCGCTCCTTCAAAAGATCCAATGCGTTCATTTTTGTGTTCACTCCATATTTCAAATGATTTTTGTTGAATTATCCCTTGATGGCCCTGCCCAGGCGCTCCATGCCCTCGCGGATGCGCTCCAGCGTCTGCATGGAGAAGTTCAGCCGCAGAGTATTCTCATGGCCGCCCTCGGGATAGAAGTGGGTACCCGGCACGAAGGCCACGTTCTGCGCAACCGCCCGGTTCAGCGCGTCGGTGGCGTTCATGCCCTCGGGAAGCTCCGCCCACACGAACAAGCCGCCCTGGGGAACGGTGTGCTTCGTGCCCTCGGGGAAGCAGGCGAAGCCCTCCAGCATGGCCTCCATCTGGGCGCGGTACTCGCCGCAGATGCGATCGAGATGCCCCGGCAGCAGGCCCTTCTCCAGATACAGCTCCACGATGGCCTGGGTCAGGATCGGGCTGTGCACGTCCGAGGACTGCTTGCCGATGACCATCTTGCGCAAGAGGCCCGCATGGGGAACCGCCGCCGCGCCCACGCGCAGGCCCGGCGCGATGTACTTGGAGAAGCTGGACATGTACACCACCCAGCCCTCCTCATCGAAGGAGGAGATGGAGGGCAGCGCCTCGCCGGTGTAGCGCAGGTCGCGGTAGGGATCGTCCTCAGCGATGACGAAGCCGTACTTCGCCGCCATCTCCGCCAGCGCCTTCCTGCGCTCCAGCAGCAGCGTGCGTCCGGTGGGATTCTGGAAGGTGGGGATGATGTACATCATCTTGGGATGGTGCTTTTGCACCAGCTTCTCCACCTCTTCGATGATCACGCCGCCCTCGTCCATGGGCATGGCCACGAGCTGCGCCTTGTAGATGCGCATGGCCTGAATCGCACCCAGGAAGGTGGGACTCTCCACCAGGATCACGTCGCCGGGATTGATCAGCGCCTTCAGAAGCAGGTCGAAGGCCTGGGAGGAGCCCTGCACCGGCAGGATGTTGTCCGCCGTGCAGCGCACGCCCGCGGTGCTGCTCAGATAGTCCGCAATGCCCTTGCGCAACCCGGGCAGGCCCTCGGTGCCGCCGTACTGCAGCGCGTTCGTGCCGTAGCGGTCGATGGCCTCGCAGACGAGACAGCGCACCACCTCCGGCTCCAGCGCGTTGTTGGACGGATTTCCACCCGCAAAGGAAATCATACCCGGATCTCCCAGCAGTTTGAAGATATCGCGGATCACGCTGCCGTTGATCCCCTTCATTTGATCGGCATAGTACTCCTCAGAAAAGCGCATCGGCTCTCCTCCTCTCAAAGTTCCCATGAAAAATAAAAACGCCTCCCCGCGCACGGGAAGGCGGTTGTTGCCGCTGTACCACTTCCATTCGCTGCCCGAAGGCAGCCTTGAAGGCGCGTATCGTGCGCCATGCGGAACGGACTACTGCCACTTCGCCCGTCCGGCTCCGGAGTGTACTTCCCCCGCGCGCCTCGACCTCCTCGCACCAACCGGAGGCTCTCTGCATGCCCGCGGCGCAGGGTACTTCTCTCCCTCATCGCCCGAATTTGAAATTCTGAGATCTATGATACCATATTCGTTTCGCCGCTGTCAAGGCCGCCTTGCCCGGGAAAATTCATTTTCCCGGATCCAGCGCACAAACCGGCTGAAAATCGTGTATCTCCACCCACTTCGGCTCCCTGTCCAGCGCCTTCAGGAAACGCCCGAAGAAATCGGAACCTTCCATCGCCAGGGTTCGGGTATTGTCGCAGGGATGGAAGGCCGGGCGCGCAATGTCCCGCAGCCCCACATCCACCAGCAGTTCCACCTGCCGCTGCGCATCAAACAGCAGCCCCATGGGACTCACCGCGCCCGGATGCACCCGCAGCAGGCGCTCCATCTGTTCCTCCGTCGCGAAGCTCAGCCGGGAGGAACCCGCCTGTCTGGAAATGTCCGCGCTGCGAAAGCGGGCGTCGGGCCGCACCAGGCACAGAAAGAAGCGCTTCTGATTCTTCGTGGTCAGGAAGTAATTCTTCGCCACCACCGCGTGCAGCCGCTGTTCCACCGGCGCGCAGTCCGCGATGGTCTCCACCGGCGGGTGCTCCACGATCTCATAGTCGATGCCCATCGCATCCAGCCGGGCACAGACCTCCTCTGCAACGCCCCTCACAGCCGCCTCAGATCCTTTCCCTCGAGCTTCATCACCGCGCAGCGGGACCGATCCAGCAAGCGGGAGCTCACCCGCTCGCCGTACACCCGCCTGAGATCCTCCTCCGAGAGGTTCGTGGCGATCACCGTGTGCCGCCGCGCGGCGATGCGCTCGTTGAGCAGTGTGAACAGGTACTCCACGGTGATGTTGCGCATCATCGGCTCGGAGCCCAGATCGTCGATCAGCAGCAGCGGCACGCTCAGCAGCTGGTCGAAGTCCAGCTCGCTCGAACCGTCGGAGAAGTGCTGCCGGCGCATGGCCTCGAACATGCGGAAGGCCGTCACGCGAATTGCGCTCTGACCGCGGCTGACCACACGCTCATAGATGCAGTTGAGCAGAAAGGTCTTGCCCACGCCGGTTCCGCCGCAGAGGATCAGATTGGGCAGCACGGTATTGGGGAACGCATCCGCATACTCCTCGCAGAAGCGGCGAAGGTTCTTCATCTGCGCCCGCTGACCGCCCTCCTCGGGAAAGCGGCCCAGATCGAAATTGGCGAAGCACTGCTCGTCGGTGCCCGCCATGCTGCCGTCCTCGTACTGCCTGACGCGCAGCGCACGCTCAAAGCATTCGCAGAAGCGCGACGGCGCATCCCCCACATAGCCCGTATCCTTGCAGATCCCGCAGCGGTAGCGCAGCTCCAGATAGTCCTCCGGCAGCCCCAGCTGCCTGAGGCGCCTGCGAATCTCGGCGTTGTTGAACTGTCCGCGCCGCTTCATGTCCTCCGCCATCGCCCGGCAGGCCTCGGGATCGCCGGTGGCCATGATGCGCTTCATGGTGTCGAAGGCCAGGTGCGTGTTCTCCTCCCGCAAGCGCAGGATCTCCGGATCCTTTGCGCCGGCCTCGGCGATGCGCTCGTCCAGCTCCAGCTCGTTGCGCGCGCGCTGGTTCCCGTATTCCGCAAGCAGCTCGCGAATGCAATCCGCCCTCGTCATTTGCCCTCATCCTCCTTAGCATAGTATTTCGCAAGGTCAAAATACACGCTTTGGGACTCCTCCCGGGTATAGCTGCGCTGCTGGAAGTTCGCCGATGCGGCCTGCTTCGACGCCTCCGACGCCCGCGCTGCGCCCGCCACCTGCGCGTGCCGCGCCCGCGCCGCCTCCGGCGTCGCGATGCCCTCCTGCTCCCAACCGGCGAGCAGCTTGTCCATGTAGCTGAGCACGTGGGCCTTGCCCCGGGCCAGCTCCGCGGCGCAGTCGATCAGCTCCGCAGGATAGCGAGCCTTCCACTTCTCGTAGTGGCTCAGGGTGCTCTGCCCGGGCTCTCCGCCCAGGCCCGCGCGCTTGAGCAGCTCCGCCGCCTCGGCCTTCACCTGCTGGCGCTCGGCCAGATAGGCCCGGGCCTGATCGTAGCTGCGCGCACCGGCGCCGCCCCACTCGCTGAGCATCCAGCTGAGCTTTTCGAAGGTGCTCATGCCCTTTTGCGCGCACTGGGCCGCCGCCAGCAGGATGGTCTGCCCATCGAAGCCCTGCTCCAGCCAGCCCTGATACATGCGCATCTGCTCCGGCGTGGGCTTCGTGCCGGTCCTGCCCAGCTCCTCCAGCACCCGCTTGACCTGACGGAATGTCTCGCCATCGCCCTGCTGCCTGCGCTTTTGCAGGATGGAATCCAGATAGGCGAAGGAGGGCGCGCGGGACTTGGTGGTCTCCGCGCAGGCGTCCAGCAGATCCTGCTCGGTCACGTTCCACTCCCCGACCCAGCGGCGCACGCACTCCAGCTCGCTCACCGTGGGCGCGCGGTACAGGGAGAGCTGCGTCGTCACCACGCTGGCCAGCTCCGAAATCCGGCCCTCGTAGCGAATGGCGCCCTCCACGTCCTCCACGGTGCTGATGCCCCGCTCCGACCACGCGATGGCCCGCTTGTCCGCCCGGTTGAACACCGCCGGCGGCTTCTTTCCGCCGGGCTGCTTCAGCTCGAACTCCAGCAGCTTCAGCGCCGCCGCCTCGGTGTAGTGCAGATCCTCGATCCAGTCGATCAGCAGCTGAAACTGCTTCTCGTGCACCAGGCCGCGCTCCTCAAACAGCTTGTTCACCGTGCTGCGCAGCTCCTTGTAGCGGATCACCTCGCGACTGCGCTGGTCGTGGAAGCTCTCGGAGTGCAGCATGCGCATGGCGTAGGTCGGCGGCCGGTCGGACAGCTTCTCCACCAGGCCGTTGCGCTCCCAGTAGGCGAAGGCCTCCTGAACGTCGTCCTCCTCCATGCTCAGCGCCTTTGCGATGTCCCCGATGCCCGCGCCCAGCTCGGGATGCAGACAGAGCATGCGCGCATAGAGGTACACCCGCAGGGCATCGCCCGGCGCGCCCGGCAGGTACTCCAGCAGGAACATATTCTCAATGGGGGTGACGTCGAACATCGCCGCGCCCTCGGAAAAGCTGCAAAACGGCATAAAACTCCCTCTTTCGCACAGGTAGTTTTATGATAGCACAAATCCCGACAAAATACAACTTCGCCCGGCCGAGCGCCGGAGCTTTCCTGAGCGAAACTGCAAAGGCGGCCCGGCAAATGCCGGGCCGCCTGCGGGCATCGAAGGGCCGGATACCTCCGTCCCCGCAGCACACTTTCTTCTATGAATTCATTCCCGAATCCCCCTGCCTGCCGCAAGGCAGGCCCGACGATGATCCCGTGACCGAAGTTCATCCGGGGCACCCGATGATCACAAGGCGCGCACCAGCCTGTCGATCACGGCCTGCGCTTCCTCCATGCTTGCCCTGCACGCGCAGAGCTTCTCAAACGCCCCGTCCACGAGGATGCGGATGGCCGCGCCGTCCCGCTGGCTGTACCTGCCCAGGCGCGCGAGCACCCTCGCCCAGAGGCCGTCGTTGCGCGCCGCCGTAAAGGCGTACAGCGACGCGTTCAGCTTGTACTTGTTGAAAACCTCGCCCCGGATCATCCACTTCGCGTCGAAGTACAATTCCAGCAGCGCCTTCGGATCCCGCGCAGCCTCCACCTGTGCCAGCGCGTCGTCATAGTAGCGCTCGTACAGCGCCAGCGCCAGCGACTCCTTGTCCGGGAAATGCTTGTAGACGGTCTTCTTGGAAATCTTCAGCCGCTCCGCCAGGGTATCCACGGAAAACCGCAGCCCCTCCCTGCGCAGGCTGATGATGGACTCTTGAAGGATCCTATCCCGCATATTGGAAACTTTTCTCCTTTATTTTGTTTCCTACATATTATAATCTTCTTCCTTGCCGCTGTCAACCGCCTGCAACATGTTCTCCCGGAAGGTATGTTCGCATGCAGAGCCGCCAATGTTCCCGTGCCAGGGCGCAGGATTCCTCAAAAGAGAAGCGGAATGGCATCCATTCCGCTTCCTGACTGTGTACAGCGCCTATCGGGCCTGCAATCTATCCAGCGTCTCCAGCACGTAGGCGGCAAACTCCCGACAGGTCGCGCCGTCGCGGTCACCGGTGACCACCAGCCTGCGCTCGGTCTCGCCGCAGAGGGTCAGCGCTCGGTCCAGCAGCTCCGCCTTCTCGGGCATGGCGATGTGCCGCAACAGCAGCTCCACCGCCCGCAGGATGCTCATGGGGTTGGCGTAATCGCCCAGGCCCTCCTCGATCATCCGGGGTGCGGAGCCGTGGATGGCCTCGAACATGGCGTAGCGGTCGCCGATGTTGGCGCTGCCCGCCGTGCCCACGCCGCCCTGGAGCTGCGCGGCCTCGTCGGTGATGATGTCGCCGTAGAGGTTGGGCAGCAGGAACACCTCGAACTGCTTGCGGATGGCGGGGTTGACCAGGTTGGCGGTCATGATGTCGATGTACCACTCGTCCACCTGAATCTCGGGGTACTCCTTCGCGATCTCGTGGCAGATGGCGCTGAAGCTGCCGTCGGTCTTCTTCATGATGTTGGCCTTGGTGACGATGGACACGCGCCTCTTGCCGTTGTTGCGGGCGAACTCGAAGGCCGCGCGGGCGATGCGCCGAGTTCCGGGTCGGGTGGTCACCTTGAAGTCCATGGCCAGCACGTCCGGGATCTCCACGCCCCGGCTGCCCAGCACGTATTCGCCCTCGGTGTTCTCCCGGAAGAAGGTCCAGTCGCAGCCCTCCTCGGGGATGGCCACCGGGCGCACGTTGGCGTAGAGATCCAGCTCCCGCCGCAGGGTCACGTTTGCAGACTCCATCGTGCCGCCCTTGGGGGTGGTGGTGGGGCCCTTCAGCAGCACGTCGCACTGGCGGATGGCCGCGAGGGTGTCCTTCGGCACGCTCTGGCCCAGCTTCATGCGATTTTCGATGGTCAGGCCCTCGATGGGCACGAGCGCCACGCGCCCGGCCTCGATCTCCTCCGCCAGCAGCGCTTCCAGCACGCTGCGCGCCGCGTCCACGATCACCGGGCCGATGCCGTCGCCGCCGCACACGCCGATGGTGATCTTCTCAAGCTTCGCAAAGTCCTTCGCGCCCGCGCCCTTCTCCAGCACCTCCACCCGGGCCAGCTGCTCGGTCAGCAGGCTGCGGAACTGCTCCACCGCCGCGTCGATGTATCGCTTCATGTCAGATTCCTCCTTCACGGGTGTAGGCCAGCAGTCCGCCCGCGCGGAGCATGGCGCGCTGGCGCTCGGTGAGATTACAGATCAGGGCGACGTCCTCGCCGGTGGTCTCGTTTTTCAGGGTGATGCTGCCGCGCTCCATGCCCTCGAACACGCCGCGCAGGGAGAGCATGTCGCCCTGGTTCAGGCGGTCGTAGTCGTCGGGATTGGCAAAGGTCAGCGGCAGGATGCCCGCGTTGATGAGGTTCGCCACGTGGATGCGGGCGAAGCTCTTGGCCACCACCGCCCGCACGCCCAGGTACAGCGGCACCAGCGCGGCGTGCTCGCGGGAGGAGCCCTGGCCGTAGTTCGCGCCGCCCACGACGATGCTCTGTCCAGCCTCGATGGCGCGCTGCGGGAAGTCTGCGTCGCACACGCCGAAGCAGAACTTCGAGAGGTACGGGATGTTCGAGCGATAGGGCAGGATCTTCGCGCCGGCGGGCATGATGTGGTCGGTGGTGATGTTGTCGCCCACCTTCAGCGTAAGCTGCGCCTTCAGTTCGTCCTCCACGGGCCTGCAGGCCGGGAAGGGCTTGATGTTCGGGCCGCGCACGATCTCCACCGCCGCCGCTTCCTCGGGGGATGCGGGAGCCAGCACGGCGCTGTCGTCCAGCGTGAAGCGCTCCGGCAGGGTCACGTTCAGCGCGCCGCCCAGGGTGCGGGGGTCGGTGATGACGCCGGTGAGCGCCGAGGCCGCCGCAGTCTCCGGGGAGACCAGGTGCACCCGCGCGTCGGCGGTGCCGCTGCGGCCCTCGAAGTTGCGGTTGAAGGTGCGCAGGGACACGCCCGCCGAATTCGGCGAGAAGCCCATGCCGATGCAGGGGCCGCAGGCGCACTCCAGCACACGCGCGCCGCTCTGGAGAATGTCGCTGAGTGCGCCGCACTCGGACAGCATGCGCAGCACCTGCTTGGAGCCGGGCGAGATGGACAGGCTGACCTCCGGGGAAATCTGCTTGCCCTTGAGGATTTCGGCCACCTTCAACATGTCCAGCAGCGAGGAGTTGGTGCAGGAGCCGATGCACACCTGATCCACCTTCGTGCCGGCGATCTCGCGCACGGGAACCACGTTGTCCGGGCTGTGGGGGCAGGCAATGAGGGGTTCGAGGGCGGAAAGATTGATGTCGATGACCTTATCATATTCCGCGTCGGGGTCGCTGGAGAGCGGCACGTAATCCGCGCCGCGTCCCTGGGCCTCAAGGAACGCGCGGGTCACCTCGTCCGACGGGAAGATGGAGGTCGTCGCGCCCAGCTCCGCGCCCATGTTGGTGATGGTGGCGCGCTCCGGCACGCTGAGGGTGTTTACGCCCGCGCCGCCCCACTCGATGATCGCGCCCACGCCGCCCTTGACGGACAGAATGCGCAGGATCTCCAGGCTCACGTCCTTGGCAGTCACGTAGGGCGAAAGCCGCCCGGTGAGGTTGACCTTGAACAGCTTCGGCATGGCGATGTGATACGCGCCGCCGCCCATGGCCACGGCCACGTCCATGCCGCCCGCGCCGAAGGCCAGCATGCCCAGACCACCGCCGGTGGGGGTGTGGCTGTCGGAGCCGATCAGCGTCTTGCCGGGAATGCCGAAGCGCTCCAGATGCACCTGATGGCAGATGCCGTTGCCCGGGCGGGAGAACCACACGCCGTGCTTCTTCGCCACCGACTGAATGTAGCGGTGGTCGTCGGCGTTCTCGAAGCCGCACTGCAGGGTGTTGTGATCGATGTAGGCCACGCTGCGCTCGGTGCGCACGCGCTCCACGCCCATGGTTTCAAACTCCAGATAGGCCATGGTGCCGGTGGCATCCTGGGTGAGGGTCTGATCGATGCGAAGGGCGATTTCGCTGCCGGGGGTCATCTCCCCCTCCAGCAGGTGGGCGCGAATGATCTTCTGTGCGATGCTCAGTCCCATAACTCACAGCTCCTTTTCGATGATGGTCTGCATGGCGTTGCCGACGTGCTCGTTCATCAGGCGCTCGGCAAGATCCGCGTCCTTCGCGGCGATGGCCTCGTAGATGGCCCGGTGCTCCCGCACGGAGGTCTCCGCGCGGCCTGCCTGCTCGATGGACAGTCTGCGGAACTTCTGCACCTTCTTGTGCAGCGGCGAGAGCGTGTCGCAGAGGATGGCGCTGCCGCAGTTCTGGTAGATCAGCTCGTGGAAGCGGGAATCCATGGCCTTGATGTGGTCGGGGTCCCTCTTGTTGAGGTAGAACTCCTGGAACTCCACCGCCTCGCGCAGCTGACGCAGGCTGTCCTCGCTCAGGTTGTCGATGAAGCCCCGCACCGCAAGGCCCTCGATGCGCAGGCGGATGGCGCACATGTCCTCGAAGTCCTTGCGCACCACGCCCAGCACCACCGTGCCCCGGGGGCTCTCCTCGATCAGGTGCTCCTGGGACAGCCGCCGCAGGGCCTCGCGCACCGGCGTGCGGCTCACGCCCAGCTCGGCGCAGAGCTGCAGCTCTGTGACCACCTCGCCGCGCTGGTACTTTCCGCTGAGAATCTCCGCCTCCAGGCGCTCAAACACCTGATCGGCAAGGGAAACGGTCTTGTATTCTACGCGCATGTTCTCTTCCTCCTCACAGTCTGCGGTAGCGCCCGAAGGACAGCTCCTCGATCTTGGTCTCCAGCTCCATCGTGCTCAGGGAGGTCTGGCGGCCGTCGGCGTACTGCTCGTCGATCCACTTCTTGACCTCCGCCACCAGCGGATTGTGCTTATCCACCCGCTCGGACTCGGTCAGCTGGTAGTTCTCGTTGATCCAGTAGGCGATGCCCGCAAGGCCGCTGTTCTGGCCGATCATCACCGACTGCCTGCGGCCCAGCAGCTTCTCCGTGTCGAATATGTTGTAGATCTCCGCGTCCTTCAGCAGGCCGTCCGCGTGGATGCCGGCGCGGGTCACGTTGAAATTCCTGCCCACGAAGGGGGTCATCACCGGAATGTCGTAGCCAATCTCCTTGTGGAAGTAGTCGGCGATCTCCGTGATCACGGTGGTGTCCATGCCATCGAGCGACCCGCGCAGCGAGGCGTACTCCATCACCATGGCCTCCAGCGGGATGTTGCCCGTGCGCTCGCCGATGCCCAGCAGCGAGCAGTTCACCGCGGAAGCGCCGTAGAGCCACGCCGCCGAGGCGTTGGCCACCGCCTTGTAGAAGTCGTTGTGGCCGTGCCACTCCAGCATCTCGCTGGGCACGTCGGCGTACTGCTGCAGGCCGTAGATGATGCCCGGCACGCTCCGGGGCAGCGCCACCTCGCTGTACGGCACGCCGTAGCCCATGGTATCGCAGGCGCGGATCTTGATGGGAATCCCCGCGTCCACGCTCATCTTCTGCAGCTCGTTCACGAAGGGCACCACGAAGCCGTAGAAGTCCGCGCGGGTGATGTCCTCCAGGTGGCAGCGGGGCATCACGCCCGCCTCGAAGGCGTCCGCCACGGTGGCGAGGTAGTAATCCATGGTCTGCTTGCGGGTCATCTTCATCTTCTTGAAGATGTGGTAGTCGCTGCACGACACCAGGATGCCCGTCTCCTTGATGCCCAGGTTCCGCACCAGCTTGAAGTCCTCCCGGCTGGCCCGAATCCAGGTGGTGATCTCCGGGAACCTCAGCCCCAGCTCCTGGCACTTGCGGATCGCCTCGCGGTCCTTCTTGCTGTACACGAAGAACTCCGTCTGGCGGATGATGCCGTAGGGACCGCTGAGCCGGGAGAGCAGCTTGTAGAGCTCCACGATCTGCTCCACGCTGTACGGCTCCACCGACTGCTGACCGTCGCGGAAGGAGGTGTCCGTGATCCAGATGTTCTCCGGCATGCCCATCGGCACCCTGCGGTGGTTGAAGGGAATGCGCGGCACCGCGTCGTAGGGATAAATATCGCGGTACAGGTTCGGATCGGGGATGTCCTGGAGGGAATATTTATAACTCTTCTGCTCCAGCAGGTTGGTTTTATCGGAGATTTCCAGCATCTGGCGTCACCTCGCAATGGAATTTATGTATCATTGTATACATGCATGCATTTATTGTCAAGCCCCAATGTTCGGCTTTTCTGAAATTCTTATGTCCTTCCCCTTCAAATCTCCCCCAAAGCGCCGGTTTTCTCCCCGTTCTCATGCAATATTCCACAAAAAAGCCTGCAAAACTTCGTCATTCGCCGGCCACCAGCAGGGCAAAATTCCTGTTGCAGCGGTGCATTTTCCCACAAATCCTGCCTCCGGAAGCGCCGGTTCGGCGATGAAAAGCACCTGCGCTCCGAACAATTTCGCAGTCGCACACATCGTTTGTCTCCCAAAAATGGATGAAAATGATTGACATTTATTCCCATATGTATTATAATATCAATTAGGAATTATTCTTATTAGCGATGGGAGTGCTCCTGCCATGATGAAGCGCAACACGATCCAACGCAGCCTCATCCTCGAGGCCGTCAACCGCCTTCAGTGTCACGCCACCGCGGAGGAAATCTACAACGAAATCACCCGGGAGCATCCCAACATCGGCCGCGGCACGGTGTACCGGAACCTGAAGCAGCTGTCCGAGGGCGGCGAGATCCGCAAGCTGGAGGTGCCCGGCGGCGCGGATCGCTACGACCACCGCACCATCAGCCACTATCACGCACGCTGCCTGCGCTGCGGACGCCTGTTCGACGTGGAGATGGATTACATCGAGCACCTGGAGCGCTCCATCAAGGACACCCACGGCTTCGTCATCAGCGGCCACGACATCATGTTCAAGGGCGTATGCCCGAAGTGCATCGCACAGGCTGCGCCACCTGCAAGCCCGCAAGCGGGGGCGTCATTCCCCGCGGAGAATAGAGGATAAAATCGGAGGAGAAGAGATTATGAGAAGCATTGCAACTTTGGATCTTCAGTACGCGCATCGGTTCTACGGCTTCAAGGGCGAGGCCCAGTATCTGCATGGCCACACGGGCGTGCTGACCATCGAGGTGGAGGACACCATCGAGCCCGGCGTGAACATGGTCTTCCCCTGCAACGAGATTCAGAAGACCGCCTGGGAGGTTCTGAAGAACTTCGACCACGCGCTGGTTCTGCGGGAGGATGATCCGCTGCTGCCGGCGATCCTCGGCGTGTACGAGGCCCAGGGCATCAAGAACGGCACCCCCGGCAACAAGATGAAGGGCCCGGCCTTCAAGACCGAGCTGGCCACCGCCTATCCGGACTGCCGCCTGGTGGTGACCAAGGAGACCATGACCGTCGAGGGCATGATCAAGATCGTGTACGACCTGCTCAAGGACAAGCTGAACATCGTCAAGCTGACCTTCACCAGCGGCGTGAACGCGGCCACCGAGGAGTATCCCTCCCACATGAGCGTCGATCGCTGCCCGCTGTGCGGCATCGCGCTGAACGAGAACGGCGTCTGCCCGAAGTGCGGCTACCGCAAGTAAGGTACGCGGACGCGACGTCTCAAGACGCAAAACGGAGCCACCGGCCAATTCGGCCGGTGGCTCCTTCCTATTATATAGGCACAAATTCCGGTTTGTGGATTTCCAGGTCTGCCCTGTCTCACAGTAGCAGCGACGGGTTTTCCAGCAGCGTCTTGATGCGCTTGAGGAACTGGGCGGCAGGCGCACCGTCCACGATGCGATGGTCATAGGTCAGGCTCAGCCACATCATCGGACGCACTGCGATGCTGTCGTCCTCCAGCACCACCGCGCGCTTCTTCATCTGGCCGACCGCCAGGATGCCCGCCTCGGGAGCGTTGATGACGGCGGTGAAGCTGTCCACGCCGAACATGCCCAGGTTGGTCACGGTGAAGGTGCCGCCGGTCAGCTCGTCGGGGTTCAGGCCGCCCTCCTTGGTGCGCTTGCCCAGATCCCTGGCCGTCTCGCCGATCTGGGTGAGGCTGAGCTTGTCCGCATTCCGGATCACGGGCACCAGCAGACCGGTGTCGGTGGCCACGGCCATGCCGATGTTCACGTAGTGCTTCTGGATGATGGCCGCATCCGTCATGCTGGAATTCATCATCGGGAATTCGGTGAGCGCCTTTGCAGCGCAGCGGATCACCATATCGTTGTAGCTGACCTTCACGCCCAGGGCCTTGAGCTGCTCGCGCATGTGCACGCACTCGCTCATGTCCACCTCCATGCGGTGGTTCGCCTGCGCCAGATCGTGCAGGCTCTGGTGCATGCGCTCGGCGATGATCTTTCGCATGCCCTTGATCGGAATAACGGTTTCCAATTCGCTTTCGACTGTGGGTTCGGCAGGCTTCGCGGCGGGAACGGCTGCGGGCGCAGGCTGGGCTGCCAGCACATCCCGCTCGATGATCAGGCCGTCGGGGCCGGTGCCGGAGACGGAAGCCAGATCGACGTTCCTCTCCTCCGCGACCATTCTGGCCCGGGGCGAGGCAAAGATGCGGCTGTCGCCTGCGGGTGCGGGGGCCTCGGTCACGGGCACCATGTCGCCCTCCTCGTAGAGCAGCTTGAGCACCGTGCCGCTGGCGGTGGAATCGATCACGATGGAGAGCTTGTCCGTCTCCATTTCGAAGAAGGGCTGGCCCTCCTCCACCGTGTCGCCCTCGTGGACGAGCCACTGGGTGATGACGCCCTCGGTCATCTGCAGGCCCTGCTTGGGCAGAATGATGCCGTGCACGCCGGCGGGCATGGCCGCAGGGGTCGCGGGCACAGCGGCGGACGCCTCCCCGGCGGCAGGCGCCTCTTCACCGGTCTCGGTCACGGGCACCATGTCGCCCTCCTCGTAGAGCAGCTTGAGCACCGTGCCGCTGGCGGTGGAATCGATCACGATGGAGAGCTTGTCCGTCTCCATCTCAAAGAGAGGCTGGCCCTCCTGCACGGTGTCACCCTCCCTGGCCAGCCACTGGGTGATGACGCCCTCGGTCATTTGCAGACCCTGCTTGGGCATGATAATTTTCTGTGCCATGGCAACCTCCTGTGCTTGAATCTGAAGACGCAGGCGGGGCGCGGAATGCGGCGCCCGCGCCTGCGCGGCCTGCACGCAGGCCTGTGCCGGAAGGGCTATGGAGTGAGCGGTTCCGGCGGAAATATCGTCAGTCTTTGTAGCACACGCGCTTTGCGGCGGCGACGATGTCCGCCACCTGCGGCGTGGCGGCGTTTTCCAGCTCCACATTGAAGGGCAGCGGGCACGCCTTGGTGCCCAGGCGCAGCGGCGGCGCATCCAGATAGCGGAAGGCCTCCTCCGTCACCATGGCGGCGACCTCCGCGCCCCAGCCCGCGGTGCGGTGCGCCTCGTGCACCACCACCAGGCGGCCGGTCTTTTTCACGGATTCGATCACCGTCTCCTTGTCGAAGGGCACCAGGGTCATGGGGTCGATCACCTCTGCGGAGATGCCCTCCTTCGCCAGCGCCTCGGCGGCCTCCAGCGCGCGGCTGACGTACAGCAGATTCGCCACGATGGTCACGTCCGTACCGGCGCGCTTGACGTCGGCCTTGCCGAAGGGCAGCATGAACTCGGGATCGTCCGGCACCTCGCCCTTGGTGGCATAGAGGGCCTTGTGTTCGAAGAACATCACCGGGTTGTCATCGCGAATGGCGGTGCGCAGCAGGCCCGCAGCGTCGCGTCCGGTGGAGGGACAGGCCACCTTCAGGCCCGGGAAGTGCATGAAGATGGTCTCCAGGCTCTGGGAGTGGGTGGCGGCGTTGCCGCGCCCGATGCCCTGCTGGCCGCGAATGACCAGCGGGATCTTGGCCCGACCGCCGAAGATGTAGCGGGTCTTGGCCACCTGGTTGATCAGCTGATCCATGGCCACCAGGGAGAAATCCATGTACATCAGCTCCACGATGGGCCGCATGCCGGTGCACGCCGCGCCCAGGCCCGCGCCAACGAAGCCGGCCTCGGAGATGGGGGTGTTGAAGGCGCGCTCGCGGCCGAACTCGGCGGTGAGATCGCGGGTGCAGCCGAAGATGGAGCCGATGCTCTCCACGTCCTCGCCCATGACGAAGACCTTCTCATCGCGGCGCATCTCGGCGGCGATGGTGTCGCGCACGGCCATTGCATAGGTCTTGATGCTCATGCCTCGTCGCCTCCCTCATAGAATACGTCGTCCAGAACGTGGGCCGGATCGGGATTGGGGCTGTTCAGCGCAAACTGCGTGGCCGCCTCGACCTCCTCGTCCGCCGCCTTCAGCATGGCGTCCAGCTCCGCCTCCGCATAGAGTCCCTCGGAAAGCAGCCTTTCACGCCAGCGCTTCATGGGATCCTTCTGCTTCCAGGTCTCCACCTCCTCGCGGGTGCGGTAGGTCTGGGGATCGCCGGTCCAGTGACCCATCCAGCGATAGGTCTTGCACTCGATCAGACTCGGGCCCTCGCCGGCTTTGGCACGCTTGAGCGCGCGTTCGAAGGCCGCGTCGATGGCCTCCACATCGTTGCCGTCCACGGTTTCGCCGGGCATGTCGTAGCCCTTGGCGCGCTCGGAGATGTTCTCCACGCTGGTGGACTGCCAGGTGGGCACCGAGATGCCGTAGCCGTTGTTTTCGCACACGAAGATGATGGGCAGCTTCCACACGCCGGCCAGGTTCAGGCTCTCGTGGAAGGTTCCCTCGTTGGACGCGCCATCGCCGAAGAACGACACGGCGACGCGATCCTGCTTCTGCATCTTTGCGGACAGCGCCGCGCCCACGGCGATGGGGATGCCGCCGCCCACGATGGCGTTCGCGCCCAGGTTGCCCTGGGTGAAGTCGGCGATGTGCATGGAGCCGCTGCGTCCCTTGCAGTAGCCGGTGGCCTTGCCCATCAGCTCCGCCATGGCCAGATCCAGCCGCGCGCCCTTGGCGATGCAGTGGCCGTGTCCACGGTGGGTGGAGGTGATGTAATCGTCGTTGGTCAGGCGGGAGCACACCGTGGACGCCACGGCCTCCTCGCCGATGTAGAGATGCACGGAGCCGCGCAGCTTGTTTTCTTCAAAGAGCTTCAGCGCCCTGAATTCGAATGCGCGGATGCGGGCCATGGTCGAATAGATGTGGCCTGCGCGTTCCCGATCCATCATAGCCTTCCTTCCTCCTTCAGCTTCAGGCAGATGTCCACGATGTGCTGGGTATTTTCCGCGATGTATACCCCCGCCTCGCGCAGCGCCTTCTCCTTGCTGGCGGCGCTGCCGGTGCCGTCGGCGGACACGATGGCGCCCGCATGGCCCATGGACCGCCCCTTCGGCGCGTTCTTGCCGGCGATCAGCGCGATCACGGGCTTGGCAACGCTGTGCGTCTTCAGATACTCGGCCGCCAGCTCCTCCTCGTTGCCGCCGATCTCCCCGATGAGGATCACGGCGCTGGTCTCGGGGTCGGCGATGAAGTCCGGCAGCAGATCCACAAAGGTGGAGCCGGGGATCATGTCGCCGCCCACGCCGATGCAGGTGGACTGGCCGATGCCGTTATTCGACAGCATGAACACGGTTTCGTAGCAGTTGGTCGCGCTGCGGCTCATCACGCCCACGCTGCCGGGGCTGAAGATGCGGTGCGCCATGAAGCCCGCCTTGCTCTTGCCGGGCGAGATGATGCCGAAGGAGTTGGGTCCGAACAGCCGCGCGCCCTTCAGCCGGGCCAGACGGTAGCACTCCATCATGTCGTGCACCGGCACGTGCTCGGCGATGGTCAGTATGGTCTTGAGTCCCGCGTCCAGCGCCTCCAGCACGGAGGCCTTCGTGAACTTTGCCGGCACAAAGATCACGGATGCGTTGGCATCGGTGGCCTCCATGGCCTCGCGCACGGTGTTGAAGACCGGCACGCCGAGGACGGTCTGACCGCCCTTGCCGGGAGTCACGCCCGCCACCACCTTCGTACCGTAAGCCAGCATCTGCTCGGTGTGGAAAGTGCCTTCGCGGCCGGTGATGCCCTGCACGATGAGCTTCGTATTCTGATCGATGATGATGCTCACAGGCGATCCCTCCTCTCCAGCAGAATCGCGACGGACTCCCGCAGGCCCTCGGCCCGGATGACGTCGGAGTGCAGGCCCTCGATGATCTCGATGCCCTTGTCCTTGTTGGTGCCCTCCATGCGCACCACGATCAGCTTGTCGTCCAGGTCGTGGTGCTCCATGGCCAGCTTCACGCCGCCGGCCACCTCGTCGCAGCGGGTGATGCCGCCGAAGATGTTGATCAGCACGGCCTTCACGCCCGGCGTGGAGAACAGGATGCGCATGGCCTCGGCGATGCGCTGCGCCGTGGCGCCGCCGCCCAGATCCAGCACCGCCGCCACCTGCATGCCGTTCTTTGTAATCATGTCGATGCAGCTCATCAGCATGCCGCTGCCGTTGGAGCAGACCGCGATGGAGCCGCCCGCCTCCACGGGTATGTACAGGAAATCGTACTTGCGCGCCTCCCTGACCAGCGCCTCCTCGGGAAGCTCCTCGCGCCAGGCCATAACGTCCGGCAGGCGGTAGAGGGCGGAATCGTCGATGTCCACCTTGCCGTCCAGGGCGATCAGCCGGTCCTCATTGTCCACGATCAACGGGTTGATTTCGCACAGCATGCAGTCGTACTTCATGAAGCACGCGTACAGGTTCTTCAGGAGCGCGTCCAGCTGCTTTGTGTAGGCGATGTCCAGCCCGGAGCCGGAGAGCAGATAGCGCGCCATGTAGTCCTGCACGCCGATCATGGGATCGATCACCAGCTTCTTGATCTTCTCCGGATCCGTCTTTGCCGTCTGCTCGATCTCCATGCCGCCCAGCGCCGAGAAGATGATGATGGGCTGCTTGCTCAGCCGGTCCAGCATGATGGAGAGATACCACTCCGCCTTGCTGGACGCGCGCTCTACGATGTAGAGCTTGTTGACGCGCAGTCCCCGCAGCTCGCTGCCCAGCAGGCGCTTCGCGTGGGCGGCGGCCTCCTCCAGGTTGTCGGCAAACTGAATGCCGCCGGCCTTGCCGCGGCCGCCGATCTGCACCTGCGCCTTGACCACGGCGGGATAGTGGATATCGGCCTCCGCCATGGCTTCCGCAATGCGATCCGCATTGTCCACCACGCAGCCGCGCATCACCGGCACGCCAAACTGTTTAAACAGCTGCTGCGCCTGATATTCCATCAGTTTCATCTGTGCTTACCCCCAGATTTCCTCGTCGCTGGGCATGGTGCTGCCCGGACGGACGTACGCGATGCGGCTCACATTGAACAGGTGCTTCCAGCTCAGATTCTCGGAGATGGAGTTGTTGCCCCAGCTGCCGCAGCCCAGGGTGGTGGTGGCGGACAGGCTGTTGAAGAAGGAGCCACCGTTGTTGGTCGAGCAGATCTGATTGACCAGGAAGCGCGAGACCGGCAGCACCTGCGCGGCTGCCTCCACGTGCTCCGGGGTGTTGGAGTGGATGCACACGCTGTGGCCCTTGCCCTCGACCTCCAGGTTCGCATTGGCGCACGCGATGCAGTCCTCCCAGGTCTCCAGGAAGTCGTAGGTGGCGATCACCGGACACATCTTCTCCTTGGAGAGCAGATCGTCCCTGCCATAGGTGTCCGCCTTCACCAGGATGACCTTGAGATCGTCGCCATGGGCGAAGCCGCACCTGTCCGCCACGAACTTGGCGCTCTGGCCGACGATGTTCTTGTCGATGGTTCCGTTGGGGAACACCACCTCGCGCAGCTTCTGCACGTCCTCTGGCTTGTCGATGTACAGGCAGCCGTTCTTTTTGAAGATCTCCACCGCCTTCGCGTAAATCGACCTGGGCATAATGGCCGTCTGCTCGCCGGAGCAGATGATGCCGTTGTCGAAGCGGCGACCCTCGATGATCATCGGGATGGCCTTCTCCAGATCGGCGTCCTCGTCGATCATGCACTGCACGTTGCCCGCGCCCACGCCGAAGGCAGGCTTGCCGGAGGCATACGCCGCGCGAACCATGCCCATGCCGCCGGTGGAGATGCACACGTCGCACTGCTTCATCACCTGGCCGGAGAGCTCCACGGTGGGCTCGTCGATGATCTGGATGATGTCCTGGGGCACGCCCAGCGGCTCCAGCGCCGCCTTCATCAGCCGCACCGCCTCGCCCGAGCACTTCTTGCTGCGCGGATGCGGGCAGATGATGATGGCGTTGCGACCCTTCAGCGCAAACATCGCATTGCACATGGGGGTCACGATGGGGTTCGTCGTGGGCGTCACCGCACCAACCACGCCCATGGGCTTGGCCACCAGCACCAGGCCCTGCTCGGGCAGGCGGTCGATGATGCCGACGCTCTTCTTGCCCTTCAGATCGTTCCAGATCACCCGGGCCTTGCCCTGGTTCTTCTTGATCTTGTCCTCGTATACGCCCATGCGGGTCTCATCCACGGCCATGCGGGCCAGCGGCTCGGCATTGTCGAAGATGGCCTTGGCGATGGCGCGGCAGGCGGCGTCCACCTGCTCCTGATTGGAATTTTCAAACAGCTTCTGTGCGGCACGGGCGCGCACCACGAGATCCTTCACAAACAGCTCGGCATCCATTTCGATACTACCTCCCGTTTTCAATTTCATAATTGGTCCGACATATCTGCTCAAATTGGTCTTACCAATTCAACTGCCAACAGAATAGCATGAACGCGGAAATTCTGCAATAGTTTTGGAGGATTTGTTTGAAATTTTTCAGAAATTAACACATCAGGTGTATACATTGTTGCGAAAAATTGATAAGATTATCGTGTAAAATCTTCTGAAAAGGGCGTGATTTCTACGTCTGACAACAAATCCACCAAGCTGTATGAGGACATCGCAGCGGAGATGATCGCGCAGATTCACTCCGGGGAGCTGCGTCCCGGCGACCGCCTGCCGCCGGAGCGCGCGCTGGCGGAGACCTACAACGTCAGCCGCACCACCATCCGCGAGGCGCTGCGCTCCATGGAGATGATGGGCTGCGTGGAGTCCCGCGTGGGCGGCGGCACCTACATCAAGGCCCCGTCCCTCTCCAACATCGTGGATCCCTTCTCCATGGTGATGAGCCAGAATCTGAAGCTGGGCACCGAGCTGATCGAGGTGCGTCTGATTCTGGAGACGGAGGTCGCCGCGCTGGCGGCCCGCCGGCGCACGCCGGAGCAGATGCAGGCGCTGGAGGAGACGCTGGACGACATGGAGACCGACATCTCCAGCGGCGGCATGGGCCTGCGCGCCGACGAGGACTTCCACGAAATCCTGGCCCGGGCCGCAGGCAACGAGGCGCTGAGCATGATCCTGAGCATGTGCGCGGGCATGCTCTCCCGCACGCGACCCATCACCCAGTCCGTCAAGGGCGTGCCCCGGATGACCCTGAAGGATCACACCGCCATCTGCGAGGCCATCCGCCTGCAGGACGAGCGCGCCGCACGCCGTCTGATGCGCCAGCACCTGAACCGCGCCCTGCGCAACCTGAACAAGGCGCAAAAGCGATAAAAAAACGGCCCGAAGCGACTTCAAGTGCGTTTCGGGTCGTTTTCTTATGCGGCAGGCGGCCTGCGCGCAAGCCGGAGCCTATGCCAGGAAGGATTCGCCCTGACAGAGCAGCTGCAGGCGGCAGCCGGGCGCCTTTTCACCGATGCTGTCGATGATCTGCTGGGGATCGCCGTGATGCAGCGGGAAGGTCCAGAAGTGGCAGGGCACGCAGACCCTGCAGCCCAGCTTTCCCGCATACTCTGCGGCCTGTACGCCGTCGAGGTTTCCATAGGCGCCGTTGATGGGCAGGATGGCGATCTCCGGCCGGAGCTCCATGGGTACGCGCAGGCGCTCGTAGCTCGGTGCGGTATCGCCCGCATAGTAGACGCGGGTGAAGCCGAAGTCCAGCACAAAGCCCAGGGCCTCGGGCGCCAGCGCGCCGTGATCGCAGTCCACGGGCAGCAGGCTGCACTCGCCGATGTCCACCTTCTCGCCCTTCTTCAGCACGTGCACGCGGCGCATGTCCAGCCCCAGCTTCTCCATGCCGGCGGCGACGGGCCCGTTGGTGTAGACCTGCGTGCGGCCGTTCTTCATCATGTCGGCGATGGCGTCGGTATCGAAGTGGTCGCCGTGCTCGTGGGAGATCAGCAGCGCATCAAATTCGATGGCGTCCGCCGCGCAGGGCGGCGGCGTGAGACGCTTGAAGCCAATGTTGTTTTCCGTGCGCATCACGTGATCCGAAAAGTAGGGATCGATGGCGATGGTGCGTCCGGAGGCCGTTTTGAGCAGGAACCCTGCTTGCCCCAGCCAAAAAATCGCGACCTTTCCCTCCGCAGGGCGGGTTTCATTCACCTGTTTCACGAAGTCCATGAATCATTGCTCCTTTCCGTTCTTACCTGGAAAAAACTGACAATTTCGGGCGCATAATAACGAAGGAACGCTTGCGCAACCCTCGCATTTTTCTTATAATGATCTCAAGAACTGTTTTCAGTACTGTAACACACAAGCGCCGTTTCGTAAAGCACTTTTTTCGCGGCGCTCGATTGTCAGGAGACAGCGCCATGGAAAAACGCACCACCATCTACGATATCGCCAAGGTCCTGGGGATCTCCACCGCCACAGTGAACCGCGCGCTCACCGGCAAGCCCCGTGTGAAGGAGGAGACCCGGAAGCTGGTCATCGAGACCGCCGCAAAGATGGGCTTCAAGCCCAATGCCCTGGCCCGATCCCTCGCGCGCCGTCCGCTGCGCCTGGCGGTGATCGGCTTCACCAGCTTCCCGGAATTCCACGACCCCTTTCTGAAGGGCACCCAGGATGCCAGCGAGGAACTGGCCGATTACAACATCAAGGTGGATTTCTTCCGCTACGACAACGGCGCCACCAACACGCCGGAATCCGACCGCTTCCTGGAGGAGACCCTCCGGCAGATCGCCGACGCGCGCTACGACGGCGTGCTTGCCCTCGCCCGCCACACCGATACCTTCCAGATGCTCCGCGACCGGGGCATCTATGTCGCAACTGCGGTCAACGACATCGACACCCGCATGCGCGACTTTCACATCTGCTACAACAGCTTCGTGGCGGGCCGCATCGCCGCGGAGCTGATCTACCGCTGGATGCCGGACCGCAGCCGCCCTGTGGCCGTGGCCTCCGGCTTCCGCGGCCTGGGCATCCACGATCGCATGGTCGGCGGCTTTCAGGAGCAGCTGCAGCACACCCCGCTGAACCTCTGTGCCGTGCTGTATAACATGGAAAACGAGGACATCGCCTTTGAATCCACACACCGCCTGCTGGACAATTTCCCGGATCTGGGCGCGATTTACATCAACTCCTTCAACTACCGCGGCGTCATCCGCGCCGTGCAGGAAAGGGGACGCGCCGGCGACATTCTGCTGATCACCTCGGACATCTGCGGCGAGCTGCGGCAGCTGATCGGGGACGGCGTCGTATCCGCGTCCATCTTCCAGAACCAGTACGAGCAGGGGCGCCGCGGCCTGCACCTGATGTGCCAGGCGCTGGACACCGCCGAGCCCGTGGAAGATACCATTTCCATCGATCCGCAGATCATTCTCAGCAGCAACCTTTCGCTGTTTTGACCGCATCCACCGCACTCCCGAACGAGCGCCGCTGTTTTCCGCAGCGGCGTTCGTTTTATGCCGCAATGATCGCTTTCGACAAAAAAATTGTGATTTTTGCCGTGAAAATTCATTTTTTGCTATTTACAAAAATAACTTTTTGTGCTACAATCCGAAATGTAAAGGGCAATTTCATCTAAATGATTTTTATATACATTTGCGTAACCGGTTACGCATTCAATCCTCAAAACTATCGTTTAATTATTAGTTAACAAATTCTATTTCTATATATGAACCGTATTTCCGCCGTAATATTTGCCGAAGCTCCATCGTATATTTCGTATATCCCGGCACACTTTTCCATCTGCATTTTCCCGCTGCAAGCGGGTAAAAAAGTAAAAGGAGGCACCCAAGATGAAGAAGATTCTGTCCCTGGTTCTCATGATGCTCCTGGTCCTTGCCCCGATGGCAATGGCCGAGGAATTCAACCCCGCAGACTATCCGGTCGCAGTTTGCATGTCCAACCTGACGCACCCCGTTCACCGCATCGTGCAGCTGGGCTTTCTGAAGGCGGCGCAGGATCTGGGCTACACCAACGCCAAGGCAATCGGCACTGAGGGCAGCGACGCCACGGAGGTTTTCGCGGCGCTGGAGGCCTACGCGGATGAAGGCGGCAAGGGCGTGTGCCTGTTCTGGGGCGACGACGGCTGCTACGAGGCCATGGAATACGCCGCGGACGCCGGCGTCGTGGTCGGCATCCCGCACTTCAAGCATGAGCAGGAGGACGGCTCCTATCCGACCGGCCTGGCCTTCAACATGGCCTGCGATCCGGTGCTCTACGGCAAGCAGGTTGCCGAGCTGATGGCCTCCAAGCTGGAGGGCAAGACCGGCTCCGTGGCCCTGACCCAGAACACCATGAACGTAACCGAGAACGCCGCCACCGACTCCTTCCGCGCAACCTGGGCGGAGCTGGCCGCGACCATGGATCTGGGCGGCATCAAGCTGCTCGACACCGTGCTCGAGGGTGCCGTGGTCGATGAGGCGACCGCCATCAACCTGTCCATCATCCAGGCCAACCCCGACATCCTCGGCGCGTTCGGCACCACCGGCAACTCCCCTGTGACCTGGTCCAGCGCGGCTGAGAAGGCCGGCTACGCGGACGGCGAACTCGTACTCGTCGGCATGGACGCCACCGAGGGCAACCTGGACGCTCTGGAGGCCGGCAAGGTGACCGCTCTGGTCGCGCAGCCGCTCTATGAGGAGTCCTACAAGACCATGGAGTATCTGGATCAGATCTTCCGCGGCAACGAGGTTCCCATGTGGACCGACCTGGTGGCCCCGGTTGTGACCGTCGACGGCGAAGGCCCGAACGGCCCGGCATACCATCGCGAGATTGCCGCCCAGGTGACCGAATTCTTCAAGTAAGAGATCCATAATTCCGTATTCCGGGGGCTTATCTCATCTCTGAGAGGTAAGCCCCTCTCCCTTAAATGGCGGATTGTTTTGTGCAGAGCCTTTCGACGCAGACAGAAGGATAGCCCCGGCCTGACTGGCAGGCCGCCCTCTTAGACCATGAAGGACGGGTGATTCAAGACATGGATTACGTACTCGAAGCGATCAACATCACCAAGAAATTCCCCGGCGTGCTTGCAAACGATCAGGTCTGCCTGAATGTGCGCAAGGGCGAGGTGCTGGGGCTGATCGGCGAAAACGGCGCCGGCAAATCCACGCTGCTGAAGGTGCTCAACGGCATCTATCCCCACGGCACCTACGGCGGCACCCTGAAACTCAATGGCGAAGAAATCAGGCCCACGAGTCCCTCCGAGGCGACGCGCCTGGGCATCGGCTATGTTCCCCAGGAAATCAATGTTCTGAAGTATTTTTCGGTTGCGGAAAACATCTACATGTCGGATCTGCCCCTCGAGCGCATCAAGGGCGCAGGCAAGGGCAACCGGGCCTTTGTCGATTTCAAAACGATGTACAGCGCCACAGAGGAGCTGCTCCAGCGCAACCACATCAACCTGAACCCCCGCGCCGACGTGCGCAAGCTCTCCATCGGCCAGCAGCAGCTGCTGATGATCGCGCGCGCACTGGCGACCAATCCGAAGGTGCTGATCCTGGACGAGCCGACCACCTCCCTCTCCAACGAGGACGTGGAGCAGCTGTTCCATGTGGTGCGCAAGCTGAAGGAGAAGGGCACCAGCATCATCTTCGTAACCCACAAGCTGGCGGAGATTATGGAGCTGACCGACCGGGTGACGATCCTGCGCGACGGCAGGAACATCTCCACCTTTGAAAAGAAAGACTACGATACCGCGAGAATTATCCACGATATGATCGGCCGCGACCTGACCAACATGTATCCGGCGCGGGACGTGAAAATCGGCGAGGAAGTGCTGCGCGTGGAGCATCTGACCGTGGCGCATCCCCACATTGCAAACAAAAATCTCATCGAGGACGTCTCCTTCTGCGTGCATGCCGGCGAGGTGCTGGGCATGGCCGGCCTGGTCGGCGCGGGACGCAGCGAGGTCTGCATGGCCATCTTCGGCATGCTGCCCATCAAATCCGGCGAGATCTATCTGCACGGAAAGAAGATCGACATCAAAACCTCCGAGGACGCCATCCGCCACGGCATCGGCATGGTGTCCGAGGATCGCAAGATCTACGGCCTGAACTTCGTGTGGGACATCCGCACCAACATCGCCGTTTCCAACCTGAAGGCGCTGCGCTCGGGGCCGCTGGTGTCCCGGCGGAAGATGAACGCGCGGGTCAAAACCTACTTCGACGAGCTGCGCATCAAGGCCCCCACGATGGGCACCAAGGTGGTCACGCTCTCCGGCGGCAACCAGCAGAAGGTGGTCATCGCCCGCAGCCTGAACACCGAGCCGAAGATCATCATCCTCGACGAGCCCACCAAGGGCATCGACGTCGGCTCCAAAAACGACATCTACAACATCGTCAACAGCATGGTCGCCGACGGCGTGGCAGTTATCATGATCTCCTCGGAGCTGCCCGAACTGATGGGCATGTCCGATCGCTTCGTCGTCATGGCCGAGGGACGCGTGGTCGGAGAGCTGAGCCGCGAGGAGGGCACGGATTCCCGCATCATGGAGATGTGCGTCCACACCTTTAAAAAGATTCAGTGACGCAAGCGAGGTGCATGAAGATGAATAACGCAGACAAGCGCAGCGGCTCCACTCCCTCCGCCGCAAAGCGAAACAACAAGACGCTGGTCAAGTTCGTCCGGTTGATCCTCACGCCGGAAATCGGCATGCTGATTCCCATCATCCTCATCTGCGTGCTGACCAACAACGCAAACCCGGTATTTCTCACCTGGAAATTCTTTTCCAAGATTCTGATCAACTCCATTCCCATCGGCATGATGGCGCTGGGCCAGGCGCTGGTCACGCTCACCGGCGACGTGGATCTGTCCGTGGGCATGAACGGCTGCTTCGCCGGCATCATGATGGGCGTTGCCTGCGATCGCTGGGGGCTGTACACGGTGTGCGGATCGAACGCGCTGGGCCTGATCGTGTGCATGCTGATCGGCCTGGCCAGCGGCGCGCTGATCGGCGCGATCAACGGCCTGCTGACCTCCAGATTCAAGCTCAGCTCCTGGATCACCACGCTGGCGACCCAGTTCATCTGCAAGGGTCTGGTGACGACCATCTCCCAAGGCATCACGCTGGACGTGAAGGCGCTGGGCACGAAGGCCTTCAAGGACGCGCGGCCCCTGTCGCTGTCCTGGCTGTTCTTCATCTTCGTGCTCATCATCCTGCTGCTGGACATCGTCGTGCGCCGCACCAGCTTCGGCTACAAGCTGCGGGCCGTCGGCGGCAATCCCAACGCCGCGACCATGGGCGGCATCTCCGTCAACAAGATCCGCTTCCTGGCCTTCCTGCTGGCGGGCATATTTGCGGCGCTGAGCGGCGTATTTGAGGTCATTCAGCAGCAGAAGGCCATCCCCACCAGCGGCGAGGGCCGCGAATTCCGCACGATCATCTGCGTCTCCATCGGCGGCCTGTCCGCCGGCTACGGCTCCATCTGGGGCTGCGCGGTGGGCATCCTGCTCTATCACGTGGTCATCCGCGCCCTGGAGGTGCTCGGCTGGGACAAGATGCTCCAGCTGGTGCTGATCGGCGCAATTCTGATCGTGGCGGTGCTGATGGATATCATGCGCAAGAAATTTGAGGTCAAACAGGTCGCGAAATGAGAGGTGAGAGAGATGGCACAAGCAAATCCCAGTAAGAACAACCGCGGCGTCCTTGCAGGAATCCGCAGCAACCATGTCTATCAGACCATCACCCGCTCGGATGAATTCAGCGTGTTTCTGCCGCTGCTGTTCATCGTGCTGCTGACGACCCTGTTCCGCCCCGATTTTCTCAGCGCGCGCAACTTCTCCATGATGTTTACGGAGATTCCCTTCGTCGCCATCACCGCGCTGGGCGTATCGTTCGTGCTGATGACCGGCACCGTGGATATCTCCACCGGTCGCGTGGCGGGTCTGGGCGGCATCATGATGTCCATGCTGATTGTGGAGCACAGCTGGGGCGTACTGCCCGCCATCGCCGTCGCCTTCCTGGCCTGCATGGCGGTGGGCGTCGTGAACGGCATTCTGGTGGTCAAGCTGGGCATGAACGACTTCGTGGCCACCATGGGCACCATGTACATGGTGCACGGCCTGCGCCACATCGTGATTCACAACCCGGAGCTGAGCATGAACAACCTGGCGGATCCCCGCACGGCGGGCTTCATCAATTTCTTCAAGACCCGCTATCTGGGCATGTATCCGTCCTTCTGGATCATGCTGATCCTGTTTGCGGGCGTGTTCATCCTCATCAAAAAGAGCATGTGGGGGCGCCGCCTGCTGGCCTGCGGCGACAACCGCGAGGTTGCGCGCCTGGCCGGCATCAACGTCGACAGGATGCGCATGGAGGCGTACTTCATCTGCACCATCTTCTGCTGCATCGCCGGTATCCTGCAGACGCTGGATATGAAGCTGGGCCGTCCCGAGACGGGCGATGGCTGGGAATTCCGCGCCATCGCAGGCTGTGTGGTCGGCGGCGTGTCCCTCTCCGGCGGCAAGGGCTCGCCCCTGGGCGTGCTGATCGGCGTGACGCTGGTGTTCGTCGCGGAGAGCGCGATCATCTTCCTCGGCATGCCGGATACCCTGCGCGTCTCCGTAAAGGGCGCGGTCATGGCGGCGGCGGTGCTGTTCGACATCTTCCGCCAATCCAGAAAGGTTCCCGCCTGACGCAAGTGCGCGCAGGCGCAGAGAAGGACTTAGGAGGATATTCAGACAATGAAAGTGGATCTGAACGGAAAGGTTGCAATCGTCACCGGAGGCGGCGGCGCCATCGGCAGCGCCATGTGCACGCAGCTCTCTTCCAACGGTGCGAAGGTCATCGTCGCCGGCCGCACCCTCAAAACCCTGCAGGCGACCGTCGATGCGGTGGTGGCCGCCGGCGGCGAGGCCAGCGCGGTGGTCGCGGACGTCTCCAGCCGCGAGAGCGCGCAGCATCTGATCGACGAGGCCGTGCGCATCTACGGTCGCCTGGACTGCATGGTCAACAACGCCGGCATCAACGGCGGTCCCGAATACCGCCATCCCATCCATCAGTACGACGACGGCCTGTGGGACCGCATCGTCTCCATCGACTTAAACGGCGTCTACTACTGCTCCAAGGCGGCCGCGCGGCAGCTGATCGCGCAGGGCGAGGGCGGTAGCATCATCAACATCGGCTCCATCGTGGGGCTGACCCCGCTGCGCCTGCAGTGCGCCTTCACGGCGGCAAAGGCTGCGGTGTTCAATCTGACCCGCACCATGGCGCTGGAGCTCGCTCCCCACGGCATCCGCGTCAACGGCATCGCGCCCGGCTCCATCATGAACGAGGGCGTCAAGGCGCTCTTCTACAACGACAAGCAAAAATCGGCGGCGATCATGTCCCACTTCCCGGTGGGCCACCCCGGCGAGCCGGAGGACATCGCGGCGGCGACCTGCTTCCTCGCCTCCGGGGACGCCAAATTCATGACCGGATCGATCATGACCATCGACGGCGGCTGGATTTGCGGCTACAACAGGGATTTGTAAGGACAGCGTCCGGCAGGAGATCCGGAATTTCGGAAGGAGAATTGTATGAATCTAAACGGAAGAGTTGTGATCGTCACCGGCGGCAGCGGCGCCATCGGCAGCGCCATCTGCAGGCGCTTTGCCCGGGAGGGCGCACGGGTGATCGCCGCCGCGCGAAATCTGGATAAGCTCGAAGCCCTCGCCGCACAGATCCGGTCGGAGGGCGGCGGAGCGGCAGCGGTGCAGGTGGACGTCACCGATCGCGCCTCCTGTGCGCGCATGGCGGAGGCGGCGGTGGCCAGCTTCGGCCGCGTGGACTGCCTGGTCAACTGCGCGGGCGTGCGCGGAAGGCTGGAGAACCGCAGGCCCATGCACGAATTTGACGATGAACTGTGGAACCGCGTGATCGCCACCAACATGACGGGCGTGTTCAACGCCTCCAAGCCGGTGATCCGCAAGATGATCGAGCTGGGCATCGCAGGCTCCATCGTCAACATCGGCTCCGCCACCGGCCTGATTCCGCTGAAGCTGCAGTGCGCCCACTCCGCAGCAAACGCGGGCGTGTTCAACTTCACAAAGGCCATGGCCATGGAGCTGGCGCCGGAGCACATCCGCGTCAATGCCATTGCGCCCGGCGAGACCTGGAACGACGATGTGAAGGCGGCCATCGGCGACGACCCCGCCCGGCTTGCGGAGATCACCTCCCACATTCCTGCCGGACGCCTGGGCGAGGCCGATGAGATCAGCGGCCTGGCTGCCTTCCTGGCCGACGATGAAGCCGCCTACATCTCCGGCGCGATCCTCCCCGTGGACGGCGCCTGGACCAGCGGCTATTCCCGGGACTTCTGACACAGAAAATAACAATGAGGTGATACGGGTATGAAGGTATTGCTTGCATACGCACCGGGCGAGCTGCGCGTGGTTGAAATGGAAAAGCCCACGCCGGGCCCCCGCGATATCCTCTGCAAGGTGGCGCACTGCGGCGTCTGTGCCACGGACATCGCCATCATGAAGGGCATTCTGAACCTGGGCAAGGGAAACGAGCCCATCTACCCCGTGCGCTTGGGCCACGAATGGTCCGGCACGGTGGAGGCGGTGGGCAGCAAGACCTGGCGCATCCAAAAGGGCGACCACGTAATCTCCGACACCGGCTACTTCTGCGGCGAATGCGAGATGTGCAAGCGGGGCCAGTATCAGTCCTGTCTGAACGGCCGCGCCGTGGGCACCACCGGCAACTGCTGGCCGGGCGGCTTCGCCGAGTACATCATGGTTCCCGAGCGCATGATCTACCGCGTTCCGGATTCCGTCCCGCTGGATGTGGCCGCGCTGATCGAGCCCACCAGCATCGGCTACTACGGCCTGGAGCGCGCCGGCTTTGACGCGACCACCACGCTGCTGGTGATCGGCACCGGCCCCATCTCCCTGGGCGGCATGGCGGTGGCCAAGGCCATGGGCATCGGCAGGACCATCGTGGCCGGCCGCAAGGATGCAAAGCTGGCCATCGCCAGGCAGCTGGGCGCGGACGTCTGCATCAACATGACCCGGGAGAATCTCACCGAAGCGGTGATGCGCGAAACCGGCGGCCGCGGCTGCGAAATCGTGATGGACTCCACCGGCGCACCCTCGCTGATCAACGACGCAATGGAGCTGGTGCGCGGCAGCGGCAAGCTGGTGATCCCCGCCTTCTATGAGCAGGAGCTCAACCACGTCATGCTGGATCGCATCATCGCCCGCAACTGCATGATCATCGGCGCGGCCGGTACGCCCAACATCGCCGACAAGGTGCTCGCGCTGCTGGAGCGCGGCAGGCTGGATCTCAGCCCCATGCTCACGGATCGCTTCCCCTTCTCGCAGGTGGAGGAGGCCTTCGCCGCAGTCACCGAGCGGAATGAGAGCCGCATCAAAGTGATGGTGGATTTCGAATGAAGACCTGGAAACCCGATGGCGACCGGGAGACCTGCGTGCGCCGCTACGGAAACATGAAACAGCTCTGCGGTCTCAGGCGCTACATCCTTATGGACGGCAAGGCCCGCGGCGTGGAGGCCGTGGATGTGGAAACCGGCGGCGGGCTGCGCTTCACGGTGCTCCCCGGCCGCGGCATGGACATCTCCGAGCTGCGCTACCGCGGCGTTCCCCTCGCCTACCTCTCCAAGGCGGGCGTCACGGCACCGTCCTACCACGACGCCCGGGAGAGCCAGTGGCTCAAGAGCTTCTTTGCCGGCGCGCTGACCACCTGCGGCATCACCAACGCCGGACCCGACGTGCGCGACGACATCGGCATCCTGAAGGACGTTCCCTTCGGCCTGCACGGCGACATCTCCAACACGGGTGCGGACAACGTATGCACCCGCGAGGAATGGGTGGACGGCGAATACCGCATGTGCGTCTCCGGGCGCATGGAGGAGGGCCGCCTGCACGGCGAGCATCTGCAGCTCCGGCGCAGCGTGACCACAGCGCTGGGTGCGAACTGCTTCTGCATCGAGGACGTGTTCACCAACGTGGGCGAGCTTCCGCAGATGCTGATGTTCTTCTACCACATCAACCTCGGCCACCCGCTGCTGGGACCCGGCGCGCGCTTCGCCGCCCCCAGCCGGCGCGTATGGGCCGAAACACCGCACGCAAAGGCAGGTCTGGAAATCTACGACCGCTGCACACTGCCGCAGGCTGGCTATCTGGAGCAGCAGTTCTTCCACGAGATGGGCGCAGATGTGAATGGAAACACCCTCTGCGCGCTCATCAACGACGAGCTGGAGCTGGCGGTGTATCTGAAGTACAATGTGCGCGAGCTGCCCTGCATCGCCCAGTGGAAGGTGCTGCGGGATGCGGAGTACGTACTGGCCTTCGAGCCGGGCAACTGTCATCCCATCGGCCGCATCGCGCAGAAGGCGAAGGGCGCAGCGGAGATCCTCGATCCCATGCAGAGCCGCACCGCAAGGCTGGAAATCGGCGTTGCGGACGGCGCGGAGGAGATCGCCGCGCTGGAAGCCGCAATATCCGCAAGGAGGAATTTGTCATGAGCAAACCGATCGTCGTATTCGGCAGCTTTGTCGTCGATCTCACCAGCCGCTCCCAGGGTCTGCCGGTGCCGGGCCAGACCATCCTCGGCGTCTCCTTCAAGATGGGCCCCGGCGGCAAGGGCTCCAACCAGGCCGTGGCTGCCCACCGGGCCGGCGCGAACGTCACGCTGGTCACCAAGGTCGGAAAGGATGTGTTCGGCAAGGTCGCCCTGGACTTCTATCGGAGCGAGGGCATGAACACGGATTACATCCTCCAGGACGAACAGCGCGAGACCGGCGTCGCACTGATCATGGTGGACGAGATCTCCGCCCAGAACGAGATCGTGGTCGTCTCCGGCGCCTGCGGCAACATCACCGACGCGGACGTGGAGCGCTGCCGTCCCCTGATCGAGGGCGCGTCCATCCTGCTTTTGCAGCACGAGATCAACTTCGACGCGCAGTACAGGGTCATCGACATCGCCCACCGGGCCGGCGTGCGGATCGTGCTCAATCCCGCCCCGGCCACCGCGATCCCCGACGATGTGCTGTGCAGGATCGACACCGTGACCCCCAACGAAACCGAGGCACAGGTGCTCACCGGCGTGGAGGTAAAGACCCTCGAGGACGCCCGCCGCGCCGCGCAGGTCTTTCTGGACAAGGGCGTGAAGAACGTGGTCATCACCATGGGCGCGCTGGGCGCATTCGCCACCGACGGCGTGCGCAGCGAGCTGCTGCCCCGGCTGAATGTCAACGCCATCGACACCACCGGTGCGGGCGACGCCTTCAACGGCGGCTTCGTCATGGCCCTGTCCGAGGGGCGGGATCTGTTCGAAGCCCTGCGCTACGGCAACGCCACCGGCGCGCTGTCCGTCACCCGTCTGGGCACCGCGCCCGCCATGCCCTCCCGTTCGGAGATCGACGCAATGGTTCGGGAAAACTATGACATCTGAGGAGGAACAGCCATGCAATATCCTTTGGGCGTAAGGCGCGATGGTTCCTACTATACGCGCATTGAGTGGGCGAGCCACACCGAATCCGACCCGACCTTCTGGGTCGTCAATCTGATCCGCGACGATACCGAGCGCAACGGCGGCACCTGGGGCGCACACACCGAGGGCCCGGCCGACGTGGTTCTCAGCTTCTTCGGCGAGGAGCAGACCGTATCCAGGATCCGCATCTTCCGCAACGTCGGCCTGGACATCTCCATCCTCGACGAGCTGGCAAGGACCATCGACATCTACTTCTCCGACACCGACGAGCCCCGCAGGCTGCGCCGCAAGGAGGACGCGATCGACTCCGTGCCGTGGAACTTCATCATGCGCGTCGCCATGGAGAAGGCCGAGGGCTGGCAGGAGATCGAGCTGCCCGCACCCGTGAAGGCGAAGTATCTGCGCTTCGTGCTGGTCAACAACCACAACGACGAAAATACCCGCGAAACCGCGCGGGGCTGGACCGAGACCAGCGAGATCAAGATCTATCCGTAGGCTTCGCAGCATGCTGCACCATCCCGAAGTACATATTCTAAAAGGAGATCATCTCATGGAAAAGAAGCAGTGGAAACTGGTCAATGCGGAAAATGTCGAGGCCTATGTCTGCGACGAAACCTACTCCTCCAAGATGCTCACCGGCGACGAAATGGCCGGCATGCCCGTCATCAACATCAACGAAGGCACGCTCAAGCCCTTCAGCCGCACCGCCGGCGGCGAACACGATGAGACGGAGATCTACTACATGGTGGACTGCGGAGATCCCTCCTACGTGGTGCTGGACGACGAATACGTGAAGGTCAAGAACGGCGACATCATCATCATCCCGCCGCACGTGTTCCACTGGATCGACAACACCCAGTGCGACAAACCCTTCAAGCTCTTCACCTTCTGGCCCCGCCAGGAACAGAACGGCGTGTTCTTCGTGCGCCAGAACGCCTGGGGCACCTCCGTTCGCAATCTGGACGCGGACTATACGCAGAAGCGGCTGAACCGGCACTGAGCACCGACCCCCGAGGGTACATCAACATGCGCAAGAACAGTATAGCGATCTTCGGCGACCTGCTCTACGATTGCTTCATCTGGTCGGACCGCCTGCCCCGCGTGGGCGAGACGGTCACCGGCTACGCCAGCGGCTTCTTCGCCAGCGGCAAGGGCGGCAACCAGGCCGCCATGTGCGCGCGGCTGGGCGCACAGGCCAACATGCTGGGCAAGGTGGGCGACGACGAGCGCGGACGCTTCCTGCTGCAGGCCATGCGCGAAAACCGCGTGAACGTGGACGGCGTGGTGATCAGCCGCGAACATCCCACCGGCACCGACTGCGTGTTGGTGGCAAAGGATGGTCACAATGCCATCGTGGTGGCGCCCAACGCCAATGCCACCGTGACGGGTGCGGAGGTGGACGCCATGCGGCCCCGCTTTGAGGAGGCTCAGGTGGCGCTGTTTCAGCTGCAGATCAACCGCGACGCCGTGGAGCGCGCCATGCGCCTCGCCCGGGACTGCGGCTGCAGGGTGGTGCTCAATCCCGCGCCCGCCTGCGAGCTGCCGGATGAGATGCTGGCGCTGGCCGACTTCGTCACGCCCAACGAAACCGAGGCAGAGTTTTTTACCGGAATTTACCGGGAGGGCATGGATCTGGATCAGTGGCGCACCGAAACTGCCCGTGCGCTGCATGGGCGCGGCGTGCACACGCTGATCCTCACCATGGGCGAGCACGGTGCCTATTACAGCGGACCGGACGGAGCGTTCATGATGCCCGCCTTCCGCATCGAGCCCGTGGACTCCACCGCCGCCGGCGACGCATTCAACGGCAGTCTGGCGGTGCGGTTGGCCGCGGGCGACGACATTCGCAGCGCCATGCGCTACGCCAGCGCCTGCGGCGCACTGACCACCATGCGGCGCGGCTCCCTGCCGTCGCTGCCCAGTGCAAATGAGGTCGAACAATTTCTGAAGGAACATACGGAGGTGGATTGAAATGAACATTGCAAGATATTTTGATTCGGCGGTACTGAAGCCGGACATGACGCCGGAGCAGGTGGAGGCGGCGATCCGGGAGAGCATCTCCTTTGATTCGTACAGCGTGTGCGTGCGGGGCTGCGACATCGATCTGGCGCTGAAGCTGACTGCGGGCACGAACACGGTGGTGTCCTGCGTGCTGGACTTCCCCTACGGCTACGGCGGCGTGGAAGCCAAGCGCGCGGCGGCGAAGGCCTACGCCGGGAAGGGCGTGAAGGACATCGACATGGTGATGAACTACGGCGCGGCGCGCGGCGGCGCCTGGGACGTGGTCGAGGAGGAGATCCGCGCAGTGGTGGAGGAGGCCCACAAGCGGGACGTGATCGTGAAGGTGATCTTTGAGACCAGCCAGCTGGACCTGGATCAGATCCGCAAGGCCACCGAGGTGTGCATCTCCGCAGGCGCGGACTTCGTCAAGACCTCGACGGGCTTCAACGGCGGCGGCGCGACCGTTGAGGCGGTGCAGGCGATGCTGGATACGGCGAAAGGCCGGATCAAGGTCAAGCCCTCCGGCGGCATCCGCAACTACGAGACGGCAAAGATGTACGTGGACATGGGCGTGGACCGCCTGGGCATCGGCTACACCAGCTGCAGACCCATCGTAGAGGGCGGCAGCTCCACCGAGGCATACTGATTCTGAGTGCCATGAAACTTGAATTCGGATTCGGCGCCGGCGTCCAGACCGTCGAGCTGCCGGAGGAGAATCTGATGGGCATACTGACGGCAAACGACGTTCCCCGGGGCCGCACAAACGAGGAGGAGGTTCGCCGCGCCCTGCGCCATCCCATCGGCACGCCGCCGCTGCGGGAGATCGTGCATCCCGGCGAAAAAATCGCCATCGTCACCAGCGACATCACCCGGCCCGTGCCCACATGGCGCATCCTGCCCGCGCTGCTGGATGAGCTCTATGCGGCCGGCGTGCACCCGGAGGACGTCACGCTGGTGTTCGCCCTGGGCAGCCACCGCCCGCACACCCCCGAGGAGCGGCGAAAGCTGGCCGGCGAGCGCGCGTTCAGCGAAATCCGCTGCGTGGATTCCGACCCGTCCGACTGCGTGCGCCTGGGCGTCACCGATGCGGGCACGCCGGTGGACATCACCCGCGTCGTGGCTGAAGCCGACCGGCGCATCTGTCTGGGCAACATTGAATATCACTACTTTGCCGGCTACTCCGGCGGTGCGAAGGCCATCATGCCCGGCGTCTCCACCCGCGCGGCCATCCAGGCCAACCATTCCATGATGGTGCACCCCGAGGCCTGCGCCGGCAACCTGGACACCAACCCCCTGCGCAGGGATCTGGAACAGGCGGCGGCCATCTGCGGCGTGGATTTCATCGTCAACGTGGTGCTGGACGAGCACAAGCAGATCGTCAGGGCCGTGGCGGGCGATCTCACCCTGGCCCACCGCGAGGGTTGCCGCTTCCTGGACGGCATGTATCTGAAGGAAATCGACAGCCGTGCGGACATCGTCATCGTCTCCCAGGGCGGCGCACCCAAGGATCTGAACCTGTATCAGACCCAGAAGGCGCTGGACAACGCCAAACATGCCGTGAAGAAGGGCGGCACGATCATCCTGATCGGCTCCTGCAGGGAGGGCCTGGGTGAGCGGGTGTTTGAGGAATGGATGTGCACCGCACCCACTCCGGAGAGCATGATCGAGCGCATCGGCCGGGACTTCCAGCTGGGTGGCCACAAGGCCGCCGCCATCGCTATGGTGCTGCAAAGCGCGGAGATCTACCTGGTGAGCGAGCTGGACGAGCGCCTCGTCGAGCGCATCTTCCTGAAGCCCGCAGCCAGCGCGCAGGAGGCCTTCGACCGCGCCTTCGCCCGCCACGGCAGCAGCTGCCGCGTACTGGCCATGCCCTACGGCGGCTCCACCCTCCCCCGCGCCAGATCGTAACGACGCCTCGCGGCAGGTGCGCATCGTTCACCTGCGCGACAAAAGGAACGGACATGTCCGTTCCTTTTTGCTTGTACAGATGAATCCCCCCGTTGAAATGCCCCGCCACCATTCCCTTATATGAAAAGCACTCGGCCAAAACTGAGTACTTCTGGTGGAGCATTGTGGGCTCTGACGCTCCACCGGAGCGTCATTCACTCCCGGCCCTTCGACTCCCCTGCTCCCGACATGAGAAAAGCACCCAGCCAACGCTGAGTGCTTTGTGGCAAATCCGGTTGATATTGATACAGTGGACGATGCACCAGAGATGGTGCAAAGGCTTGTGCATTGCACTAGAATTCTTGCATCAAGTTTTACTATGCCATTGATATTACGCATACACAATTCTTTATGCAATTATTCAGTCAACCAACCGCAACTTTTTCCAATACCATACCTTCACGTTTTATTGAGAGCGCGCCACAACGTCCTTTCATTGACCAATTCTATACTGCTTCCCTTCTTCAATGTCAGCGCCTTCTTGATCTTCGACGCCGCCTTGACAACCTGTGGAATGTAGATTGCCACATAATCTGTCGTTTCATCCGGAGCATTCTGCAACTCACCGCCCAACGAAGCCAGTTGCGTGCCAAGC
>SFET01000058.1 GCA_004557125.1 Clostridiales bacterium | reverse complement strand
GGAGGAGTTCAGCTTCAGCGGGATGTGCGTGGACTGACCGCCGTACATCTTGCGGCCAACCATGCGCTTGGCATACTGGATCGGGATGCGGCGCTCGCCCAGGTCCACGATCACGATGCCCACGATGAGAATCAGGAACACCAGCACGGAGGCGATCATGCCGCCGACGTTGGACTGGCCGGGTGCAGCAAAGAGGTTGTACACGCCGGTCTCCACGCCGCGGGCGATGTTGGAGATGATGCCCGCGAAGATCAGCAGGGAGATGCCGTTGCCGATGCCGTTTTCGGTGATGCGCTCGCCGATCCACATCGCAATTGCGGTACCTGCGGACAGGCACATTGCAATGGTGATCAGGCCGAGGAACGCGTTGGTCGCGTTGGCCTTCAGACCGACGGTCAGCGCGATGGCCTGCAGGAAAGCAAGGCCCAGGGTGACGTAGCGGGTGATCTGCGCGATCTTCTTGCGGCCCTCTTCGCCCTCCTTCTGCATCTCCTCCAGCTTCGGAATCGCCACGCACAGCAGCTGCATGATAATGCTCGCGTTGATGTACGGGGTGATGCCCATCGCCATGACGGTGTACTGGGAGAGGTTGGAGCCGGTCATCGAATTGATGAAGCCCAGCAGGGAGACCTTCTCAAGGGCGGTTGCAATGTAGGACGCATCGACGCCGGGAACCGGCACGAAGCACAGCAGACGATAGATCAGCAGCATACCGATGGTATACAGGATCTTCTTGCGGATTTCGACGACCTTCCATGCGTTCTTCAACGTTTCACGCATATCAGATCACCTCTGCTTTCCCGCCTGCCGCCTCGATCTTTTCTTTCGCGGATGCAGTGAACTTGTTCGCCTGCACCGTGAGCTTCTTGGTCAGTTCGCCGTTGCCCATGATCTTCACGCCATCCTCAATCTTCTTGATGATGCCCATTTCGATCAGCTCAACGGGGGTGACAACCTGGCCGTCCTCGAAGATCTCGAGGCGATCCACGTTGATGGCCACATATTCCGTGCGCCACTTGTTGGTGAAGCCACGCTTCGGCAGGCGCATGGTCAGGGGCATCTGGCCGCCCTCGAATCCGGGCCGCTTGCCGCCGCCGGAGCGGGCCTTCGCGCCCTTGTGACCCTTACCAGAGGTCTTGCCCAGGCCGGAACCAGTGCCGCGGCCGAGACGCTTCGGAGCGGTGGTCGCTCCCACAGCGGGTTTCAAATCATGCAGTTTCATGTCTCTCGGCCTCCTTAGTCCTGAATCTCTTCGACCTTGACCATGTGCTTGACCTTGAAGATCATGCCGCGAACCGCCGCGTTGTCTTCCTTCACGACGCTGTGGCCGATCTTGTGCAGGCCCAGGGCCTCGATGGTGGCGATCTGGTCCTTCAGGCAGGCGATGGTGGATTTGGTCTGCGTAATTTTAAGCTTCATGTGCGTATCCTCCCTTAACCGAGCAGCTCTTCGACGGTCTTGCCGCGCAGCTTGGCAACCTGTTCGGCGGAACGCATCTGGCGGAGTCCCTCGAGGGTCGCCCGAACAACGTTGATCTTGTTGTTGGAGCCGATGGACTTGGTGACGATGTTCTTGATGCCGCAGGCTTCGAGGACGTCACGCACCGGGCCGCCGGCGATCACGCCGGTACCTTCCGGAGCGGGCATCATCTTGACGCGGGCGGTGCCGAAAACACCAACGACCTCGTGAGGAATGGTGGTGCCATCCAGCGGAACGGTGAACATCTGCTTCTTGGCATCTTCGGTTCCCTTGCGGATCGCCTCGGGAATTTCAACTGCCTTGCCCATGCCGCAGCCGACGCGACCCTTCTCGTCGCCGACGACCATCAGCGCGGAGAATCGCATGTTGCGGCCGCCCTTGACGGTCTTGGATACGCGATTCACTGCAACCAGTTTCTCTTTGAATTCGCTAACTTGCTCATTGCGCTGCATTGCGTTCATATCCTCCTTTATTAGAAGTCCAGACCGCCTTCGCGAGCGCCAGCTGCCAGCTCGGCTACGCGACCGGTGTAGATGTAGCCACCACGATCAAAGACAACTTCCTTGATGCCTGCTGCGATGGCGCGTTCTGCCACGACCTTGCCGACGATCTTCGCGGCGCCCTTCTTGTCGGTCTCTGCAACCTGAGAAGCGATTTCCTTCTCGACGGTAGAGGCGGCTGCCAGGGTGTTGCCCGCCAGATCATCGATGATCTGAGCATAGATGTGCTTGTTGCTGCGATATACGCACAGCCGGGGACGAGCGGGCGTCCCGCTGATTTTTCTGCGTACGCGCTCATGACGGATCTTACGAACTTCGTTGCGATCACGCTTACTAAACATGTGCGGTTACCTCCCTCTTTATTTCTTACCGGCCTTGCCTTCCTTGCGGCGGACGTATTCGTTCTCATAGCGGATGCCCTTGCCATGATAGGGTTCGGGCTCGCGGATGGCGCGAATATCGGCGGCGATGGCGCCCACGGCCTGCTTGTCGATGCCCTTGACCACGATCTTCGTGCCGGACTTCTCCGGGCAGTCGAACTCGATGCCTTCGGGAGCATCCACAACCACGGGGTGGGAGTAGCCGATGGCGATGGTCAGCTGCTTCTTGTTCCACTCGGAAACCTTGTAGCCGACGCCTTCCATCGTGAGCACCTTTTCAAAGCCCTTGGTAACGCCAACGACCATGTTGTTGATCAGGGAGCGATACAAACCATGCAGCGAACGGTGCGGCTTGCTGTCGGACGGACGGGAAACGATCACTTCGTTGCCGACCAGTTCGACTTTGATATCCTTATTTACCTTCTGATTCAGCTCGCCCTTGGGGCCCTTGACGGTGACGACGTTGTCCGCGTCCACGGTCACGGTGACGCCAGCGGGTACCGGAATCGGAAGTCTACCGATACGAGACATTCTAGTGCACCTCCAACTCTCTTACCAAATGTAGGCCAGAACTTCGCCGCCAATGCCGGCATTGCGGGCTTCCTTGTCGGTCATCACGCCCTTGGACGTGGACAGGATCGCAATGCCCAGGCCGCCGAGAACCTTCGGGATCTCGTCGTTCTTGGCGTAGACGCGCAGACCAGGCTTGGAAATGCGCTTGAGTCCCTTGATGACGGATTCCTTGCCCTGAGCATACTTCAGGGTGATTTTGATCTGGCCCTGCAGGCCATCGTCGATAACATCAACAGCCTTGATAAAGCCTTCGTCGAGCAGGATCTTCGCGATCGCCTTCTTCATGTTGGAAGCAGGGAGCGTCACGCTGTCGTGTCTGGCAATCAGTCCGTTACGGATTCTGGTCAGCATATCCGCGATGGGATCGTTAATAACCATTTTTAAACCTCCTTTGAATTGCCAGTTTACCAGCTCGCCTTGCGCACACCGGGAATCTGGCCGGCATAGGCCAGTTCACGGAAGCAGATACGGCATACGCCATACTTGCGGAGCACAGAGTGGGGGCGTCCGCAGATACGGCAGCGGGTGTAGGCGCGGGTGGAGTACTTCGCAGGGCGTGCCTGCTTAACCTTCATGCTAGTCTTAGCCACGCTGATTTTCCTCCTTCAATCAGGCCTGGAACGGCATGCCCAGCAGGCGCAGCAGTTCCTTGGCTTCCTCGTCGGTCTTCGCGGTGGTGACGAAGCACATCTCCATGCCGCGGATCTTTTCAACCTTGTCGTACTCGATCTCCGGGAAGATCAGCTGCTCGCGAACGCCCAGGGCATAGTTGCCGCGGCCGTCGAAGGCCTTGGCGGAAACGCCGCGGAAGTCGCGCACGCGGGGGAGCACGATGCTGACGAGCTTGTCGGCGAACTCATACATTCTGTCGCCGCGGAGGGTGACCTTGGCACCGACGTTCATGCCGGCGCGCAGCTTGAAGTTCGCGATGGACTTCTTGGACTTGGTGACCAGGGGCTTCTGGCCTGCGATGGTCGCCAGTTCCGTAACCGCCAGCTCCAGCGCCTTTGCGTTGTCCTTGCAATCGCCCAGGCCCATGTTGATAACGATCTTCTCCAGACGCGGAATCTCCATCACGTTCTTGTACTGGAACTTCTGCTGAAGTGCCGGTACAACTTCCGCGCGGTACTTTTCCTGTAATCTAGTCACTGCGCATATCCTCCTTCTCAGTTGTCAAACGCAGCGCCGCACTTCTTGCAAATGCGAACCTTGCGCGCCTTCTCGCCTTCGGTGAACTTGTGCGCGATGCGAGTGGGCTTCTTGCACTTCGGGCATACGAGCATGACTTTGCAGGCGGGGATGGCGGCTTCCTGTTCGATGATGCCGCCCTGCATACCCTGTCCACGGGGCTTCTGGTGCTTCTTCACCATCGCGACGCCTTCAACGACGATCTTGCCCTTGGAGGGATAGGCCTTCTGAACCTTGCCGGTCTTGCCTTTATCTTCGCCGGACATCACCATGACGGTATCGCCGGTCTTAACAAACAGATTGTTCATATTTGTCGTTCCTCCATTACAGCACTTCGGGAGCCAGGGAGACGATCTTCATATAATCCTTCTCGCGAAGCTCGCGTGCCACAGGCCCAAAGATGCGGGTGCCCTTGGGCTGCTTCTGGTCGTTGATGATAACCGCTGCGTTGTCGTCGAAGCGGATGTAGGTGCCGTCGGGACGGCGATACTGCTTCTTGGTGCGTACGATGACGGCCTTGACGACTTCGCCCTTCTTCACTGCGCCGCCGGGGGTCGCAGACTTGACAGAAGCGACGATCACATCACCAACGCCAGCCGTGCGGCGGAAAGAGCCGCCCAGCACGCGGAAGCACATGATTTCCTTTGCGCCGGAATTATCGGCCACCTTCAAACGAGTTTGAGGCTGAATCATTTTTTCTTCCTCCTTGTCTGGTTAAATCGGCTTACTTCGCCTTTTCGATGATCTCAACAAGACGCCAGCGCTTGTCCTTGGACAGCGGGCGGGTCTCCATGATGCGAACGGTGTCGCCGATGCCGCACTCGTTCTTCTCGTCATGGGCCTTGATCTTGATGGTACGGTTCATGATTTTGCCGTACAGCGGGTGCTTCACGCGGGTGCGAATCTCAACCACGATGGTCTTGTCCATCTTGTCGGAAACAACCACGCCGGTACGAGTTTTGCGCAATGCTCTTACTTCAGCCATTTTGTGTTGCCTCCTTATGCCTTCTCAGCCAGTTCACGCTGACGCATGATGGTCTTGACCCGTGCGATGTCCTTCTTGCATTCGCCGATCGCCGCGGTGTTCTCGAGCTGGCCGGTCGCCAGCTGGAAGCGCAGGTTCAGCAGCTCGCTCTTCTTGGCCTTCAGATCGGTTTCGAGCTCGGCCAGGGTCTTCTGCTTCAAAGCGTTCAGTTCGTCCTTAGTCTTCACTGCTCGTCACCACCAATCTTTTCTTCTTCACGCTTGATCACCTTGGACTTGATGGGCAGCTTGTGGGCAGCCAGGCGCAGCGCTTCGCGGGCAACTTCCTCAGAAACGCCCTTGATCTCGAACAGCACGCGGCCGGGCTTGATGACGGCTACCCAGTACTCCGGAGCGCCCTTACCGGAACCCATTCGGGTCTCGGCCGGCTTCGCGGTCACGGGCTTGTCCGGGAAAATCTTGATCCACACCTGGCCACCGCGCTTGGTGTAGCGGGTCATGGCCTGACGGGCGGCTTCGATCTGATTGGAGGTGATCCAGCCGGGCTGGGTGGCAACCAGGCCGTAATCGCCGTAAGCGAGGAAATTGCCGCGCTGGGCCTTGCCCTTCATGCGGCCGCGCATCTGCTTGCGATGTTTAACTCTCTTGGGCATCAGCATGACTTATTTTCCTCCTTCCTTCGCTTCAGTTCTGTCGTTGTTGCGGGGCGCGCGCTCGCCACGATCACCGCGGTTGTTGTTGCGGTCGAAGCGGCGACGGCCGTCGCGGCGGTTGCCGGTACCGTTGAGCGTGGACTCGCTCATCGCGTTGACCAGCTTGGAGCCCTTGTTATCCTTGGTCGGGAGAACCTGGCCCTTGTAGATCCAAACCTTCACGCCGATGCGGCCGTAGGTCGTCTTGGCCTCAGCGAAGCCATAGTCGATGTGGGCGCGCAGGGTCTGAAGCGGAATGCTGCCCTCGTGGTAGCCCTCGGAGCGCGCGATATCGGCGCCGCCCAGACGGCCGGACACGGTGGTCTTGATGCCCTTGGCGCCGCTCTTCATGGCGCGGCCGATCGTCTGCTTCATGGCGCGACGGAAGGACACGCGCTTCTCGAGCTGCTGGGCGATGTTCTCAGCAACCAGCTGGGCGTCGATGTCGGGATTCTTGATCTCGATGATGTCCAGCGCAACCTGCTTGCCGGTGAAGGCTTCGACTTCCTTCTTGAGCGCTTCCACGCCGGCGCCGCCCTTGCCGATCACGATGCCGGGCTTGGCGGTGTAGACGATCACGTGGAGCTTCTCGCCTGCGCGCTGCAGATCGATGTGGGAAATGCCCGCCTGATTCAGCTTTTCCTTGAGCATCTTGCGAAGATTGTAGTCTTCGATAAGATTGTTGGAGAAATCCTTCTTCCCAGCGTACCACTTGGTGCTCCAGTCAATGATGACACCAACGCGTGCGCCATGGGGATTTACTTTCTGACCCATCTCTTAATCCTCCCTCACTTCTGGTCGAGCACGATCGTAATGTGGCTGGTGTGCTTCTTGATCATGTCTGCACGACCGTGGGAACGCGCCCAGTATCTCTTGAGCGTCGGACCCTGATTTGCGTACGCTTCCGCAACATACAGGGTGGAGCGATCCATCTCCAGGTTGTTCTCCGCATTCGCAATCGCGGAATTGAGGAGCTTTTCAACAACCGGAGCTGCCGCCTTGGGCGTGAACTTCAAAATCGCAAGAGCCTGGTCCACCTGCTTGCCGCGGATCAGGTCGACAACGATCTTCACCTTGCGGGGAGCAACGCGAACGTACTTGACAGTTGCATGCGGGCGCTTGTCAGCATTTGCCTTGCGCGCAGCTGCCTTCTCTTTTACACGAGTTGCCATATCTTTTCTCTCCTTCCGTTACTTGCGGGATGACGCTTTTTCACCGGCGTGTCCCCTGAAAGTACGGGTGGGGGCGAATTCGCCGAACTTGTGTCCGACCATATCCTCGGTCACGTAGACCGGAACATGCCTGCGGCCGTCATGGACGGCAACCGTATGTCCGATGAACTGCGGGAAAATGGTGGAAGAGCGGGACCAGGTCTTGAGTACCTTCTTCTCGCCGGCCGCATTCAACTCCTCAACGCGCTTCAGCAGCGCAGGCTGAATGAACGGGCCCTTCTTAACAGATCTGCTCATTAAGGTTTGCCTCCTTTCAGGCTTACTTCTTCTTAGACTTTCTGCTGACGATCAGCTTGTCAGAATACTTGCGATGCTTGCGGGTCTTGACGCCCTGGGTTTTCTTGCCCCACGGAGACATCGGAGCAGGCATGCCGACAGGGGACTTGCCTTCGCCGCCGCCGTGCGGATGGTCGCAGGGGTTCATGACCACACCGCGGACGGTGGGACGGATGCCCAGGTGACGGGAGCGGCCGGCCTTACCGATGCGGACGTTGGAGTGGTCGGTGTTGCCGACCTGGCCGATGGTCGCGCGGGCGTTCATTGCAACCTTGCGAACCTCGCCGGAGGGCAGGCGGACCTGTGCGTAGGCGCCTTCCTTGGCCATCAGCTGCGCGGCGGTGCCGGCGGAGCGGACCATCTGGCCACCGCGGCCAACCTTGATCTCCACGTTGTGGATCAGGGTGCCCAGCGGGATGTTCTCGATCGGCAGGCAGTTGCCGGGCTTGATGTCGGCGGTGGGGCCGCTCATCACGGTGTCGCCAACCTTGAGGCCCAGAGGAGCCAGGATGTAGCGCTTCTCGCCGTCTGCGTAGTAGAGCAGCGCGATGAAGCAGGTGCGGTTCGGATCGTACTCGATGGCCTTGACGGTCGCCGGGATGCCGTCCTTGTTGCGCTTGAAGTCAATGATACGATACTTTCTGCGCGCGCCGCCGCCCTGGTGACGGACGGTGATCTTGCCGTGATGGTTGCGGCCAGCCTTGTGACGCAGATCGGTCACCAGAGAGCGCTCGGGCTCCTTCTTGGTGATCTCTTCGAAGGTCAGAACCGACATGAAGCGCCGTGCGGGCGAAGTCGGCTTGTACACTCGAATTGCCATGGTGTTTTCTCCCCTTTACTTTACTTGGTTCTTTATCGGCGAACCTGCCATTGGTGGAAGGAACTTGCCTTCCCTGGGGTGGGCCTAATTAATAGAAGAAATTATGCTTCTTCCTCGGCCATGCCCTCGAAGAACGGGATGCCCTTGGAATCCTTCTTCAGGGTGACGATGGCCTTCTTGACCTCAGGGGTGCGGCCCTGGGTGCGGCCCTGGCGCTTCACCTTGCCGATGGTGCGCATGGTGTTGACGCTCTCAACCTTGACGCCCTCGAAGATCTCCTCGATGGCGGCCTTGATCTCGGTCTTGTTGGCGCCGATGGCAACCTCGAAGGTGTACTTGCGATCCGCCATGGCGTCGTAGGATTTCTCCGTCAGGACCGGCTTCTTGATGATGTCATATGCCTTGCTCATTCTGCATAAACCTCCTCAACCAGCTTGACAGCTTCCTGGGAGATGATGAACTTGTCACAATCCAGGATGTCATGGACGTTCAGGCTGCCCACGAAGGTGGTCTTCACGCCCGGGATGTTATTGCTGGCGCGCACGATCATGGGATCGGCGTCCTTGGTCACGATCAGGGCCTTCTTGTCGGCGCCCAGGGCCTTGACACGATCATCTCAGCGTCGTTGACCTTGCAGGTCAGAGCGGAGCGCATCGCCAGGCGGCGAACCTTGCGCGGGACGCTGATGCGATAGTCGCGCGGCTTGGGAGCGAACACGACGCCGCCGTGGGTGAACTGCGGAGCTCTGCGGCCATGGTGACGCGCATTACCGGTGCCCTTCTGGCGGTAGATCTTGCGGCCGCCGCCACGGACTTCCGTGCGGGTCTTGGCCGACTGGGTGCCCTGACGCTGTGCGTTCAGGTAGGCACGCACGACCGCGTGCATTGCGCTGGTGTGTACCTCAACGCCGAAAACCTCGTCCGCGAGGGTAATCTCGCTGACCTCGGCGCCCTGCATGTTGTAAACTTTCACGTTTGCCATGATTGCGTCCTCCTATCAACCCTTGATTGCGTCGCGTACCATGACAAGGCTGCCGTTCGCACCGGGAATGGCGCCCTTGATCATGAGCAGGTTGCGCTCTGCGTCAACCTTGACGACTTCAAGGTTCTGGACGGTGACGCGCTCGCCGCCGTACTGACCGGCCATCTTCTTGTTCTTGAATACGCGGGACGGGTCAGAGTTTGCACTCAGAGAGCCGACGCCACGGTGATACTTAGAGCCGTGCGCCATGGGGCCGGTGTGCTGATTCCATCTCTGGATGACGCCGGTGTAGCCGTGGCCCTTGCTGGTGCCGATCACATCGATCTTATCGCCTTCGGCGAACACATCGCACTTGATGGCATCGCCGACCGAGTAGCCCGAGATGTCCTCGAAGCGGAACTCGCGCAGGTGGCGTGCGGGAGCGACGCCAGCCTTGGCAAAATGACCTTGCTCGGGCTTGTTGAGGAGTTTCTTTGCGCGCTGCTCAGACAGCTCGCCGAAACCAACCTGAACTGCTTCGTAACCATCGGTTGCAACGGTCTTCACCTGAGTGACGGTGCAGGGGCCCGCTTCAACGACGGTGACCGGTACGAGACGTCCGTCATCGACGAAAATCTGGGTCATACCGATCTTCTTGCCGAGAATTGCCTTTTTCATTGTTACACCTCTTTTTGGTATGTTCGGGTAACCGCTTGGCAGTTACCGGTTGATAAAACTGTCGGATCAGCCCCGTGAGATGAAGGCCGTTCCTTTAGGGCGGTTGCCCTTACAGCTTAATCTCGATTTCAACGCCTGCCGGCAGATCGAGCTTGGTCAGCGCGTCAACCGTGCGGGGGGTGGGCTGAAGGATGTCGATGAGGCGCTTGTGGGTGCGCATTTCGAACTGCTCGCGGGAATCCTTGTGCTTGTGGGGGGAGCGCAGGATCGTCACGATCTCCTTCTCAGTCGGGAGCGGGATCGGGCCGGACACGCGGGAACCGGTGCGCTTTGCAGTCTCGACGATGCGTGCGGCGCTCTGATCGATGATCGAGGACTCGTACGCCTTCAGCTTGATGCGGATCTTCTGGTTGGCCATTGTCTTTCCTCCTGATTTTGAACTCATGCACACGCTGCCGGGCGTGCTGTTATGCTTTTCTTTCGACGGGCATGAGCTCCGTCGTCCGATTGATGCGGACTGGTCCCCGGAAATTCCCGGCGCTTGCCGCAACCTTCCGGTTCATCCCTGTCGTCGCGTGCGCCTCATCTTCCCGCTGAAAACCGGCATTTTTGCGCAGAAATCCCCGCACACGACCTTCTAATTATACCGCAAAACCCCGTTTTTTTCAAATATTCCATCCCCGGATTTCGTAAAAACTGCGCAAAAACAGGCCATTTTCTCAAACAATTAACGGAAAAACGGCGTCAGATCGACCAATTTTTGCCAGATAAAACGCCCGGGTGCGTGTACATCGCTCCCGAGCTTCCAGAATCAGGAAACGCCCGGCAGCGTGTAATTCAGTCCCTCTGCCGAACGTTCCCATTTTTTGATCGCAAAAGTATTCGGATTTTCACTTCACTACGATGCTGTCCGCGCCGATGAGGTTCGCCAGCGCACCGAAGTCGTAGCCCTCGTCCACCCAGTATTGATTGGGGGCCTGCACGGCCTTCTTCCTCCCCTCGCCGTCGATCTCCACCAGCACCACCGGAATCCGACCGGGGGTCTCGGCGAGGATGCGCAGCACCTCCGCGCGCTGATCGGGCCTGAGCTTCAAATACAGCTTGCGCTGCACAGGATTGCTCTGCCGCCGCGGCGCATAGGCCGGCTCCTCGCGCGCAGCGTCCGCGCCCCGCAGCGGGGCCACGCGCTCCAGCAGCAGCTTCGTGTCCTCGTCCTCGCGCACGGACAGCTTGCCAGTCATCAGCACCGGTTCGTTGGGCTGCAGCATCGCCGACACGCGCTCGTACACCTTCGGGAACACCAGTACCTCGGTCACGCCGTACAGGTCCTCCAGTTGTACGAAGGCCATCATGTTGCCGGACTTGACCGCCTTCATCTTCTTCTCGGCGATCAATCCGCCCATGCGCACCATGCGCTGGTCGTACGCCATGCCGTGGTCGCTGCGCTCCGTCAGCTCCGCAAGGAAGCGGGAATTGACCTCCAGCGACGCAAGCTCCTTCGCGTACTCGTCCAGCGGATGGCCGGAGATGTACACGCCGGTGGTCTCGCGCTCCATCTGGAGCATGGTTCGCTTGTCGAACTCGGGCAGATCGGGCATCGGCGGCGGCGGGGCCTTGACCTCGGATGTACCCATGTCGAACAGGGAGATCTGCCCCGCGATCACGCTCTTCTGCTGGCGGGACGCGCCGTCCATGGCTCGCTCGAACACGTGCAGCTTCTGGCTGCGCCGCCCGGGCAGGCGGTCGAAGGCGCCCGCGCGGATCAGGCTCTCCACGCCCTTCTTGTTGATGGCCTGCGCAGCGTTGCGGTCGATGAAGCCGTAGAGGTCGATATAATCGCCGCCGCGCTCGCGCTCCTCCACCAGCTCGGCGATGGCGTTGTGGCCCAGGTTCTTGATGCCCGCGAGGCCGAAGCGCACGCCCTTCTTGCCCTCGAAGTAGTCCACGGAGAACTTCTCCTGGGAGTGGTTGATGTCCGGCGGCAGCACCGGGATGCCCCGCTTGCGCAGCGCCTGGATGTAATAGGCGATCTTGCCGGTGTTGCCGGGCATGGAATTCATCAGCGCCGCCATGAACTCCACCGGGTAGTGCAGCTTCAGCCACGCGGTCTGCACGGCGACCACAGCGTAGGCCGCGGCGTGGGACTTGTTGAAGGCGTAGCTGGCGAAGGCGGTCATCTCATCGAAGATCTGCTCCGCCGCCTGGGCCGACACGCCGTTGCGCACGCAGCCCGGCACGACCACTTCCCCGTTCTCCTCCAGGCCGTAGATGAAGTTCTGCTTCTCCTTGGCCATCACGTCGTGCTTCTTCTTGGCCATGGCGCGGCGCACCAGGTCGCTGCGGCCCATGGAGTAGCCCGCCAGGTCGCGCACGATCTGCATCACCTGCTCCTGATACACCATGCAGCCGTAGGTCACGTCCAGGATGGGCTTCAGCTCCGGCGTGATGTAGCGCACGCTGTCCGGGTTCTCCTTGCCCGCAATGTAGCGGGGGATCGACTCCATCGGCCCCGGGCGGTACAGCGAAATCGCGGCGATGATGTCCTCGAAGCTGCCCGGGCGCATGCTCTGCAGGAACTGTCGCATGCCCGAGGATTCCAGCTGGAACACGCCGTCGGTGTCGCCCTCGGAGATCATGGCGTACACCCCCGCATCGTCGAAGGGGATGTCCTCGGTCTTAATGTGCGGCCCGCCGCCCTGCTCCACCAGCGCCTCGGTATCCATGATCACGTTCAGCGTGCGCAGGCCCAGGAAGTCCATCTTCAAAAGGCCCAGCGCCTCCACGTCGCCCATGGGGAACTGGGTGGTGATGACCTCGTCGTTCATCTGAAGCGGCAGGTAGTCCACCACCGGCCTTGCGGTGATCAGCACGCCCGCCGCATGGGTGGAGGTGTTGCGGGGCATTCCCTCCAGCTTGCGGGCCATGTCGATCATCCGGTGCACCTCGGGGTCGCCCTCGTAGGCGCCGCGCAGCTCGGAGCTGACCTTCAGCGCCTTCTCCAGCGTCATGTTCAGCTCAAAGGGCACCAGCTTGGCGATGGCATCCGTCTGCTGGTAGCTCATGCCCAGCACCCGACCCACGTCCCGCAGCACCGCCCGCGCAGCCATCGTGCCGAAGGTGATGATCTGCGCCACGTGGTCCGCGCCGTAGCGCTGGCGCACGTAGTCGATCACCTGACCCCGGCGCTCGTAGTCGAAGTCGCAGTCAATATCGGGCATGGAGATGCGCTCGGGGTTGAGGAAGCGCTCGAACAGCAGGTTGTACTTCAGCGGGTCGATCTCCGTGATGCCCAGCGAGTAGGCCACGATGGAGCCTGCGCCGCTGCCGCGACCGGGGCCCACGCCCACGCCGTGGGTCTTGGCGTAGTGGATGAAGTCCCAGACGATCAGGAAGTAGTCCACGTAGCCCATCTTCTCGATCACGCCCAGCTCGTAGTTGAGCCTGTCCCATGCATCCTTGCGCGCCTCACCGTAGAGACGGCGGATTCCGTCCTCGCAGAGTGCGCGCAGGTAGGCGGTGTCGTCGGTCACGCCCTCCGGCAGCGGGAACCTGGGCAGATGGGTGGTGGAGAAGTCGAACTCCACCTGGCAGCGCTGGGCGATCTCCTCGGTGCGCTCGATGGCTTCGCGGAAGTTGGGGAAGACGCGCAGCATCTCCTCCTCGGACTTGACGTAGAGCTGGTCGGTGTTCATGCGCATGCGGTTCTCGTCCTGCAGGGTCTTGCCCGTCTGGATGCACATCAGCACCTCCTGCATCTCGGCATCCTCGCGGGTCAGATAGTGGCAGTCGTTGGAGCACACCAGCGGAATGTCCATCTCCCGGGCCAGCTTGATGAGCCTGGGCAGCACCTGCTTCTGCTCGGCGATGCCGTGATCCTGCAGCTCGATGAAGAAGTTGCCCCGGCCAAAGATATCCAGATAGCGCTGGGCCATGGCGCGGGCGTCGTTTTCCCTTCGATCCAGCAGCAGCTTGGGCAGATCGCCCGACAGGCAGGCGCTCATGGCGATCAGGCCCTCGTGGTACTTCTCCAGCAGGGCGTAGTCCACCCTCGGCCGGTAGTAGTAGCCCCGCAGCCAGCCCTCGCTCACCAGCGCAGACAGGTTCTGATAGCCCTTCTGGTTCTCACACAGCAGGATCAGGTGGCTGTAATCCCGGGAGACGCTGGCCTTGTTGTCCATGTCCGGGCAGACGTACACCTCGCAGCCGATCACCGGATGGATGCCCTCGGCCTTCGCCGCACGGTAGAAGTCCAGCACGCCGTACATCACGCCGTGGTCGGTGATGGCGCAGGACTTCATGCCCAGCTCCTTCAGCCGCTGCATCAGCGGCTTGATGCGGCACGCACCGTCCAGCAGCGAGTATTCCGTGTGCAGATGCAGGTGTGCAAACATGTCTCTACCCCTTCGCCTGTGTACAGTTCCGGACGAAAGCCGCCCATTGTTTTAAACACATTATACCACAAAAAATGTGTGTGCCAACACATCACTCCACAAAAACCCTGTCCCGGATTGCATTCACTCTGCCCTCGCCGATGCCGTACACCTGCGTCAGCGCCTCCACCGAAGCGAAGGGCCCATGCGCCTCCCGGTACGCCACGATGCGTCCGGCCAGCACGCTTCCGATGCCCGGCAGCTGTTCCAGCTCCGCCGCCGCAGCGGTGTTGAGATCGATCATGGCAGCGCGCTCCAATTCCTCCACGGATACAGAATGAACCGGCGCCACGGTCTCCGCCCGCAGCAGCCGGTTCATTCCGCTTCCCAGGGCAAGGAGCAGCGCAAGGCCAAGGACGGCGGCCAACAGCAGGCCCTCGCCCCAGCTTCCATTGCGCTTGCTCCGCCGGTGCATTCTGTCTCCTTATCTGAGCGTCGTTGCATTGCGCACGATCTCGTTGATGTCCTCCTTCAGCGCGTCCAGCTCCTCGCCCATCAGCGTGCGCTCGGAGATCTCGTAGATGTCCTCCACGTCGTCCTCCTCGGAGGTGACCGCCACCGTGGTGATCTGCGGATCGGCCTTCATGACCTCGGCGGCGATCATCTCGCGGATGCGCTCGGTCATCTCGCCCTGATAGGCGGTGTTGAACTTCACGCCCACCAGCGCCGTGTTGCCGGTGACCACCACGCGGGCCTCGGAGACCTCGGAGATCTGGGAGATCTGCGCCTCAATCTGCGCGGCGTTCTTCGTCCAGTCGAAGCGATTTGCGTCGGTGGACTGCGCCGTCGCGCCGTTGGTCGCGCTGCCCTGGGGCATGTAGTTCGGCGTCGCAGAGGGTGCAACGGACTGACTTTCATTCACATTGCGGTTCATGCAGCCGGACACGGCCACGCCCACCACCAGGATCAGCGCGACGGCGAAAAACAGCTTCTTCAGGTTCTGTGTCTTCATACTTGGCATTCCTCCTTGCAACCCTATTATGGGCGGGTTTGAAAGGAAGCATGCACATTTTTTCGCCTTTTCAGTCCGTCTCGCGGTAGAAGCAGCAGCCGCCGATGAACTCGCGCAGCAGCGAATTGACGGGAATCTCATCCTCCACATCGGCCGTCTGGATGTAGTTCAGAAACTTCACCAGCCGCCGCGCCAGCGTGTAGTGCGGGCTCTCCGGCTTCACCGCCTGCAGCGCCGGATAGGCGTACTTCTTCATGATGGACAATTCGTAGGTCAGCGAGGAATTGAACATGGCGTCGGCCTCCTCCTGATAGGGGAAGATGTAGTTCTCCTCGCCGTGGCGCACGGAATTCCACATGGCCATGGTGGCCTCCGGCGGCGTGCCCCGGAACTGGTGGTCCCGCACGATGCGCCGCAGCAGCCGCGCGTCGGTGGTGCGGATGCGGTTGTGGTCGTCCAGATTGAGCATCGTCAGCGCGCTGATGTAGATCTTGAACTTCAGCCTGCGGTCGATGCCCTCGGTCAGCTGCTCGTTCAGGCCGTGGATGCCCTCGATGATGATGGGCTGGCCCGCCTCCACCCGGAAGGGATGGGTCTCATTCCGCCGCATGCCGGTGTTGAAGTCGTACTCCGGCAGCTCCACCGTCTCGCCGTCCATCAGGCGCTTGAGGTGATCGGAGATCAGCGCGGTATCCAGCGTATCGATGCGCTCCAGATCGATGGAGCCGTCCGCCTCCCGGGGCAGCTCGTTGCGGTTGCGGTAGTAGTCGTCCAGCGAGACCTTCACCGGGCGCAGGCCCTGCACCCGCAGCGCGATGCTCAGGCGATGGGCAAAGGTGGTCTTTCCTGAGGACGAAGGCCCGGCGATCAGGATCAGCCGCGCACCGGATTCGATGAAGCGGTCGGCGATGGACTGAATCTTGCGCTCCTGCAGCGCCTCGCTGACGCGGATGAACTCCCGCAGCCGGTGGCTGTCGATCATCTCGTTGAGATCGGCGGCGTTTTCGCAGTGCAGGATCTTGTTCCACTCCGCCGTCTCCTGATACACGCGCCACAGCTTCGGCAGATCCTTGAAGGGCGCGCTGTGCGTCGGATCATCGATGTCCGGCTGCATCATCACCACGCCCGGACCGTAGGGCACCAGCGAGAACACATTGACAAAGCCTGTGGATGGCGCCATCTCGCCGTAGAAGTAGTCCTCGGGGCCGTCGCCGATGCGGTAGAGCGTGAAGTGGCTGTACTGGCGGTAGTCCAGGATCCGCAGGCGGTCGGTCTGACCGGTGCGGGCGAAGTATTCCTGCGCATCGTCCGTGGTCACCACCTTGCGCACAATGGGCAGATCCTGCGCGACCAGCGTGCGCATCTCCGCCTCCATGGCTGCAATGAACTCCTTCGTCATCTCCTCCCCCACGAGCACGATGTACAGGCCCTGGCCGAAGGAGTGCTCGATGCGCACGTGGGCGTCCGGGCGCAGGCGGTGCGCTGCGGTGAGGAACAGCAGCTGCAGCGAGCGCTCGTAGATGCGGCGGCCCTCCTCGTTGGCGTAGGTCAGGATCCCCGCGTGGGCGTACTCCACCACCGGGTCGTTCAGCGAATAGGTGCGGCCCTGCACGCTGATGCCCAGCGGCGCGCGCACCCGCATCTCCTCCGGGAGCAGCTCCAGCGCATCCAGCCAGCGAATGCCCATCTCGCAGCTGATCTCATATCCATTCAGCTTCAGGTACAACATCAATCCCTCCCATCGTCCGGCTTGGTTCATTCATTGTACCACAAGCCGCAGGTCTGCGCAAGGGAGGCCATGCATTCGCCAAAACGCGCAAAAGGAACCGAACCCGAACGGGCTCGGTTCCTCGATTCATCTGGAATTATTCGCAGATCTTGGTAACAACGCCGGAACCAACGGTGCGGCCGCCTTCACGGATAGCGAAGCGCAGACCTTCCTCGCACGCGATGGGGGTGATCAGGGTGATCTCCATGTCGATG
>SFET01000020.1 GCA_004557125.1 Clostridiales bacterium | reverse complement strand
CTGGATTTGTCATTGATGGATTTTATGAAGAATGTTTCAAAACCAACAAAGAAATTCCTATGGTAATGATAGTAAGGCTTAAGAAGGTAAAACGTGATACCTTACAATAAATTCAAGTTTGTCGGGTAAATAGCAAAGCCAGCCGAGCCAGCGGGCGGTCAAGATGAACGGGCTTCGCCCACCGTTGACAGCCCCGCCCGGTTTCGCAGTTAGGCAGTCAAGGAGCGACAGCAAGGAGTGCTGCCGCCCCGCACTATTATTCAGAGAGGGGGAATTTCCATGACAGACCAGAAAGCCTATCAAGAATATATCCAGCGCAGGTACAACGCCTCTTGCAAGGCTGTTATCCGCTGTGCCTGACAGCGTCCGTCCGTGCCGGAATTATGTAGAGCTCCACATAATTCTGTTGTATTTCCCAGCCTTTTGTGATACTATTTTGATACTAATAAACTTTACAGCCGAAAATAGCAGGTGGAATATTAACATATTTGCGAAAGTTTTTCCTGCGAAATCACCTCAAATACACCCTACTATATCTGAATTTGCCGAGATAGATCAGTGACAGATAGATTCGGATAACAGTATCCTTTTCGTTCAAACAGCCGCGTTTCCTCCAGTGGAGAGTGGACGCGAGTGGTTGACATTTTTGCCATGAAGTGAAGAAGGAAGATCTCCTGAAAAGCGGACGACTTGCACAACTGGGCATGCACCCAATATAAAACGGCTACCGGCTCAACAACCAGCAGCCGTTTTATCATGCACCCAACCTTACCCTCAGAATAGGGGGAAACCAACATAAGAAGCCTTTTGCACCCAAAGAATAGGGGGAAAGCTCGTTCCATGCACCCAGACAAATGGAAAAAGCCCTGCGGTGCAAGGCTTTTCGGGCAAAGAAAAAACGCTAACCTTTGTATCAAGATTAGCGTCCTTTTATGGCGGAGAAGGAGGGATTCGAACCCTCGAGACGCTTTTGACGCCTACACGATTTCCAGTCGTGCGCCCTCGACCAAGCTAGGCGACTTCTCCACGATATAAAATTGTTTGCTCCGGGCGGGTCAAGCCCTTCGCTGTCAACGAGTGATATTATAGCACAGAAACCGGCATAAAGTCAATACCCAAATGCAAAATCCGGAAAATTTCTTTGAGAAAAAGCGGAGCGCGTTCCATGGGCGCTCCGCTTTTCCAAAGCATCAGTGGGCAAACTGGCTGTTGTAGAGCTCGGCGTAGAAGCCGTTTGCGTGCAGCAGCTCCCGATGGGTGCCCTTCTCCACGATCCGGCCCTCACGCATCACCAGAATCTGATCTGCGTTTTCGATGGTGCTCAGGCGGTGGGCGACGATGAAGCTGGTGCGACCCCGCATCATGGTGGCGAAGGCGTTCTGAATCTTCAGCTCGGTGCGGGTGTCGATGGAGGAGGTGGCTTCGTCCAGGATCAGCATTGGCGGCAGGTTCAGCATGGCGCGGGCGATGCACAGAAGCTGCTTCTGGCCCTCGGAGAGTCCGCCGCCGTCCTCGTGCAGCACCGTGTCGTAGCCCTGGGGCATGCGGCGGATGAAGCTGTGGGCGTGGGCGGCCTTCGCTGCGGCGATGATTTCCTCCATGCTGGCCTCCGGGCGGGAGAGGGCGATGTTTTCGCGTATCGTTCCCGTCTTGATCCAGGTGTCCTGGAGCACCATGCCGTAGCTGCGGCGCAGGCTGCGCCGGGTGATGCTGCGGATGTCGCGACCGCTGACATGGATGGCGCCGCCGTCCACATCGTAGAAGCGCATCAGCAGGTTGATCAGCGTGGTCTTGCCGCAGCCGGTGGGGCCGACGATGGCGATTCTGCGGCCCGGCTCCACCGTCAGGCTGAAGTTTTCGATCAGCGGTCGGTCGGCCTCGTAGCGGAAGGACACGTCCCGCATCTGGACGCGGCCGTCAGCGTGCTCCAGGACGAGGGCGTCCTCGGGATCCGGCGATTCGGCCGGCTCGTCCATCAATTCAAAGATGCGCGCTGCGCAGGCGATGGCATTCTGCAGCTCCGTGACCACGCCGGAGATCTCGTTGAAAGGCTTGGTGTACTGGTTGGCGTAGGTGAGGAAGCAGGTCAGCTGGCCGATGGTCATGTAGCTGGTGACGGCGGACAGCGCGCCGAAGATGGCCACGCCGGCGTACACTAGGGCGTTGACGAAACGCGTACAGGGGTTGGTGAGGGAGGAGAAGAACGTGGCGCGCAGGCTCGCACCCTGCAGCCGATCGTTGATCTCATCGAAGCGCTCCAGCACGGCGCGCTCGCGTCCGAAGGCTTGCACCACCTTTTGACCGCCGATCATCTCGTTGATCAGCGCCGTCTGTTCGCCGCGGATGGAGGATTGCAGGTGGAACATGCTGTACGTGCGCTTTGCGATGAACGCCGCCACAAACAGCGAGAGGGGTGTGACGAACACCACCACAATGGTGGTGCCCACGCTGATGCGCAGCATGAAGATCAGGGTGATCAGGATGGTCATGACCCCGGTGAAGAGCTGGGTGAAGCCCATCAGCAGGCCGTCGGCGAAGGTGTCCACATCGGCGATGATGCGGCTGACCACGTCGCCGGAGGGATGCGCGTCGATGTACTTCAGCGGCAGGCGCTGCAGGTGCCGGAAGGCGTCCTGGCGGATGTCACGCATCGTCTGGAAGGTGATGCGGTTGTTGCACACGGCCATGATCCACTGGGACGCGGCGGTGAGCAGGATGACAATGGCCATGCGGGTGAAGATGATCAGCAGGGCGTCGAAATCCACCTGACCCGCGCCGATGATGAGGTCCACGGCGTCGCCGGTGAGCACCGGCAGGTACAGCGTCAGCGCCACGGAGACCACGGCAAAGACCAGGGACAGGACGATGTACAGCCGCGCGTGGGCGGTGTAGGCGAGCACCCGTCGCAGCGTGGACAGCTGTGCGGAGGTGCGGGTTTTGGACTTAGTCATTGCCGCTCGCCTCCTTCCGGAACTGGGATTCGTAGATCTCGCGGTACACGGCGCAGCTCTCCAGCAGCTCCTCGTGACTGCCGATGCCCGCCACGCGGCCATCGTCCAGCACCACGATCCGATCCGCGTAGCGCACGGAGGCGCTGCGCTGGGACACGATGAACACCGTGGGGTGATAGGGCAGCTTGCGGATCGCCATGCGCAGCCGGGCGTCGGTGGCGAAGTCCAGGGCACTGGCGCTGTCGTCCAGGATCAGGATCTCCGGGCGGCGCACCAGGGCGCGGGCGATCGTCAGGCGCTGGCGCTGGCCGCCGGAGAGGTTCCGGCCGCCCTGCTCGATTGCGCCGTCCAGGCCGCCCTTGGCAGCAAGCACATCCTCTGCCTGGGCCGCGCGCGCGGCCTCCAGCAGGGTTTCATCGTCCGCACCGGGATTGCCCCAGAGCAGATTGTCGCGGATGCTGCCCGCAAACAGCAGCGCCTTCTGGGGCACCACGCCGATGCGGCCGCGCAGATCCTCCAATGCGTAGCGGCGCACGTCCTGGCCGTCCACGCGCACGCAGCCCTGTGTGGCGTCGTAGAAGCGGGGGATCAGGTTCACCAGCGAGCTCTTGCCCGAGCCGGTGCCGCCGATGACGCCGATCATCTGGCCGCGCCGGGCGCTGAAGTGGACGTCGGTGAGGGCGTCGGAGGCGCCGCCGGCGTAGCGCAGACTCACGTGGTCGAATTCCACGCAGCCGGCGTTTTCTGGGTCGGGTTCTGCCGTATCCCGGGGCGAGGCCATGCTGGGTCGGACGGCCAGCACCGCGCCGACGCGGTTGCCGCAGGCGGCGGCCTTGGACACGGTGATGATCAGGTTGGCCAGCTTGATCAGCTCCACCAGGATCTGGCTGATGTAGTTCACCAGCGCCACGACCTGGCCCTGGCTCAGCACGCCTGCGTTGACGCGCATTGCGCCGGTGCGCAGCAGTGCGATCAGCGCGAAGTTGATGGCGATGTAGGTCAGCGGATTCATCAGCGAGCTGATCTTGCCGGAGAGGCTCTGGAAGCGGGTCAGGCCGGCGTGCAGGCGGTCGAACTCGGCAATTTCGTCGTCCTCCCGGCCGAAAGCGCGCAGCACGCGGGTGCCGCCCAGGTTCTCACGGGTCAGCAGCAGCACGCGATCCAGTTGTGCCTGCGTCTTTTTGTACAGCGGCATGGTGATCGCCAATATGCCGAACACGATGACCGCCAGCACAGGTATGGCCACGGCGAACACCAGCGCGCAGCGCACGTCGATGGTGAAGGCCATGATCATCGCACCGAACACGATGAAGGGCGAGCGTAAAAACAGCCGCAGACCCAGGTTCACGCCGGACTGCACCTGGTTGATGTCGCTGGTCATGCGGGTGATCAGCGTGGAGGCGCCGATGCGATCCACGTCCGCAAAGCCCAGTTTCTGGATGTGGGCGAACACCGCGTGGCGCAGCTTCGTGGCCAGGCCAACGGCGGCCTTGGCGGCGAAGTACTGGGCCGTGACGGAGCTGGCCAGGCCGATCAGACCCAGCGCCACCAGCAACAGCCCCATGCGCAGAATGTAGCCTGCGTCGCCGGAGGGGATGCCCCTGTCGATGATGGCGGCGATGACGAAGGGGACGATCAGTTCAAAGCAGGCCTCAAGCAGCTTGAACAGGGGGCCGAGGATGCTTTCCTTCCGGTAATCCTTCAGATAAGAAAGTACTTTTTTCATAAGCGCGTGCCGTTTTCGGCGGAGTTCACCAGCCTTTCATGCATATTCTATCACACATATTGAATATATACAAGCACATATGCATTATCGTTGCGTATATGTGTAACACAGCGCCGCTTTACAGCCGGTGCGGATTGCTATATAATGATAATAAAGTATATACAAATGAGCGCGGGAGAATGACAAAAATGCATGTTTTGATTGCAAATGACGACGGAATTTTCGCACCGGGCATTCGCGCACTGTCGAAGGCGGTCGCGGCGGCGGGGCATCGCGTGACGGTGTTTGCGCCGGATGCGCAGCGCAGCGCTGCGGGGCACTCCTTTTCCATCACGAAGCCGCTGCATGCCCGGCCGGTGGAGTACGATGGCATTCGCGCCTTCAGCGTGGACGGCACGCCGGCGGACTGTGTGCGCCTGGGGCTGTATCTCCTGCGGGATGATCCGGTGGACTTCGTGCTGGCGGGCATCAACAACGGCGCGAACCGCGGCGCAGCGATCCTCTACTCCGGCACCGTGGCTGCAGCCATGGAGGGCTCGCTGTGCGGCGTGCAGGGTCTTGCGGTGTCGCTGTGCTCCCATCTGGACCGCGATTATGAGGAGGCCGCCGCGCTGGGCGTGCGCGCCATGGAGTGGGCGGCGGATCATCCGCTGCCGCGCGGGGAAATCTACAACCTGAACGTGCCCTATGGCGGAAAGATTCGCGGCGTGCGGCCGGCAACCGTCTCCAACGAGTACATCTTCCCGCCGGATTACAATCCTGACGGCGCGGGCGGCTATGTGCTCGCCAACGAACAGGATGCGCTGCCGGAGACCGACCCGAACTCCGATCTGAACCTGACGAGGGCGGGATATGCGTCCATGTCGGTACTGACCTGGAACCTGCTGTCTGCGACGCCGGTGCCGGACCTGCGCGGCCTTACGCCGGAACTGGAGGAAGAATGATGCATACGGGACTGGAAATTGAGCGGAAGTATCTGATCCGCATGCCGGACGAGGTGGAGCTGCGCGCCATGCCGGGCTGCGTGGTGTGGGATGTGACGCAGATGTATCTGCGAAGGGATCCTGACGGCGGTACGCGGCGCATTCGCCGGGTCTGCACCGGCGGCGCGGTGAAGTACTTCTTCACCCACAAGCGGCGCATCGATGCGCTGAGCTGCGAGGAGACGGAGGGCGAGATCTCTGAGGAGGAGTACGCCGCGCTGGTGGCCCAGGCCGATCCGGAGCTCAAGGCCGTGGAGAAGCGCCGGCTGCGCATCCCCTGGATGGATCAGCTGCTGGAGGTGGACATCTACCGCTTCTGGAGCGACCGCGCCACGCTGGAGATTGAGCTGGAGCGCGAGGATCAGCCGGTGCAGCTTCCCGACTGGCTGGAGATCGTTCGCGATGTGACGGGCGAGGAGGCCTACAAGAACTTCAGTCTGGCCCGGTGCGTGCCCATGGAGGACCTTGGAGAGGTGCGCAAATGAACGCAAATGTGCGCGCCGTGCCGGAGGCGCTGCGGACGTGGCTTGCGGCGCATCCGCGCTTCGTGCTGGCCTTTTCCGGAGGCTGTGATTCGGCCTATCTGTTCTACGCAGCGTCGGCCTGCGGAGCGGACTTTACCGCCTGCTACGTGCAGTCTCCCTTTCAGCCGGCCTTTGAGCTGGAGGATGCGATGCGCCTGGCGAAGGAATTGGGCCGCGAAATCGACGTGCTGCCGCTGGATGTATTGGCAGATGAACGGGTGTGCGCAAACCCGCCGGATCGCTGCTATCACTGCAAGCGGCGCATCTTTTCGGCCATCTGCGCGCGGGCTGCGGCAAAGGGCTACGGCCTGGTGATCGACGGTACCAACGCCTCCGACGACGCCGGCGACCGGCCGGGCATGCGCGCGCTGCGGGAGCTGGAGGTGGCGTCGCCGCTGCGGCTCTGCGGTCTGACGAAGGCCCGGGTGCGTGAACTCTCCCGCGAGGCGGAGCTGTTCACCTGGAACAAGCCGGCCTACGCCTGTCTGGCCACGCGCATCCCTGCGGGCACGCCCATCGATGGGGAGACGCTGGTGAAGATCGAGCGCGCCGAGGCGGCGCTTGCGCAGCTGGGCTTTTCGGATTTCCGCGCCCGGCTGACGCAGCGAGGCGTGCGCCTGGAGCTGACGGAAGCGGATATGGCGCGCCTCATGGAGCGCCGCGCGGAGGTCTGCGCTGCGCTGGAGAAGGATTTTGGGGAGATTGCGCTGGACCTGCATCCGCGCAGGGGACTGGAAGCGGAGATCACATCGCAAGATACGGAGTACAGAGGAAAATGAAGACGCTCTACATGGAATGCAATATGGGTGCGGCGGGGGATATGCTCACCGCTGCGCTGCTGGAGCTGCTGCCCGATCCGGAGGGCTTCCTCCGGCAGATGAACTGCGCCGGCATCCCGGACATGCAGATGTTCCGGGAGGAGAAGGTGTCCTGCGGGCTGCGGGGCACCCACATTTCCGTGCGCATCGACGACACGGAGGAGATCAGCGACGATGTGCCCGAGGATGGACACGAACATCACCACGATCACGTACATGCGCATGGTCATCACCACGACCACGATCATGCGCATGCGCACGAGCATGACCACGGGCATGACCACGAGCACCACCATGAACACGGCCATTCCCACGCGGGTCTTGCGGACGTGGCGCGGATCATCGATAGACTGAACCTTCCCGAGGAGGTCAAGCGGGATGCACTGGGGGTGTACGATCTCATCGCGCAGGCGGAGGCCCATGCCCACGGCTGCGCGGTGGAGCAGATTCACTTCCACGAGGTGGGCATGCTGGACGCTGTGACGGACGTGAGCGCCGTGTGTCTGCTGATGCACCTGCTGGCGCCGGAGCGCGTGGTGGTCTCGCCGGTGTGCACGGGCTTCGGCGAGGTGCGCTGCATGCACGGCATTGTGCCGGTGCCTGCGCCTGCGACAGCCTGGCTTCTCCAGGGCATGCCCGCCTATGCGGGTTCGATCCGGGGCGAACTGCTCACGCCCACAGGCGCGGCGCTGCTCAAGTACTTCGCCACGGAGTACGACCGCATGCCCGAAATGCGCGTGGAGCGGGTCGGCAGCGGCATGGGTACGAAGGACTTTGCGGCTGCAAACTGCGTGCGCGCCTTCCTGGGTGAGGACGGCAGGGCGACGGACGACGTGATTGAGATCAGCTGCAACCTGGACGACATGACCGGCGAGATGATCGGCTGCGTTACGGAGCTACTGCTGGAGGCGGGCGCGCTGGACGTGTACCTCACCGCCATTCAGATGAAGAAAAACCGGCCGGGCGTGAAGCTGAGCTGCATCTGCCGTCCGGAGGATGAAAGCCGCATGGCGGAGCTGATGCTGAAGCACACCACCACGCTGGGCGTGCGCATGCAGCGCTTCGAACGGACGGTGCTGAACCGGAGCCGGGGGACGGCGCACACGGTCTACGGCGATGTGGAGGTCAAGATCGCGTCTGGCGCGGGCATTGAGAAGCGCAAGCCGGAATACGAATCCGCGCTGCGCGCCGCACGCGCGAATGATGTGCCGCTCGCGGAGGTGCTCCGCGCGGCGATGCAGGACAGATGAAACAATAAGCATGAAGAAACGTGCAGTCGGAATTGACCGGCTGCACGTTTTGCGTGAGAATGGCCCGACATCGTTTGATGTCGGGCCGTATGCGCTTATGCGTAGGGATTTGCGTAGCTCTGGCCGTCTGCGTTGAACAACAGGGCCAGGGTGTCGGTTTCGATCACCGGGTTGGAAGGATCGCAGGGGATCAGGCTGACGCCGTTCTCCGCGCACACCGTCTGGAAGTCGATGATGGCCTGCACGGTGGCGTCGTCCAGCGCACCCTCGGTGTAGCTGTTCGCTGCAAGCCACTTCCAGTCCACCAGGCGCTGCTGGATCACGCGGATGCCCTCGGAATCGAAGGAAGCGGTCACGGCCGTCGCCCAGGCGGAAGGATCGTCGGTGGGATAGCTGGCTTCCGGTTCCTCGACCTCGGGTTCGGTGTACTCAGGCTCGGTGTACTCGGGCTCGGTGTACTCGGGCTCGGTGTACTCCGGCTCGGTGTACTCGGGCTCGGTATACACAGGCTCGGTGTACTCGGGCTCGGTGTCTTCGGGCTCAACAGTCTCCGGCTCTGTGGCGGGCGCGGGGACGTAGGTGAAGTAGAGCGTGGCGCTGGTGGTGACGCTGTTGTCTGCGGCAGCATAGGCCGTCACGTTCAGGCTGTAAATCGCCTCGGGTACGAGGTAGTTGGAGTTGATGGATGCACCGGTGTCGGTGAGGTTCTGATCCACCATTGCGGTGCCGTTGGCGTCCAGGATGCGCACGTTGTAGCCGGCGATGTCGCCCTCGGCCTGCCAGCTGAGCCGGATCTCGCCGTCGCTGACCGCGAACACCGGGGCGGTGAAGCCGCCGACGTCCATGTCAGTGCTGCCCTGGTTGGGCTCGATGCCCAGCACCGGCGCGCCGATTGTCACGGGTTCGGACACGGGTTCAGGCTCGGGTTCAGGCTCGGGTTCCGGCTCGGAAGCTGCGACCGGCTCGGAAGCTGCGACCGGCTCGGAAGCTGCGACCGGCTCGGATGCTGCGACAGGTTCGGACGCTGCGACCGGCTCGGATGCTGCGGCCTGCTCATGCTCTGCGACTGTGCTTTCAGTCGCAGGTTCGGTTGTGGGGCAGGTGAAGTAGAGGGTGGAGGCGGCAGTCACGCTGTCATCGGCGGCCGCATGCGCGGTCACGGTCAGGGTGTAGATCTCGCCGGGGGTGAGGTGGCTGGAATCGATGGTCGCGCCGGTGCCAGCCATCTGGGATTGATCGACCATCGCCACGCCGGAGGCGTTGAGAATCTTCACGTCGTAGCCGGAGATTTCGCCCTCGGCAGGCCAGGTCAGCTGCAGCGTGCCCTCGCCGACCAGCAGCACGTTCACTTTCTGCACGTTGCCCTCGGCGTCTGTGATCTCATCCTCGACGGAACCGGTGTTGGGCTGGATGTCCAGCACCGGCGCGCCGATGGTGATTTCAGTCGTGGGTTCCTCGGTGACGACAGGCTCCTCGGTGGGAGCTTCGGTGACCTCGGGCACGGGGGTCTCGGTGGGTTCCTCCGTCGGTTCGGTGGTGGTGCCGTCCGGGGATTCCGGAACGGTGGGTTCCGTGGTGGGCTCGGGATCGGGCTCGGCTTCGGTCTTGAGGGCGAAGTCGATGCTCTCGATGGTGGCGTCATCCACGGTGCCGTTGGTGGGGATCGCGTAGACCGTCAGGGTGTAGATCTTACCGGTGGTCAGGGCCGCGGCATTGATCTGCAGGCTCAGGGTGTCGTCGATGGCGTTGCTGCCGTCCAGGGAGTTGCCGTCCGCGTCGGTGAGCAGGTAGTTGTAGCCTGCCACGCTGCCGTCGGCGCTCCACTTGAAGGACAGGGTGTCGCCGGGGATGTAGTACACGCCGTTCTCACGGACGATGTTCTCGCCCTCGGGGGTGACGATCAGCTTGCCGATCACGCCGATCTCGCCGGGATCCGGCTCGGGCTCTTCCATCACGCGGACGAAGCGCAGGATGCTGTTGGTCGCAGTGTCGTCGGCGGTGTCGAAGGGATGGGCCGTGACGGACACGGTGTAGGTGCGGTCGGGATCCAGGCTGGTCAGCGGGATGCTGGCGATGGTCAGATCCAGGCCGAAGTTGTACAGGTACTCGTTGCCGCGATCATCCTTGATGGAGACCTCGTAGCTGGCCACGTCGCCCTCGGCGAACCAGGATACGGTCACGCCGCCGTCGGTGGTGGCGCTGTCGGCGATGTAGAAGATGCCGTCGGCGTACTTGGAGTAGGCGCTCAGCTCGATGACGGGCACGCCGACCTTCTCAGGCTCGTGATAGGCCGGAGCGTTGGGATCGAACAGGGCCCTCAGGGTGTCGGGATCGGCCACGCCGGTGACCGGCAGCCCCACGGCCAGCTGGAACTTCTTCACGGAATTCTGGGTTTCCTTGTCGAAGTAGCCGTCGGTGCGGCCGCTGTGGTAGCCCAGCTTGGTCAGGCGCAGCTGCATGTTCTGCACGCGGGTGTTGCTGTCGCCGCGGCGCAGGGTGATGTAGCCGCTGTACTCCGGCGCATTGCGGGCGAAGAGTTCCTTCTGCACGGCGACGGTTGCGATGCCGGTCTGCTTCAGGCCCACCTCCTGCTGGAAGCGCTTCACGGCGGCGACGGTGGCGGAGTTGTAGCTGCTGCCGACCTCGCCCTCCAGGTAGTACAGATCCTTCAGGCGCTTGTTCAGTTCGCGCACGCGGTAGCCGCTGTCGCCGCGCTGCAGGTCGATGTAGGTGGAGCAGGCGGTGGCGGTGTCGGAGTAGAGCTTGCGCAGGGTCTCGGAATCGGCGATGCCGGTGCTGCTCAGGCCGTTCTCGCTCTGGAACAGGGCCACGGCCTTCTCGGTGCGGGGGCCGAAGATGGCGTCCGCACTGTCGGCCAAGTAGCCCAGGTCGCGCAGGCGCTGCTGCATCTCCTGCACGCGCCAGCCGGTGCTGCCGCGCTTGAGGGTCTTGTAGGGGTTGTAGGGCTCCAGACCGCCGGCCAGGATGGTGCGCTGCAGATCCTCGTCGGCCACGCCGGTCACGGGAAGATTCAGGTCGGCCTGCAGCAGCTTCACGGCGCGCTCGGTGCGCCAGCCGAAGATGCCGTCGATGTAGTAGTTGTAGTAGCCCAGATCATACAGGGGCTGCTGGATGGCGGCAACGGCGTCGCCGCGGCTGCCCCGGCGCAGCGGAGAGAACTGGGGCGCGGGTTGCAGCAGATCCCACACGGTGCTCTCACCGCTGATGGAATAGGCGCTGAGCAGGCGCACATCCGAGGAGGTATCCGCCACGATCTGGGAGGTGTACTCCACGAAGGTGAAGGTGGGAAGGGCGTTGGAGTCGTCCACCACGCCGTAAACATTCATCTGGCCGCTGACGGCTTCGATGCGGTAGGCGCTCAGGCTCTTGCCGTTGCCCAGGGCGTAGCTGGAGAGGGAGGGGAGGGTGGCAAAGCCCACCAGACGGCCGTTCTTGACGTCCACGGAGTAGACGGTGCCGGACTTGGAGAGCATGAACAGCGAATTTTGGCTGGCGGTCAGCTGGGCCTCCATGTCGCTTCCGGGCGTGAGAATCACGCTCCAGAGGGCGTTGCCCACGTCGTAGCTCTTGAGGGTCAGATTGTCCGCGCTGCCGCTGAGGTAGTACACGGTGTCGCCGATCACGGCCCAGTCCTGCACGCTGGAGTCCACCAGGGTGGCAAAGAGCACGCCGTGGGACTGCACGTAGAGGTTGCGGGAATCGGTGATGTAGAGATCGAAGTCCTCGAAGGACGCGATCTCGGAGGAGATCTCACCGGCGAAGCTGACGAAGCTCTTGCGCACGGAATCATAGATGTATGCGCCGGCGCCCTCCACCTGGGTGATCACCACGCCGTCGGCGGTGGGATAGACGCGCTCCAGCACCTCGCTGGACTGATAGGCGACGCTGCTCGCGCCCGTGTCCAGATCCTGCTGCATCAGCCGGGTGCGGTCCGCGCTGGAGATGTAGTACACGGTCTCCGCGTCCAGGCAGGCGGCATAGGCGTCGTCGGTGACGATGGTCTCGGCGTTGTCATCCAGATTCAGGCTGATGAGCCGGGTCTGGGGAACGCCCGCCGCAGTGTTGGCCTGGGCCAGGAACAGGATGCGGTAGGAATCGATGGTCAGAATGCTCCGGGCCGGCGTGGTGTTCACCGGCGTGTTCAGACCGGATATGTAGATGCTGCCGTTCCCGTCGAGGAACGCGGCCAGCTCGCCATTGCGCGCCACCATGCCGCCCTGACCGCTGGTCTCGGTGGCGTAGGCGGGGGCGCAAATGAGAATCAGAGCCAGCACGAGAATCAGTAACAAGCCGTGCTTCTTCATTGCAATATCCTCCTTCATTCAGAAGCGTACTGTCTATTGGACGCAAAAAATCCAAAATGGTTGCCAGATCCGGCACAAAATCTGCGGTAAAAAATTCCTGCGAATGTTTTCATGACATATGAAAGCCGAGGCAGGGAATCGACAATTCTGCGTCGAATACTATCATTATACTCATTCTGGGGGTAGAAAACATTAAGAAAAGGGGAGAAACAAGGGAAATGAAGAAACTTTTGGCGATTCTGCTGGCAGCGATGCTGCTGCTGACGGCCTGCGCGGTTGCTGAGGCCGGTGGCCAGGTGGTCATCAACGATCTCGTCGTTTACATGAACGAAGGACAGTCGCTGGATCTGAGCGGCATCGATTTTGTCCTGGCTGCGGCAGGCAACGGCAGCGAAGCAGGAGTGCGCGTCGCCGTGGAGGCGAACAGCTCGTCCGTCGCCAATGCCATCGCCAGCCTGGGCGCGGAGCAGCTGGAGCTGCGCGTGGACGGCCTGTCGGACGTGTACTCCATCCGCTATGAGGATCTCATCGCCATGATCGAGCGGGAGACCGGGGAGACGGGCCTGCTGGAGAAGCTGCAGAGCGGCCTGAGCGGCATGTCCAACGGTGCACAGGCGCTGGCGGACGTCCAGGCGGCAATCGGCGTAGTGGTGCAGAATCTCTACGGAATTGCGACGCCTGCGGGCACCGAGGACATCGACGGCGTGGAATTTGAGGCCTATGATCTCTCTATCAGCGAGGAAACGATGGCGGAGATGATCTACGCCTGGATCGACGTTCTGGACAGCTATGCCCAGCAGGGTCTGGAGGGCACCGGCTACGACAGCTACCGCCAGATGTTCGACGAGGCAGATCTGCACATGAGCGTGGACGGCAAGATTTATGAGGCTGCGGAGGAGATCATCGCGTCCATCGACGTCAATGCCTTCGTGGCGGGTGAGACCGAGCCGGAGACGCTGAATATCTATGTGGATTACACCGAGGATATGGAGGAGGAGACTTCGGAATACTATGTGGTTTTCTCCGGAGTTGACGGCGAGGAAGAGGAGGAGCTCGTTACGCTCCTCGCGACCTATACCGAGGCGGACGGCGAATTCGGCGAATTTGATCTGGGAATCTATGGACCGTATAGCAACGAATCGGACTTCTATGTGTCCCTGTGCGCGCCGGCTGCTCAGGACGAGGGCCTGTGGGAGTTCTACGTGAGCATCGAGAACGATGGCGATCCTGTAAACTGCTACCTCGATTTCGGAAGCATGAATGGTCAGGATCAGTTCTACGCACATATGATTGCGGATGAGCAGACCCTGTCTATCGATTACACTGGCGCAGACGGCGTGGGTATGCTCAGCGCCAGCATCATGGACGGCGAAGAGAGCGTGGGCGGCGTCAACGCGACCATTGAGCTTGCCGCGGACGACGGCGCATGGCTGCCGGGCGCTGCGGCGCAGTCGGTGGATCTGCTGACCATCGATGATGCGCAGATGCAGAAGGTGTCCAGCGAGGGCATGGCGCTGATGCTCAATGCCATGTACAGCCTGAGCCAGGCCAACGACAGCCTGGCCGCGCTGATGGGCAGCATGATGGGCTGAGTGTTTGAAGAATGAAGCGGGCCGCTGTTCGGGATGAACAGCGGCCCTTCTTTATCCCGACGCTGGGCGCGGCAGCGTTGAAGCTGATGCATCCGGATCGCCGGTGTGAACGGCTGTGGGGATTCCGGAGCAAAGCCCCGCCGGTGGTGTTGCGGCGGGGCTTCAGGCGCGCTCAGCGCGCGTCCCTGCGGCGCGTGTAGGTCACGTATTCGTAGGGCAGTTCGCCGTCGAAGCGCGCCTCCACGCGGCGGTCGAAGGCCGATGCGTCGAATTCGGGAAAGAACACGTCGCCGACCACCTCAGCGTCGATCTCGGTGATGTACATCGTGTCCACCAGCGGCAGCGCCTCGGCAAAGAGCCGCGCGCCGCCGGAGACGAAGGCGTGGCGATCCCCTGCCAGCGCGATGGCCTCGGCAAGGGAGGCTGCGGTGCAGAGGTTTTCTCCCTCGTAGCGCCGGGTGCGGGAGACGACGATGTTCATCCGCCCAGGCAGCGGTCGGCCGATCTCCTCGTAGGTGACGCGGCCCATGATGATGGCGTTGCCCATGGTGAGGTCCCGGAAGCGGTGCTGCTCGCCGGGGATGTTCCAGGGCAGGCGGCCGTTGCGGCCGATGACGCGGTTGCGGGCGTGGGCGACAATCAGTGCAAGCATATCAATTCAGTTCGTACAGCTTCGTGTACTTTTCCTCCAGATAGTCGAGATAGTAGTTCACGTTCAGGGGTTCGCCGGTGATCCTGCGAATCCACGCGTCCGGCGTGAGCATGGATGCGCAGGAGAACACATTTTCCTTCAGCCAGGAAAGCACCTGATCCAGACGGCCCTCGGCCACGGCGGCGTCCACGTCCAGATCCTGCTTCATGCGGCGCAGGATCTGCGCACCGTAGGCGTTGCCCAGGGCGTAGGAGGGGAAGTAGCCGTAGCTGTCCGTCCAGTGCACGTCCTGCAGACAGCCCTGCGCGTCGTCGGGCACCTCCACGCCCAGATACTCCGCATACTTCGCGTTCCACAGCGCGGGAATCTCGTCCACGCTGATCTCGCCGTTGATGAAGGCCTTCTCCAGCTCGTAGCGGATCATCACGTGCAGGGAGTAGGTCAGCTCGTCGCTCTCGGTGCGGATCAGGCTGGGCCGGGAGATGTTGACCGACTCGTAGAGCTCGCGCTCGGATACATCGGCAAAGGTGTCGCCGCTGATCTCCTGCAGCTTGGGATACACGAAGTGGATGAAGGCCTCGCTGCGTCCGATCAGGTTCTCGTAGAAGCGGGAGATGCACTCGTGCATGGCGTTGGACATGCCGTTGTCGGCGTGATTGGCGTAGAACTCCTCCGGCTCGTTCTGCATGAACAGCGCGTGACCGCCCTCGTGCAGGGTGCTGAAGATGTTGGAGATGAAGTTGTCCTCGTAGTAGTGGGTGGTGACGCGCACGTCCTTCGGGCCGTAGCTGTCGGTGAAGGGATGCTCGGTGGTCATCAGCACCAGTGCGCTCTCCCGCAGACCCTCCAGGCGCAAAAGATAGCGGGAGAAGGCCTCCTGCTGGGGAATCGGCACGGGCCGGGAGAGGAAGTCCTCCCGGATGGGCTTGCCCTCGGAGACGATGCGCTGCATCAGCGGCACGATGCGCGCCTTCAGTGCCGCGAAGAACGCGTCCAGCTGATCCTCGCTGCCGCCCTTCTCGTTGTCGTCCAGACAGGCGTTGTAGTAGGTGGAGGGCTTCTCGTCCCGCAGGTCGATGGCGCGGCGGGTGCAGTCGATCACCGCTGCGAGGCTGTCCCGGAAGAGGGAGAAGTCGCTTGCCTTCTTGGCGCTCAGCCACGCACCGTAGGCCTTGTTGCGGGCGGAGTCCAGCTCGAAGGCGAACGCAGGCGTGAAATTCTTGGTGCGCATGTGGCCCTCCCACAGGCGCTCGACGAGCCTGCGCTGCACCGGCGTGAGTCCCTCGCTGTCCGCGTGGAGTTCGCACACCAGGCGCTGGTACTTCTTGGAGTGGGTCAGCTTGTGCAGCTGTCGGCCGAGCACGGAGATGTCCTCACCGGCCTGCTCCAAACCCTCCTCCGGGGCGCAGCACATCATGTCAAAGTTGAGCTTGCCCATGCTGCGCTGATAGACCTCCGCCTCGGAGAGGATGGAAAAGAGCTGCTTGAGTTTCTGCTGGTTGGTCATGGATTTACCTCCGGGAATGATTTGCTGCTATATAGCATATCCGGAACGGGGAAGAAAGTCAAGCAAAAGGGGCCGCATCTTCTGCAATTGCAACTGTGGCTCCGCTGTGTTCATGCAGACAATCCCTCCGTCACGGCTGCGCCGTGCCACCTCCCTTTACACAAGGGAGGCAGATTTGTGGGATTATATGCGAAAGGGAAGTGGCCTTCTTGCGTTCTCTCAGGGTTTTTCGACAGTGAAAAGGCCCCGAATCCGAGGATTCGGAGCCTCAATGCATGGATGACTTACTTGCCTGCGGCCTTCTTCGCGGCGCGCAGGGCCAGGATGCGCTGCATCTCGTTGTAGACGATCATGTAGCCCTCGTCCACGCCCATGCCGGGCTTGGCCAGGATCTGGTCGGGCTGGGTGGCCATGGCGCAGTTCACGCACACCTGGGCGCTGCGGTCGGTCTCGTTGCAGGTGCCGCCCTGATACGCGCCGATGCCCTTCTGCTTGCAGTAGAGCACGGCCTCGATGGTGTTGTTCACGCCGCCCAGGTCGGGGGTCTTGATCTGCACCATGTGGCCCGCCTTCGCGTCGGCGAAGAGCTTGATGTCCTCCAGGGTGTTGCACCACTCGTCGGCGACCAGCTCCACGTCGCAGCCGCGCTTGTCCAGCTCGGCAGTCAGGCCTGCCAGGGCCTCGATCTGGGTCTCACGGTCGCAGTCGCAGTCCATGGGGCCCTCGATGCGCAGGTGGAAGGGCTTGGCCAGCTTGCCCAGCTCCTCGATGTAGTCCGCCATGTCCTTGTAGTTGTTGTTGCCGAACACCTGGCCGATGGTGCCGTAGCAGTCGATGTGCAGCACGGGGGCGTAATCGGGGTTCTGGCGGTGCTCCAGGATGCGGTTGCGCAGCCAGGTCACGTACTCGGCCAGCTTCTCGCCGTGCTCGCCCAGCTTGTCGTGCACGTTGTTGATCAGGGCGTGGGGCAGCACCTGCGCGCCCTTGATGATCATCTTGTCGGAGTTGTCGTAGCGGTCGTCGCCGGACTGGGTGAAGATCGGCACGGGCTTGTCGGACACGGTGCAGCCGTATTCGTCGGCCACGACCTCGCACATCAGGCGACCGGTGGCCTTCGCAACCGCGTCCAGCAGGGCCTGGGACACGCCGTAGCGGATGGCGGTGTGCAGGCGCTTGCCGTCGATGGTGATGGCCTCCATGTCGGCGGCGAGCTTGCGGAAGTTGTCGGCCTCCTTGCCCACGAGCTGGGGCTTGATGTACTTGTCGATCAGCGGAATGAAGTCCTTGGCGAGGAAGAGCGGGTCGCGTCCGCCTGCGCCGCTGTACTGCACCGCCGCGCAGTCGCCGTAGGCGATCTGGCCGTCCTCGAGGATCAGCATCACGGAGATGGATTCGCCGGCCTGGCGCACGGCGGTGAAGCCCTCGGTCACCGGCTCGCCCACGTAGAACACGCCGTCGTGGCCCGCGCCCTTCTTGATGGCGCGCTGATCGTCAAAGTAGAAGCCCGTGCGGCCCTGGGAACATACGACGTCCAGAATTTTCATGGTAATCTCCTCCAAATCTATTCAGTAAATATGCGAATTGTTGTTCAGCGGGGAGGGGGGATTTTTCCCCTCAGGCTGTCGAAAAAACCCCGGGAGAGCGCGAGAGGGCCGCAGCCCTTTCGCACTTCAATCGTGGTCGGCGACCTGTGCGGCGACCACGCAGCTGATTTTGTTTACAAAATCGCTTCCTTGCAAAAATCCGTTGTGCCGCTTGCGGCGCGGCGGATTTTTGTTGGGGGTGGTAGTGGAGGGGGAATTTATTCCCCCTCCACAAAGCTTCAGCGGGGACGGCCCACCAGACGGCCCTTGCCGATGGCGTACACGTCGTCGATGACCATCTGGAAGGAGGCCTTGCGGTTCTCCGCCTTGGCGCGCTCCTCGATCTTGGCGGTGTGGAAGTCCTTGAGCTCCTTGCTGAAGGGCAGGTTGCCGAAGTTCAGGATGCGCACCGCGCCGTTGTTGTCGCGGGCGGGCAGCATCAGGCCCGCATTGGCGCGGCAGGGTGCGAAGGGCACGTCCAGCGCGCCGGATTCCACGCCGCGGCACACGCCCACGGCGATGTCGCCCATGCCCAGCTCGAAGCACTTGTCCACGATGGCGCGGGTCTCCTCGGCGATGATCTCCTCCTCGGCGGTGATGGCGTCGCCGCGGAAGTCCTGATCGGCCAGCATGTTGACCACCTGCTTGGTGCAGCGCAGTCCGGCTGCGTTGGCCTCCATGGTGGGGATGCCCACGGCCTCGTGGGGGGTCTTGACGATGACCTTGGTGGCCTTGGCAAGGCCCGCGATGGCGCTGCCCATGGAGATCACGCCGAAGGCCTTGGCCTCGTCCGCCGGGAAGCCGCCCATCCACTGGTGCAGCACGGTGGTGACCACCACGTCGCTGTAGCCGTATTTGGTCAGGTATTCCTCGGTCAGCTTCTCCAGAGAGCGGATGGCGGCCACGTCCTGCACCAGGTTGCCGCACTGGCCGTAGCCCACGGTGATGTTCTTTACGCCCTGCTCGGCGGCCAGCAGCGCCTCGATGATGGCGGCGGCGTGGGAGATGCAGGGGGGAACCAGGGTGCCGGTGAGCGGGCCGTAGGGCTCGCGGTTGATGGACACGCCCATTTCTTCATAGAGACCGGTCAGACGGTCAACGTACTGCCAGTCCTTGATGGTGCGCTCCATGGGGATGTTCTTGCAGTAGGGCAGGTTGTAGGAGATGCCGCCGCCCTCGTAGCTGGTGAAGCCGCCGGCGTAGGCGATTTCGGTAAGCAGCCGGGCGTCGGGGGTTCCGTGGCGCACCTGCACGGGAACGTTCACGCTCTCGATGACCTGACGGCACTTGGCCACGCCGTGGTTGACTGCCGGGAAGCCGTTGAGCATGGCGCGATCCAGGCGCAGGGACTCGTTGATGCCGTTCTCCGCCTCCTTGTAGCGGTTCTGGCGGGTGTAGCTGTCGATGGTGGTGGGCAGCAGATCGGCCTCGCCGTACTTTTCCAGGTGCTGGAGCAGTTCGATGTGGCGCTCCACCACCGGCACGCCCGCGCGGGGCTGAATCAGCGTGCGGCCATTCTTCTTGGCTTCGATCAGCTTCTTGGAGAAGATGCGGTTTTCGGGCATCGACTTATGATAGCTGACAGCCTCCTCCAGGTTGACATCCTTGCCGGTCGGCCACTGGGCCAGTACTTCCTGACGGGTCGCCTGGAATTCGGCGTCCGGAATTCTCTTGTTCTGAATAACCATCGTTTTCAAGCTCCTTTTTCATGATGCGCAGCGCAATCTGCGGGTAATATTCGGAGAGCAGGCCCATGGCCGCGAGGATGTAGTGCCGGTCCACGCGGATTTCGGCCTTGGTGGGTCGCAGGGACATGGGAGTCGCCATGGAGTAGAGCGCGTGGCTGGCGATCTCCTTGGTGCGGGCGGTGTGGATCAGGCAGCCGCCGGTGACGACCACCTGCTGCACGCTGCGCAGGTCCTTGCCGGTCTGCACGTAGGTCAGGCCCATCAGCGTGTAGGTCTCCTCCATGCTGCCCGCGTGGCGGCTCACGGCCGTCTCGATGGCCAGCGAGGCCAGCGCGTAGTCCAGCTTTTCAAGCTCCGTGCCGGGCTCGGGAACCACGTCGGTGTGGGTGGCGAGCATGTCGATCAGCTCCTCGCAGCGCTTTTCGTCCAGACCGGAGAGCGCGCTCACCCGCTTGATGCCCGCAGCGTCCACGATGCCGTGGATGGAGTAGCGCATGCCGATGTCGCCCTCCACCGTGCGCTTGGCGTAGGGCTCGGGGAGCCCCTTGTACACGGTGTTGGCCGCGGTGGGCATGCCGTCGGACATGGAGTAGATGTCGGTGGTGGCGCCGCCGACGTCCACGGCGATCAGATCGCCGATGCCCGTCTCACCCTCGCAGCCCTCGGCCAGCAGCTGCATGGCCTTCATCACCGCGGAGGGCGTGGGCATCAATATGCCCTGGATCAGGGAAGCGGCCTTGGACAGGCCCTTCGCCTGGATGATGCGGTTCAGGAAGATCTCACGGATCTTCAGGCGCGTGGGCTCGGTGTTCAGCACGCCGAACTTGGGCATGACGTTTTCGCAGATGTGCACCTCGTGCCCGGAAAGAATCCGCGCGCACTCCCGGGCGGCGGAGCGGTTGCCCGCGAGCACCACCGGGAAGTCGAACTGCGCCGAAGCCAGCATCTTGGCGTTGTGCAGGATGCACTCGCTGTTGCCGCCGTCGGTGCCGCCCACCAGCAGGAAGATGTCCGGGTTGATGGACAGGATCTCGTCCACGTCGTCCTCAGTCAGCTGGAAGGAGTACACCTTCAGCACCTTCGCGCCCGCGCCCAGACTCGCCTGGCGCGCCGCCTCGGCGGTGAGCTCGGGAACCAGGCCGCTGGTGATCATGCGCAGGCCTCCGGCTGCCGAGGAGCAGGCGTAGCGGGCCTCGAATTCCAGATGCCCCGTGACCTTCTCCAGCTTGCGCAGCGCGTTCTCCAGACCGTCGCCAACGTCCGTCTGAACCGTGGTATAGGAATCTGCCGTGCCCAGCAGGCGCTCGGCCTCCAGGTCCACGGCGGTCACTTTCGTGTAGGTGCTGCCGAAATCAATCAGCAGAACGGGTTTCATGCCTTTTCATCCTCCATGTGCAGCAGCTCCTTCAGGGCCGCAATGGTCGTCTCAGGCGCGGTGTTCGGCGGGAAGGCGCGATCAAAGCCCATTTCCTTGAAGCGCTTCTCCACATCCTCGAACTTCTGCTTGCCGATGACGATGTTGCCGCCCACCAGCAGCGGGATGCCCTTCAGACCCGCCTCGTCGCACTTCTCGCGCATGCCGCGGCAGTCCAGCTCGCCCTGACCGTATAGGGAGGAGATGACGATGGCGTCCGCATTGGCCTCGATGGCGGCGGCGATGTACTCCTCCTGGGAGACCATCACGCCGAGATTGACGACGTCAAAACCCGCTTCCGTGAATGCGTGGTAGAGGATCTTGTTGCCCACCGCATGCACGTCCGCTCCGATTACGCCGATAACCAGAACCTTCTTCTTCATTGTTACACTCCTTTGTGTTTTGTAAGGGTTCCTTGCCAAGTCTATTGCCGCACGTGCGCGCGCGGCCACAGCCCACCGGGCTGCAGGGAATAAGGTTGTGTGGATCAGAAGCGCGTTCTGCTCCGGAGGTCCTCCAGATTCTGCTGGGAGTTTTCGCCGATGAAGCCGATCAGCAGATAGCGGTTCTGCTGGTTGTCATAGACGATCTCGGGGCAGAGCCGAAAGCCGGTGATCTTGCCGGTGGAGGAGACGTGGGTGCGCGGGCCGCTGCACTCGTGGATGTAATCGCCCACGGCGATGTGGGATTCGTCGGCGTAGTGCACCGGCAGATCCTTCGCGATGTCCTCGTTGACGCGCCGCTCCAGTTCGAACAGATCGATCTGCGGCGGGCGGTCCTGGAAGTCCAGGATGAAACCGTGGTGGATGTCGTCGTGCTTGCAGCTGGAGACCAGGTCGGGATCCATGTGGATCTCGCACAGGTCCTCCGCCGTGTGGGCCATCAGCCGGTAGGGCAGCGACTGATGCACATTCCTGACGAACTCCTCCGGCTCCGGGCCGAACATGGTGGGACGGCTGATGATGATCTGCTCGCCCACACCGATCATCAGGTCGGCGTTGCGGGGCAGCAGGGGATAGATCAGGTCGAAGTGCTCGACGATCACGCGCTTGCCCAGACGGATGGCCTCCATGATGGCGTCGGCCAGGATGTGGGGCTGGGTGAAGCCGGTCTCGAAGCGGATGTCCAGGTGGTAGGTGTGGGGCGTGTAGAAGCCGCGCACATCGCCCACATCCAGAATCGGCAGCGGGCGCACGTTCACGCCGTCGTCGTCGTTGGTCAGCTCCAGGCCCGGGAACATGCCGCGCACCAGCGCGCTCTTGCCGGAGCCCGCGTCGCCGATGAAGCCGATCAGCTTGTCGTAGGGGCTCAGGTACAGCTGGGAGATCTGCATGCCCAGGTCGTAGATGCGGGTGCGCCCGCGGGGCGCAAAGAAGGATGCCTGAATCAGGCTCTTTTGCATGCGATGGATGTAGGCCATGTATGTCCTCCTAATCGTTGCACGCATTCAGCATGCGGCGGATGGTGTCATAGGTGATCTCCGGCACCAGAGGCCGGATCGCTTCTATATTCTTCTCCTCCATCAGGGCGCGCACCCGGGAGGCGCTGATGGCCTCGCCGCCGCATTCCCTGCGGGGGATTTCAGTAAGTGCTATGCCGTATCCGGGGAGCCGCGCCTTCAGCTGTTCGTTATAGAAACGCGTCACCGGGCAGATCGGCTCCGTGCCGACAAAGCGGCGGGTGATGCGCAGCGCCGGGGCGATCCTCTCGCCGAACAGGCGAATGTCCAGCTCACAGTAGATCTCGTCCACGCGCGCCTTGTCCTTGATGAAGTAGCTGGGGAAGGTGGCCGAGGACACCATGTACGGCCCCGTTTCGTGCACGAACACGTTTTTGAGATCCCGACAACCCTCCCGCACCAGCTGCAGCCGCACCTCCGGGGGAAACAGGCTCTTCTTCTCGGACAGCACGAACACGTGCAGCGCCGGAACCTGCCTTGCGGCAGTTTCGATCAGAAAGCGGTGACCCAGGGTGAAGGGGTTGCAGTTGCACACGATGCAGCCGGTTTCCACGTCCCTATCCGGGCGTTCAAGCCCCGCGAGGAAGCGCGCAAGTCCGTCGCGGCGATCCTCCATCAGCAGGCAGTCCGCCGTGCGCACCAGTGGATGGAAGCCGAAGGGGCGGAACATGGCCTCGTTGCTGGGTTTGGTGAACAGCAGCAGGCGATCCTCGCCCCGGTCCAGGGCCTCGCGGCGCAGCTCGGTGAGGGTGCGTGCGCTCAGATCCTCGCCCTGATGCATGGGGGAGACGGCGATGCACTTGAGGGTCGGGCCGTCCAGCGAGCCGGTCGCGATGATCTCTCCGTCCTCCACCAGAACCGCGGTGAAGCCGATGCCCTCGTCATAATCCAGGCCGCACAGCCGCAGAAACGCCTTGAGCCTTTCCAGGGCCTGGCCGCGCATCGGGCGTCCGGTCTCCAGATGCATCCGCACACCTCCTGGGGGGATTTTATGAGTCGAGTATAACAGAATCGGGAGGAAAAGTAAAGAAATCATAGTTGTCAAAAAGAGAATTCTATTATATAATATTGCTGGAATGATCTATATCAATTCCTGTGCGGAAGGTCGCCGGGAATTGGAAGCAAGTAATTTGAAGGAGACGATTTGGTATGAGCGAAATCGTGAGGCGTGCCGCTGCGGGAACGCTGGAATCCAGCGATGTCTACGTGGAGTTGGAGCCCAGCGATGCGGGCATCGAGATCGAGCTGGATTCGGTGGTCATCCGTCAGTTCGGCGATGAGATTCGCCGCGTGGTGGGCGAGGTGCTCTCCGAGCAGGGCGTGTCGCGCGCAAAGGTGCGCGTGGTGGATCGCGGCGCGCTGGACTGCGTGATCCGCGCGCGTGTGGAAACCGCCGTTGAGCGGGCGAAAGGAGCGTAAGTCATGCGTCGTTCCATGCTGTTTCTGCCGGGCAATACGCCCAACATCATCGTAAACGGCGAGATTCTCGGCGCGGATGCGGTGATTCTCGATCTGGAGGACGCCGTCGCTCCCACGGAGAAGGACTCCGCCCGCATTCTGGTGCGCAACGCCATCGGAAGGATGGGCTTCGGCAAGTGCGAGGTCATCGTGCGCATCAATTCCATCGACACCCCCTTCTGGAAGAAGGATCTGGACGCGATCATCCCCGTGCGCCCGAGCCTCATCATGCCGCCCAAGACGGGCTGTGCCGAGGACGTGCGCGCGGTGGACGCGTACATCACCGAGCTGGAAGCAAAGCTGGGCATGGAAAAGAACAGCGTCCGGCTCATCCCGCTGATCGAGACCGCCCTGGGCGTGGAGAACGCCTTTGAGATCGCCCGCGCGTCCGACCGCGTGGCCGCCATCTTCCTGGGCGGCGAGGATCTGACCGCCGATCTGCACTGCAAGCGCACCAAGGAGGGCAACGAGATCAACTATGCCCGCTGCCGCATGGTGTGCGCTGCCCGCGCCGCCGGGGTCGAGGTCTACGATACCCCCTTCACCGACGTCAACGACGACGAGGGCATCTATGTGGACGCGCAGTACGCAAAGAGCCTGGGCTTCACCGGAAAGTCCGCCATCTCCCCGCGCCACGTGCAGGCCATCAACGAGGTGTTCAGCCCGTCTCAGGCGGACGTGGACTACGCCTACGAGGTCATGGAGGCCATCCGCATCGGCAAGGAGCAGGGCAAGGGCGCGGTGGCGCTGCGGGGCAAGATGATCGATGCGCCCATCGTGGCGCGCGCACAGCAGACCATCGCCATGGCGGAGGAGCTGGGCATGGGAAGGAGTGAAGCGCAATGAGCACGAAGCTGGTCAAGACCCTCCGGGAGGCCATCGAGCTCTCCGGACTGAAGAGCGGCATGTCCGTGTCCTTCCACCATCACCTGCGCAACGGCGACTACACGCTGAACATGGTGATGGAGGAGATCGCGAACCTCGGCATCCGGGAGCTGACGCTGAACGCGAGCTCCATCTTCGACGTGCACGCACCCGCGCTGGAGGAGCACATCAGGAATGGCGTGGTGCGCAAGATCAATACCAACTACATGTCCGCCGGACTGGGCCGCCGCATCTCCGAAGGCCTGATGGACGAGCCGGTGGACTTCCGCACCCACGGCGGCAGGCCGCGGGACATCGCCCTGGGCAACACGCCCATCGACGTGGCCTTCATCGCCGCACCCACGGCGGATCCCATGGGCAACTGCACCGGCAAGTTCGGCCCCTCCGCCTGCGGAAGCCTGGGTTATGCCTTCCCGGACGCGATGTACGCCAGGCAGGTCATCGTCATCACCGACAACCTGGTGCCCTATCCGCTGCTGGGCTGGTCGATCCCGGAGATCTACGTCAATTACGTGGTGGAGGTGCCCGCCATCGGCAATCCCAAGGGCATTGTGTCCGGCACCACCAAGATCACCCGCGACCCCGTGGGTCTGGTGATGGCCCAGAGCGCGGTGGAGGTCATCCGCCACTCGGGCCTGCTGAAGGACGGCTTCTCCTTCCAGACCGGTGCGGGCGGCGCTTCGCTGGCCGCGGCCAAGTTCCTGATGGACGTGATGGTGAAGAACAAGATACAGGGTTCCTTCGCCTCCGGCGGCATCACCGGGTATATTGTGGACATGCTCAACGCGGGCTGCTTCCGCTCGCTGATGGACGTGCAGTGCTTTGACCTGAAGGCCGTGGAGTCCATCCGCACGAACCCGGCCCATCAGGAGATCTCCGCCATGCACTACGCCAGTCCCGCCGCGGCCAGCGCCGTGGTGGACAATCTGGACGTGGTGATCCTGGGCGCGACCGAGGTGGACACCGACTTCAACGTCAACGTCCACACCGATTCCAACGGCTACATCATGGGCGGATCCGGCGGACACAGCGACACCGCTGCCGGTGCGAAGCTGTCGATGATCATCGCGCCGCTGTTCCGCGCAAGATTGCCCATCGTGACGGATCATGTGTCCTGCATCTCCACGCCGGGCCGGGACATCGACGTGCTGGTGACCCAGCGGGGCATCGCGGTCAACCCGAAGAATGGGGAGCTCATGCAGCGCCTGAAGGACGCGGGGCTGAACATCGTGGACATTCATGAGCTCAAGGAGATCGCCGAGCGTATCACCGGAAGGCCCGAAAAGCTTGCGCGCGGAGATCGGAAGGTGGCCAACGTCATCTACCGCGACGGCACGCAGATCGACGAAATCCGCAGCGTGGATGCAAAGTAAACTGACAACAATGGGAGAAACCGGAAAAGGAGGAAACCATGAGAAATATTGAAGCGGCAAGGGTGACGGAGGTCGTGCGCAGGCTGTGCATCGAGGCCAACTGTCACCTGACGAAGGACCTGAAGGACTGCATCGTGGAGTGCCGGAAGAACGAGACCTTCCCGGTGGCCCAGGGCATCCTGGATCAGATCATCGAAAACTACGGCATTGCGGACGAAAACAACGTGCCCGTCTGTCAGGACACCGGCATGGCCTGCGTGTTCATCGACGTGGGTCAGGATGTGCACGTGGAGGGCAACCTGGAGGAGGCCATCCACGAGGGCGTGCGCCAGGGCTACAAGGACGGCTACCTGCGCAAGTCCGTGGTGCGCGATCCCCTGGACCGCGTCAACACCGGCGACAATACCCCGGCCATGATCTATTACAACATCGTGCCCGGTGAGCAGATCAAGATCACCGTGGCTCCCAAGGGCTTCGGCAGCGAGAACATGAGCCAGATCAAGATGCTCAAGCCCTCCGACGGCCTGCAGGGCGTGAAGGACTTCGTGGTGAAGGTCGTCGAGGACGCCGGCCCGAACCCCTGCCCGCCCGTGGTGGTGGGCGTCGGCGTGGGCGGCACCTTCGACAAGGCCGCATTCATGGCTAAGAAGGCGCTCACCCGCCCGGTGGACTCCCACAACGAGGACCCCTTCTATGCGGCGCTGGAGGATGAGCTGCTGGAGAAGATCAACGCGCTGGGCGTAGGCCCGCAGGGCTTCGGCGGACGCACCACGGCGCTGGCCGTGAACATTGAAAAGTGCCCCACCCACATTGCGGGTCTGCCCGTGGCCGTGAACATCAACTGCCACGTGACCCGCCATCAGTCGGAGGTGATTTAAATGACCAGAAAGATTCAGACGCCCCTGACGCGCGAGGTGGCGCGCACGCTGAAGGCCGGCGAGAGCTGCACCATCACCGGAACCATCTACACCGCCCGTGACGCGGCCCACAAGCGGCTGTGCGAGCTGGTAGCCCAGGGCAAGGAGCTGCCCCTTGAGATCAAGGACGCGATCATCTACTTCGTGGGCCCGACCCCGGCCAAGCCCGGCCAGGCCATCGGCTCCGCAGGCCCCACCACGTCCTACCGCATGGACGCGTACTCTCCCACGCTGATCTCCATCGGCCAGACCGGCATGATCGGCAAGGGCAAGCGCAACGACGAGGTCATCTCCGCCATGAAGGAGCACGGCGCGGTGTACTTCGGCGCTATCGGCGGCTGCGGCGCGCTGCTGTCCAAGTGCATCAAGAAGGCGGAGGTCATCGCATACGAGGATCTGGGTGCGGAGGCCATCCGCAAGCTGGAGGTGGAGGACTTCCCCGTGGTGGTCGTCATCGACAGCGAGGGCAACAACCTCTACCAGACCGGCAAGCAGGCCTATCTGGACACGCTGGCGTAAGCGACGATTGATTTTGACGGGGGATTGCCGCGTGAACGGGCGATCCCCCGGTTTTCATTCCATTGAATGGGCATGAAGGAGGGCGGCGGATGCACAGGTACAGCATCAATCCCGACAGCGATATACCGATCTATCGCCAATTGGTGGACCAGATCAACGCGGAGATTCGCAGCGGCGTGCTGCCCACGGGCACCCAGCTGCCCACCGTGCGCGAGATGGCGGAGCAGATGCATCTCTCCTGCGGCACCGTCAAGCGGGTCTACGACCGCCTGCAGGAGATGGGCGACATTGAGATGACCCGCCGCCGGGGCACCTTCGTCAAGTACGTGCGGGAGGATCGGGACAGCCGCAAGGTGATGGCCATGACCGCCATCGACCGCATGATTCGAAGCCTGACGGATCTGAACTTCTCCCCGGCGGAGATTCAGATCTTCCTGAATCTGAAGATGCGGGAGTGGGGCCTGAAGTGGTCCGGCGTGCGCATCGCCATGGTCACGGATTGTCTGGAACTGGCACCCTCGCTGGAGCGGCAGCTCTCCGGCATCGGCAATGTGCGGGTGAGCGTGTGCCAGCTCCGGCAGCTGCGGGAGTATCCGTACAGCGTGGACGAGCAGTCCGATGTGATCCTCGCCTCCGCACAGGACGGCCAGCGCCTGCAATCCATCCTTCCCGACAGTGCCAAGCTGATCAAGGTGGCCTTTGCGCTGCAGTCCGGGAGCGCCTATGCCCTGGCGATGCAGTCCGGCGGCACGCTCGGCACGGTCTGCACGGGCACGGAGTTTGCCGATCTGGTGGCGGGACAGCTTCCGGAGGAGGTGCGCCGCCGCATGCGGGTGCTCCGGGCGGACAATGCCGCCGCGCGCGAGGCATTCTTCGACGGCCTGGATGCGGTCATCGTGGCCCCCGACTGGGACAGCTACTGCGACGCGGAGCTGTGCCACAGGCTGGACGTGTATCGCAGCGGTGGCCGGCTCACGCTGTTCGACTATCGCATCGATGAGGGCTCGATGATCTACCTGGAGGAGCGCATCAACCGCATCCGCGACGAGCGGCAGCTGCAGCCCGGTGCGCTGCGCTTCTGACGCCATGCGCCTGCAGGATGTGATGGAGATCCGCGCCGTGGAGGTGGCGGACGTGCTGCGCGCAAGGGACGCGCGCGTGGAGCGGCAGGATCGCATGCGGCGGGAGACCGGTCTGCCGCTGATCTCCTTTACGATGAACATCGCCGGGCCGGTGAAGCGGGATGCGTGGATCGAGCGCGCCTTTCTGGAGGGTGTCGCGCGGATCGAATGGGCGCTTGCGAAGCGGGACACGGATGTGAAGCAGCGGGAGCGCACGCTGGCTTTCACCGGCTGCGAGCAGCTCTGGGCGGTGGACGCGCCCGCGCAGGAGTTGAAGGCGCGGATGTGCGCCCTCGAGGAGGCGGACGCGCTGGGCCGGCTGTTCGACATCGATGTGATCGACGCGGACGGGCGCAAGCTGGAGCGCGCGTTGGAGCGGCGCTGCCTGATCTGCGGCGGCCCGGTGCGCGCCTGTGCCCGGAGCCGCACCCACAGCGCCCGGGAGCTCTCGGAGCGCGCCCACGAAATCATCCGGGATTTCTTTGCCTCGAAGCGGGATGCCGGAGAGGACGATGGGCGCAAGAGCATGTGGCGCGCGGTGGAGATCGGCTCGATCGCCCACAGCGCGCTGCTGCTGGAGGCATTCACCACGCCCAAGCCGGGACTGGTGGATCGGGAAAACTGCGGCGCCCACCGGGACATGGATCTTCCGATGTTCTGCAAAAGTGCGGACGCGCTGCTTTTCTGGTTTGAGGACTGCGCCCGTATCGGCCTTGCGATGCGCGATGCAGCTCCGGAGCAGGTCTTTGCGCGGCTACGGAAGCGCGGGATCGAGGCCGAGAAGGCGATGTACGCGGCCACGGGCGGCGTGAACACCCACAAGGGCGCGCTGTTTTCGCTGGGGATACTGTGCTGCGCGGCGGCGATGGCGGGGGAGACGGCGACCACGCCGGAGGTGCTGGAATGCGCCGCGGCCCTGGCGAAACCGTCTCTGGAGGATCTGACGCACCTGCGTCCGGGCGAAGGTCGCACCGGCGGCGAGCGGCAGTATTTGCAGGCGGGCCGCACCGGCGTGCGCGGCGAGGCGGCGGCGGGCTTTCCCAGCGCGCGGAAGTATGGCCTGCCTGCGCTGCGAAGGGCGCTGGAGCGCGGGAAAGCGGATCGATCCGCAGAGGATAGGCTCAACGATGCGGGCCTGTATGCGCTGCTTGCGCTGATGGCTCATCTGGAGGACAGCAACATCCTGCGCAGGCGCGGCGCTGTGGCCCTGCGCAGCGTGCAGGATGCGGCGGCGAAGCTGCTTGCGCGGGACTTCACCCATGGGGATCTGCGCTGCATGAACGATGCCTTCGTGCGGGAGAACCTCAGCCCGGGCGGCAGCGCGGATCTGCTGTCGGTGTGCTACTTTCTGTACTTTCTGGAAACTGACGACGGGGAAAACCCGGCGGATGCGGACAACGGGGGAGAATACATATGAATGCAACCGGAAAACTCACGCTTTCCATGATCATCTTCGGCACCATCGGCATCTTCCGGCGGCTGATTCCGCTGTCGTCGGGGCTGGTTGCCATGAGCCGTGGACTGATCGGCGTGCTGTTTCTGCTGCTGGTGATGCGCCTGCGCGGCGATGGGATGGATCGTGCGGCGGTGCGCCGGAAGCTGCCACTGCTGTGCCTGAGCGGCGCGGCCATCGGTGTGAACTGGATTCTGCTGTTCGAGGCGTACAACTACACCAGCGTCGCTACGGCCACGCTGTGCTACTATCTCGCGCCGATGTTCGTGATTCTGGCTTCGCCGCTGGTGCTGCGGGAGAAGCTGACGCTGCGGAAGCTGGCCTGCGTGTCGGCGGCGCTGTTGGGCATGGTGTTCGTATCCGGCGTGCTGGAAGCCAGCGGCGGCGCGGGTCTCAAGGGTGTGCTGCTGGGCCTGGGCGCGGCGGTGCTCTACGCCAGCGTTGTGCTGATGAACAAGCAGCTGGGCGACGTGCCCGCCTACGACCGCACCATCGTGCAGTTGGGCAGCTCGGCGGCGGTGCTGCTGCCCTACGTGCTGCTCGTCGAGGAGGTTTCCATCGAGGCGTTCACGCCCGGCGTGATTGCGCTGCTGTTGGTGGTGGGCATCGTGCACACCGGCATCGCCTACGCCCTGTACTTCGGCTCGCTGATGCAATTGAAGGCCCAGACGGCGGCGATCCTCAGCTACATCGATCCCGTGGTGGCGGTACTGCTCTCGGCGCTGGTGCTGCGGGAGCACATGAGCCTGCTCAGCGGCCTGGGCGCGGTGCTGGTGCTGGGCGCGGCGGTGATCAGCGAGCTGCCGAACCGCGGGCCTGCGCACTGACATGAGAGTGAAACGGGAGGGACAGCTTGTCCCTCCCGTTTTGTGTGTGCTGCGGCGTACGGATTTCTGCGGAATGTGTTTCACGCGTTCACCGGCTGCGGATCCCGGCGGAGCCTGCGCGGATCCTCCACCACCTTGCCCGTCTCCCGGTGGTAGCGCACCTCGTTGGTGAGCTCCCGACCGGAGAAGTACTCGTCCAGGTTGCGCAGCGTGGTCTCGGCGATGTTGGCGAGCGCCTCCTCGGTGAGGAAGGCCTGGTGGGAGGTGATGAGCACGTTGGGCTTGGACACCAGCAGCGAGAGCACGTCGTCCCGGATGGGTTCGATGGATCGGTCTTCGTAGAAGTACTCGGTCTCCTCCTCGTACACGTCCAGTCCGGCGCCGCGCACCGTGCCGTCGTTCAGTGCCTTCAGCAGCGCTGTGGAGTCGATCAGCGCGCCGCGGGAGGTGTTGATCAGGAAAACGCCCCGCTTCATGCGCTCGAAGGCCGTCTCATCCAGCAGGTGATAGCTCTGGTTCGTCAGCGGACAGTGCAGCGAGATCACGTCGCTCTGGGCCAGCAGCACCTCCAGCGGCACGTAATCGATGCCTTCTACCGGATAGGGATCGTGGGCGATCACCCGCATGCCGAAGCCGCGGCACAGATCGATGAAGGCGCGGCCGATCTTGCCCGTGCCGATCACGCCGGCGGTCTTGCCGTAGAGGTCCACGCCGGTGAGACCACTGATGTTGAAGTTGAACTCCCGGGTGCGGATGTAGGCCTTGTGCAGGCGGCGGTTCACCGTCAGCAGCATGCCCATGGCGTGCTCGGCGACGGCATGGGGCGAGTAGGCCGGCACGCGTACCACCGTGAGCCTGCCCTCGGCGGCCTCAAAGTCCACGTTGCTGTACCCGGCGCAGCGCATGGCCAGCACGCCCACGCCCTCGTCGATGAGGTTGCGGACGGTCGCCGTGCCGATGTCGTCGTTGACGAAGGCGCAGGAGGCGTCGAAGCCTGCGGCCAGGCGGGCGGTCTCGGGGTTCAGCTTGTCCTCGAAGTAGTGGATGTCGTATTGGGTGTTGGCGCGGTCAAAGCTCTCACGGTCGTAGGGCTTCGCGTCAAAAAATGCGATTCGATTCATGAAATTCTCCCTTTCTGCGCGGCGGTGGTGCCGCGCAGCTAATGTGCCCCGAAACGGCTGGCGATAACCGCGCGCACATTTCGCAACCATGGCCGCAGCGGCAGCGGGAGAGCTTCAGAAGGAAGCGCAAAGGGATCGCCCTGCACAGCAGCCGCCCCCGACACGGCTCCGGGGACGGCTGTTGCGCAGCTTACAGCGATTGCACATGCACGTTCATGTGCGGATAGGTCATCTCCACGCCGCTTCGGTCGAAGGAGGTGTAGATGGCCTCGTTCAGGGCATAGCGGGCGTCGTTGTAGTCGTTGGAGTGGGCCCAGCAGCGCACGGTGTAGCAGATGGCGCTGTCGTCGTAGCGCTCCACCAGCACCTGCGGCGCGGGCTCGCTCAGGATGGCCGACACGGAAGCGACCGCCTCGAGGGCCGCGCTGCGCACCTGCTCCGGCGTGTTGTGATAGGCGGCGCTGATCTCCAGATCGATGCGCCGCGCACCGGAGGAGGTGTAGTTGATCAGCTTGGAGGTGTACAGGAGGTTGTTGGGCACGAAGATCATCTTGCCGTCGGGGGAGATCATGCGGGTGTGCAGGATGCCGATCTCCCGAACCGTGCCGGCGACCGTGTCCGCCTCGATGTAGTCGCCCAGGGTGAAGGGTTTGCTAGCCAGGATGATGATGCCGCCGGCGAAGTTGTTCAGCACGCCCTGCACCGCCAGGGAGATCGCCAGGCCGACCACCGAGAACAGCGCCAGGAACGAGCTGATGGGGATGCCCAGCACATTCGCTGCAAAGAGGATCGAGATGAAGTACAGCACGAAGCGCAGCATGGCCTTGAGCATGCTGTGCAGCGAGGGATCGATCTGCTTTGCCCGGTCCAGGAAGCGGCCGAACAGCCGCATCAGGATCCGGCTGAGCACCAGGCACAGCACCAGAACCGCTGCGCCGATGAGTATTTTGTCCAGTGCGAGGTTTTGCAATGCCTTCAGGGTCTGTTCCAATGCACCCTGCCTCCCTTCCTTTCGCCCCACTGCGGAGCACGGGATCACAAGTCGGATTCACGCGTTTTCAGCGGCGGACGCTGCGCTCCACGGCGAATTCGTGGGCGTCGTCGATCCATTCAAGCATTTCGGCGTCGAGATCATCCGCAGTTCGCAATAGAAAGTGATGCGTCCATCTGCCGGGATGGGGTTCCACCGACTGAAACGCCCTCGGACTGTCCAGGCGCGACCGCAGGCATAGAGTCAGCATCAGCTTGATCGCAGAATCGGCGGCGCGCCTTCGCGGAGGCAGCGACGCACAGGCGAAGATGCAGCCGTCGCGCAGGTTGATCTGCGTCCGCTTCGGCTGAACCTCCAGGCACGGATACCGCACACGCAGCGCCTCCAGCAGGGCCTCGAACAGCTCCAGTGCGGCCGGATCGCGCTGAAAGAAGGCGAGAATCTCCGCATCCATTCGCTGCACCTCCTGACGACGCGTCTTTTCTTTCCCTGCCATTATAACACGACATTTTTTTCGCGGCAAGTGCCAAAGGGACTTGACAAATCTCAAAAATGATATTAATATCAAAAATGAAAATAATGAACGGAGGGATGCGAGCTGAACAGGGATTTTGCGAGCGTCATCATGAATCCGGTGCGCCAGCGGATTGCGCAGTATCTGATGCTGCACAGAACGGGAACGGTGAATGAAATCGCGGAGGCGCTCAGCGACGTGCCGCGGCCCAGCCTGTACCGGCACATGAACGTGCTGCTGGAGGCGGGCTGCATCGAGGTTGTGGCGCAGAAGAGCGTGCGCGGCGCGGTGGAGCGCACCTACGCGCTGGTGGAACAGCCGATGGAGAATCCGAGTCAGGAGGAGATCGGCAAGCTGGTGCAGGGGGTGCTGACCTCGGTGATGTCGAACTTCGCGCGCTACTTTGCCAATCCGGCGGCGGATCCCCAGCGGGATCTGCTGAGCGTGTCTTCGTCCACGCTGATGCTATCCGACGCGGAGATGCTGGAGATGCTCCAGCGCATCGGCGCGGTGTTCAACGATTACATTCAGAACAAGCCCGGCGGGGAGCGCAGGCCCCGCAACATCGTGTTCATTTCTGCCCCCGTGGAAGGGGAGAGGGAGCTGAAAACATGCTGAAAATCGAACATCTGAACAAGACCTATCCCGGCGGCAAGCGGGCAGTGCAGGATCTGAGTCTGCACATCGAGCCGGGCGACATCTACGGCTTCATCGGCCACAACGGCGCGGGCAAGACAACCACGCTGCGCTGCGTGGCGGGCATCATTGGCTTTGACAGCGGCGAGATCCGCGTGGATGGGCACAGCGTGGCAAGTGAGTCGCTGGCCTGCAAGCGCAGCATGGCCTACGTGCCGGACAACCCGGATCTGTACGAGTACCTGACGGGAATCCAATACCTGAACTTCATCGCAGACGTTTTCAGCGTGCCGGAGAAGGAGCGCACCGCGGCCTTCCAGAAGTACGGCGACATGTTCGGCATCACGGAGAACCTGGGCGACCTGATCTCCAGCTACTCCCACGGCATGAAGCAGAAGCTGACATTGATCGCGGCGCTGTGCCACAATCCCCGGCTGCTGGTGCTGGACGAGCCCTTCGTGGGCCTGGATCCCCTGGCTTCCCGCATGCTGAAGGACGTGATGCACGAGCTGTGCGCATCCGGCGGCGCGATCTTCTTCTCCACCCACGTGCTGGATGTGGCGGAGAAGCTGTGCAACAAGGTCGCCATCATCCGCGAGGGCCAGCTGGTGGCCTCGGGCGAGACGAAGGCGCTGACGGACGGTCGCTCCCTGGAGGAGCTGTTCCTGGAGGTGGTGGAGCATGCTCCGGCAGATTAAGCTGCTGCTGCGGGTGCAGACCTGCAACCTGTTCGGTCTGAACGAGGCGCGCTACGGCAAAAGGGGCCGTCAGCGCGGCACGCGCATTGGACTGATGCTTGCGATGGCGCTGGTGGCGCTGGTGCTGTGCGGTTATGTGGCGGGGCTGTGCTACGCGCTCTGCGCCATCGGCGCGGGGAAGGCGATCCCCATGCTGCTGGCGCTGGTGACCGGCGTGGTCACGCTGATGCTGACCATGTTCCGCGCGGGTCCGGTGATCTTCGACCTGCACAGCTACGAGCAGCTGATTGCGCTGCCGCTGCGGCCCACGGCCATCGTCATCAGCCGCTTCCTGCGCATGTACCTCTCCAACGCCGCGATGGCGCTCATGGTGCTGCTGCCGGGAACCACTGTGGCGGGGATCATGCTGCACCCGGGCGCGCTCTACTGCGCCATGATGCTGCTGGGCGCGCTGGTGCTGCCGCTGATCCCTATGACCATCGCCACGCTGCTGGGCGCGCTGGTGTACGCGATCTCTGCGCGGATGCGCAGGCGCAGCCTGGCGGTGATCGTGCTGACGCTGCTGATGACGCTGCTGCTGATCGCGGGTGGCATGCTGCTGTCTACGGTGGAGGAGATGGACGATGCGCAGGTGCTGGGCCTGATCACCTCGCTGGGGAACCGCATCGGCGGCGTATATCCGCCCGCACTGTGGTTCGGACGCTGCGTAACGGGCGGCAGCATTCCGGGCTTCCTGACGCTGGCGGCGGGCTCGCTGGCCTTCTTTGCGCTGGCGGCCGGTGCGATCGGTGCGAACTTCCATCGGATCTGCGCGGCGCTGAGCGCACGCGCGACCCGGGGGCACTACGCAATGTCCGCCCAGCGGCAGAGCACGGCCTTCACCGCACTGTACCGCCGCGAACTGCGCCGCTACGCCGCATCGCCGGTGTACGTGATGAACACGCTCATCGGCAGTCTGATGGTCGTGCTGCTGGGCGTGGGTGCACTGATCGCGGTGGGCCGCGTGCCGCTGCTGCGCGGGATGATCCGGAGCATAGGCCTGGAACCCCTGCTGCCCTTCGTGCCGGCCTTCATGTTCGTCATCGCGCCCAGTACCAGCTGCACGATCTCCCTGGAGGGCAGGCAGTGGTGGCAGATCAAGTGCCTGCCGGTGTCGGACAGGGAGATCCTCAACGCGAAACTTGCGCTGTACCTGACGATTACGCTGCCCTGCTGGGCCATCGGCTGCGGCCTGCTCGCCGTCGCGTTGCGTCCGTCCGGACTGGATGGGATGTGGCTGCTGCTGTTGCCGCTGATGTACCTCCTGTTCTCCGGGGCGCTGGGCATGCGCATGAACCTGGCGATTCCCTCGTTCAACTGGGAGAACGAGAACCAGCCGGTGAAGCAGAGCCGCTCTGTGGGCTTCACCATGCTGGCGGGCTTCGCCGCCGTGGCGCTTCCCGCTGCAGGCGCGTTCCTGCTTCCGGGAGGAGTGGGGCGCTGGATTCCCGCGGCGACGGCGCTTGTGCTGCTCGCAGGGTCACTGCTGTTGTACCGAAGCTGCTGCCGCGTGGATCTGCGGGAGTTGAACTGAGGTACGTGCCTTCGACAGGTTTCGCGAATGTGTATTTTTATTGCGTAGAGATTAATTTCATTGAAAAGTGTTTGCATTCGTTGGGGTTTGTTGTATAATGAACCTATCCGGAGGTTGAATACAAGGAGGTTAACCAGCGTGATTGTATCGAAGAGAAAGCCCGTAGAAGAAGTGCTGGCCATGCTCGAAGGCGTGAAGAAGGTCGCGATTGTCGGCTGCCACGAGTGTGCACTGGCCTGCAAGGTTGGCGGCGACAATGAGGTCGCCGAATGGAAGCAGCTGCTGGAGTCCAAGGGCTATCAGGTCACCGCGACCGCAATGCCCACCGAGAGCTGCCTGAACTTCCACGTCCGCAAGGCGGCCAAGGAGCTGCTGAAGGGTCAGCCCGAGGCGATTCTGTCCCTGGCCTGCGGCTCCGGCGTGCAGACCGTGGCGCAGAATGTGAAGAACATTCCCGTCTACCCCGGCAGCAACACCATGTTCATCGGCCAGGTCGAGCGCGTCGGCCATTTCAATGAGATGTGCCGCATGTGCGGCGACTGCGTGCTGGGCCAGACCGGCGCGATCTGCCCCGTGACCAAGTGCGCCAAGTCCCTGGTCAACGGCCCCTGCGGCGGCGCGAAGAACGGCAAGTGCGAAGTGAACCCCGAGAACGACTGCGCGTGGATCATGATCTACAACAAGCTCAATGCCATGGGTCAGCTGGACAAGCTGGCCGTGGACATCGAGGACAAGGATTATGACGGCAAGAGCTGGCCGCGCAGCGTCGAAGTGAAGTAAGAAGGAGGGCGAAGCAATGAGCGTACTGGAGCAGGCCCTGGAAAATGGCGTATTTGGCATCACCGCTGAAATGGCTCCGCCGAAGGGCTACGATTTTACCGAGGAAATGAAAGTCGCCGAGTGCCTGAAGGGCATCGTACACGGCGTAAATGTGACGGACATGCAGTCCGCATCTCTGAAGGCCTCCTCGCTGGGCTTCTGCATCGCGCTGAAGCAGCATGGCCTGGAGCCCATCATTCAGATGACCGGCCGCGATCGCTCCCGCATGGCGATCATGCTGACCGGCGACCACACCACCGTGGGCGACTGCAAGGCCTCCAAGCCCGTGTTCGATCTGGATTCCGTGGGCATCCTGAAGATGCTCTCCAAGATGGAAGCCACCGGCAAGGACTGCGGCGGCAACGAACTGACCTCCACGCCCCACTTCTACAAGGGCGCGGCCGTCACTCCCGTGTATGAGCCCATCTTCCTGCAGATCAACAAGCTGAAGAAGAAGGTGGACGCGGGCGCGAAGTATGTCCAGACCCAGGGCATCTTCACCGTCGAGGCGCTGGAGACCTTCATGGATCAGGTCGCCAAGGCCAACATCAAGGTGCACGTCATGGCCGGCATCATCCCGCTGAAGGCGGCCGGCATGGCGAAGTA
>SFET01000019.1 GCA_004557125.1 Clostridiales bacterium | reverse complement strand
CTGTGCAGCAGGTGGAAGATGCCGTCCAGCAGCTGGTCGCCGTAGGCGCGGGTGATGCGCATGCCCACGCCCATCTCCACCACCAGCGTGTGCACGCCCAGCATGTTCAGGGTGTGGGCCAGGGTGCTCTCCAGCACGGTGGCGCTGGCGTGCACCCAGATGAAATCGCAGTTGAGCTGCACGGCGTAGGGCAGAAGATCGTTGGCCGTCTGCTCCGAGACGCGCACCTGGGGCACCTCCCGCAGGAAGATGTTGCTGGCGTGCACGTCGATGCACAATTCGCTGCCCTGAATGTCCTGCACGATGCGTGCAGCGGCGAACTCGGCCATCGCGCCGTCCTCGCTGCCGGGGAAGATGCGGTTCATGTCCAGATCGAAGCCCGGCACGCCGCGGGTGATGGAGTCCACGCCCAGCGGGTTCAGCGCCGGGTAGATGTCCACGATGCCGTTGAGCAGTTCCGGACGCTCGCGCAGGCGGCGCTGGAGCTCGTAGCAGACGTACTGTCCCTCCAGCTCGTCGCCGTGGGTGCCGGTCACAATGCTGATGCGCTTCAGGTTCTGCGCCGGGTGTGCGGGCATGATGCGCATCTTCTGCACGCGCATCTCCTCGTCCACCGGCAGGTTCACGGAAACCACCTGTTGTATCAAGGCTGTCCCTCCAGTCTGATGATAAATTCGGAATTCAGATTTCGACCATGCGCGCGCAGACTTCCATGGTCTGTTGGGCTATACCGGTGAACATGCCGCGATTGATGGCGCAGTCCCGGCTGTCGCGGCCCACGTTGACGCGCAGATAGCCGTCGTCCGTGGGGCGGAGCTGGGTGGGGTCGACGCTCACGAAGCCCGCGCCGTCGTACAGCTCCACCCAGGCGTGGGTCTCGCCCTCGCCGGGGATGAGTCCTGCCACGTAGCGCGCGGGGATGTTCCGGACGCGCAGAATGGCAAGCAGCATGTGGGCAAAGTCCTGGCACACGCCCGCGCCCAGTTGCAGCGCTTCGGCGGCACCTGTGCACTCGTTTGTGATGCCCCGTCGGTACTCCACGCGCTCGTGGATGCGCCGGGAGGCCTCCAGTGCACAGTCCAGTGGATCGGCAGGCAAACCGCGGGCGAGGCTGAGAAGTGCCCCGCCCGCATGGGTCAGCGGCGTTGTGAGTTTACAGTATGCGGGGCAGTCGGCAGCGCTCAATCTGCCGCCCCGGATCAGCGCCTCGCCTTGGGCGCGCAGGATCAGCCGGTCGTGCTCCGCCTCGATGTGGCCGCAGGCGCAGGCATTGCGGAAAGCGTCCGCCGTCAGCGGGAGCGTCGATTCGGGCGCGCTCGACAGCTCCCGGCCCCACAGCTGCTGCGTATCGTCGCCGCCCGGCCAGAAGCGCAGCAGGAAGCTGTGGCGGGAGATGGGGGCGGAGAAGCGCAGCGTCAGCGCATAGTCGTAGCGAAAGCGCCTCATGACAGCAGCGCCCAGAGCAAATCGAGGATGTTCTGGCGGGAGACGCGGTAGGTGGCCTCGTCCTTCGTCCAGTCGCGCAGCTTCTGCGCATCCTCCTCGCGATTGGCAAAGTGGGACTTGCCCAGGCGGTTCAGCAGCTTGGAGGTCTCCTTTTCCACATCGTGAAAGCTGTAGCCCAGCCGCACGTAGAGGTCCAGGCGCTCCACGTACTTGCCGCACTTGAGCAGGGTGCGGCACTCCTCGCTGGCGATGTTGTCGTCGGCGCTGCCCCAGAAGGCGAAGAGATCGTCCACCACCTGCTGCAGTGTCAGCATCGGCGCTGCGCCGGAGCTACCCTCGCGCAGGGTGTCCTGGGCCATCTGGATGTAGCACAGGGTGTCGCTGGTCAGCTCCTCGCGCATCTCGATGGCGTTGTCCAGCGCGCGGTTGAGCTGACTGGCCAGGGAGTTGGGATCGCTGCCGTCGAAGATGTAGGTCTTGATGAAAGCCTCGCGGCTGCCGTAGATGTAGGGCAGGCCCAGGCAATCGAGGAAGTCGCGGTAGGCGTACTCATCGCGGTCGATCATCTCATCGTAATAGCGGCTCAGCGTGCGGCAGATGGTGAAGGTGCGCTCCGTGTAGCGGCCCAGCCAGATCAGCCGGGAGCTCTTTTCTAGTGAGATAATACCCATGTGTCCTTAAAGCCTCCTCCCTGAGAAGAATTGACGACGAAGGAATCCGGCTGGCGCGAGAAGCGGGTCAGGCCGCTGGGCCAGACGCGGGTCGTTTTGCCGGAGAGCACGAAGGCGCGCAGGTCGGCCTTGCGCAGCACGGTGTGGTCGCCGTCCATCACCGGCAGATCGATGAAATCGATGACCTCCTGGGCGATGAAGCGCCGGGGATCGCGCTGGATGGTGGCGCGCAGCTCCTCCAGCTTCTCCTTGGAGAGATCCCGGCCGAACACCACGCCGTAGCCGCCGGCCTCGCTCACGTCCTTCACCACCAGGCGCTCCAGATGCTCCATCACGAAGGCATAGTCCTCGGGATAGAAGGGGAGGTAGGTGGGCGCGTTCTCCAGAATCGGATCCTGATCCAGATAGTATTTGATCATCTTGGGAACGAAGTAGTAGATGCCCTTGTCGTCCGCCGCGCCGTTGCCGGGCGCGTTGACGATGGCCACGTTGCCTGCGCGGTAGGCACTCATCAGCCCCGGCACGCCGATCAGGCTCTCCGGAAGGAAGGTCAGCGGATCCAGGTACTCGTCGCTCAGGCGGCGGTAGATCACGCCCACGCGCCGGGATTCGCCCCGGTAGTCGCGGTAGTAGACCTTGTTGTCCTCCACATAGAGGTCGGTGTTGGAGGCCAGCGCGCTGTTGGTGCGCTCCGCAAGGTAGCTGTGCTCAAAGTAGGCTGCGTTGTAGCGGCCGGGGGTCAGAATCACGCGCATGCCCGGTGCGGAGACGTAGTTCATGGTCTCCCGGAGCATTTCGGCGTAGTTGCGGTTGTCCACGATGTCGTTCTGACGGTAGGTTTCGGGGCTGGCGCGCCGGCAAAGCTCCCGGGCGATCAGCGGATAGCTGGCGCCGGAGGGAATGCGCAGGTTGTCCTCCAGGATGTACCAGTTGCCGTCCTGCGCCTGCACCAGATCGATGCCGGAGATGTGGCTGTAAATGTTCGCCGGCGGCGAAATGCCCTCGCACTCCGGAAGATAGCCCTTGCTGGCATAGAGGAACTCTCCGGGAAGGATGCCGTCGCGGATGATGTGTTTGTCGTGGTACACGTCCGAGAGGAACAGATTCAGTGCGTCCACCCGCTGAATGAGACCCTTCTCCAGGCGGGCGAACTCCTCCGCGGGAATGACGCGCGGTATGGCGTCGAAGGGAAAGAGTTGTTCGTGAAAGGTATTGTTCTTATAGATGCCGAACTTCACGCCGTAGCGCGACAGAAGTCGGTTGATCTCCGGGGTGTGCTGGGTCAGATTCAGCATATGGGCGGCCTCCCTTGCAGGAAAATGAAGATTGGAAACGAAATAAAGTCAAAACTGGCTGCGAGAACCTCCTTTTTGTGATAAAATAGCACCAGAATTGCAATTCGTAAATATGGAAAATGCAATATTCAACATAATTCCAGCATTTTGTGAAAGCTGGACGGGGTTTTTGGAGAAAGCTTGCGGAATGCGCACGAAAAGGAGCGATCAGGTAAAAATATTTAAGTTAGAGTGGAAAAATATTCGGATACACAACGATCGGTTTACATTTCACAGCCTTGACATTTGCCGGAATTGGGGTAAAATGGTGTCAATCAAAGGGGAGCGCGGCTTCGGGCCGCACTCCTCTTTGTTGTTTTTCCGGGCGAAAGTGTCCGGAGGATTGAGAAGGGGGTAAGAAAAATGAAGAAGATCCTAGCCATCATGCTTGCGGCCATGCTGCTTTTCTCTGCTGTGGCCTTTGCCGAGGAGACCATCAAAATCGGCGTGTTTGAGCCGCTGACCGGCTCCTATGCGGGCGGCGGCGCCATGGAGGTTGAAGGCATTGAGCTGGCCCACGAGATGTATCCCGAGGTGCTGGGCAAGCAGATCGAGCTGGTGAAGGCCGACAGCAAGTCCGACAAGGTGGAGGCCTCGATGGCTGCGCAGTCCCTGGTGGACGCGGGCGTGGTCGCGGTGCTGGGCTCCTACTCCTCGGGCCTCACGCTGGCGGGCTCTGACGTGTTTGGCGAGGCGGAGATTCCCGGACTGACGGCGACCTCCACCAACCCCACCGTCACGCTGCTGAGCGACTGGTACGCGCGCATCTGCTTCATCGATCCCTTCCAGGGCACGATGCTGGCGCGCTTCGCCGTTGAGAACGAGTACAAGAAGATCGCCATCATTCAGGAGATCGAGTCCGAGTACGCGGTGGGTCTGGTGAACTACTTCGAGCAGGAGCTGGCGAACCACGAGGGCTACGAAGTGACCAGCAAGGGCAACTTCGTCAACACCGATCAGGACTTCACCACCCTGCTGACCGAGGCGCTGTCCAAGGAGCCCGACGTGATCTTCACCTGCGTGGGCTATGCGCCCTCCGCCGCGCTGATCATCAAGCAGGTGCGCGAGCTGGGCTATGAGGGCCCGATCTTCGGCGGCGACACGCTGGATGCGCCGGAGCTGTATCAGATCGCGGGCGAGAAGGTGGATGGCGTGATCTTCACCACCTTCTACGATGCGGCGCAGCCTGCCACCGAGCTGACCACCCAGTTCCTGGAGGCCTACGCGGCCAAGTACGGCAAGACCCCGGCGGCGACCACGGTCATGGCCTTCGACTGCTACCTGACCATGCGCAACGCCATCGAGACAGCGGGCACCACCGATCCCGAGGCTGTGCGTGAAGCGCTGTTCGCCACCTCCGGCTTCGTGGGCGCAGCGGGCACCATCACGCTGGATGAGAACCATGACGCCATCCGCCCGGTGGTCTTCAAGAAGGTCAACGGCGACGGCACGTCCGAATTCCTGTCCCTGATCGAGCCCTGATTGAAAAAAGCAGTCGCTCCATGCAAAGTATGTAGCGACCTGCCCACTACGCACCGAAACCGTAGCGCATGCGCACAGGTTTCGGCAGCGCCGCCTAGAATCCTTGGATTCTGGCGGGCTGGTCGAGGCTCCTTCGGAGACGCGACTGCTATTTGCGATTCTCTGAATCCAGCAGTGGGCAGCTCGTCACCGCATTGACGCACCGGCGGCACTGCAATGCTTGCAGCCGCCGGCAGCGCGCCATGGAATCTGAAAGATTCCAGGCGGCTGGTCGCGCCTGCGCTTCGGCGCAGCGGCGCGACTGCTAAAGCGGGGACGGGTGCATAGACCGGTCGTCCGGGAGCTGCGCTCACGGACGGCGTATTTCAGGCACAATAGAGGAGGGAAATCAATGGGCGTATTTCTGCAACAGCTCGCCAACGCGCTGTGCGTGGGCAGCCTTTACGCGCTTTTGGCCATCGGCTACACCATGGTCTACGGCGTGCTGCGGCTGATCAACTTTGCGCACGGCGAGATTTTCATGATGGCGATGTACATCGTGTTCTACGGCATCGGCCTGTTCCTGTTGCCGTGGTACTTTGGCTTCACGCTGACGATTCTGATCACCGCGCTGCTGGGCGTGCTCTCCGAGCGGCTGGCCTATCGCCCGCTGCGCGAGGCCCCGCGCATCTCCGTGCTGATCTCCGCCATCGGCGTGAGCTACTTTCTGCAAAACCTGGCCACGGTGGTGTTCGGCGGCCGCCCGCTGACCTTCCCGGAGGTTCCGCTGTTCACGGATGTGATCAGCCTGGGCGGTGTGAAGATGCAGCGGCTGGGCATTCTGGTGCCCGCGATCACGGCGGTGCTGCTGCTTGCGCTGATGTACCTGATCAAGCGCACCAAGACGGGCCTGGCCATGCGCGCTGTGGCGAAGAATTACGACGCCGCGCGGCTGATGGGCATCGACCTGAACCGCACCATCGCCACGACCTTCTTCATCGGATCGGCGCTGGCGGGCGTGGGCGCGCTGATGTGGGGCATGAAGTATCCCCAGATCAGCCCCACGGTGGGCGCGATGCCGGGCATCAAGTGCTTCATTGCGGCGGTGCTGGGCGGCATCGGAAACACGGCGGGCGCGGTGCTGGGCGGTTTGCTGCTGGGCTTTGTGGAGATCATGCTGGTGGCGGTCTTCCCGGCGCTCTCGGGCTACCGCGACGCCTTCGCCTTTGTGCTGCTGATCGTTGTGCTGCTGGTGAAGCCCACCGGACTGATGGGCGAAAAGACGACGGAGAAGGTGTGATATATATGAAGAAAATGAAACGTCTGCATGCGGCGCTGACCCTTCTCCTGCTCGCCATTGTGGCGGCCATCCTCTATGCCATCGAGGGCAACGCCAGCAGCTACGTGCTGCGCATCGCGCGCCTTTGCGCCATCAACATGGTGCTGGCGCTGTCCATGAACCTGATCAACGGTTTCACCGGCCTGTTCTCCCTGGGACATGCGGGCTTTATGGCCATCGGCGCGTATACCACGGCGCTGCTGACGATCCCGGCGGCGAAGAAGCAGGTGCTGTTCATGATTCAGCCGCTGATCTCCCCGCTGGACAAGCTGACCCTGCCCTTCGGCCTGACGCTGATCATCGGCGGCCTGCTGGCGGCAGGCCTGGCCTTCCTGATCGGCCTTCCGGTGCTGCGGCTGCGGGGCGACTACCTCGCCATCGCCACCATGGGCTTTTCGGAGATCATCCGCGTGCTGATCACGAACATGCAGGGTGTGACCAACGGCGCGCAGGGCCTGAAATCCATCCCCGGCAGCGCCAACATCTGGTGGTGCTACGGTGTGGCGCTCATAGTGATCCTGTTCATCGCACTGCTGACCTCCTCCAGCTACGGCACGGCCCTCAAGGCCATCCGCGAGGATCAGATCGCTGCGGAATCCATGGGCGTGAGCCTGTACTTCCATAAGATGCTGGCCTTCATGCTCTCCGCCTTCATTGCGGCGGTGGGCGGCGGCCTGCTGGCGAGCTACAACGGCACCATCGGCCCCGATATGTTCCGCGTGGCCCAGACCTACAACGTGCTGATGATCGTGGTCATGGGCGGCATGGGCTCCATCACCGGCTCCATCGCCGGGGCGTTCATCGTCACCATCGGCCAGGAGTACCTGCGCGTGCTGGACGGCCCCATCAACCTGGGCTTCTGGAGCACCGACGGCATCAGCGGCATGCGCATGGTGGTGTTCTCGGCCATCCTGCTGCTGATCATCGTGTTCTTCCGCAACGGCCTGTTCGGCACAAAGGAGCTGAGCTGGTCGGCCATCGGACGGCGGCTTCGCAAGATGTCCGGTCACGGGGAGGTGAAGGGATGATGCGCGCGGTACTGGAGGTCAATCAGGCGACGATGCAGTTCGGCGGCCTGATTGCGGTCAACAACCTGAGCATGACCATCGGAAACAACGAAATCGTAGCGCTGATCGGCCCGAACGGAGCGGGCAAGACCACCGCCTTCAACATGATTACGGGGGTCTACAAGCCCACCAGCGGCATGATCTCGCTGAACGCACAGAACATCACGGGGCTGAAGCCCAACCGCATCGCGGAGAAGGGCATCGCCCGCACCTTTCAGAACATCCGCCTGTTTTCGCCGCTGACGGTGGCGGAGAACGTGGATCTGGCCCAGCACGTGCGGCTCAAGAGCAATTGGGTGGCCGCAACGCTGCGCTCCCCGCGCTATCGCCGGGAGATGAAGGCCGTGCACGAGCGCACGGACGAGCTGCTTGCGTACATGGGACTGACCGATCTCAAGGGCGAATTGGCCGGATCGCTGCCCTACGGCAAGCAGCGCAAGCTGGAGATCGCCCGGGCGCTGGCCACCCAGCCGAGCCTGCTGCTGCTAGACGAGCCCGCCGCGGGCATGAATCCTTCCGAGGCCGACGAGTTGAAGGAGCTGATCTGCGGCATCCGCGACCGCTTCAACATCGCGATTCTGCTCATCGAGCACCACATGGACGTGGTCATGGGCATTTCCGACCGCATCTACGTGCTCAACTACGGCACGCTGATCGCTTCCGGCACGGCCCGGGAGATTCAGAACAACGACGCCGTGATTTCCGCTTATCTGGGGGTGAACGACGATGATGCTTGAATTGCAGGATCTGCACGTGTCCTACGGCGGCATTCGCGCGCTGAAGGGCGTGAGCATTCAGGTGAATGAGGGCGAGATCGTTTCGCTGATCGGCGCAAACGGCGCTGGCAAGTCCACCACGCTGCGGGCCATCTCCGGCCTGGAGCGCGCCCAGTCGGGCAAGATCCTCTACAACGGCGAGGACATCACCGGAAAGCCCAGCAAGTACATGGTACAGCAGGGCCTGATCCTGGTGCCCGAGGGGCGGCTGATCTTCCCGGACATGACGGTGCTGGAGAACCTGAAGATCGGCGCGTATCTGCGCAACGACCGGGACGTGGAGGCGGACATCAAGCACGTGTACAAGCTCTTTCCCCGCCTGAAGGAGCGCGCTTGGCAGATGGCGGGCACGCTGTCCGGCGGCGAGCAGCAGATGCTGGCCGTGGGACGGGCGCTGATGAGCAAGCCGAAGCTGCTGATGATGGACGAGCCTTCGCTGGGCCTTGCGCCGCTGGTGGTGAAGGACATCTTCTCCATCATCCGCACGATCCGGGATTCCGGCGTGACGGTGCTGCTGATCGAGCAGAATGCCAACGCCGCGCTGAAGATCGCCGACCGGGGTTACGTGCTGGAGACCGGCAGGATCACCCTGGAGGGCAGCGGCAGAGAGCTGCTGAGCGATCCGGCGGTGCGATCGGCCTATCTGGGCAAGAGCTGAAAACATGAACAAAACGCGCCGGTGCGCAGGGGGCTGTTGGGATGCGGACGCATCTCGCACAGGCCGCAGCGCACCGGCGCAATTTTTAAGAATGCTGCATGATTTTTCGGAATGAATGTGCGCATGATTGCCGAAAAGATTGCGGCGATGTGTGAAAAGTGCGCATTTTCAGGGGACTTATCTTTCAGATGATCCAAAACAACAATGTAAAACTTTCAATAAATTGGCGCGCAGGGCATTGACAGAATCCGAATTGGGATTTAATATAGCCTTGTCGATAGAGGCGCATCAAACATCAGTAACGGTTTCCCGACATGCTGCCAGGCATGGGCGACCGCGAAAGGGAATGATGCCGAAGGCGACCGCTGGCAACGGTTGGCCTGGTTGCATGGGGAATACGCATGCAACTGTCGCAGGACTGCGATGAGCTGGAACTGCGGAGAGCTATCTGGATTTTGTTGGTTCCCATGCCCATGGGCAATGGCGCTGCATAAAAAAGATGGCTGATTCGATCAGCCATCTTTTTTCTACGCTCACAGCTCGCGCAGCGCGTCGATCAGCGCGGTCTTGGATGCGGCCTTCTCGTCCTTGCGCTTGATGACGCGGGCGGGAATGCCGGCCACCACGGTGTCGGGCTCCACGTCGCTGATGACCACCGCGCCCGCAGCGACCACCGCGCCCCGACCGATGCGCACGCCCTCGATCACCACGGCGTTCGCACCGATGAGCACGTCGTCCTCGACGATCACCGGGGTTGCGCTGGCGGGCTCGATCACGCCTGCGAGCACCGCGCCTGCGCCGATGTGGCAGTGCTTGCCCACCGTCGCGCGGCCGCCGAGCACCGCGCCCATGTCGATCATGCTGCCCTCGCCGATCACCGCGCCGATGTTGATGATCGCGCCCATCATGATCACGGCGTTGTCGCCGATCTCCACCTGGTCGCGGATGATCGCGCCGGGCTCGATGCGGGCGTTGATGTTCTTCTTGTCCAGCAGCGGAATGGCCGAGTTGCGGCAGTCGTTCTCCACGACCAGCTCCTCGACGTCCTCCGCGTGGGCGGTCAGGACGGGGGAGATGACGCTCCAGTCGCCAAAGACGATGCTGGTGCCGTTGCCCATGGGGAAGGCCTTTACGTTCTCAAAGGGAATGGGGTTCTTCTCCCGAAGGTATACGCGGACGGGGGTCTGCTTCTTGGAGCTGCGGATGAGTTCAATGATTTCCTGCGCGTTCATGATGTCGCCTCCAGATCCTGGTTTTGCCGTATATGATAACATCGGATCGCGCATATTTCAATCACTTTCGGGTAATTTTTGCTTCCGGCATTGCCGGAGAGGGGAGGTTCAGGATGAAACAGATCGTCGCCGACCGGCGCGCGCTGCACCGGATCCCGGAGCTGGATCGGAGCCTGACGCGCACGACGGACTACCTGCGCGCAGCGCTTGCGCCGCTGTCCTGCGAGGTGTTTTCGCCCATCCCCGGCAGCGTGTGCGCCTGGTTCGACCGGGGCGCAGCGCGGGCCATCGCCTTCCGCAGCGACGCGGACGCGCTTCCGGTGCAGGAGCAGACCGGGCTGGACTTTTCTTCCGAAATCTCCGGCAGGATGCACGCCTGCGGCCACGACGGCCACATGGCCATGCTGCTGGAGCTGGCGCGCAGGATCGACCGCATGCCAAGCGCGAAGCACAACTTCCTGCTGGTGTTCCAGCCGGCGGAGGAGACCACCGGCGGTGCGCGGGACGTGTGCGAGAGCGGGATCTTCGAAAAGTACGGCGTGGAGGCCATCTTCGGCATGCACCTCTGGCCCGACCTCCCCGCGGGCGTTATCGCCAGCCGGGAGAGCGAGATGATGAGCCGCTCCTGCGAGATCACGGCGGAGTTCACCGGCAAGTCCAGCCACATCGCCAAGGCGGAGCAGGGCATCGACGCGCTGCAGGCGGGCGTGGAGTTCGTGCAGCGGGTGCGGCAGATCGAGGCGGATTGGTCACCGGAGATTTACCGCCTGGCGCACTTCGGCAGGATGGAGAGCGGCAGCGTGCGCAACGCCGTCAGCGGCTTCACCCGGCTGGAGGGCACGCTGCGGGCGTTTCAGGACGAGGTGTTCTACGAAATGCTTGCGCGCATCCGAACCGCCGCGCAGGACGTGGCCGGGGAGACCGGCTGCACCGTGCGATTCACCACCAGCGAGGGCTATCCCGCGGTGATGAACCCGCCGGAACTGTGCAGGAGGGTGCGCGACAGCGGCGTCGAATACCGGGAGCTGGAGAGACCGGTGATGATCACCGAGGACTTCTCCTGGTACCAGAAGCGCCTGCCTGGCATGTTCTTCTTTCTGGGCACGGGTCCTTCGCCCGCGCTGCATTCCGACAACTTCAACTTCGATGAGTCCGTGCTGGATGCGGGCGCGGACTTCCTGGAGCAAATCGCATTGAAATTTCATTAAACCTACCGACGGATACAGGAGGAACTGACAATGAGAAATCCCATCTTCAAAGGCATCGCAACCGCAATGATTACCCCCTTCCACGCTGACGGCACGGTGGATTATGAGGCCTTCGGCCGCATGATCGACTTCCAGATTGACAATGGCATCAACGGCCTGGTGGTGTGTGCCACCACCGGCGAGGCGCCGACGCTGACCGACGAGGAGCACATGAACCTGATCCGCTTCGCCGTGGAGCGCAGCGCGGGCCGCGTGCCAGTGATCGCCGGTACCGGCAGCAACTACACCGGCCACGCCATCGAGATGACGAAGTACGCCTGCGAGGCGGGTGCGGACGCGGTGCTGGTCGTCACGCCCTACTACAACAAGGCTACCCAGAACGGCCTGGTGAAGTCCTTCCATGCCATCGCCGATGCCAGCGCAAAGCCGGTGATCGTCTACAATGTGCCCTCCCGCACCGGCTGCAACATCCTGCCTTCTACCTACGTCAAGTTGGCGGAGCACGAGAACATCTGCGCCATCAAGGAAGCCAACGGCAACATCTCCTCCGTGGTGGAGACCATGTCGTTGGTGGGGGACAAACTGGTGATGTACTCCGGCAACGATGATCAGATTGTGCCGATCATGTCCATGGGCGGCCTGGGCTGCATCTCGGTTCTGTCCAACGTGATCCCGCGCCAGACCGTGGAGATCTGCGAGCGCTTCTTCAGGGGCGACATCGCCGGTGCAGCGGAGCTTCAGATGCGCTATCTGCCGCTGATCAACGCCCTGTTCTGCGAGGTCAACCCGATCCCGGCGAAGGCAGCCATGGCGGCCATGGGCTTCTGTGAGGACGTGCTGCGCCTGCCGCTGACTCCCATGGAGAGCGCCAACCGCGAGCGCCTGCTGGGCTGCATGCGCAAGGAGGGCCTGATTGGATGAGAATCATTGTCAACGGCGCCTGCGGGCGCATGGGCCGGGAGCTGATCCGGCTGATCGGGGAGGATCCCCGGCTGGAGCTTGCCGCCAGGGTGGATGCGAAGGGCGACGGCATCGAGGTGCTGACCGATCTGACGAACGCGCCTGCCGCCGACGTGATCATCGACTTCTCCCACCACAGCGCAGTCAGCGCCCTGCTGGACGCAGCCGAGGCACGGAATTGCCCGGTGGTCATCGCCACCACCGGCCACGACGCGGCGGAGCTTGATCGCATTCACGACGCTGCGGAGCGCATTCCGGTGTTTTACAGCGGCAACATGTCCGTGGGCGTGGCCCAGCTGTGCCGCATGGCCCGGGAGACCGCGCGCCTGTTCCCGGAGGCGGACATCGAGATCGTGGAGATCCACCACAAGCACAAGGCGGACGCGCCCAGCGGCACGGCAAAGATGCTGTTTGGTGCCGTCAAGGAGGTGCGCCCCGAGGCCGAGATGGTCTGCGGACGCAGCGGCATGCAGCCTCGCACTCCGAACGAGGTGGGCGTGCACTCCCTGCGCATGGGCGAGGTGGTCGGCATCCACGAGGTGCACATCTGCACCGCGACCCAGACCATCACCCTGAAGCACGAGGCCCACAGCCGCGCGCTGTTCGCCGAGGGTGCGATCTGCGCGGCGGAGTTCCTGGTTTCGCAGGGCGCGGGCTTCTACGACATGAAATCACTGATCTGACGGAGGATACACCGATGCTCAAGACGGTAAAATTCGGCGGCAGCTCGCTGGCGGATGCGGGACAGTTCCGCAAGTGTGCGGACATCATTCGCAGCGATGCGTCGCGGCGCTACGTGGTGGTCTCTGCGCCGGGCAAGCGCAGCTGGAACGACATCAAGATCACCGATCTCCTGTACCGCTGCTGCGATGCCGCGCACGAGGATCTGGACTTCAGCGACAGCTTTCGCCTGATCCGGGAGCGCTACAATGAAATCGTTGCGGAGCTTGGACTGGATCTGGATCTGAACGCAAAGCTGGACCACATCGAGGACAAGCTGCGGCGCAAGGCCGACCGGGATTATGCCGGCAGCCGCGGCGAGTATCTCAGCGCCGTGGTGATGGCCGCCTATCTGGATTGGCCGATGATCGACTCCGAGGACTACATCCTCTTCCGTGAGGACGGCAGCTTCGACGCCGAGGCCACGCAGGAAAAGCTCTCCATCATCCTGGAGAACATCCCGCGCGCGGTGTTCCCGGGCTTCTACGGCGGCATGCCGGACGGCAAGGTGCGCACCTTCAGCCGCGGCGGCTCGGACATCTCCGGCGCAATCGTCGCGCGCGCGTCCGCGTCCGACCTCTACGAGAACTGGACGGACGTCTCCGGCCTGTTCAGCTGCGACCCGCGCATTGTGGAGAATCCCGCGCCCATCGATGTGATCTCCTACGCCGAGCTGCGCGAGCTTGCCTACATGGGCGCGTCCGTGCTGCACGAATCCGCCATCTTCCCGGTGAAGGCGGCGGGCATTCCGGTGAACATCCGCAACACCAACGACCCCGCAGCGCCCGGAACCATGATCCAGACCAACCCCAAGGAGCGCGGCGGACGCACCATCACCGGCATCGCGGGCCGCGGCTGCTTCTCCAGCATCATGATCGAGAAGGATCAGATGAACGAGACGGTGGGCTTCGCCATGCGGGTGCTGCAGGTGCTGGCCCGCCACGGCATCCTGGTGGAGCACATTCCCACCGGCATCGACATCATGTCCGTGATCGTGCCCAGCGACCAGCTCGGCCCCAAGCGCGACGAGGTGATGGCGGAGCTGTGGGCCGAGACCCAGGCGGATTCCATCAGGCTCAACGAGAACATGGCGCTGCTGACGGTGGTGGGTCAGGGCATGAAGAACCAGCTCGGCGCTGCGGGCCGCGTGTTCAGCGCGCTGGGCCGCGCGGGCATCAACGTCAACATGATCGACCAGGGCTCTGACGAGCTGAACCTGATCATCGGCATCGATGCGGAGGATCTGAACCCCGCCATCCGTGCGCTGTACCAGGAATTCTTCCACTGATCTGAACAAATTGTCGCATTGTCCCCTTGTCTTCGACATTCAATTGCTATATAATAGGAACATAACTTTGTATCCGGTTCGCGGAAAACGGTGGCACCGTTTCTGCGAACCGTGCCTGTATTCCTAAGAAAGTATTCAGAAAGCATTGCGGAGGCATGGAGGTAGATTATGATCAGTTTGGGTGTCGATATCGGCGGAACCGGTGCAAAATGCGTGGCCTTTCGGGATGACGGCGAGCAGCTCGCGCTGAGCTATCGCGAGTACCCCAATCCGCCCGGAAAGGTGAACCTGGAGGCGGAAGTGCTGTCCGCGTCGGTGGTGGAGGTCATTCGGGAATGTGTGGAGGCGCTGCCGGACAGGGATGAGGTCGCGGCGATCACGGTGTCCTCCTTCGGCGAGTCCTTCGTGCCGGTGGACGCACAGGGCCGGGCGCTGACGGATATCATCATGTACTTTGCAGATTCCTCCTCCAGCGAGTTCGATGCGCTGGTGGAGAAGGTGGGCGCGGAGAAGTTCATGCAGGTCGCGCGCATCATGCCGGACGCGTCCTATTCGCTGGCGAAGATGCTCTACACCGTTCAGGTGGCCGAGAGGCCGGTGTGGAAGTTTCTGCTGATTGCGGGCTACATCTGCTATCGCCTGAGCGGCGTGGCCGCGACGGACGTGTCGCTTGCCTGCCGCACGCTGCTCTACGATGTGGAGAAGCGCTGCTGGTCGCAGGAGCTGCTGGACGCGGCGGGGCTTTCCGTCAGTCAGATGCCCGAGGTGTTTGACACCGGCTCCGATCTGGGTCCTCTGCTGCCGGATGTGGCGCAGCGCCTGGGCCTTTCCGAAAAGGTGCGTGTGGTTATCGGCTCCCACGATCAGATCGTCAACGCCCTGGCCTGCGGCGTGCACAAGCCCGGAGACGCGATGGACGGCACCGGCACCACTGAGTGCATCGAGCCGCTGTTCGCCGCCATTCCCGACGATGCGGGCTTCACCCGCGAGAACTACGCCTGCGTGCCCTACGTGGATGGCCGCGGCTACGTGACCTACGCCTACAACACCTCCGGCGGCATGGTGGTGAAGTGGTACCGCGACCAGCTCGCCAAGCACCTGCGCCAGCAGGCCAAGGAGGAGGGCGTGAGCATCTACGACATCCTCAACCGCGTGTGTCCGGAGGAGCCCACCGATTTGATCGTGCTGCCGTACCTGCAGGGCATGGGCGGCACGCCGGACATCGAGACCGCGGCCCGGGGCGTGTTCTGGGGCGTGTCCATGCACACCGGGCTTCCGGAGCTGTACCGGGCGATTCTGGAGGGCCTGTGCTTCGAGATGGCCTACAATCTGGAGCGCCTGGAGCACTATGGCGTTGCACCCAAGCGGCTCTACGCCTGCGGTGGCGGTGCGCGCTCGAAGGTGTGGCTGCAGATCAAGGCGGACGTATGGAACCGGGAGATCCTGCCGGTAGAGACGCCGGAGACCGGCGCGCTGGGCAGCGCGATTCTGGGGTTTGCGGCGGTCACGGGCGAGAAGGACAGGTGCAAGGCTGCGGAGAAGTTCGTGCGCGTCGGCGCGCCTGTGCGGCCGAACCCTGCGAACGTGGAGATCTATCGGGAGAAATACGAAAAGTACAAGCGTCTGCGCAGCCTTCTGCTGGAGGAGGTTCGCAGGTAGGACAAAACATGCCGGCGGTGCGTTCGGAGTACCGCCGGTGCATTTTTTTTGGGAGAATGAAGCGGCCCCGGTGCAACACCGAAGGCCGCTTTTGGGAGAGGTCACTCCTCTTTGCCGTCACTGACGATGGAATAATAGGCGTTGGAGGTGATGCGGTACACCAAGAGATAGAACAGCGCGAAGATCAGGTAGCTGATCAGCGTGGTACACATAAGCAGCTTCAGATTAAACAGGTTGAACATCATCAGCAGCTTGCGGATCATCGGGAAGGCGAAGGCCAGGTGCACGCCCGCAGCGATCAGCGGCAGGAAGAACACGGTCAGCAGCTGGGAGTTGATGCTCTTTCGGATGTCCCGCCTGGTCATGCCCACCTTCTGCATGATGCCGAAGCGGTGTTGGTCCTCGTAGCCCTCGGTGACCTGCTTGTAGTAGATGATGAGCACGGCGGCGAAGAGGAACACGATGCTCAGGATGATCCCAAGGAAGAACAGCCCGCCGTAGGTGCCGTAGAAGTCGTCGCGGTTCTCCGAACGGCTCTCGATGCTGAAGCCCACCTCGCCGCATTCGGATGCGTCCAAGCGCTCGCCCAGCTTGCCGTACAGATCCTTCCAGATTGCAATCTGCACCTCGTCCTCCGCATGCATGTCCACGCCGTAGAACCATTTTACGTCCAGCAGACGATCGCCCCGGGCGTTGGTCAGGCTGGAGAGGGGTTCAAGTATCCCCTCGAAGTCCGGCACGACGAGGATCAGGTGGGAGAACATGTCCATGGCCGCACCGCCGTCCACCGGGAAGGAGTCAAGCTGCTTCACGATGCGCAGACTTGTGCTACCGAGGATGGTGAGCTCGTCCGCCCTGTAAGGGTTGCGCGTGGCGTAGATGAGCGCCTCGCCCGGGTTCAGAACCTCGTTCGTCCCCGCGAATTCGTTGTAGTCCTCCAGGGGGATGAAGTGGAGCACGCGCACGTCACCGTAGACGTCGACGGAATCGTACTCGAAGTTGTCGGGATCAGGGTCGATCTGCGTGCCCTTGAGGCAGCCGGTGATCTCCGCGTGGAGGTATTCCGTCACCAGATCGGGGGCCACGCCGTGATCCGCGCAGGCCTGCATGGTGGTGGAGCGCACGATCTCCAGCGCGGAATCGTTGTTGCCGACGACGCGGGGGAAGAGCAGGTCGATGGTGAGATCCATGGGATAACGGCTGTTGAGAGAGTCCTCAGCGCCGAAGTACAGGCAGGAGGTGGAGCAGAGCATCACCAGCACCATGGTCGCCAGGATGCAGATGGAGGCGAGGCCTGCGCCGTTGCGCTTCATGCGGTAGGCCATGGAGGACACCGACACGAAGTGGTTCGGCTTGTAGTAGTAGCGCTTGTTGCGCTGGAGCGCGCGGCAGAGCACCACCGAGCCGGACACGAACAGTAGGTAGGTGGCCAGAATCACCATGCCCACCGCCACGAAGAACCAGATCAGGGCGGAGATGGGATCCCGGATGCTCACGGCCAGGTAGTATGCGCCCGCCAGCAGCAGCGCACCCAGCACGCCCAAGAACCAGTTTGCCTTCGGCGGCTTCTCACCGGCATTTTCGCTGCGAAGCAGGGCGATGGCGTCGGTTCTGCCGATGCGAATCAGTCCCGCCAGCAGGATCAGCGCGAAGATGGCGCAGAATACGGGCACCGTGGTCAGTACGGCCTGCATCGACAGCGCGACGCGGTAGCTCACCTCGCCCTTCATGATGTTCACCAGCCCCAGCTCGGCCAGCTTCGATAGCGCGAAGCCGCCAAACAGGCCGGTGGAGAGGGTCAGGGCCGCACTGATCAGGGTCTCCCAGACCAGAATGCGGGCGATGTTGCCCTTGCCCATGCCCAGGATGTTGTACAGGCCGAATTCCTTCATGCGGCGGCGAATCAGGAAGGAGTTGGTGTAAAAGAGGAAGATCAGCGAGAACAGCGCGATGATCCAGCTGCCCATACTCAGCATGGCGGTGATGGTACTGCCGCCCCGCAGGCTGTACACCGCGTTGGAGCAGGAGAGGGCGGTGATGATGTAGTGCATCATGACCATGCCGGCGCAGGTGAGCAGGTAGGGCGCATACAGGCGCTTGTTCTTGCGGATGCCCGTCCAGGCCAGCCGGGGATAGAGGAGCTTCTTCACTGCCGCTCACCGCCCGTCGCAAGCATGGTCAGCGTGTCGGAGATCTTCTGATAGAGCTGCTCGTCGGTGGACTGCCCGCGGTAGATCTGGTGGAACACCTCGCCGTCGCGGATGAACAGCACGCGGCCCGCACGGCTGGCAGCCTTGACGGAGTGGGTGACCATCAGGATCGTCTGACCGCTGCGGTTGATGCGCGCGAACAGGCGCAGCAGCTCGTCGGTGGCCTTGGAGTCCAGCGCGCCGGTGGGCTCGTCCGCCAGCAGCAGCCGGGGCCCGGTGATCAGCGCCCGGGCGACGGCCGCGCGCTGCTTCTGACCGCCGGAGATTTCGTAGGGGTACTTCTTCAGAAGGTGGGTGATGGCCAGCTCATCGGCGATGGGCCGCAGCCGCCACTGCATCTGGTCGTGGGGGAGTCCCGCCAGCACCAGCGGCAGGTAGATGTTGTCCTCCACGGTGAAGGTGTCCAGCAGGTTGAACTCCTGGAACACGAAGCCCAGCTTGTCGCGGCGGAAGGCGGCAACCTCGCTCTCCTTGATCTGGTGCAGATCCTTGCCGTCCAGGCAGACGCTGCCGGAGCTGGGCCTGTCCAGCGCCGCGAGGATGTTTAAAAGCGTGGTCTTGCCCGAGCCGGATTCGCCCATGATGGCCACGTATTCGCCCTCCTCAACGCTGAAGTTCACGTTGCGCAGGGCCTCCACCTTGTTTCCGCCCAGGCGGGTGGTGTAAATCTTCTTCAGTTCCTTGACTTCCAGTATCGGCATGTTTGTTTGACCTCCTGTTGAATTCTGATGCCATTTTAGCAGAAGGGGGAACCGCAAGGCCATCGATTTGCCTTACAATTCCCCGGTGAATTCTAACAGTTCCGTAAGAAGTGCCGCTATTCCACGTCCAGGCGGCGCTGGTTCAGGTCGAGCAGGATCGCCGTGCCCTCTCCGGGCGTGGACTGGGCCGATATGCCGTGGCCCAGATTCCGGCAGATTCTGCGGCAGAGGTACAGCCCGAGTCCGCTGGAGCTGCGCTCACCGCGACCATTGCAGCCGGTGAAGCCGCGCTCAAAGATGCGGGGCAGATCCTCCGCTGCGATGCCGATGCCCGTGTCCCGAATGCACAGCACGCCGCTCTCGGCGGACTCGATGGTCACGCCGCCCTCGTAGGTGTACTTCAGCGCGTTGGACAGCAGCTGCTCGATCACGAAGCCGAGCCACTTTTCATCGGTGATGGCCCGGATTCCCACCGGCTCGTAGCGCAGAGACAGTTTCCGCGCGATGAACTCCGGCGCAAACTTCTTGAGCGAGCGCTTGAGGATGTCATCAAGGTTGCACTCCCGGATGACGTAGTCCGTCTCGTCCGAATCCAGCCGCAGGTAGGTCAGCACCATCTCCACATACTGCTCGATGTGGAACAGATCCAGCCGCAGTTTGCGGCTCAGCGCGCTGTCCTCACTCTGCAAGCTCAGCTGCATGGACGCGATGGGCGTCTTGATCTGGTGCGCCCAGACGGTGTAGTAGTCGATCATGTCCGCGTAGCGCCGCCGCATGCCGCCCTCGATCTGTCGCTGCTCGTCCCGAAGCAGGCCGATGATTCGCTGGTAGTCCGCCTCGATGCGGTTCTCAGGCTCGGGCAGTGCGTCCAGCGCACTGTCGGTGATGAAGCGCAGTGCATGCAGGAGGTTGTGCCGCCGACGGAATTGGAGAAAGTCCCAGCCCAGCGCAATGCCGTCCAGCAGCAGGCACAGCCCGGCGGGATAGAGCACCGCCTCCACGGGCAGGTGGTAGAGCAGAAAGGAGACGCAAAACAGCAGCGCGCACAGCACCGAGAAGAGCAGCACCCGCCGCCGGGAGCGCAGGTAGGACAGCAGCAGCCTCATGAAGCGCCTCCCTCCGGTGCGTCGTGGATGACGTAGCCAACGCCGAACTTCGTCGCGATGAAGCCGTTCAGCCCCGCAGCCTCCAGCTTCTTACGCAGGCGGCCCACGTTCACGCTCAGTGTGTTCTCATCCACGAAGCAGTCCGTGCTCCACAGCTGTTCCATCAGCTTCTCCCGGCTGACCACCTTGCCCTTGCTGCGCATCAGCGTGAGCAGGATGCGGTACTCGTTCTTGCTCAGCTCGATCTGCTGATCATGATAGAACAGGCTGCCATCGCCGGTGTTCAGTATCGCACCGCGATGCTCCAGCACCGGGGCCGAGGGCGCGTAGTCGTAGCTGCGACGCATCAGCGCCTGCACCTTCGCGATCAGCACGTTCAGGTCGAAGGGCTTGGCGATGAAGTCGTCCGCGCCCATGTTCATGGCCATCACGATGTTCATGCTGTCCGAGGCCGAGGAGATGAAGATGATGGGCACCTGGGACGTTTTCCGGATCTCGCTGCACCAGTGGTAGCCGTTGAAGAAGGGTAGCGACACGTCCAGCAGCACCAGATGGGGATCGAATTCGGCAAACTCCGCCATCACATTCCGGAAATCCTGCACGCAGCGCGCGTCGAAGTTCCACGCCTGCGCCTGCAGCTGGATCGCCTGCGCGATGTCCCGGTCGTCCTCCACAATCAGTATCCGATACATGTGCGACCTCCATGTGCAAAAAAGCTGTTCTGCAACCATCATATCATGCCGTATGCGTTTGTCAATAGAAGCAAACAACGGTTGAATACATTCAAAAAGTGGTTGCAGAAACGGCAAACGAAAAAGGCGCGGCCCAGATCGGGTCGCGCCCCAGATCACTGATAAAGCCCACAACCGAAAAAATGCCACCTGATTTAAAGAAATCGGCTGGCATTTTTTCTTACTGCGTCAGCATCGGCTGCAAATTTCAGTTACATACGTTTACGCACCGGCCGCAATGCAAATGATTGCAGCGGCCGGCAGCGCGCCGAAGGCAGCAGCGCGACTGCTACTCGTGTATGCGCCTTCATTTGCAGCCTTGCTTCCTTGTCTTGAACGCACCGAAACCGTAGCGCATACGCGCAGGTTTCGGCAGCGCCGGGCTGGAATCCGGAGGATTCGCCCGAGCTGGTCGCGGCTCCTTCGGAGACGCGACTGCTGCCAGGCTTTCTCAGCGTCTGGAAAAGCTCTCAGGTTTAATCGCCGAAGCTGATGCCCAGCGCCTTGGCTTCCTTGATGATGCTGGCCTTGGGATCGACCATCTTCAGCTTGCCGGCAACCTCCTCCAGCGGCACCTTGACGATCTCGCGGTTCTTGTAGCCCACCATGAAGCCGTACTCGCCCTTGAGGATCAGCTTGCCCGCTTCGCTGCCCAGGCGGCTGGCGAACACGCGATCGTAGGCGCAGGGGGAACCGCCGCGCTGGGTGTGGCCCGGCACGGTGACGCGCACGTCAAGACCAATCTTTTTGTTGATCTGATCCGCAATTTCATAGGACACGGAGGGGAACTTGCGCTTCTCCAGCTTCTTGTTGTACTCCTTCTTGGACAGCGCCGCATCCTCCTTGGAGATCGCGCCCTCGGCGACGGCCAGAATGGTAAAGCGGCTGCCGCGATCGTGGCGCTCCTGAATCTTGTCGCAGACCTTGTCGATGTCGTAGGGAATCTCGGGGATCAGGATGATGTCCGCACCGCCGGCCATGCCCGCGTTCAGCGGCAGCCAGCCTACCTTGTGGCCCATGATCTCCACGATGAACACGCGGCCGTGGGAAGCGGCGGTGGTATGGATGCAGTCGATGGCCTCGGTGGCGATATTCACGGCGCTCTGGAAGCCGAAGGTCATGTCGGTGCCCCAGAGGTCGTTGTCGATGGTCTTTGGCAGCGTGACCACATTGAGACCCTGCTCGCGCAGCAGGTTCGCGGTCTTGTGGGTGCCGTTGCCGCCCAGGATCACCAGGCAGTCCAGCTGCAGCTTGTAGTAGTTCTGCTTCATGGCGGCGACCTTGTCCAGGCCGTTCGCGTCGGGATCCTGGATCGTCTTGAAGGGCGTGCGGCTGCTTCCCAGGAAGGTGCCGCCCTTGGTCAGGATGCCGGAGAAGTCGTTATAGGTCAGCAGGCGGAAGCGGCCGTAGATCAGGCCCTGATAGCCGTCCAGGAAGCCGTAGATTTCCACATCCTCCTTGGCATTGAAGAGCGTCTTGGCGACGCCGCGCATCGCCGCGTTCAGTGCCTGGCAATCGCCGCCGCTGGTCAGCATACCGATTCGAATCATAAAAGAAACCTCCCTGAATGTAGGATTGCCGTATATTCAATGAATAATTCGCTTACAGTTTACATTATATACTATTTTGGGGTATTATACAAGGCCCAAATGGGGAAAGAATCGAATTTTTGAAGGATGGATCAGAGATGAATGGGGAAGTGTGGAGACAAAAACTGGAATTTGCGCAATACGATTTTACAATTCATGTTGATTTGCGGTTGAATTTGTCGAAATCTTTGACTATAATAGTAGAATAAGCGGCGTATGCAAAAGGCGGCTGCGCCGGAGAATTTCGATGCGCCGGTCGCGGAGCGGCGCGGGGGAGGAATACCTGTGGAGAACGCCCATCAGTGGGATCTGAGCTATACGCAGAACCGGGAACTGAGCTGGCTGAAATTCAACGAGCGCGTGCTGCTGGAGGCGGCGGATCCGACGGTTCCGCTGATCGAGCGGCTGCGCTTTGCGTCCATCTTCACGAGCAACCTGGACGAGTTCTTCATGGTGCGCGTGGGCAGCCTGTTCGATCTGAACATGCTGGCGCCCGACGATGTGGAGAACAAGAGCGGCATGACGCCCGCGCAGCAGCTGGACAAGGTGTTCGAGGCGGTGCGCCCGCTGATCGTGCGCCGGGATGAGATTTACAGTGACCTGGTGCGTCAGCTGGCGGCCAAGGGCGTTTCGGAGATTGCCTACGAGGCCCTCACCGAGAGCCAGCGCAACTACATCCACGAGTACTACCGCAACAACATCCGCCCGGTGCTCTCGCCCCAGATCATCGACCGCAACCATCCCTTCCCGCATCTCAAAAACAAGGATCTCTACGCGGCGGCGCTGCTGAACAACCGGGGCAAGATGCTGCTGGGCATCGTGGACGTGCCCAAGTCGGTGCCGCCGATCCTGGTGCTGCCGGGCACGCCGACGCGCTTCGTGCGCACCGAGGCCGTGGTCGCTGCGCACCTGAAGAAGATCTTCAAGATCTACATCGTCGAGGAGGAGGCGGTGATCGCCGTCACCCGCAACGCGGACATCAGCCTCGATGAGGAGAAGTTCGACGAGGACAACCCCGACTTCCTGAACTACATGTCCCGCCTGCTGCGCAAGCGCGAGCGCCTCGCACCGGTGCGCCTGGAGCTGCAGGGCTATGCGCCGCGGCTGGCCAAGATGCTGGCGAGTTTTCTGAAGCTGGAGATGAAGCAGGTGTACAGCTGCGCGTGCCCCTTGAAGCTGAGCTACGCCTACATGCTGGACAACTGCGCGCCGGAGCTGTACTACCCGCCCTATGCGCCGGTTTGGCCGGAGTATCTGGATCGGGAAATGCCCATGCGCGCCCAGATTCAGCAGCGCGACCTGCTCCTGTTCTATCCCTACCAGTCCATCGACCCCTTCCTGAAGTTGCTGCGGGAGAGCGCCACGGATCCCGAGGTGCTGTCCATCAAGATCACCATCTACCGCCTGGCGCGGAACTCCGCCATCGCCAAGTACCTCTGCGAGGCCGCCGAGAACGGCAAGGAGGTCATCGTGATGATGGAGCTGCGCGCGCGCTTCGACGAGGAGAACAACATCGGCTGGGCTCGAGAGATGGAGGAGGCCGGCTGCCGCATCATCTACGGCCCGGAGAACTGCAAGTGCCACGCCAAGATCTGCCTGATCACCCGCCGGGAGAAGAACGGTCTCTCCCACATCACCCAGATCGGTACGGGCAACTACAACGAAAAGACCTCCACGCTCTACACCGACTTCTGCATGATGACCGCCGACAGCGGCGTCGCCCAGGACGCGGTGGCGTTCTTCCAGAACATTCTGATCGGTTCGCTGTCCGACGAGTACGATAAGCTCTTCGTCGCGCCCAACGCAATGAAGAACCGCCTGATGCAGCTCATCGACGGCGAGATCGCCAAGGGCAGTCAGGGCCGCATCATCCTCAAGGCCAACTCCATCACCGAGCGCGACCTGATCGACAAGCTGTCGGAGGCCTCCTGCGCGGGCGTGCGGATCGATCTGATCATTCGCGGCATCTGCTGCCTGCTACCGGGCGTGCCGGGCAAGACAGACAACATCACCGTCACCAGCATCGTGGGCCGCTTCCTGGAGCACAGCCGCATCTACTGCTTCGGGGAGAGCGAGGAGCGCAAATGCTACCTGTCCTCGGCGGACATCATGACCCGCAACCAGACCCGCCGGGTGGAGATCGCCTGCCCGGTTTCCAGCTCGGAGATCAAGCATATGCTGTCGGAGTATCTGGATCGCATCCTCTCGGACAACCTGAAGGCGCGGCGGCTGCAGAACGACGGCAACTACGTCTCCGTGCACAACGACGGCGAGCCGCTGAACGTGCAGAGCTACTACATGGAGCATCCGGTGCAGATGCAGGCCTCCGCGGTCTCCGGCAAGCGCTCCCTGCGGAGCCGGCTGCGGGGCTTCATGGGCCGAGGTAAGTAAAATTGAAGGGCGCTTTCTACCGGAGAGCGCCCTTGTTTTATCTGGAGGAAAGAAAATGGCATTTGATTACAAGAAGGAGTACAGGGAATTCTATCTTCCGCCCAGAAAGCCGCAGCTTGTGGAGGTTCCGGAGATGCATTTTGTGGCGGTGCGGGGCAGCGGCAATCCCAATGCGGAGGACGGCGAGTACAAGTCCGCCATGGAGCTGCTCTACGGCCTGGCCTTCACCATCAAGATGAGCAAGATGGGCGACCACCGCATCGAGGGCTACTTCGACTACGTGGTTCCGCCGCTGGAGGGCCTGTGGTGGCAGGATGGCGCTTCATCCCTCGACCTTGCCCGCAAGGAGAACTTTCGGTGGATCAGCATGATCCGCCTGCCGGAGTTCGTAACGCTTCAGGAGTTCGACTGGGCCGTTTCGGAGGCCACGTGCAAGAAGGGGCTGGACTTCTCCCGGGCGGAGTTCTTCCGCTATGCGGAGGGGAAGTGCGTGCAGTGCATGCATGTTGGAGCCTTCGACGCGGAGGGGGCGACCATCGCCGCCATGGAGGACTTCGCGGCGGAAAACGGCTTCGTCCCGGACTGCGGCGATGTGCGGAGGCACCACGAGATCTACCTGTCCGATGCGCGCAAGTGTGCGCCGGAGCGGCTCAAGACCGTGATCCGCATTCCGCTGCGAAAGAAATGATTGCATCTCCCACTGGAGACAATGCGCGTTCTGCCTTGCCGCCGCGTTGAGCGGCACAGACAAGCCGTCGGGCAAGGGTTTGCACATGCAGAAAAAAACGCTCCCGATTCAAGTGATCGGGAGCGCTTTTGCTGCGTTTCAGCGCAGGAACATGTGCAGAAGCCGCGCATAGAGGGATTTGTAGGGGGCGTAGCGCATGGGCAGGTCGATCCAGGTCTTTTTGTCCACGATGCTGCGCATGTGGGAGAAGGTCTCAAAGCCGACCTTTCCGTGGTATGCGCCCATGCCGCTCTCGCCGACGCCGCCGAAGCCCATGCTGCTGGTGGCCAGATGGATCACTACGTCGTTGACGCAACCGCCGCCGAAGCGGCAGCGCTGATGCACGCGGCGAACGGCGCTCTTGTTGGCGGAAAATATGTACAGCGCCAGCGGCTTCGGACGATCGTTGATGCTGCGGATGGCCTGCTCCAGGTCGGTAAAGCTGAGCACCGGCAGCACCGGACCGAAGATCTCCTGCTGCATCACCGGATCGTCGAAGCGCACGTTGTCCAGCACGGTAGGTTCGATTTTGAGCGAGGCGCGATCGCTGCCGCCGCCACAGGCCAGCTTGTCGGGATCGATCAGGCCGCAGATGCGGTCGAAGTGCTTCTCGTTGATGATCTTGCCGTAGTTTGCGTTCGTGCACCAGTCATCGCCGTACTGGCGGCGGATCTCCGCCTTCAGAAGGGCGATCAGCTGATCCTTCACCTTTGCATCGCAGAGAATGTAATCCGGCGCCACGCAGGTCTGGCCGCAGTTGAGGTACTTGCCAAAGACGATGCGCCGCGCCGCCAGCTTTAGATCGGCGCTGGCATCCACGATGCAGGGACTCTTGCCGCCCAGCTCCAGTGCGACGGGCGTGAGCTTCGGCGCGGCCTTTTCCAGCACCAGCCTTCCGACGCTTGCACTGCCGGTGAAGAAGATGAAATCGAACTTCTCCTCCAGAAGGCAGGCGTTCTCTGCGCGTCCGCCGGTGATCACCGCCACATACTCCGGCGGGAAGCACTCCGCAATCAGTTCGGCGAGCAGCGCGCTGGTGTTGGGGGAGTAGGCGCTGGGCTTCACCACGGCGGTATTGCCCGCTGCGATGGCGTCCACCAGCGGATCCAGCGTCAGCAGCAGCGGGTAGTTCCAGGGACTCATGATCAGCGTCACGCCGTAGGGCGCGGGGCTTATGTAGCTGCGGGATGCAAACTGGGCCAGCGGCGTACGCACCCGGCGCTCCCGGGAATAGCTGCGGATGTGGCGCAGCATGCAGCTGATCTCGCTCAATACCAGGCCGCTCTCGCACATGTAGCTCTCAAAGGCGGACTTCCCCAGATCGGCGCGTATGGCCTCGGCGATGCGCGCCTCGTTGCTCTGGATCGCCGTGCGCAGCCGCTTCAGCGCGTCGATGCGGAATTCAACGGGCAGTGTGGCGCCGCTGTCGAAGTAGGCGCGCTGTGCGGATACGATGGAAGCGATTTCCTGCGGATTCATTGTGCATCCTCCATGACGTCGTAATAGAACCGCTCCAACTCCGCTGCCGTCATCAGCTTCGGCACCGGATAGAGTGGGTTGGCCTCCCTTTCAGCCCGGGCGGCGAGGCCGGGAATGTCCTCGCGTCGGATGCCCGGAAGGGTCTCGGGAAGGTTCATCCCGGCGTTCATCTGCCGGATCATGGCGATCATGCGCTCCGCACCTTCCTTTGCAGAAGCGCTTTCGTCGCAGAGCTTCAGCGCGCAGGCCAGCTCCCAGAGCTTTCTGTGGGCGCTCTCGCCGTAGGCCTCCTGCACGTGGGGCAGCAGCACCGCGTTGGCCAGGCCGTGGGGAATGTTGTAGCGGCCGCCCAGGGAGTGGGCGACGGAGTGGCAGTAGCCCACGTAGGACTTGGTGAAGGCCCGGCCGGCATAGAATGAGGCCAGCAGCATGTTCCGCCGCGCCTCCATGTCGTTGCCATCGCGATAGGCGCGCAGAAGATTGGCCTGGATCAGCTCCAGCGCATGGATGGCGTCGGCGCGCGTGGAGGCGGTGGTGGAGCGGCCGATGTAGGCCTCCACGGCGTGGGTGAGGGCGTCCATGCCGGTGGTGGCGGTGATCCTGGGCGGAAGGCTGCGGGTCACCTCGGCATCCAGCACCGCGACGCGCGGGATCAGGGCAAAATCGTTGATGGTAAATTTGTGATGCGTGTCCCGGTCGGTGACCAGCGCCGCAAGGGTGGTTTCGCTGCCGGTGCCGGCGGTGGTGGGCACGGCAACGGTGAAGGGGAGGCGACGCATTACCCGGCAGATGCCCTTCAGCTTCTGAACCGGCGTGTTGGGGCGGACGATGCGCGCGCCCGTGACCTTGGCGCAGTCCATGGCGGAGCCGCCGCCGAAGCCGATGATCGCCTGACAGCCCTCCTTCAGATAGAGCCTGCGCGCGTCCTCCACGTTCTGAATCGTGGGGTTGGGCACGGTCTCATCGAAAACTGCGTAGCGGATGTCCGCCGCCTGCAGCGCCTCCTTCAGGGGCTCGATGAGGCCGCTCTGATGGATGAACAGGTCGGTGACGATCAGCACGCTGCGGATGCCGCGCGATCGCAGCTGCTCCGGGATCTCCGCGCAGGAGTTCAGCATCAGTGGGCTGCGATAGGGCAGCAGGGGAATTGCGAGCTTGAAGAAAAACTGGAAGGTGCGGCAGTAGGCCGCTTTCAGGGGATTCATGGCGGGTCGCCTCACTGTTCGATGAAAATTTGTATCTAATATACGATATTATATTATCACGTGTCGTATAGTATGTCAACTTGGACGGCGCGCGTTTGTGCAGGCACGGCCCGCCAGTGCCAGCTTTTCCGGATTGCGCCGCTTCCATGCGCGATGGATCAGAGCCGCCAAGCGTCGCGGAGCAGCTCCACCGCGGGCTCCAGCTCCTCGTCGCGAATGCCGCCGTAACCCAGCACCACGGTGGAGGGACGGGGCGGGAATTCGTGGGCGTAGTCGCTGAGCCGGTGCAGGCGGATGCCCGCTTCGGCGGCCTGGGCATACAGCTCCTCTTCGCTGCGATCCGGCAGGGTCAGCAGAAAGTGCAGGCCGCCGCCGTCGCCGCTGATGCGGATGTCGGGATCCAGATTGCGGATCCGTGCGGTGAGGCGGGTGCAGCGCTGGCGGTAGAGGTTGCACATGCGGCGCAGGTAGCGCTCGTAGAAGCCCTCGGCAAGAAAGCGCGCCAGCACGGTCTGCTCGTAGCGGGACACCGTGGAGGAGAAGTGGCCGAACAGCGAGCGGTAGCGCGCCAGCAGCGGCACAGGCAGCACCATGTACGCCACGCGGATCGAGGGCGCCAGGCTGCGGCTGAAGGTGCCGATGTATACCACGCAGCCGTTGCGGTCCATGCTCTGCAGCGCGGGAATGGGGTGCGCGCCGTAGCGGAACTCACAGTCGTAGTCGTCCTCGATGATGTAGCGCTCCGGTGTAGACAAGGCCCAGTGGAGCATCCGGGAGCGCTGCACGGCGGGCATGGTCACGCCCATGGGGAACTGGTGGGAGGGCGTGATGTAGGCAACGCTGGCATCGCTGGCGCAGAGATCGGGAATGGAGATGCCCTGTTCGCCCACCGGCACGAAGCGGAAGCGGCGGCCACTGTTGCGCACGCAGTGCCAGGTGACCGCGTAGCAGGGATCCTCCAGGGCGAACACCACCTCCGGATCGAACAGCTGCAGCAGCAGTTCGATCAGATACTCCGTGCCCGCGCCCACGACGATCTGGTCCGCATCGCAGTGCACGCCGCGGTATTCCCGCAGAAAGGCGGCCAGCGCGCGCCGCAGCGCCGGTTCGCCCTGGCGGTCGCCGCGCTGAAGCAGCTCCGGAGAATTGTAGATGACCTCCTTGTTCAGCTTTGCCCAGGAGGCATAGGGGAAGGCGGAGGTGTCCACGATGGAGGTGGAGAAGTTCACCTTCGCCTCCTCCGCTGCCTGCGGGCGCGCCTTTGCTTCGGGGATGGGGGTGGGCTGCGGCGGTGCGTAGGGGGTCAGATCGGCCACGAAGAAGCCGCGCTTGGGCGATGCGCACACGTAGCCCTCCGCCACCAGAATGGCATAGCCGTTCTCCACGGTGGAGCGGCTGACCCCCAGGTGGGCGCACAGGCTGCGCTTCGAGGGCAGCTTTGTGCCCGCGGGGATGCGCCCGGACTGAATCTCCTGCGCGAAGTAGCGATAGAGCTGCTCGTACAGGGGAACGCGGCTGTCGCCGTCCAGCGTCAGCGTGATGTTGTACATGCGCACGCCTCCAATCTGACCACATGAATTATACAAAAACTGAGCATTGAAAACATGCCAGATCTGCATTATGATTATACCCGCAAATGGAAAGCATGTCAATTGGAGGAAAAAACAATGGGTGAAAAGAAGTATTCCATTCAGAAGATCATTTACATCGGCGTGATGGCGGCTATCGTCTGCGTCATCACCTTCTTCCGCTTCCCGCTGCTGGGATCGAAGGTGCACTTCGCCAACGCCATGTGCCTGCTGTCCGGCCTGCTGCTGGGCGGCGTGCCCGGCGGCATCGCAGCCGGCCTGGGCTCCTTCCTGTACGACGCCCTGTTCGGCGGCTACGACATCGTTCAGTGCCTGATCACCTTCGTCAGCAAGTTCGCCATGGCCTTCGTCTGCGCGAAGATCGCCAATGTGAAGATCGATCGTGAGGCCAAGCCCGTGCGCATCGTGGTTGCGAGCATCATTGGCGCGCTGAGCTACGTGGCGCTGTACATGCTCAAGACCTTCATCTATCAGAAGTTCGTCTACGCTTTCCCGCTGGACGCCGTGGGCGCGACCATGCTGTCCAAGCTGCCCGCTTCCCTGATCAACGCCGTGGTCGCGATGATCGCCGCGCCCATCTTCTACGGCGCGCTGCGTCCGGCGATGAAGCAGATCACCGCCCGCATGGAAGCAAAGTGACGGCAACAAATCAATATCTGAAATGGAGGACGGCAGATCGTGCCGTCCTCCATTTTGTAAGTGCAGCGGTTTGAATGACGTCGCTTTGTCTGAAAAAATACGGTTGATTTTGGAGCGAACATGCGCTATAATCCATATGTTGCGGTTATTATTTTCAAATAAACACAATATATGGAAATGCGAGGATATCAGAAATGCAGGTTCGAAAGAGAAACGGCAGCATTGTAAACTATGATCGCGAGTTCATTGTGCGGGCGGTGACGCTGGCGGCTGCGGCTGCGGGCGAGCACGGCGACGAAGCCGTGCAGCGCGCGGTGGACTGCGTGGAGGAAAAGCTGGTCGGGCGGCGAGAGGAGATTGTGGACATCGAAACCATTCAGGACGCCGTGGAGGAGGCGCTGTTTGAGCAGGGACGCTTCAAGACCGCCAAGGCGTACATCCTCTACCGCATGGAGAAGGAAAAGACCCGGGGCGTGGCGGACTGGAAGGAGGGCCTTTTGAGCCGCGAATTCCTATCGAAGTACAAGCACGCGCCGAATCCCATGGGCGAGCTGGGCTCGTTTGTGTATCTGCGCACATATTCGCGCTACATTCCCGAGCTGAACCGCCGGGAGTTCTGGTGGGAGACGGTGCGCCGGGCCGTGGAGTACAACTGCTCCCTGGCGCCCACCAGCCGCGAGGAAGCGGAAAAGCTCTACGACAACATCTACAACCTGCGGCAGTTCCTGTCCGGGCGCACGCTCTGGGTGGGACAGACGCCGGTGTCGGAGGCCTATCCCATGGCGAACTACAACTGCGCCTTCGAGGTCATCGACGATTACCACGCCTACCACGATCTGTTCTACCTGCTGATGGTGGGTAGCGGCGTGGGCGTGCGGGTGCTCAAGTCCGACGCAGAGAAGCTGCCGAAGATCCGCACCAACCTTGAGATCATCCACAAGGCCTACAATCCCCGGCCCAGAGGGGAGCGGCTGGAGTACACCGGAGTGAGCTTCTCCGGCGACACGGTGACGCTGGCGATCGGCGACTCCAAGGAGGGCTGGGCCCAGGCCATCGAGCGCTACTTCGATGTGCTGACCAATCAGGAGTACGCCAAGGTGCGGCGCATCGTGGTGGAGTACGACTCCATCCGTCCCCGCGGCGAGCGCCTGAAGGTGTTCGGCGGCACGGCCAGCGGCTACGAGTCCATGATGGCCATGCTGGACAAGATCCATCGCGTGATCACCTCCGCGGGCCTGCGGGACGGCGTCGTGCGCACGAAGCTCAAGCCCATCGACCTGCTGGACATCGCCAACATCATCGGCGAGAACGTGGTCTCCGGCGGCGTGCGCAGAACCTCCGAGATCGGCCTGATCGATCAGGACGACGCCGAGTGCATCCAGGCCAAGAGCCAGCTCTACCGCCAGGTGAACGGCCGCTGGGAGATCGACCGGAACATTGCCCACCGCCAGATGAGCAACAACTCCATCTTCTACCGCCGCAAGCCCAGCCGCGAGCAGCTGCACTGGCATCTGCAGCAGATGCGCCACTCCGGCGAGCCCGGCTGGATCAACGAGGCCGCCGGCCTGAAGCGTCGGCCGAACTTCTGCGGCTGCAATCCCTGCGGCGAGATCCTGCTGGACAGCCACGGCCTGTGCAATCTGACCACGCTGAACGTGATGGCCTTTGTCAGGGACGGTAAGCTGGACGAGGCGGGCCTGCTGGAGGCCCAGCGCCTGAGCGCCCGCGCGGGCCTGCGCATGACCTGCCGTGAGCTGGAGATGCACCGCTGGAATTCCGTGCAACAGCGCGACCGCCTGCTGGGCTGCTCGTTGACCGGCTGGCAGGACATGGTCAACGCCGTGGGCCTGGATCGCGAGGGTCAGGCGGCGCTGCTGGAGAAGCTGCGCGACGCCGCCCACAGCGCCGCGAAAAAGATGGCGGATTCGCTGGGACTCAATGCGCCGCTGCTGGTGACCACCATCAAGCCCGAGGGCACGCTCTCGCTGCTGCCCACGGTGTCCTGCGGCGTGCACTACTCCCACGCGCCCTATTACGTGCGCCGCATCCGCATCTCCGCCAGCGATCCGCTGTGCCGGGTGTGCGAGGACCTGGGCTATCCGGTGTTCCCGGAGGTGGGCCAGGATGCGGAGACCTGCCGCACGAAGGTGATCGAGTTCCCGGTGAAGGCCCCCGAGGGACGGGTCAAGGCCGACGCCTCCGCCATCGAGCAGCTGGAGAACTACAAGATGTTCATGGAGCACTACGTGGACCACAACTGCTCCATCACCGTGCACGTGCGGGAGAACGAGTGGGACGAGGTCGAGGAGTGGGTGTGGAACCACTGGGACGACATCGTCGCCCTGTCCTTCCTGAGCTACGACGAGAACTTCTACGATCTACTGCCCTACGAGGCGATCACCGAGGAGGAGTACGAGCGGCGCCGGGCGAAGATGCAGCCGTTCAATCCCTCGCTGATCTCCAAGTACGAGCGCGAGGAGACGGAGCTGGACATCGGCGGGTCGGACTGCGCGAGCGGCGTCTGTCCGGTGCGCTAAGGAATGGAAACAGGGCGGGCCTCCCGATGTGCCATGTGCGCCGGGAGGCCCGCCTTTGCACAGAAATCCCGGCATTGGACGCCGGGAGGAAAAGCTGCGCATGCGATTGACGCGGGTAGGAAAATGGATGTATACTGGTATGCGTCAGGAAGGGAGGTGCGACCATGGATCGTCAGGAGGAGCTGGCGGCGGAGTTGTGCTCCATCGCCCGGGATCGGATATGCCGGAAGCATCCCTATCTGGCGACGGCTCTGGAACGGCTGAAGATCTGTGCCGATGATGGCGTGGAGACGGCGGCTGCGGACGGCGAACGGCTGCACTGCAACCCGCAATGGCTGCGGGCGCGCTTTCTCGAGGACGAGCATTTCATCGACTGTCTGCTGTTTCATTCGCTGGCGCACTGCCTGCTGGGGCACATCTTTGCGCTCGGGGATGGTGACGGGGCGTTGGCCCACCTGGCCTGCGATCTCCAGGCGACCTTTCTGGCGGCGGATTGCCTGCCGGAGCTGTATGCCTGCCGGACGGATGGCTGCTTTCAGGAGCTGCACCGGCGCTTCGGCTGGATGGAGGATCTGCGGGCGCTGGAGCAGGCACTTTCGACGGACGGATTCGCGCAGACGCATCTGGATCGGATCCGGGCGCTGACGGCGTTGGACGGTCACGAACTGTGGCGGCAGGCGCGGCAGGAGGAGCGCGCGCGCTGTTCCGGCGGCGAGGGCGTTGCGGAGGGCTGGCGGCGCGCGGCGAGAGGGCTGCGCATGGGCAGCAGCGGGACCGGCATGGGCAGCGGCACGGCTTCGCTGCGGCAGAAGGTGGCGCTGGGTGCGGCTGCGAAGGCTGAATTTGCGGCGGATCTCAGAAGGTATGCGACGGTGCGTGAGAACGCCCGGGACGATCCGGATTCCTTCCAGACGTCCTGGTACCTGTACGGCCTGGAGGTCTGCGGCGCGCCGCTGATCGAGCCGCTGGAGTACCGCGAGGAGCGGCGGATCGAGACGCTGGTCATCGCAATCGACACCTCCGGCTCCTGCGCGCGGGGGTTGACCCAGCGCTTTCTGGAATTGACGCGGGACATCCTGCTGGAGGAGGGGCTGTTCTTCCGGCGCTTCGAGCTGCGGATCATGCAGTGCGACGTGAAGGTGCAGCGGGACGACAGGATCACCAGCATGCGCGAATTTGAGCGCTACATCGACGATCTCACTATCTTGGGCGGCGGCGGAACGGACTTTCGGCCGGTGTTCCGCCGGATCGACGAACACATCGCCGCAGGAGGGCTGCGTGGCTTGAAGGGCATGCTGTACTTCTCCGACGGGCGGGGCATCTTTCCCTCCGAGCCGCCGGGATACGAGGTGACCTTTGCCTTTCTGAAGCACCGCTTTGACGACATTGACGTTCCGGCCTGGGTGCGGCGGCTGGTGATCGACGCGCCGGTTCCAAAGGGCGGGGAACACTACGAATACTGACGGAGGCATGTGCATGAATATACAGCAGGCGATCGATCAGCTGGAGACGGCGGTGCGCTGTTACACGGCACTGGACGAGATGGGCATGCCGCTGGTTCCGCCCGAGGCCCAGCGGCCGCTGTACCTGATCGGCCCGCCGGGCGTGGGCAAGACCGATGCGGTGGTGCAGGTGGCGCGGCATCTGGGCGTGGGGCTGGTGAGCTACACCATGACCCACCACACCCGGCAGAGTGCGCTGGGCCTGCCGCAGATCTGCACGCGCAGCTTCGGCGGCGAGGAGCGCGCGGTGACGCGGTACACCATGTCGGAGATCCTGGCCGGCGTGTACGATTGCGTGGAGGAGACCGGCTGCGATGCGGGCATCCTGTTTCTGGATGAGATCAACTGCGTGTCGGAGACCCTCACCCCGGCGATGCTGGAGCTTCTGCAGCACAAGCGCTTCGGCGAATACCGACTGCCGGAGGGCTGGGTCATCGTGTGCGCGGGGAATCCGGAGAAGTACAACCGCTCAGCCCACGCCTTCGACCCGGTGACGATGGACCGGCTGCGGGTGCTGGAGATTGAGCCCGACCTCTCGGCCTGGCAGGAATATGCGGCGCAGCGGCGGGTGCATCCCTCGGTGCGTGGATACCTGCGCTTGCGTCCGGAGGACTTTTGCGTCGCGGAGGGGGAGCACATCGTCACGGCGCGCAGCTGGATGAACCTTTCGGACATGATGCTTGCGCTGGAACATACCGGCGGCGCGGCGGATGCGCTGCTGTTCGGTCAGTACCTTCAGTGCAGCGAGGTTGCGGAATGCTTTGCGCTGTACCACGCGCTGTGCCGCGGCGTGTCGGAGAACTTTTCCCTGGATGCGGTGCTGCACGGACGGGACGAGGCCGCCGAGGAACGCTTTGCCCGAGCGGGCTTCGACGAGGCGCTGTGCGCGGCGATGCTGCTCAGCGACGCATTGAACGCCCGGATTCGCACTGCGGAGGAGACCCGGGAGCGCGCTCAGCGGCTGCGGCACTTCACCGACGGCGTTCTGCGGGAGATGAACGACGGGGGCATTGCACAACTATGCAGGCAGCATCTGGAGCGCATGGAGCATGCGCTGGAGGTGCGCCGGTCGGTGAACGCCATCTCGCCCGATGAGGAAGCCCGTGAGCGGGCGCTGCTCGGCGACATCCGCGAACTGATCGCGCAGATCTGCCGGGCCGGCGATCCCGTGCCGGAGCTGCGCGCGCAGGTGCAGAGGCGTGGGGAACAGGCGAATCGTGCGCGCACGGCGCTGCGCGGAGAAGTGCGCTGCGCGATGGAGTTTGCGGAACGCGCCTTTGCGGATGTGCACGTGCGCACGATCTTCCTTTCGGAGCTGGAGCGCTGTACGGAGACGCTGCGCTTCCTGCGCGACGAGCTTCCGGAGGAACTGGAGAGGCTGCGCAATGCGGATCCGGACCGGCGTGCGGCGGCACTGCGCGCTGCGCTTTGTGCAGAGAGCTAGACACAGATCCCGCCGCGAAGAGCGGCGGGATCTGTGTTGTGTGGCGATCAGAAGGCGTAGAGGCCGAAGAAGGCGAGGTGTCCGTCCGGGCAGGCGTAATCCATGCCGCAGCGCTCGCTCAGGCTGCGCACGTGGATGCAGTAGGCGGACATGCAGCAGTAGGCGTCCTCGGGATGGCGACAGGGCTCGTCCTCTAGCTTCGCACAGCGCTCGCAGAGCAGGCAGTTGCTGGCGCCGGCCATCTGCCCGCAGTGCCCGCCTGCTCGAAGGCGGCTGATCACGCGCAGCATGGCCGCATTGTGCGCGGTTTTGGCGCGCCGGATGGCGTCGGCATCGCGGTAGTCCGGGATGTCCCACTTGCTCTGCAGAACCAGCGCGTGTGCGTGGGCGAGGATGCGGCGGCGCAGTTCCTCCGGCGAGCCGCAGTCCGGAGGGCAGGTGTAGTTCGCACCGTAGTTGCCGCAGAGGTTTTCCTCGCAATAGACGCGAAAGCCGGAGTCGAAGGGAATTTCCGAAGTGGGAACGATGGCCGCGGCGGAGAAGACCTGCTCCGCTCGCGCGATTTGAAGGATGCGTTCGTTTGTCATGATCAGAGCCTCACAGCAAGGATTTGTAAAGTATTATAGCGCCAAAGCGTGCGGATGGCAAGGCCATGTATGGAAAGCGTCCAAAATCGGAAATTAACATGAGGCGACGCTTGACAGGGCGCGAAAGCGGTGGTATAGTGGAATTACCTTCAATGAGGGAGTAGTCAGCAGAGCGATCTGTGACAAGTCAACATGCATGGCCGCAGCGCGGTCTGGCTTGGATTAAATGACCAGACTCATGGATAGGATAGACCTATCCGTGAGTCTTTTTCTATCTTCTCACGGATGCACAGAAAGGGAGGATTTGGATGAAACTCTATTGCGAGGACGTGGAACGGGCGTTGAAACAGGCCAAAAGCAGCCGCGAGGGCCTGACTTCTGCGGAGGCGCAGAAGCGCCTTGCGGCCAACGGCAAAAACAAGCTCGCCGAGGCGAAGAAGGATTCCCTGATCAAGCGCTTCTTCAAACAGATGGCGGATCCGATGATCCTGATTCTGCTGGCGGCGGCCCTGGTCAGCGGCGTGCTGGCGGTGGTGGAGGGCGAGAGCTTCGCCGATGTGATCATCATCCTGGCCGTGGTGCTGATCAACGCCGTGCTGGGCGTGTATCAGGAGAACAAGGCCGAGCGCGCCATCGAGGCGCTGCAGGAGATGTCTGCGGCGACCTCCAAGGTGCTGCGCGACGGCAAGGTGCAGATCGTGCGCAGCGAGGAGCTGGTGGTGGGCGACGTGGTGCTGCTGGAGGCGGGAGATGCGGTGCCCGCCGACGGGCGGCTGATCGAGTGCGCCAGCCTGCAGATCGAGGAATCGGCGCTCACGGGCGAATCGGTACCGGTGACGAAGCTCATCGACGCCATCAATCTGGCCCCGGAGGCAAAGGACGTGCCCCTGGGCGACCGCAAGAACATGGTCTACATGGGTTCCAGCGTGGCCTACGGACGCGGCGTTGCAGTGGTCACGGCCACCGGCATGGACAGCGAGATGGGCAAGATCGCCGATGCGCTGGCGAAGGCCGAGGACGGCCAGACCCCGCTGCAGCGCAAGCTGAGCCAGCTCTCCCGCGTGCTGACCTGGTTGGTGCTGGGCATCTGCGTGGTGATCTTTGGCGTGCAGCTGCTGCGCGCGGGCGGATTCACGCTGGATGCGATGCTGGATTCCTTCATGGTGGCCGTGTCGCTGGCGGTGGCTGCGATTCCCGAGGGCCTGGCGGCGGTGGTCACGGTGGTGCTGTCCATCGGCGTGACGAACATGTCGAAGCGCAACGCCATCATTCGCCGCCTGACCGCTGTGGAGACCCTGGGTTGCGCGCAGATCATCTGCTCCGACAAGACCGGCACGCTGACCCAGAATAAGATGACCGTGGTGGAGCACTACGGCTCCGACGAGCAGCTGCTTGGAAAGGCCATGGCGCTGTGCAGCGACGCGGAGATGAGCGAGGACGGCGAAGTCACCGGCGAGCCCACCGAGGCCGCGCTGGTCGCCTGGGCGGGCAAGCTGAACCTGCCCAAGCCGGGTCTGAAGGAGGCGCTGCCCCGCTGCGGCGAGGCTCCCTTCGATTCCGGGCGCAAGATGATGTCCACGGTGCACAGGGACGGCGGCGCTTACATCCAGTTCACCAAGGGCGCGCCGGACATGGTGCTCGACCGCTGCACGCACCTCTTGAAGAACGGCGAAACCGTGCCCATGACGCAGGCGGATCGGGATGCAATCCTCGCCGCCAACAAGGGCATGGCGGATCGTGCGCTGCGCGTGCTGGCCTGCGCCCAGCGGACGTGGGATGAAATGCCCGCGTCCCTTGAGCCCGGCGATCTGGAGCGTGAGCTGTGCTTCATCGGCCTCACCGGCATGATCGACCCCGTGCGGCCGGAGGTCAAGACCGCGATTCAGGAGTGCCGCAGCGCCGGCATCCGGCCCATCATGATCACCGGCGACCACGTGGACACCGCCGTGGCCATCGCGAAGGAGCTGGGCATCCTTACGGACGGCATGAAGGCCATCACCGGCGCGCAGCTGGACGAGATGGACGACGAGGCCTTCGGAAAGGCGTTCCGCGACATCTCCGTCTACGCCCGGGTGCAGCCCGAGCACAAGACGCGCATCGTCAACGCTTGGCGCGGTGCGGGCTACGTGACCGCCATGACCGGCGACGGCGTGAACGATGCGCCCTCCATCAAGTCGGCGGACATCGGCGTGGGCATGGGCATCACCGGAACCGACGTGACCAAGAACGTGGCAGACATGGTGCTGGCGGACGACAACTTCGCCACCATCGTCGGTGCGGTGGAGGAGGGCCGCCGCATCTACGACAACATCCGCAAGGCCATCCAGTTCCTG
>SFET01000006.1 GCA_004557125.1 Clostridiales bacterium | reverse complement strand
CGCTATGAGCCTGCCGGCTGGGATGTGCCTGTAACACAACATGGTCGTTCGTAGGGCAAATTTCTACTAAACCACACCGGCTGCGCTTGAACGCACCCAAACATTTCTGTATGGTCTTCTTATAGACCCGTACATTCGCGGATTCGTCAGTCTGCCTGCCAGGGCAGACATTCTAACCATGGGTATTTTGTAGACCCTTGGCCTATAGGCAACACAGTCTGCCTCCAGACCGCTTTCGGCCGCCGTTGGCGGCGGCTACGGTTGCTCTCAGCCGTTGTCGTGGGGCTTCGTACACCGGCTTTGCAGCCGATGCACGCCCACCGAGGGCAGGCGTTTCAGGGCGTTACCCCGTCATTCCACCTGTCAAATTACCGGTTATCCAAACAACGGTATTTTGTTGTTTGTCCGCTGACTTTTTACCGCCAGCGAACGAGTCGCACTCGTCCAGAACGGATCGCCCTCCTTGCCCTCGCCCTTGGTGTTGGAGATCAGGGCATTGACAAACTTTAGAATGTCGGCCTCGTTCTTGATATAGGCCAGCGGGTTATAGTGCATGGACTTGGAAAAGTCGATGCTGTTGAAAACCTTGATTTTGTACCCCCGCCGTTTTTGCAGGAAATGTCCCACTTGGGAGAGGACGCCGCCCTTTGGATCGACCACCACAAAAGAGGAATGAGCCTGCAAAAGCTGGGGCGTGAGCCAAAAGCGGGTTTTGCCCGAGCCAGACGAGCCGATCACACAGCAATTTAAGTTCCGGGCGTTGGCCGGGATCTTCGGGCGGGTGTTCATAGTGAGAAACTCCGTCCCGGTCAAAATCACATTGTTTTCAAACTTGGGATCGATAAAGGGCTTGATGTCCTTTTCGTTGCCCCAACGGGCCGATCCATACTCGGCATCCCGCCGAAATTTCTTTGCGTTCTTGCTTTTCATGTGGATGAACAGACGAAACGCCACGGCCCCCACGATGCCCACCAGCCAATCCAGCGGATTGATCCCCGGCGCAAAGTCTGCAAAAGCCACGCCGATGGTCTGGCCGATCCCCATGACTTTTGAGAGGAAATCGGCCCCAGCCGCCATGCGGTAGGCCGTCCCCAATTTGAGAAAGGCCCAGCCAATGAACAGATAGGGGATGTTGGGGATAATGTACTTTTTGAGATTACCTGTCCGCATGGGCCACCTCCTTTGTGCGCTCCTTCTGGCGGGGCTTTTCTTTCGCAAGCTGATCCGCCGCCTGTTTGAGCTGTTCCCGGATGGGGATGCGCCGGGACTTGGACTTATCCAGCACCTTCCGGGAGTATTCCGAGAAACAGGCCGTCATCGCATCGGCCTGCCCCGTCTTGAAAAACAACAAATATTTGTCCGGCCCGGTCTTGTAAAAGGCGTAGTCCACATTCCACTTCCGGGCCACACGGTCAAAGGTCTTGGGAGCGTCCACCTCGATACTGCTGGTGGCCGCACCGTGGGCCATGAGCTTTTTCACGCTCTGTCTGCCGTGGGGTGTCTTGGCCGCCCGGTATTCCTTCGCTATCTTGCGGCCAACGGCCCGGAGCGCATAGGCAAGGCTCCGGGCGCTCATTTTTCCGGCCCGCATGGATACTGCGATTGTGCGCCGGGAAATATCCTCGTCAACCAGCGTTACCACCTCCTTGCTTTGGGACAAAGTGTCTCGAAGTTACATCAGCGATCCTCCCGCCCCGTGATGATGCGGCGCTTGTCGTTATCCAGCGCCGACCTGTCTATGATTTCCTTGTAGGCCGCCATCTGCTCCCGGATGGAAAGCTGGGGATAGGCGAAAATCCGGTGCTCGGCGGGGATGTCATCCCGGCCCGTGTAGTGCTCAATGAAGTTGCTGCGGTTGTTATGCACATACCCGCCGGGGGCGTAGTGGCCGCTGTCATTGATCCGGGCATCCCTCCCAAACGCCTCATAGTCGATATAGTCAATGAGGGACTCCGGGACTTTTACGGCCCCGAAGTCCAGCACATACAGCCGCCCCAGTTCCTCATCGCTTTTAATACCGGGCTCAAAGTCAAAGCAGTCCAGATTTTGCGTGAGGTTGATTAAGTCCTTCACGCTGCCCGTGTATTCGCCGCTGTCGATGACGGCCTCAAACTTTTCCAGCTCGTCCTGTTCCAGATCGGAGAGCAGGTGGGCCAGATGGTTGAGCTCGTCCAAGTCCTCGTACTCGCCCAAATGCTCATGCAGGCCCAGCACATCCCCGTCAAAGCTGGTGATGAAAATTTCCTCATACCGCACCCCGTCCACGCCGATGCGCTTTAAGAGGGACTGCAGCTCCTCGGTGGTGGCGGGGAATTTCAGCGTTGCCCCGGCCTCCACGCCATCCTCAGCATAGCGCCCGAGGTTGGTGATGTAGGCTTCCAGCAGGGCCGCCATCAGCGGCGGCCCTGTCCCTTGACGGTGAGGATGCCCTCAAGGGTGGTGGCCGTAATGCCCAGCCGCTGGGCCACGGCAATATCATTCTTCATGGCCTCGGTGACGGTGTGGCCGCACACCACCAGCACATGGGAACGCCGCAAAAGGTTACGGCCCATGTCGATACCGTCCTTGTGCTCCTCGGGAACGGCATCATTGAGGAACAGGGGCAGGTAAAGGGTCGGGCAGATGGGGGAAAAGCCCGCCTCATACACGGCACGGCAATACTGCGCCGCCCGTTCTGCGTTTTCGCTGTCGCCGCCATACCAAGCGGCTGTGATATATGCGAGGGGTCGTTTCATAGTCAATACCTCCGATATTTTAATAATGTAGGGTCAGCCCTATCCCCCCGCCCTTTCCCATTCATGGGAAAGGGGGCGGCTCTGGAGGATATATGCCCCCGTCACGCCGCTTTGGGGTAGCACAGCCGGGGCAGGCCGTAAAGGGCAGGCCGCCGCAAGCGGCGGGGCATACGCCCCCTTGACGGCCAGCTCCCGCCTGCGCCGGGTAGTAGGCGGCGACGGGGGATATACCACCCGAGCCCTCTGGCAAAGGGCGCAAAAAAACCTCGGGACAAAGTGTCTCGAGGTTACTTCTCCATATCTGGCTTTTTCTTGTCGGCCCTGCCCAGCTCGGGCGGCTGTTTCTCTTTCCAGTCATCCAGCAGGGACATGATCTGCTCCTTCATTTTGGCGGGAGTGACCTCCTTGCCAAAATACTTCTCCAGTTCAGCCATTGAAATAATCACGCCACGATCCTCCTTTTTCTTTTCTGATAGAATACCGTCAATCACATCGCCGTTGAGCTTGCCCGCCTGATCCAGCTCCCGGAGCTGCTTTGCCTGTGCGTGGGAAGGGGAGGACTGCTCGCCCTCAATGGAAACGGCGATGAGCTGCTGGTTTTTGGGCTTGATGTAGGAAATCTCCACGGCGGGCATAAAGCCCATCTTTTTGTTGTCCACCATGTCCATGAGCTCCGGGACAAGGGAATTAAGGCGGATATACCGCATGACCTTTTTATAGTTCATGCCGTTGTTCTCGCCCACGATCTCAACCGAGCGTTTCCCCACATCGCCAGGGGCAACGCCAGCCAGCCGCCCGCCCTGGTGCTTGATGGCCTCCACTTCCAGATCCAGAAGTTTCGCCAGCTCGCTGGGCAGGGGCTCGCCACGCTGCTTGTTGCTGTTCTTCATTTCCCGGACAGCCTCGATGTCCGTCATGTTGCGGACGATACAGGGCAGCTCCTCCAGCCCAGCCAGCTCACTGCCACGGTGACGGCGATGGCCAGCGATGATCTCGTAACCGTTGCCGTCCTTTTCCGGGCGGACGGTGGCGGGGGTCATAACGCCATGCTCCTTGATCGTCCCCACCAGCTCCGCCATTTTGTCATCGTCCTTTACTTGAAAGGGATGGTCACGGAAAGTATGGAACGCATGGAGCTCGGAAAGTTTCAGATAGACCAGCTTGCCCTCGTCAATGGGGCGGGCTGGGGCTGTTTGCTCCGGGGCCTCTGCCGCAGGCCCTGCGCCGGGGGCAGCGCCGCCAGCGGCGGCCTCCTCCTTGACCGGGGCGGCCTGTTTACTTCGGGACACTTTGTCTCGAGGTTTGGGCGGCTGGGCCTCGCCGGGGGCCGTCTTATCCCCCTTGGGTGGGCGGCCCTTGCGTGGCTTGGCCGCCTCCTGCGCCTTTTCAGACTTGGGCGGTGCCTGTTCCCCTTTCTCCTCTTTGGGTGGACGGCCACGGCGGGGCTTTTTCTGCTCCTCTACGGCGGCCTTTTCCCCGGCCTGTTCGGGCGGGGTGGCCACGGTCTGGCCTTCTGCGGGAGCCCCGGCCTCGGGAGCAGTCGGCTCGGACTGTTCCACAGCGGCACGGGCCGCCGCCCTGCGCTCCGCCATGAGTTCTTCGATCTTATCAAAGGACACCACCACATCGCCGGGGTCGGCGGGGGTGATGCCCTCCTGTTCCTGCGGGGCCGCTGGCCCGGTGTTCAAGTCCGGGGCGGGAGCATCCGCCGCAGGGGGCTCCGCCACGGGAGCCTCGGGGATAACAGGCTCACCTTCGACGGGAATGTTTTTCTTTTCCTCCACTTGCTAACCTCCTTTTCTGTTTCGGTAATCTTGCACAAAAATCTGCTTGAAAATTTTGTAGTTATTTTTTAGATAATTTCTGCCTCCTTCCGAGCCTTCCACGCAAAAAGGCCGCCCGTTGTCTTGACCGGGCGGCCTTCTGCGTAATGTGCCTTCTGCGTAATGTGATAGCTCTGTTATTATATTTTTTGGTGTTGTAGGCTCCGAAAAGCCTTATATTTGTAGTTTTCCTATTTTATAGGGTACATAATACCCTCGACACCAGAATTCCCTTCCTTTGTACTTGTATTTCAGATTCCCAAACTGCTCGTAGATCATCAGACTGCTCTTCCCCTTTAGGTAGCCCATAAAACTCGATACCGCTACCTTCGGCGGGATACTCACCAGCATATGTACATGGTCCGGGCAGATTTCCGCTTCATGGATCTCTACTCCCTTCCACTCGCACAGCTGCCTCAGTATCTTTCCGATTGCCTCCCTTTTCTCTCCAAAGAATACTTTTCTCCTGTACTTCGGTGCAAACACAATGTGATATTTGCAATTCCATTTCGTATGTGCTAGACTATATCTGAACAGCCGAAAGCCTTGATATATCAGGGTTTTCGGCTTGTTTTTTGCGTTTTTGTCGCTTAAATTAGCACTATGACGCTTGAAAACGCCCACGATAATCAACAATATGGACATGAGAAAAGGCGCAAGCACGTCATGCCGCGACTGGCGCGGGATCGATTGAAAAACATCACGCCACCCATGCTGGACGCCATGTTCACAGGCCTACTGAAAAACGGGCGCTGTGAAGAATCCTTCCAACTGAAAGAGGGCGTCACCTTCGACGGGTACACGGTGCAGATGCTGACCGACAAGACGGGTATCCGGCGCACGAACATTCACAACATTCTGAAACGCGCCCGCGTCCGACGGCCCACGGCAGAGAAGTTTGCCGAACAGATGGGCTTCCCGCTGAAAAAGCTGTTCGACGATGTGACGGACAATCACGGGCTGTCCGGCGCGACGGTGAACAAAATCAAACTGAACCTGTCTGCTATCTTCACGGCAGCAGTCAAGAAAGAAATCCTCCGCCGCAATCCCTGCCGACTGGCAACGCCGCCAAAGATCGACACAAAGCCCGCAGCCTATATGGATGAAGATCAGTGCAGGGTTTTCCTCGACAGGCTCCGGCAGCATCCTGACCTACAGTTTCAGGTCATCTGCAATGTGTTCCTTGCAACAGGCATCCGATGCGGCGAATTGTGCGCCCTGCATTGGGATGACATCGACTTAGACAAGGGAATCATGAACGTCAGGCATACGCTGGTCAGGCTTAAAGGTGAATCAATCCGAACAGAACCGAAAACCTCCGGCAGCAAGCGACGCATCGTCCTTCCCACCTATATCCTCGACCTGCTGAAAGACCACAGGCGCAACCACAACATTTTGTGTTTCTAATAGATAGTTGCGGGTTGTAATACTCTGTGATATACTGTTGCCAAATCTTGCAAGGGGGTGAAAACATGCGCGCATCGGAGGAAAACCAACAGAAAATCCTGGACTTCATTCGCAGGGAAATCGAGGAGAAGGGCTATCCCCCGTCGGTGCGGGAGATCTGCGCGGCGGTGGGCCTGAAATCCACCTCCACGGTGCATGCCCACCTGAACAATCTGGAGAAGCGCGGCCTGATCCGCAGGGATTCCACCAAGCCCCGGGCGCTGGAGGTGCTGGACAACAGCGTCTCCCGCGGTCGCAGCGTGCCGCTGGTGGGCAAGGTCACGGCGGGCGTGCCGATTCTGGCCATCGAAAACATCGAGGACTACCTGACCCTGCCCCAGCACCTGGTCGGGCACGACGATCTGTTCTGCCTGCGGGTGCAGGGCGAGAGCATGATTGAAATCGGCATCCTGGACGGCGACATCATCGTTGTGCGCCAGCAGGACAGCGCCGAGAACGGCGAGGTGGTGGTAGCGATGATCGAGGACGAGGCCACCGTCAAGCGCATCTTCTTCGAGGAAAACCGGGTGCGACTGCAGCCGGAAAACCGCTACATGGAGCCGATCTACGCCGACAGCGCACAGGTTTTGGGCAAGGTCGTTGCGCTGTTCCGGCAATTCTGAGGAGGTACATATGAACTATCAGGACGTCAATGCCCACACCATCGACCGCTGGATCGAGGCGGGCTGGGAGTGGGGCACGCCCATCTCCCATGAGATCTATCAGGCGGCGCAGCGCGGTGCGTGGGACGTGCTGCTGACCCCCACCAAGCCCGTCCCCCACGCCTGGTTCGGGGAGCTGCGCGGCAAGCGCGTGCTGGGCCTGGCCAGCGGCGGAGGGCAGCAGATGCCCATCTTCACCGCCCTTGGCGCACAGTGCACGGTGCTGGACTACTCCGAAAGGCAGCTGGAGAGCGAGCGCATGGTGGCGCAGCGTGAGGGCTACGACATCCGCATCATCCGCGCGGATATGAGCCAGCCCCTGCCCTTCGCAGACGGTGAATTCGACCTGATCTTCCATCCGGTGTCCAACTGCTACGTGCGCGAGGTCAAACCCATCTGGCGGGAGTGCTTCCGCGTGCTTTGTCCGGGCGGAACGCTGCTGGCGGGCCTGGACAACGGCATGAACTACATCTTTGACGACGACGAGCGCATGCTCGCCAATGCCCTGCCCTTCGATCCGCTGACAAACCCGGAGCAGATGGCCCAGCTGGAGGCCACGGACAGCGGCGTTCAGTTCTCCCACACGCTGGAGGAGCAGATTGGCGGCCAGCTGGAGGCGGGATTCGTTCTGACCGGCCTCTACGAGGACACCAACGGTGAGGGCCGCCTGCACGAATTCAATGTGCCCACGTACATCGCCACGCGATCCGTCCGGCCCTGAATGGGCAACAGCGGGTTGCTTGTCATGCACGTTCTTCCGATATAAAATATACGAGAGGTGATGCGCATGGAACCCAAGGACGTACTTCTGAAGCTGCGCACGGATCGTGGCCTGTCCCAGAGCGAGCTGGCGGAAAGGGTTTTCGTCACGCGCCAGGCCGTCTCCCGCTGGGAGACCGGCGAAACCGTTCCAAATGTGGAGACGCTGAAGCTGCTCTCCCGCCTGTACGAGGTCTCCATCAACACGCTGCTGGGCTCTCCGCAGCAGCTGATCTGCCAGTGCTGCGGCATGCCGCTGGAGGATACAACCACCAGCCGCGAACCCGACGGCTCCTTCAACGAGGAATATTGCAAGTGGTGCTACGTGGACGGGAGCTTCTTTCACACCTCCCTCGAGGAGCTGACGGACTTTCTGGTGGAGCACATGTCCAAAGAGGGTTGGCCCACTGACCAGGCCCGCGCCTACTTTCAGGAGCAGCTGCCGAAGCTGAACCACTGGAAGCATCAGGCATAGTTCGGCGCACAGTACCGCTCCTACAAAACAGACCTCCGGTTTTGTTTCCGGAGGTCCTTTTTGTACCCCGAAAACCCCACGCTAGGCGTGGGGTTCAGCGAAGCTTAAGCGGTGAGAATGAAAGAAAAACTCCTTTTGCTATAATGGAGATGCGGTCTGGAAACTGCATGACGAAAGCAAAAGGAGGACATCCGCAATGGCAAATGACAATAAGAGTTTAGCACAAACTGTGGAGAAATGCAAACGTTTGTTCGGGTTCCTTCCGGTAATTCGCGCTTTTTCAACAACAAACTGTGACGGAGATTTTAAATACTGTGAAAAGAATGTCAAATCCTGACTTGAAAACCGGGGCATATGCTATAATAAATCCAAACGGATCATCTTTGAAAACCGGAAAATCCTCCCGAATGCCGATCGGAGAGGCCGCATAGATACTCATAAGCGGCCGCGCAAAGCAGGAACGGCCGACGTGGTTCTTTGCGGAGCGGGAGGCGAATAAATATGAGTGTGCGGTTTTGTGCAGCGCCGCGCAGATACGGCGGCATGCTGTGGATCGCCGCGGTGGCTGTGGTGCTGTTCGCGGGATTGTTTATGCAGATCACCATGCTCTCCCGCATTTCTTCGGTGAGCAAGCAGACCGCCGCCGTGCAGGCGCAGACCTCGGCCCTCGCCAGGGAGGAGGCCAACCTTGAACTGCGCGTCAATGAATTCCACAACCTGGAACAGATCGCTGCGCGTGCGCAGCAGCTGGGCATGGAATCGCCCGACGAGACACAGATCCGCGCCATATGCGTGGAATAGGATATGAGAGATATACGTCCACCCAGGCGGCCGGCAGCTCCGGCGGCAAGAAAGTTCTGAACGAGACTTTCCAGGCGGGGAGGGATGAATATGGTTCTGACAGGGCCGGTCATCCGTCGCCGCCTTGCCTTGTTGCTGGCCATCTTCTTTGTATTGTTCGCGGCCCTGGGCGGCCGGCTGTTTCAGCTGCAGATTCTCAAGGCGGAGGAACTTCAGCTGCGCGCCCAGTCCCAGTGGACCAGCGAGAGCACGATTCAGCCCACGCGGGGCCGGATTCTCGATCGCAACGGTGCGGTGCTGGCCCAGAGCGCCACGGCCTACACGCTCTCGGTCAGTCCCCGGCAGGTCAAAAATGCTGCGGCGCTGGCCCAGGTGCTCGCGCCGATTCTGGACATGGACGCTTCGACCATTGAGCAGAAGGCCTCAGATACCAGCAAGGGCGGCGTGACCCTCAAGCGCCAGCTTTCGAGGGACGTGGCCCAGGAGATCAAGTCGCTGATGGCGCAGGATGCGCAGGCCAGTGAGCCGCTGCTTACCGGCCTGTATCTGGAGGAGGAGAGCAAGCGATACTATCCCATGGGCGAGCTGGCATGCCAGGTGCTGGGGCTGACCACCATCGACGGCGTGGGTCAGGCGGGGCTGGAGCAGTCGCTGGACAGCTACCTGTCCGGCAAGGCCGGGCGCGTGCTGGAGGAGATCGACGGCAAGGGCCGGGAGCTGGACTACTCCGCCAGCGAGTACATCGCAGCGGTGGAGGGCGGCAGCGTGACGCTGACCCTCGACGCGTCCATCCAGAGCTTTGCGGAGAAGGCGGCGCGGGAGGCGCTTTCGGTGAACAATGCCAAGGCCGTGCGTGCGCTGGTGATGGATCCGCAGACCGGTGAGATTCTGGCCATGGTCAACAAGCCGGACTACGACCTGAACGATCCGCCCCGGGACGACGTGGATACGCTCACCGAGCTGATGCGCAACCGCTGCATCACCGACGCCTACGAGCCGGGCTCCACCTTCAAGATCCTCACGGCCTCGGCAGCGCTGGACAGCGGCCTGGTCACGCCGAATGAGGGCTTCTACTGCTCCGGCTCCATCTACGTGGAGGGCGGCAGGATCAAGTGCTGGGGGAAGCCCCACGGCGCGGAGACCTTCGCCCAGGCACTGCAGAACTCCTGCAACCCGGTGTTCGTGGAGATGGGCCTGCGGCTGGGCGTGGAGCGCTTCTACGATTACATCGAGGCCTTCGGTCTGGGCAGTCCCACGGGCGTGGACCTGCAGGGCGAGGCCGGCGGCATCGTGATTCCGGAGAGCGCCTGCAAGCGCGTGGATATCGCCCGCATCGGCTTCGGCCAGTCCATCGCCGTCACGCCGCTGCAGCTGCTGACGGCGGCCTGCGCTGCGGTCAACGGCGGGAACCTGCTTGAACCCTACATCGTCCAAGAAATCACCGACGGAAGCGGCACGGTGATCCAGCGGGGTCAGCGGCAGGTGGTGGCAAATCCCATCTCGACGGAGACCTCCGCCACCATGCGGGATCTGCTGGAGCAGGTGGTGGCCGTGGGCGGCGGCAAGAACGCGGCGATCCCCGGCTATCGCATCGGCGGCAAGACGGGCACGGCCCAGGTCTATGTGGACGGCGTGGTGTCCAGCGACAAGCACATCGGCTCCTTCGTTGGCTTCGCACCCATCGATGATCCCCAAATCGCCGTGCTGCTCATCGTGGAGGAGGCGGACGTGGCCATCGACTTCGGCAGCGTCACAGCCGCGCCCTACGCCCGGGACATCCTGGAGCAGGCGCTGATGTACATGGGAATCGCACCTTCGACCGGCGAGAAGGAGGCCGAGCAGGTGCGCGTGCCGGCTGTGACGGGTCTGAATCTTGCCGACGCCTCTGCGGCAGTGAAGGCGGCCGGTCTGGACTGCGTGTTCGACGGAGAGGGCGGAATTGTGACAAATCAGCTGCCGGCAGCGGGCGCAAGCATGGCAAAGGGCTCGCTGATGATGCTGTATGTTGACAACTTAACAGACTTGCGCAATAATAGTAGGGTTCAGGTGCCGGATGTGACGGGCCTGTCCGTGCTGGAGGCCAATCGGATTCTGCGATCCTACGGACTCAAAATGCAAATCGAAGGCAGCGGGCTTGCGGTTGCGCAGGAGCCCACCGCCGGGGATGAGGTCTTTCCCACGGCATCGGTGGCGGTCACGTTTGAGCCGCCATGAGCGTGGGAACGTGCCTGAAAATGATTACAGGGGGATGCCGAATGAAGCTGAATGAATTGACCGGGACCATTCCCGGCAAGGTTCGGATGATCGGAGATCAAGATACAGAGATTCTGAATATTTGCGGGGATTCCCGGAAGGTACAGCCGGGGGACCTGTTCATCTGTGTGCCCGGCCTGCACATGGACGCCCACGACTTTGCGCCCCAGGCGGTGCAGCGCGGCGCCGTGGCGCTGCTGGTGGATCACCCGCTGGAGCTTGAGGTTCCGCAGGTGGTGGTGGAGAACGTGCGCCTGGCCGAGTCCTACGTGGCGGCGCAGTTTCACGGAAATCCTGCCCAAAAGATGCACATGATCGGCATCACGGGCACCAAGGGCAAGACCACCACCAGCTTCCTGCTCAAGTCCATCCTGGAGGAGGCGGGGAAGAAGGTGGGCCTGATCGGCACCGTGTGCTCCATGATCGGCGAGGAGGTCATCCCGTCGAAGCTGACCACGCCGGATCCGCTGGACACCCAGGCGATGCTGCAGAAGATGGCGGAGGCGGGCGTGGAGTACGTCATCATGGAGGTCTCCGCCCACGCGCTGGCCATGGACCGCCTGGCGGGGATCAGATTCGACGTGGGCGCATTCTCGAACTTCTCCCAGGATCACCTGGACTTCTTCGAATCGATGGATTCCTACTTCGAATGCAAGATGCGCTTCTTCGATCCGAAGATGACGGACCGCATCGTGTTCAATGTGGACGACGAGCGCATTGCCCAGGGCATCGCCGCCACGGGCCGCGAGGCCCTGCGGGTGGGTATCCGCGAGGGCAGCGACGTCTATGTGAACGACATCGAGATCAGCGAATGCGGCTCCAACTTCCTGATGACCTGGCACAAGCACTTCCGCGTGTCCATTGCGCTGAAGCTGGCGGGCATCTTCAACGTCTACAACGCGCTGCTGGCGGCGGGCGTCTGCATCAGCCTGGGCATCGGTCCGGAGGCGATCCGCCGGGGCCTGGAGGACGTGCGCGCGGTGCCGGGCAGAATCGAGCTGCTGGAGACGGGCACGCCCTATCGCGTGATTCTGGACTACGCCCATTCGCCGGACAGCCTGGAGAACATTTTGAAGGCCGTGCGGGAGACCACGAAGGGTCGCATGATCGCGCTGTTCGGCTGCGGCGGCAATCGCGACCGGGCGAAGCGGCCGCTGATGGGCGAGATCGCCGGGGAGCTTGCGGACTTCTGCGTGCTCACCAGCGACAATCCCCGCAACGAGGATCCCATGGAGATCCTCGCCGCCATCGAGGAGGGCATTCGCGGCACCGGCTGCGAATATGTGGTGATCGAAAACCGCCGCGAGGCCATCAAGTACGCGCTGATGCACGCCCATCCCTCCGATGTGGTGATCCTGGCCGGCAAGGGCCACGAGACCTATCAGGAGATCAACGGCGTGCGCCACCCCTTCAATGAAAAGATCGTGGTGGCCGAGCTGCTCAAGGAGATTGCGGGCAAATAACATGCGCGGGCAATATCAGAGAAAACCGTTTGGAGGGAACAGAAGATGCACAGACTGATCTGGACGATCATTGCCGCCTTTGCAATGACGGTCGTATTCGGTCCGATTATGATTCCGTGGCTCAAGAAGCTGAAGTTCGGTCAGACGATCTACGATCTCGGCCCCGAGTCCCACAAGAAGAAGCAGGGTACGCCCACCATGGGCGGCATCATCTTCGCCGTGCCGGCGCTGATCGCCGCGCTGGCCTTCTCCTATGGGGACAGCCGCTTCGACTACCTGCTGATGATCGTCGTCTCGGCGCTGGGCTTCGGCCTGGTGGGCTTCGTGGACGACTTCATCAAGGTCAAACTCAAGCGCAGCCTGGGCCTTACGCCCATGCAGAAGATCGTTCCCCAGCTGGTGCTGGCGGTGATCCTGTCCGTGTGGGCCTACAAGCATCCCACCATCGGCTCCGCGCTCACGGTGCCCTTCTTCAACGTGGAGTGGAACCTGGGCTGGCTGTACATTCCTGTGATGGTGTTCATCATGGTGGGCACGGTGAACTCCTCGAACCTGCTGGACGGCCTGGACGGCCTACTCTCCGGCTGCTCGATGATCGACTTCATCACCATGACGCTGATCTGCCTGACCATGGCGGCGGCGGATCCGCAGAACGGTTCGAATCTGCTGAACGTGGCCATCTTCGGCGGCGCGATGACCGGTGCGCTGATGAGCTTTCTGCGCTTCAACGGCTATCCGGCCCGCGTGTTCATGGGCGACGTCGGCTCCTTCTTCATCGGTGGCGCGCTGATGGGCATGGTGCTGGTCACGCGGCTGTCGCTGCTGCTGCCCATCATTGCGCTGGCGATGTTCCTCTCCAGCCTGTCGGACATCATCCAGGTGGGCTACTTCAAGTACACCAAGAGAAAGACCGGCACCGGCAAGCGCGTGTTCAAAATGGCGCCGCTGCACCACCACTTCGAGCTCTCCGGCATGCCGGAGACCCGCGTGGTGACGATGTATTACGTGGTCACCGCCGCGCTGTGCCTGCTGGCGCTGCTCGGCTTCGTGGCATAATTCAATACTGAATCCATTGGGGCGGTCGGCAAGGCGGTTTTCGCGGCCGGAACCGCCCTTTCCGGGATATGGAAGGAGATTGCATATGGCAAAGAGAGCGATGGTATTGGGCTTGGCCCGCAGCGGCATCGCCGTGACGAAGCTGCTGCTTCTGCGGGGCTGGGAGGTGCTGGCCTGCGACAGCAAGGCGCACGAGGCCTTTAACGGCGCGCTGGACGAGGTCGAAGCGCAGGGCGCAAAGCTGTGCCTCAATGAAAAGGAGCCTGAGAAGTTCATCGACGGTCTGGACGCGCTGATCGTCAGCCCCGGCATTCCCCCGGAGCACCCCGCGGTGCTGAAGGCGCGCGAGCTGGGCGTGGAGGTCATGGGTGAGATCGAGTACGCCTACCGCGAGTCCACCGGCATGCTGCTGGCGGTCACGGGCACCAACGGCAAGACTACCACGGTCACGCTGTTGGGCGAGATCTTCAAGAACGCGGGCAAGCGCACCCACGTGGTGGGTAACATCGGCACACCCTATTCCGGCGCGGTGCCGGAGATGAAGCCCGGCGACGTGACCGTGTGCGAGATTTCCTCCTTCATGATGGAGACCTCCTCGCTGTTCCATCCCCACGTCAGCGCGGTGCTCAACATCTCCGAGGATCACCTGAACCGCCACGGCACCATGGAGAAGTACATCGCCCTCAAGGAGCGCATCTTTGAAATGGAGGATGCAAATGACTTCGTGATTCTCAACTGGGACGATCCCGTGACCCGGGACATGGCGAAACGCACAAAGGCGAAGGTCGTGTGGTTCTCCAGCCGCAATGAGGTGGAGTACGGCGCGTTCGTGCGGGAGGGCAAGATCGTGTTCGGCACGCCCGCCAACTGCAAGGCCATCTGCGGAGCCGACGAGGTCTACATACCCGGCGAACACAACCTGAAGAACGCGCTGGCGGCTGCGGCGATGGCCATGGTCGCGGGCATTCCCGGCCCGGTGATCCGCCACACGCTGCGCACCTTCAAGGGCGTGGAGCACCGCATCGAGTTCGTGCGGGAGTTGGACGGCGTGCAGTTCATCAACGACTCCAAGGGCACCAACGTGGACTCCAGCATTCAGGCCGTGCGCGCCATGAAGCGTCCCACGGTGCTGATTCTGGGCGGCTACGACAAGCACACCGACTTTACGCCCCTGTGCGAGGAGATCGTGAAGTGCCCCATCGAGCAGGTGGTGCTCATCGGTGCGACCGCAAAGCAGTGCGAGGAGACGCTGGAGAAGGTGGGCTTCCACGCCTGGGAGCACGCGGGCTACGACTTTGAGAAGGCCGTGCGCCGCGCCTTTGAGCTGGCGCAGGAGGGCGGCACGGTGCTGCTCTCGCCCAGCTGCGCAAGCTTTGACATGTTCGACGACTACGAGGCCCGGGGCCGCATCTTCAAGGAGATCGTGAACCGGCTGGAGAGCAGAAGGGCTTGATGCTGCGTCCCGTTCGCGGGGCGAAGGCCGCGGCGGCGCCGCGGAAGAGATACAACATACTGCGATACGTGGATCGGGGTCTGCTGATCTGCTTCATCGCGCTGCTGGCCTGCGGACTGCTGGTGCTGTACGCGGCGAGCTATTACAATGCACAGGATCGCGGAAGCGCGCTCTCAGAAGTGATTTCACAGATGATGGGCATCGCTGCGGGCGCGATCCTGATGCTTTTTTTGCTGCACATCGACTATCGCATGCTGGCAAAGCCCCAGATCAGCACCACGCTGCTGCTGGTGAGCATTGTGCTGCTGATTCTGGTGGCGATTCCCGGCATTGGCAGGATGCTGAATGGCTCCCGGCGCTGGCTGCGCATCGGGCCGGTGAGCTTCCAGCCGTCGGAGCTGGCGAAGTACGCCTCCATCCTCCACCTTGCGCGGCTGCTCAGCCGGAAGAACCACGACGTGACCCGGCTCTTTCGGGGCTTGATCCCGGCGTTCCTGTTCCCGGGCGTGCTGTTTCTGCTGATCCTCATGCAGCCGAACCTTTCCACGGCGGGCAGCATCCTGATCGTCTCCGCGGTGATGGTGATGATTGCCGGGGCGAAGTGGCGGCATCTGGGGCTGATCGGCGCATCGGGGCTGGTGCTGGGCGGCTATTACGCCCTGTCCGAGCCCTACCGCCGCGCGCGATTGATGTCCTTCCGCAATCCCTTTGCCTACCTGAGCAACGAGGGCTACCAGCTCTCCCAGTCGCTGCTGGCCTTCGGCTCCGGGGGACTGTTCGGCATGGGGCTGGGAAAGGGCCGGCAGAAGTATGCGTTCCTGCCCTACCCGGAGTCGGACTTCATCTTCGCGGTGGTGGGCGAGGACCTGGGGCTGGTGGGGTGCCTGATGGTGCTGGCGCTGTTCATGGCCTTCGTGTTCTTCGGACTGCGGGTGGCCATCCGATGCTCCGACCGCTTCGGCAGCCTGCTTGCCGGGGGCATCACGTCCATGATCGGCGTGCAGGCGGTGCTCAACGTGGCGGTGGTCATCGGCATGATGCCCACCACGGGCCTGCCGCTGCCCTTCTTCAGCTCCGGTGGCACGTCGGTGTCGATCCTGATGGGCGCGACGGCGATTCTGCTGAACATCTCCGCTTCGGAAAAGCGCAGGCGCGAGGCCGGCATGGCGGCAGCGGAGGTGTGAGGGATGCGCAGGCGGACAAAGGTTCTGATCGCCGCTCTGACGGCGCTCGTGCTGCTGGCGGCACTGTCCCTGTGGCTGGGGAAGTGCGTGTTCGTGCTGAGGACGATCGTCGTGCAGGGCGGCTCCCTTGATGTGGAGACCATCGCCGCTGCGGCGGGTCTTGCGCAGGGCAAATCCGTTTGGAAGCTGCGCGAGGAGGAGGTTCGAGCGGGCATCAATTCCCTGGGAAGGGTGTACCTCGATGCATATCAATTGAAGCTGCCGGACAAATTGCTCCTGCGCGTGAAGGAACGCACGCCGGAGGCGATGCTGAAGTGCGGCGAGGAACTGCTACTGCTTGACGGCGCGTGCTGTGCCATCGGGGCGGTGGAGGAGGCGCCCGATCGGGATCTGATCTACCTGAGCGGCCTTGAGGTGAGCTGGGCGCCGGGTGAGATACTTTCCGATACGGAGGGCCGCGCGGCGCTCTGCCGGGAGATCCTGGGGTCGCTCGAGGAACGGCAGGCAGGCATGTACGTGTCGGAGATCGATCTTTCCGATCCGGAGGATCTGCGCATCATCACCCGCAGCGGAATCCTGGTGCTGCTGGGAGATTCCCGGGGGATTTCCGAGAAACTTGCGCTGATGCAGGCAGCTGTGGCCGATCTGGAGGGAACGGGCGCGACCGGCGGCACGCTGCGGCTGATCGATGGCAGCCGCGCCGATTACAGCCCGCCATGTGCCGACAAGGTGCAGACATAAATGTAAGTTTCCGCCGCATTTTGCGTGACAGCACTTGGGTCAAAATTTGAAACAATTTTGACACTTGCAAAAAACCGCAAAATTTGGCGGTTTCGTGTTTGCATGTGAAATCAAATCCATGTATAATATCATAGTAGATACACATATCAGGCATAAGCCTGACGGATAAGGTGGTCGAACAACAGATATGAGCAAGACGCAGATAGCTGCCATCGAATTTGGTACATCCAAAATCGTGACGATCATAGCGCAGAATGGCGGTATCGATCGCCTGGAGTTTCTTGGAACGGGCACCGTGCCGTATGATGGCTTTCAGGACGGCGACTGGAACACGCCCGGCCAGATGATCCAGCGCGTGCGCGATTCCATTGCCGCTGCGGAGCTGGAAGCGAATCAAAAGATCAAGGAAATATACGTCGGCGTGCCCGGCGCGTACATTCATGTGTGCTGCGCGGAGGCCGAGATCGATCTCAAGGACGAAGGCGTGACCGAGGAGGATCTGGACCTGGTTCAGGACGCGGCCGCCGAAAAGCTGAAGATTGCGGAGATGGGCGGCTTGGTGCTGCACCGCTCGCCCGCCTGGTTCCAGGTGGACGACGGCAAAAAGACGGTGGAACCCAACGGACACGGTGAAAAGCTGCGCGCGTGCACGTCCTTCATCGTGGCCGATCCCCAGTTCATTGAGGACATCAAGGAGATTCTGGGCGCGCTGGACGTGACCATTCTGGGCTTCTTGTCGCCCACGCTGGGCGAGAGCCTGCTGCTCTTGTCCATCGATGACCGCGATCGCGTTTCCATGCTGATCGATTGCGGCTATCTCAGCACCGAGATCAGCATCATTCGCGGCGAAGCCATCGTCTATCACGCCATGCTGCCCATGGGCGGCGGGCGGATCACGGCGGATCTGGCGCATCAGCTGCGCATACCGATGCGCGCAGCGGAGCAGATTAAGAGAAGCTACGTGTTCAATCCGGACGAGTTCGATCAGAGCGCGTTTTCGGAGGTGCTGGACGCCCGTGGGCGTCGGCTCAGCTTCCCTCGGGAAGTGGTCTCCCAGTGCGTGGAGCGCACCATGGACGAGCTGTGCGACATGATCGACATGACCATCAAGAACGACGCCATGGAGTATCTGGGCACCCGATCACAGATCTACCTGACCGGCGGCGGCATCGGCCTAATGCGCGGCGCACGGGATCATCTGGCGGCCAAGATCGGCATGCCGGTGAAGGCCTCCGCGCCCAAGACGGCCAAGATGAACAGCCCGGTGTACTCCGCCGTGCTGGGACTTCTGGATCTGACCTTTGATTCCATCGAGCGGCATGACGCCGCAGAGGAGAGCTTCGGCCGCAAACTGACCGGCTTCCTCAGAAAGAAGAAATAAGAAGAACGCGACAACCAACATTTTTACGGACGAGGGGGATGCCTTGTGATTGAATTTGAAATGGACACCACCAATGAGAACAACAACTTTGCAGCAATTAAGGTCGTCGGCGTCGGCGGCGCGGGCACCAATGCGGTCAACCGCATGGTGGATTCTGGCCTGAAGGGCGTGGAGTTCATCGCCGTCAATACCGACAGCCAGGCTCTGGCTCTGTGCCAGGCGCCCAACAAGATCCAGATCGGCGAAAAGCTGACCAAGGGCCTGGGCGCGGGCGCCAATCCGGACGTCGGCCAGAAGGCTGCTGAGGAGAATCGCGAGGACATCGCCAATGCAATCAAAGGTAGCGACCTGGTGTTCGTTACCTGCGGCATGGGCGGCGGCACCGGCACCGGCGCGGCTCCCGTCATCGCGGAGATCGCCCGGGATATGGGCATCCTGACCATCGGCGTGGTTTCCAAGCCCTTCCTCTTCGAGGGACGCCAGCGCATGAAGAACGCCGAAGCCGGCATCGAGCGCCTGAAGGCCCATGTGGACACCTTGGTCGTGGTTCCCAACGATCGCCTGCTGAGCGTCGTCACCAAGGGCACCACCATGACCGAAGCCTTCAAGATCGCCGACGATACCCTGCGTCAGGGCATTCAGGGCATCTCCGATCTGATCGCCGTGCCGTCCCTGATCAACCTGGACTTCGCCGACGTGCGCACCGTGATGCAGTCCCGGGGCCTTGCCCACATGGGCATCGGTTACGGCAAGGGCGAGAACCGCATGGTCGAGGCCGCGAAGATGGCCATCTCCAGCCCGATGCTGGAGACCTCCATCGACGGCGCACGCGCGGTGCTGATCAACATCACCGGCGGCCCGGACACCTCCATCATCGACATCAACGAGGCTGCGCAGCTCATCACCGCCGCCGCCGACGAGGAAGCCAACATCATCTTCGGCGCCGGCATCGACGAGGACATGCAGGACGAGGTCAAGATCACCGTCATCGCCACTGGCTTTGAAAAGACTCCCTTCGCCGTGGACAAGAAGGCCGCAAAGGTCGAGACCAGATCCATTCTGGACGAGGAGGAGCCTGCACCGCGCCGCGAGCGCCCGGCCCGCAGCTTCGAGGATGAGGAGGTCTCTCCGATCTTCGAGCGTCGCCAGCGTACATCCAACGCAGCACCCCGTCCGCGCCGCTACGAGGAGCCGGACCGCGAGTACACCGAGGAGCAGCAGCCCCGCCGCCAGCGCGTGTATAGCGATGATTCTCCCGAATCCCGCACCCAGAGCCGCCGCGGCTTCACCCCGGATGTGCCCAGCTTCATGAAGAAAAAGTAAGATTATGAGTAAGCTCCCGACAACAACGGCCGGGAGCTTTTGCATATTTAGGAGGATGTCTCGCAACAGGGAGAATGCTCCATGGCATCCCCAACATAGACGTAGGGTGGGGTGCCTTCACCCCGTCGCACAGCAATATTCTTTTTCGCATTACTGCCTGTCCTGAGAATTCCGTTCCCTGAAATAGCGCAGCCAGTTGACTGCGATCAGTATCAGCCCCAGCACCGCCGAAATGCCGTGCAGTACAACCATTTCCGGCGGATTTGTGCCCTTGCACAGATCCAGCACAAAGGTCGCCAACCAGATCAGGCCTGCGACCGTCCAGAGCACCGGCACGATTCGGGGGAGAAGCTGGCTGCGGTTATCCTTCATTATATTTCTCCTTCCTGATTGCATTCTGACGGGAATAGAACGGACACACAAAACAAGTGGAAAGCGCGCGTGCGCCTTCCACTTGCATGGGATGCATTATTCCTCCTCGTCGGCCTCGGCGAGCTCGCAGTACTTCTCAAAGACCTCGTTGAGCTCCGCCTCGGATTCGATGGTGGTGTAGTAGTCGTTGCCCTCCTCATCCTGCTCAATGCGCATGATGACCAGCTCGTCGTCCTCCACGTCCTCCATCGGCTCTGCGGGGGCGAGGCAGATGTAGACCTTGCCCTTGTGCTCCAGGCTCATCAGGTGCTCGAAGTGCACCGTATTGCCCTCGTCATCCACCAGCTCCACCAGATTTTCCGGATCGATTTCCATGTCCTGGTTCCACTCGTTGTTCTCAGTCATATGCCAAACCTCACTTTGAAAGCGTTTTTTATCGTCTTTTCCGGGCAGGACGGCTTCCTTCCATCCGCCTGCATCCAGAAAGGATTGCAGAATGTAGGTGGCGGCCAGCTTGTCCACCACGTCCTTGCGCCGCGACCTGCGCACGTCCGCCTCCAGCAGCACGCTGGTGGCCAGCTTTGTGGTCAGCCGCTCGTCCTGATAGCGGATCTCGTAGCCCAGCTCCGCAAGCCGGTTCGCCAGCTCCCTGACCCGCTGGGCCTGAAAGCCCTCGCTGCCGTCCATGTTCAGCGGCAGGCCGCACAGGATGCGGGTCGTACCATACTGATCGCACAGCTCCTTCACGCGCTGAACGTCGCGCTCCGTGCCCTTGACCCAGATGGTCTCCACGCCCTGGGCGGTGATGTCCAGTGGATCGGACACGGCCACGCCGATGCGTTTCTCGCCCACGTCCAGACAGATCACGCGCATGCTCACACCACCTTGATGCAGAATTGGGGACAGACTCGGGCACAGTAGCCGCAGAACACGCACTTCTCCGGGTCGATGGTCGCGCGGCCGTCGACGATGCTGATGGCGTGCTGGCCGCAGCGAGATGCGCATCTTCCGCAGCCCTCGCAGTAGTCGTGCACCATCATGCGCCGCTTCCGGTGCTGCAGGCGCTCCTGACGCGCCTGTGCCTGCGGGAGATGCTCAACAAGATCCACGTTCGCGTCGATCTCCTCGATGCTCTGCATGCCCACCGCCACGCTGTCCAGCAGCGGACTGGATAGGGCGTAGTTGAGCGCCTCGCGGTTGGAGGACATCAGGTGTCCGCCGCCCAGCGGCTTCATTGCGAAGATGCCCACGCCGAAGTCGCGTGCACCGGCGATGGCGGCCTCCATGTCCTTGCGCGTGCCGTCCTGGATGCCGATGCCGCCGATGTTGATCAGCGGATGCACTACGCGGATCATCGGAAAGCGGTGCACGGCGCGCACGCAGCGGGCATAGTGGGTGCTGACGCCGACGGCGCCGATGTGGCCCAGTCTGCGCTGTTCCTCCAAAAAAACAAGCGCCTCCTCATGGCCGCGAAGCGTGTACAGGGATTCCTGTTCGTGCAGCATAAAGAGGTCCACGTAGTCCCGTCCAAGCCCGCGAAAGGCGCGCTCCAGAGCAGCCTGCGCCGTTTCGCGGTCGTAGCAGTAGGCCTTCGTGCTGATGACGTAGTCCGGGGCGGCCTTCAGCGCCTCACGGATGTGCGGGTAGGTTTCATAGAGATCCGCGGTGTCGAGAAAGCGCACGCCCCGATCGTAGGCATGACACAACAGCCGTGCGCCCTCGATGGGCGACAGGTTCTGCTGCATGGGCGACATCGTCAGCGTACCGAAGCACAGCTTCGAGACGCGCAGGCCCGATGTGCCGAGTTCAATCATTTGCATTTATTTCTTGTCGTGCTCCTCCACATAGAAGCGAATGAACTCTTCCAGAAGTTCGTCGCGCTCCAGCCGGCGGATCAGGGACCGCGCGTTGTTGTAGCTGGTTATGTAGGTCGGATCGCCGGAGATGATGTAACCGACCAGCTGGAGGATGGGATCATGTCCCTTGGCCTTCAGCGCCTGATACACAACTTCGATGATCTCAGCGGCGGATTCCGGTGCATTTGCGGGCAGGCGAAAATTTTGGGTTTCGCCCAGTCTGTTGTTCATAGCGCACCGCCTTTCTGCGTGTACATACACACACAATTATTATAACATAGAGATGCATAAAATTCAATTGTTTTCATGCTTTTGAACGAAAACTCTATATACTGTTCGAATCCCCATGAGAACAGGCATGGCCAGCAGCATGCCCCAGATGCCGCCGATGCGGGAGCCCAGGAACAGCGACAGCAGCACCACCGCCGGAGAAAAGCCGGTGATGTTGCCCATCACGCGGGGTGAAATGACCATGCCGTCGATCTGCTGCACCAGAAACAGCACCAGCAGCGCAAGCAGCGCGCACTTCCAGCTGACGCCCAGCGCCAGGATCACTGCGGGGATTCCGCCGAGAAAGGGGCCGAGATAGGGGATGACGTTCAGCAGGCCCACAATTCCGCCCAACAGTGGTGCGGAGGGCACGCCGATGATGAGCAGTCCCAGCGCCGCCAGCGCGCCCACCGCCAGCGCGATGGTGGCCTGACCACGCAGGTAGAGCCGCAGCTCGCGCATCAGCAGCTTGCCGGTGCGCACAGCGTATTTGCGCCACTGGCTGGGGATCAGCAGCTCCGTGCGCAGCAGGATCCGGTCGCGATCCGCCAGCAGGAAGTAGCACAGCACCACCATCAACGAAAACTGATAGAGTCCGTTGGAGATGCCGCTGACATAGCCGATGGCGCTGCGGGCCATGCCTGTAAAGCCGCCCTCGGCCGCGGAGAGATCCGGCTCAGGCAGGCGCAGTCCCGGCAGCAGCGACCTCAGCCGCGCAACCACGGCATCCAGCAGCGCGCCCAGGCGATCGAAGGCCTCGGGCAGGGTCTCCATCAGTCCGGCGGCCTGACGGGCCAGCGACGGCAGCAGCAGCGCCAGGGCCAGCAGCAGCACCAGCGCCACGCCCAGAATCGCAAGCAGCGCTGCGAGGGGCCGCTTCAGCTTCTTCTCCAGCAGCGCCGCAATGGGCGAGAGCAGAAAGGTGAGCACACAGGCGCCAAAGAGGATGCGAAGCGCACCGGCGATCACCTCACCCCAGAATACCAGCAGCGCCGCCGCGGCGAGCGCCAGAGCGATGGTGCGGGAAAGGTTTTCTCTCGAAAAGGGCCGGAGACTACCCTGCTGCACGCCGCTTCCTCCCTTCAACGCGCGGTTGAAAATGCAAAAATCTGCATACCGGCCCGCACAAGAGGATTGCGTGCGGGCCGTCCGTCGTCAGAATTTGTTCACGAGTTCATCCGTCTTTTTGCTGAGCCAGCGTCCGCTTTTGTGAATCTGCTGGTTCCACTTCTTCTCCGTCTGCCAGTTCATGATGCCGAACATCGTTGCGGCAGTGCCGCCGATGAGCATCCCTGTCACCAGGCCGCGGACCATTCCGTGCTTCATGGGCCATCCTCCTTTTCATCGTCCTGCGTCGAATCGACGACGATGACCTCGCTGCGCTCCGGCTTGACCCGGTAACCCTCCACGCGGAGCCGGCCGGAATAGAAATCGTCCCAGAACCCCCGCGTGACCTCCAGTGCACCCACGAGGAAGCTGATTTCATCGATTTCCGCGCCCACCACTGCGCCGATGCGCTCGCCGTCGGTGGAGACCGCCCGGTAGATCAGCGGTGCGGCGGAGCAGCGCCTGCGCCGGCCGAAGCTGTCCGCAAGCACCGCGACCTCTCCGATGGTACCCACATGCTCGGCGGGAATGTAGCGCGTGCCCCGAAGGCCGCGATCCACCCAGATTCCCTCCAGCTGCTTCAGATCCGGCGAGAGCTCGGCCTGCACCAGGCGGCCGATCTTCTGCCGCCTGCAGATCACGGGCATGCCGATCAGATTGCGAATCTTGCGCATATCCGCCTCCGTTCTGTCGGTTCGACGGCCTTATTCTGCGCTGCGGCTGCGCCAATGTTGCGCGCCAAAATTTGCACCGGTTTCGACACGCTGCCGACAATTCATTTCCAATTTAAATTTCCGTGGTATATTTTCCCCGATGAAGCGCCGCTTATGCGGGGCAAACTGGGTTTGATCTCTGTTAAAAGGTTTGTGGCGGACCAGTGTTGAAACCTTGTCAATTACTTTGCCACAAATTCGACAAAAATTTCTGTTAGTGTACACGCTGAAAGGATGAATCAGAAAGGGAGGCGATCGCATGGAGAAGAATCGCGGAGGCTATCGGGTGCTGGTTGCAGACGATGACATCAGTGTGCACGAGTCGCTCGGCCTGTACTTCCGAAGGGAAGAATACCAGATGCTTTCCGCATACGATGGAGAAGAAGCGCTGGAAATGGTGCGCAGATCGCGCCCGGATATCGTCGTACTGGACGTCATGATGCCCAAGATGGACGGCCTGATGGTCTGCCGGGAGATCCGCAAGGAATCCAACGTGCCGATCATCATGCTCAGCGCAAAGACGGAGGAATTCGACCGGTTGCTGGGCCTGGAGCTGGGCGCGGATGATTACATCACCAAGCCCTTCAGCCCGCGCGAGGTTGTGGCCCGGGTGAAGGTGGTGCTGCGCCGCATTCACGAGATGGGCTCGGAGAGCCAGTCTACCCACCTGGTGGTGGACAATCTGGACATCGACATGAACGCCTACATCGTCAAGCTCGATGGAAATGTGGTGCCCTGCACGCCCAAGGAGATCGAAATCCTCTGGGCACTGGCCAGCAATCCCGGCATGGTGTTCAGCCGGGAGCACCTGCTGCAGAGCATCTGGGGCTACGATTATCTGGGAGATACCCGCGCGGTGGACAGCCACATCAAGCGCATACGCGCCAAGCTGTGCAGCGACAAGAATAAATGGGATATTCGCACCGTATGGGGCGTGGGTTATCGCTTTGAAACGGAGAGCGACAGCTGAATTGAAAACCGGCAACTGAAATGGGGAGGATCGTAAATTCGATCCTCCCCAAAGCTATGTAAATCTCTGCTATTCGCTGAGCAGCCAGTCCCGCAGCGCCTCCGGCGTGTCGAAGGAGACGGGAACTTCGCAGCCAGTCATCTCATCCCGCCTGCGGAAGCCCCAGGACACCCATGCGGTGGCGGTGCCTGCGTTGCGCCCGGTCTGCATGTCCACGTCGCTGTCGCCGATGTAGATGGTCTCCTCGGGAGATACCTGCATCGCCTCCATGATGCGCCTTGCAGCGGTGGGATCGGGCTTCTTCGGCGTGATCTCGGACTCGCCCACGGCGTAGTCGTACAGGCCCTCGAAGTGGATGTGGCACAGGCTCTGCAGGGCCGCGTCAAACTTGTTGGAATTGATGCCCACCTTCACGCCCGCATCCTTCAGCGCGCGCAGCATCTCCGGAATGCCGGCGTAGGGCTTGGTGCAGTCGTTGATGTGCTGACGGTAGCTGGCCTTGAAGTCCGCCAGCACGGATTCACACTCCGCGTCGCTGGTGCCCGCAGGCACCGCACGTCGGATCAGCTTTGCCACGCCGTTGCCAACGAACACGCGCACATCCTCGACGGAATGCTGCGGATAGCCGTGCATCTCAAGCGCGCGGTTGACGGCGTTGGCCAGATCCTGCAGGGTGTCGAGGACGGTACCGTCCAGGTCAAATATGGCGAGCTTGTATTTCATTTTGCATTCGCTCCAGTTTCTCTTCGAATTTGCGGGATGCCCCGCGTGCGTTTCGAACAGAATATAGCAGAGTTTCGCAATCTTTGCAATCGCGGCTGGTTAGGATTGGGTTATCAGTATTTGCAGTGGGAAAGTGAAGCGGAAATTCTTGTCAAGCGCGTGTCAATATGGTACAATGATATGTGAGAAAATGGCTATGGTATTGGAGTTGAACGATGGACGCATACAGCGGCTTTGCGCGGGTCTACGACCTGCTGATGGACGACTTTGATTATCCCGCCTGGGCGGCGTATTATCTGGAGCTGCTCGCGCGCGCCGGTGTTCGGCCCGTAACCCTGTGCGACTGCGCCTGCGGCACCGGGTCGATGAGTCTGGAGTTTGCCAGACGCGGCCTGCGGGTCACGGGTGTGGACATTTCCCGGGAAATGCTGGAACTGGCCGGGGAAAAGGCGCGTCAAAGCGGTGTATCCCTGCGCTTTGTCTGCCAGAACATGACGCAGCTCACGCTTCCGCGCCCGGTGGACGCGCTGGTGTGCGCCTGCGACGGCGTGAACTACCTGACCTCGGACAAGCGCGCACTGGCCTTCTTCCGGGCGGCGCACAAGAGCATCCGGCCCGGCGGCGCGCTGGCCTTCGACGTCTCTTCACCGTACAAGATCCGAAACATCCTGGGAAATTCCTTCTTCGGCGAGGAGCGCGACGAGGTCGCCTATCTCTGGCAGAATGCGCTGGAAGATGATATCGTGACCATGGACATCACCTTCTTCCTGCGCGAGGAGGGGGAGCTGTACCGCAGGGTCTCGGAGACCCACCGCCAGCGGGCCCATGAGCCGGAGCGCCTGAAGGCGCTTCTGGAGGAGGCGGGCTTCACCGGCGTGCAGATCTATGGAGACCAGAGCTTTGATAAGCCGAAGCCGCAGGAGATGCGCGTACACATCTGCGCGGCGCGCGAATAGAGTTGGATACAAGGAGCAAAGAAAATGGACGTTATGAATCGCGACGGCATATATGATATTTCCCTGATGGACGGCCAGGCCCGGGCCATATTGATCGAGAGCACGGCTCTGGTACAGAAGGCCATGGACACCCATCACCTCTCCCGCATCGCCACGGCGGCGCTGGGGCGCACGCTGACCTGTGCGGCCATGATGGGCAGCATGCTGAAGAACGACAAGGAGTCCGTAAGCGTGCAGATCAAGGGCGGCGGCCCCATCGGCACGGTGCTGGCCGTGGCCCACGGCGATCTGAGCGTGAAGGGCTACGTGGACAACCCCGGCATCGATCTGCCCCGCACGGGCAAGAAGCTGCCGGTTGGCGCGGCGGTGGGCAGGGATGGCAAGATGACCGTCATCAAGGATCTCGGCCTGAAGGAGCCCTACGTGGGCCAGGTGAACCTGGTCTCCGGCGAGATCGCCGAGGACTTCGCCATGTACTTCACCGCCTCCGAGCAGACCCCGTCGCTGGTGAGCCTGGGTGTGCTGGTGGACGACGACCATGTGGTCTCCGCCGGCGGCCTGATCATTCAGATGATGCCCAACGCCACCGAGGCCGCCATCGCGTCGGTGGAGCACAGCGCGGGCATGTTCATGGATATTTCCGCTACGATGCAGGAATACCATTTGGAGGGAGCGGTGAATCAGCTGCTGCTGCATCTGGAGCCGAAGGTGCTGGAAAAGCGCGTGCCCCGCTATCAGTGCGACTGCAGCCAGGAGCGCATTGAGCGCATGCTGGTGACCCTGGGCGCAGATGAGCTTCGGGACATGATCGAAACTCAGCATGGCGCGCAGGTGGACTGCCACTTCTGCAACAAGCGCTACAAATTCAGCGCGGAGGATCTCAAGCTGCTGCTGGAAGCGGCGACAATTCGGGAGGATCAATGAAGTATAACCCCAAGGTTGTTTCCATCGATCGCAGCGCGGCCTATGTACATCACCGCGCCATGAAGAACCGCCGGGACAACAATTACGTGGATGCGCTGGAGCTGATGCGCAATGCGGTGGAGCACTCGCCGGAGAACCGGGAGTACCGGCTGGACCTTGCGGAGATGTACTGCGAGATGGGCTGTCACGAGCAGTCCAACCGCATCCTGCTGGATCTGCTGACCGAGCAGGATGCCCCCGCGGAGTGCTACTACGGCCTGGCGCTGAATCAGCTGGGCCGCAACGAGATGGACTCCGCACGGCGGGCGCTGTCGCTGTACCGCAGCCACGCCCGCGGCGGGGAGTATGTGGAGGACGCCATCGACCTCTCGGAGGAGATCAGTCTCTACGACGCGCTGCGCCGGCCGCTGGACCGCCGGCGGGGACGTGCGGCGCAGATCGCCATCAAGGCCTGCGATGCGCTGCGGGAGGACGACGTGGAAAAGGCGCGCCGGCTCTTTGAGCGCAGCCTGGAAATGGATGCGAATCAGCCGGAGATGCGCGCGCTGTACGCCATGGCGCTGCGCATGGACGGTCAGGATGCCCAGGCGCTGGAACAGGCACATCGGAGCGTGGAGGAGTCGGATCCCAGCGCGCGCACGCTGTGTGCGGCGGCGCAGGTGCTGCACCTGTGCGGCGATGCATCCGGCGCGCGGAACCTGGCCGAGCGGGCCATTGCGCTGCGTCCGGAGGGTGTGGAGCTGCGGCTGATGATCTTTGCTCTGGCGGAGCTGGGCATGCACGCCGAGGCTGCGGAGGCGGTGCGGCTGGCCCTTCAGGAGACGCCCCACGACAAGGGCCTTCTGCACATGCGGGCCGTGCTGCTGCACCGAACCGGTGCGGAGGATGCGCAGGTGGAGCGCTTCTGGCTGCGGATTCTGCGCATCGATCCCGAGGACAGCGTGGCGCGCTACTATCAGCAGCTTGCGGCGCAGGGCGGTCTGAGCGGTATTCGGCCGGAATTGATCTACGAGGTCCCGGCGGAGGAGTACCGCAGGCGGCTGCTGGAGATCGCCGGAAAGCTGGGCGAGGGCCTGGAGCGCGCGGTGGAGCTGTGGCGGACGGATCGGGATTTCCGCACGCTTCTGATCTGGGCGGTGGGCACCGGCAACGAAAACTGCGGGCGCGCTGCCATCATGGTGATCGCCGCCGCAGGGGACGCCGAATCCGAGAGCACCCTGCGGGAGTTGTTCTACCGGGGCGACGTGCCGATGGCCGTGAAGCTGCACGGCATGCTGTTTTTGAAGCTGCGGGGCGCGGATCTGCGCCGACTGATGCCACCGGACATGGACATGCGCGACGGATTGCTGCCGGAGGCCGAGGATGTGCTGGCCGGCATGCCGGTGGGCGAGCGTCAGCTGGTGCGCTTTGCGGGCGATGTGCTCTCCCAGGATTACGGTGTGGAGGCGCTCAGTGCGCTGGCGCTGATCTGGCGCGGCTATCGGGAAGCCGAGCGCGGGGAGCGCGATCCGCTGGTGCGCACTCAGGAGGCCGCTGCGGCGCTGGCGTGGAACTACCTGCTGCAGCACGGCATGCACGTCTCTGTGAAGAAGCTGGCGAAGCAGTTCGAATGCAGGGAGCGGCGCATGGTGTACTATGCCCGCCACATGGCTGCTGTGCTGGAGCGTTACGGAGGAACGAAGGATCATGAAGATCATTGATTTCGATGCGAAATTTTTCGAATTTGCCCGCAAGTGGATGGCGGCGCACCCGGGACTGACTGAGGAGCAGGTGGAGAACAGCTACAACAGCATGATGGAGGAGTGGGTCTCCACTCCGGCGGAATGGCTGGACGGCAAGGCTCCTGCGAACTACTTCCGCGACTGCGCAGACCCGGAGGCGCTGATCGGGCTGATGGAGGGTTATTTTGCCAGCAGCATCAACCTGCCGGAACCGCTGTATGCGCGCATTGTGGAGTTGGGCGGCGAATGTGCGCCGCTGCTTCGGGAGATCGTCGCCGACGAGGGTCGAAGCGAGGATCTGCGCGCGGAGGCCATGGGCATGCTGCGGGACATCGGTGACCGCGGCGTGGACGATGCGCTGATCACCCTGGTCGCCGGGGCCCAGGAGCAGAGCGAGCTGAGCGATCTGGCTGCGGATGTGCTCGCCGGCCGGGATGCAGCCACCGCTGCGCGGCTGCTGGACGCCTATGAGACGGCGCCCGCTCACGCGCAGACGCTGATTCTGGACGTGTGCTGCAATTTCCCCGGGGACGCGCGCATATGTGATTATCTGATCCGCCGCCTGAAGAACCAGCCGGAGCAGCGCGCGCTGAACGCATCGCTGCTGGCCAAGCTGGGCGATCCCCGGGCGCTGGAGCCGCTGAAGGAAATGCTGGGCCTGTTCGACTTGCGGTATCTGGACTACATTGAACTGCGCGACGCCGTGGAGGCGCTGGGCGGAGACGCGGGGGAGGATCGCAGCTTCTACGGCGACCCGGACTTCGAGGCGCTTCGCAATCTTTGAACCATTTCAAGAGACAGGGAGGAAGCGGGATGTATTGTGGACAATGCGGCAAAAAGGTGATGGACAACATGCTGTTTTGCCCCTTTTGCGGCTCGCCGATCGTCATTCCCGATCAGGACGAGGCTTCGACGGCCGCGCCGAAGGAGCAGCGGCAGGCGGAACCTGTGCGGAGGAGCGAGGATGTGCAGGGAAGAACTGCGCCGGAAAGCCCGTTCGGGGCGGAGGATGCGCCGGCAGAGCAGCGCGCACCTGAGGAAGCTGCGCCGGTGGAGGAGTTTGTTCCGCTGCGCTTCGACTTTGACGCGCCGGATCCAGAGCCGGAGCCTGCACCTGCGCCTGAACCTGAGGAAGCGCCGCGCGTGGAGGATGCGCCCGAGCCTGCGCCGCCGAAGCGCCGCCCCGTGGCAAAGCGCCCGGTGAACGAGCGCAAGCGCAGCGCCAACACCTTCATTCCGGTGAAGGAGATGGATATGGACGACATCTTCCTGGACGGCGGCGATCAGGAGGACGACTACGACCTGGACGAAGGCTACGAGGACGACTACGGGGACGACTTCGACTACGAGGAGCGGGAGTCCGGCGGCTTCTTCCAGCGACACATCCGGGGCATCGTGGCGCTGATCCTGATGCTGATCTTGCTGGTGGTGTGCGCGGCCTGGGCGATCTCCCCGAAGGGACAGCTGGTGCTGGCCCAGGTGAACCTCGCCTGGTCGGCGGAGGCCTATGCGGATCTGGGCTACGACGCCTACCAGAAGGATTCGGATCTGCTGGCGGCCCGGTACTACGAGCGCGCCTTCGAACGGGATCCGGACAATTATGAGTACGCCCACAGCGCCATGGTGGCCTACTACGAGGCGGACAAGATCGATTCCGCCGCAGCCATGCTGAAGAAGTGCGTGGACCTGGATCCGGACAACCCCGAGCCCTACGAGGAGATGCTGATCCTCTATCCAGACGCCGAGAGCCGGCCCTGGGAGATCACCGAGCTGGTGCGCATGGGTTATCAGCGCACGGGAGCGGAATCGCTGAAGCTGGAATAAGCTGGAAGCATGGCAAATCGTCCCTCTGGACAAGCTGAGTCCGAAGGGAGGAATTGCGATGGAAGGTCAGCGCCCGGAGAGCAGCTTTGAGGAGCGGGAGTTTGTGGCCAGCGCAACCGAATGCACGGGCCTCGTGCCCGCGCTGCCGGTGGACGATCCGGATGCGGAGGAGAACATGGCGCGGCTGTACGCGGTGCACGCGCCGATCCCGGAGAAAGAGGAAATACCGATACAATGCGAAGAAGTGGAAAGAAGGCGACGCTCATAAGCCTGGCCGTGGCGGGCGCGCTGGTCATCGCGCTGCTGATTGCGGGCACGATTCTGCGCATGCACACCCATGATCTGGGCTTTGTGGAGGCGTTTGCGTCCTTCGTCTCGGATACCTTTCGATTTCAATAGTCAACGAATTACGCAGGAAATAGGAGGAAAGATATGAGCAACATTCCCACCCCCCACATCAACGCAAAGGAAGGGGACTTTGCAAGGACCGTACTGATGCCCGGCGATCCGCTGCGCGCGAAGTACATTGCGGAGCACTACCTCGAGAACGCGCAGCTGGTGAACAATGTGCGCGGCGTGCAGGGCTACACCGGGGAATACAAGGGCAAGCGCGTCTCGGTGATGGCCTCCGGCATGGGTATGCCCTCCATCGGCATCTATTCCTACGAGCTGTACAACTACTACGGCGTGGAAAACATCATCCGCGTGGGCTCCGCAGGTGCGATGAGCGACAAGCTGAAGCTGCGCGACATCGTGGCCGGCATGAGCGCCTACACCACCTCCAACTACGGCTACCAGTTCGGCTTTGACGGCACGCTGGCGCCCTGCTGCTCCTACGAGCTGCTGACCAGGGCGGTGGAGGCTGCCAAGAAGCTGGGCCAGCCCATCGTGCCCGGACCGGTGTTCTCCAGCGACTGCTTCTACGAGCAGGGCGGCTACGAGAGCGCCTCCCACAAGCTGATGAAGCTGGGCGTGCTCTGCGTGGAGATGGAGGCCTATGCGCTGTATCTGAACGCGGCGGCTGCGGGCAAGAACGCGCTGGCACTGCTGACCATCTCGGACAGTATCGTCACCGGCGAGGCGCTTCCGGCGGAGGACCGTCAGAACACCTTCACCAAGATGATGGAAATCGCGCTGGAAATCGCCTGAAAAACGCTTCGTTCAGGGGTGCAAACCGATGTTTGCACCCCTGTTTTGCGTTTTTGGCGCGTGGGAAGGGCTGTGTGATCCTGCCGGACGAAGGCTCTGCGCGTATAGAAGGGCATGGATTTTGCTGGTTTTGCGATACATTTCAGGCATAAAAGGGAAGTTACATTTATGTTTTGAATAAGTTTGCTTGCATATTTTTCACATCCGTCGTATAATAGAACAGATGAGCACATGGGAGGCCTTACAATGAACCGCTTTTATCGGGAGTATCTGGATGCAGAGGTGGACCGCAGGGGCACGAACTGCGAAAAATGGGATCGATGTCAGGAGAACTTCGGCCGCGCCGATCTGCTGCCCATGTGGGTGGCGGACATGGACTTCCGCACGGCGCCCGCAGTGGCCGAGGCCATTGCAAAGCGCGCGGAGCACGCGATCTACGGCTACACGGAGAATTCCGCCGAGGAAAAGCGCGCGGAGCAGGGCTGGCTGAAGCGCCGCTACGGCCTGGACGTGGAGGCGGACTGGATTCTGTACAGCCCCGGCGTGGTGGACAGCATCTTCTTCTGCGTGCGCGCCATGACCGAGCCCGGCGACGCCATCGTGATCCAGCCGCCGGTCTACGGCCCGTTCTACCGGGCAATTCAACTGTTTGAGCGCACACTGGTGGAGAATCCGCTCCTGCGCACGGCGTCCGGCTGGGAGATGGACTTTGATCTGCTGGAGAAGCAGTTCGCCGCCGGCGCAAAGATGATGATCCTCTGCAATCCCCACAACCCGGTGGGGCGCGTCTGGCGGCGCGAGGAGCTGCAGCGCCTGGTGGATCTGGCGGCGCGCTTCGGCGTGATCATCATTGCGGACGAGATCCACGCCGATTTCAACCTCGGACCGACGCCCCATACCCGCATTCTGAGTCTGGATGGCAGCGACCGCTGCGTGATGCTCACCTCGGCCACCAAGTCCTTCAACCTGGCTGGACTGCGCCAGTCCTCGGCAATCGTGCGGGACGCTGCGCTGCGGGAGAAGCTGCGCGCAGAGATTGACCGCGCACATGCGGGCACGCCGAACATCTTCGGCGCCATCGCCCAGACCGCCGCCTACAACCAGGGCGACGAGTGGATGGACGCGGTGGTGGAGTACATCCGGGAGAACCGGGACTTTGCCGTGGACTTCATCCGCAGCCGCATTCCGCAGATTCACTGTCAGCCCCAGGAGGGCACCTACCTGATGTGGCTGGACTGCCGGGACGTGGGCGTTTCCCACGAGGAATTCTTCCGCAGGCTGGTGGAGGAGGCCGGCGTCGCTCTGAACAGCGGCATGGATTACGGCGCGGAGGCCGGCCGTGGCTACTTCCGCTTCAATCTCGCCACCCGTCGGGCCAATGTGGAGGATGCGCTGAAGCGAATCGAAAAAATGGTACGGAGTATGAACGCGTGATCAATTTCAGGAATTTATTCAAAAAACCGGACAAGTGGATTTCGGTGGACGTGGAGCTGGACGGCAACCGCCCGAGCCGCATCATTCAGCTCTCCTATCTCATCATCGAGGGGCGAAAGGTGCGCGGCAAGAACTTCTACTTCGCCGCAAAGAGCATCAACCGCTACGCCCGCAAGGTGCACGGCCTGGGCGTGTACCAACTGAGGAAGCTCTCCGGCGGCGACGTGTTCGCCTATCACGCGGACGAAATCTACCGCGACTTTCAGGACTGCAAGCTGGTGATCGGCCACGACGTCGGCGGCGACCTGCGCTACATTCGCAGCGAATTCGCCCGCATCGGCGTGAAATTTCCGGACTATCCCATCTTCTGCACGCTGAAGCACTACACCGAGGAGGCCCACATCCCTCTCAAGCAGAACCCGAAGGTGCTCAAGCCGCCGAAGCTGGAGGAGCTGTGCCAGCACTTCGGACTCACCCAGGAGTTCATCGCCGGAAAGTGCCAGAAGTGGTACGGCGGCGGCGATCACGCCCATGACGCTCGCTACGACGCTGCGGCTGCCTATCTTTGCATGTTGGTGGGCGAAAAGATGGCCTGAACGGCCCAAAACGAACAATTCAATGAAATCGCAGTACAATTCATAGCACAGAAGCAATTCTGTGCTATAATTGTGTGGAACGGTATGTCCCGCAATGGGAAATTCAATATCCGGAGGATGAGAAATGGCAAATCGATACAGAAACAGGCGGACGCGCCTGATGTGCATTGTGCTGGCCTGCACCACGCTGCTGGGCTGCATCTGGGGCGTGATTGGAACCGTGCGTGCGACGCAGTTGAGCCGGGAGCTGAAGGCCATGCGCCTGCTGATGGACGAGCAGGATGCCCAGAGCGCGTCCTTTGCGGACGCCTACGATCCCGATGCCATCGCGGCAGAGTTCGACGGCGGCACGGTGACCGTGGGTGAGGCAGCCGAGGAATACCAGATGATCGCCTCCTACTATGAGATGCTGGGCATGGACATTCAGCAGTACGCGGAGGAGACAAAGCGGGAGATCCTGAATGGCCTGGTGGAGGAGAAGCTGCTGGAGAGCAAGGCGAAGGAGTACGGCGTGTATGAGCTCAGCGACGAGCGCCGCGCGGCCCTGGAGGAGCAGGTGCGCCAGGAGTACGAGGAGAACCTGTCCTACTACATGGCGTTCCGCAGCGAGGAGGGCAAGAGCGAGGAGGAGGTCCGCAGTGAGACGGAGGCCTACCTGCAGGAGAACGGTCTCTCCTACGAGGAGATGCTTCAATCCGCCGAGCAGGAGGCCTGGCGCGACGGCCTGTATGAATATGTCACCAGGGATATGACCATCGGCGACGATCAGCTGCGCGCCTTCTACGACGAGCAGCTCACCAGCATGGAGATGACCTATTCCGCCAGCTACGAGGAGTATGAAGCCGACTGTGACGCCGGGCGCACCGTAGTCTGGAATCCGGAGGGCGTGCGCCGCATGCAGGCGATTCTGATCGATTTCGATGCGGAGCAGGCGGAGGAATACGCCAACCTTCAGGCGGAGCTCGCAGCAGGCAACACGCAGAACATGGATCAGATCGACGCCCTGTACCAGAGCCTGATGCCCAGGGCGCAGGAGGCGGCGAACCGCCTTGCCCAGGGCGAGGACTTCGGCGCACTGATGGAGGAGTACGGCGGCACCGGCGAACAGGGCATGTGCATTTCCGCAAAGAGCGTGATGTACGGCGACGCGGTGCGCGATGCAGCCATGGCGCTTGCAAACATCGGCGACGTATCCGAACCGGTGCAGGCCGACGCGGGCATCTACATTCTGCGCTATGCGTCGGACGTGCAGAGCGGCCCGGTTCCCTACGAGGAGGTCGCCGAAAAGCTGCGCACCGATTACGAGGAGGAACTCAAGTTCAGCCAGTACAACGAGACAGTCAACGGCTGGATGGAGGCGGCGAATGTCCGCTACTACACCGACCGCTTCTGACGGAAGCATGAGAGAACCCCTGTGCAGTTTACCCTGCACAGGGGTTTTGCATGCTCCGGATTGATGGGGGAGCCTCAGTCCAGCCAGTCGATGGACTGATCCACGTAATCGCCGATGTTGAACACCCAGTCGGTCAGGAACTTCTCCCAGCTCTTGCCGCTGGTCTCGTCCAGACAGCGCACCAGATCCATCTCGGTGAGCACGTCCGTCTGTTGGCCGAGCTGGTAGAAGGCGCGCAGGCCGTCGATCAGCTCCTCCCGGCCCATGGCGGTGCGCAGCTCGTGGAACACCGCGGCGCCGCGGTCGCGCACCACGATGCCGTATTCGCTGGCGGTGAACAGCGAAGCGTCGCTGGTGACCACCAGTCCGCCGGGAATGGTGAGCTGCAGCGCGGGAACCACCTTCGCATTCAGCGCAGAGAGGTAGGCGGCGTTGCCCTCGCTCTCCTCCAGCAGCAGATAGCCCAGATACTCCGAGATGGAATCCGACAGCCACGCATCCGCACCGGGCTGCGCGTAGGCGGAGAAGCCGAAGTACTGCCGGGCGATGGCCGTGCGCAGCAGATGGGCGAGATCGTCGGATTTGAGCGCGTCCTCGCTGAGCCAGATGCAGCCGCTGTGATCCAGCAGCTGCGGGGTGCAATCCGACTGCACAATGTCCAGCTGTTGCACGGGGAAGGGGCCGAACCATGCCTCCAGCGTCTCGATGGTCTCCTCGGCGATATCCAGCAACTTGCCTGCCTTGCCGCGCAGGTTGGTGACGGCGCGAAGCTCCACGCCGGACGCGGTGGTGCGCACGCTCTCCCGATAGCGCAGGCCGAAGTTTAGCGCAAAATCACGGGCGTTTTCCGCCGTGATCGTCCAGCGGGTGACGTGGTTTTCGGAATCCGTCTCGGCCTGCTCGATTCCGCTGGAAGCCAGCAGGAACAGATCCGGCAGAACGAGGGTCGCCGTGAAGTCGGCGGCGGGGGAGTGGATCCAGCGGGTGAAGGCGGTGGGCGTGCTGAGCATGAATTCGCCGTAGAGCTCGTCCACATAGGCCGGCGCGAAGTAGAAGTCGCTCAGCCGCCAGTCCAGCTCGGACACGCCCAGAAAGGCGCGGTTGTCCGTCAGCAGCAGGTAGTAATCGAAGGCAAATTCGCAGGATTGTCCCGGCTCCAGATCGCAGGCGACGCGCAGGTAGATTTCATCGCTGCCCTGAAAGCCCCAATCGGTCGCAGCATCGTCCACCCGCACATCCAGCAGCTCGGCACCGCCGGGCAGATAGCCCCGGGGAAAGACATCGGTCCACTCCGCGTCGCTGTACATCAGCGCGCTCTGGCGGCGGAACAGGTTGGCCGGCGCATAGAACACCACGCGGTCCAGATGAATCCCTGAGTCGTTTAGATAGACAAGGCGCTGCGACACGCGCAGCGCTTGTTCCTCTCCGAGGTATTCCATTGTAAAGCTGTACTGATTCCGCTCCGTTGGCTGCGCCTCCTCGGCGTAGGCCAGGCTGATCGCGACGGATACGATGGCGCTTCCAGCCAGCAGAATTGCAAGCACGATGGCGATGATGCGCACCAGGCGCTGTTGTTTTTTCTTCATTCAATGCTCCTTTGCTTATTCCGGAACGCGAATGGAGCTCAGCGGCCACACGACGCACTGCACCTTGCCCACGATCATGTCGCCGGTGATGGGGCCAACGTCCCTGCTGGGATCCGCGTCGTTCCAGTCGCGGGAATCGTGGCTGTTGTAGCGGTTGTCGCCAACCACGAAGTATTCGTCCTCGCCCAGGGTGTAGGCTTCGAAATCATCGGTGGAGCCCAGCGGGAAGTAGAGCATCATGCGCTCGTCCAGCATCTCGTCCACGGTCACGGTCTCGCCGTTTTCGTCGGTGGTCTCGTACACCACGTGGGTCACGCCGCATTCGCGGTAGATCACGTCTCCCGGCACGCCGACGGCGCGCTTGACGAAGTTCGTGCTGCCGCGGTTGGGATAGTGGCAGATCACGATATCGCCGCGCTCTACGCCGTTGAGCTTCACGTCGGGAATGGTGACGAACAGGCGCTCGTTGTTCAGCAGCGTGGAATACATGGAGTCGCCGTCCACGCGGATGATCTGGAACAGGAAGTTGCGGATGAAGAACACCACCATCAGCGCGGCGGCCAGGGAGACGATCCACTCCCGCAGCTCCTTCTTCCAGCTCTTTTTCGGCTTCTGCGCATTGCGGTCGGCCTCGGGGATCACCGAATCCACGACCTCGTCCACAGAGGGGCGTGCGCCTTCGGGATTCGCCTGAGCTTCGGCGCCTTCCTGCCGGTCATTTGCTTCGTCCGGGCGAACGTCGGTTTCGACGGAATCCTGTTCAGAATGGAACTTGTTGTTTTCCTCCATGACGATGTACCTCGTTTCCTGTGATTATTTCCGATAATTGCGCCGGCCTTCCGGCGGTTGCATGCATCCTGCGCTCATTGCGCGGAACCCGGCGGCCAGATGCGAAAGCGCACGCGGCCGAGCAGGTCCCTGCCCGAAACGGGCCCCATATCCGACGCGCGGCTGTCGTAGCTCTCCGCGCGGTTGTCGCCCAGCACCAGGTATTCGTCCTCGCCCAGCGCGATGCTGTAATCCTCCTGGGAACTGAACACGTAGGGCTCCTCCAGGAGCGCAGCGTCGATCCAGGTTCTTCCGTCGCGGATTTCCACCGTCTCGCCCGGCAGGCCGATCACCCGCTTCACATAGGCGTCCACGCGCCCGGGAAAGCGGCATTCCACGATGTCGCCGCGCTCCGCTGTGCCGCCGAAGCGGTAGTCGAAGCGGGTCACGAGCACGATGTCGCCGCTGTTGAGGGTGTCGCGCATGGAATTGCCCTCGATGCGCACCAGGTGAAACGCGAACAGCCGCAGCAGCACGAGGATCAGCGCGATGCAGAGCAGAACCAGCGCAGTCCGAAGGGGAAAGCGGCGGTTCAGCCGCGAGGAACGCTTGCGCCGGCGCAGCGGTCGCGCGCTCATGCCTCCGGTTTAGCGGCGGATTCCACGATCTTCTTCATCCGCTTTTCGAAGGTGGGCCGGTCCAGCATCACGATGCGCCCGCACTTCTCGCAGCGCATCTTTACGTCCGCACCCACGTAGGTGATCCTCCACAGATCGTTTCCGCAGGGGTGCGCCTTGCGCATTTTCACCACATCGCCGATGTTGAGCAGCATGGAATCCCTCCCACATATGATCGTCTCATTATATCTCGTGAATGTTAACGGATAAGGATGATTCCGGATCAATTTCGTAGCAGAAGCAGCGGCCGGTGACGTCGCTGACGCACAGCGCAAGCTGACCGGCATACACCGGCGCATCCAGCGCCGCGCGCAGGGCCGGGTTGCGCTTGGTGCGCACGGACTCCGCCATGGCCACATAGGCACCGTCGCGCAGGTAGCCCACCGACCAGGCGTCCACGCCGTCCAAGCCGCTGAGCGCGCGCTCCACAATGCCATCCTCCAGCTCGAAGCGCTCCAGAACCACGTGATAGAAGCCCACACCGGGCACCGCCGTGGCCCTGCACAGGGGATTTCCCGCGAACTGCGGATACTCCAGCGCGTACTCCGCTCCGAACAGCCGCCGCCGCGCGATGTTCAGCGTCAGCGGGCAGCAGTCGATGCCGATGAAGTTGCGTCCGCAGCGCCGGGCCGCCTCCAGCGTGGTGCTGCTGCCGGCGAAGGGATCCAGCACCGTCTCGCCCGCGCGGGAGCCGCACTTGACGATGCGCTCCAGGAGCGAGAGCGGCTTCTGGGTGTCGTATCCGGTGCGCTCCGGATCTTTCTGCTGCAGGTGGGAGAGATCGTTCCACACGTCGGTGGGCGCCACCGGATCGTCGTCGTAGTAGGTGTAGACCCGTCCGCCGGTGCGTATGGAGCGGTACACGCGGCCGTCCGGATCCACGTGCCTGCGCATGTGGTTGCTGCGCGGCTCCGTTGGCGGCGCCATGACCTCCGCCACGTTGAAGTCGTACTGCGCCGACTTGCGGTAGAACAGGATTACGTCGTGCTTGCGGCTGAAGTGCTTCAGCGACCGCCCGCCGGACTGATAGACCCAGATGATCTCGTTGAGGAAGTTGTCCTCGCCGAAGATCTCATCCATCATCAGCCGCAGGTAGGGGTGGGTGCGATAGTCGATGTGCAGAAACAGCATGCCGTCGCTGCGCAGCAGCCTATGGCAGCGCGTGAGCACCGCGCGCATCAGATCCAGAAACTGCGCCCGGCTCATCGCATCGCTGAAGGTCTCCAGCTCGAGGGAACCCCTGCCCGCCTTCCAGTCCGCTTCACCCACGCGCACGCGCATCGTGAACTTCTCGCCCGTCTGGAACGGCGGATCTAGGTAGATCAGCTTGATCTGTCCTTCCTGCGCATCCATCAGCGCATCCAGGCCCTGCAGTACGTCACAGAGCAGAAAGCACCCCTTCGAACCGCTTCCCTCGTGCATCTCGCGCGCAACGGCAACTCTCCTTGGCTCCATGCAACATCCTCCCAGTCAATCACTTCCACCATTATAGCATCATTTCGGGCCATTCACAAGGGCGATTTGCGCCGCAATTCCACCTGTGCGATTTAATCCTGCGTTCGATTGCTTTTTCGAACATCTGTGCTATAATATAAATATCGAACAAATGTTCGCAATGCATGAAAAAGGCGGTGAGGCGCGTGCGAACCATACTGCACAGCGATCTGAACAACTTCTATGCAAGCGTGGAGTGCGTGTACAACCCCGAGCTGCGCAAGGTGCCGCTGGCGGTGTGCGGCGATCCGGAGGCGCGCCACGGCATCGTGCTGGCGAAGAACGATCTGGCCAAGCGCATGGGCGTCAAGACGGGGGAGGCCATCTGGCAGGCGCGGCAGAAGTGCCCGGGGTTGCAGGTGCTTCCGCCGAACTTCAAGCGCTACATGCGCTTTTCAAAGATGATGCGGCAGATCTATGCCGACTACACCGACTACATCGAGCCCTTCGGTCTGGACGAGGCCTGGCTGGACGTGACGGGCCATGCCAGGAGCGGCGAGGAGATCGCGGATGAGCTGCGCCGTCGGGCGAAGGAGGAGCTGGGGCTTACGGTGTCGGTGGGGGTGTCCTTCAACAAGATCTTCGCCAAGCTGGGCTCGGACATGAAGAAGCCGGACGCGACCACGGTGATCACGCCGGAGAACTTCCGGCAGAAGGTGTGGCCGCTGCCGGTGGAGGAGCTGCTGTTCGTCGGCCCGGCCACGAAGCGCAGACTGAACAGCCGCAACATCCGCACCATCGGCGATCTGGCCAACTGCGATCCGAATGCGCTGCGCTATGCCATGGGCAAGAACGGGGAGATGATCTGGAACTTTGCCCGGGGCAACGATTGTTCGCCGGTGATGTCGGTGGACGAGGCGGCGCAGGTGAAGTCGGTGGGCAACAGCACCACCACGCCGAGGGATCTGGTGGACGATCACGACGTGCACCTGGTGCTTCTGCTGCTCTCGGAGAGCGTGGCGGAGCGGCTGCGGGTGCAGAACCTGCGGGGCAGCGTGATTACGCTGTACGTGCGCGACTGCGAGCTGCACAGCCTGTCCTGTCAGCGGAAGATCTCCGCGCCCACGGCGCTCTCCCGGGACATCGCGGCGCATGCGCAGGCGCTGTTCCGGGAACGATACCGCTGGGATCGGCCCATCCGCAGCCTGGGCGTGAGCGTGTCCTGTCTGGAGATGCAGGGCGGCAACCAGCAGATCTGTATGTTCCCGGATGCAAACCAGCGGCGCTACGGGCTGGAGGATGCGGTGCGGGACATCCGCCGCCGCTTCGGCCACGGCAGCATCGGCCGTGCGAGCCTGCTGGCGGATGCGGGGCTGAATGCAATCAATCCGCGGGACGATCATGTGATCCATCCCGTGGGCTGGAGAGGATGATGAACGATGGCGCGAAGGGTCTATGTGAATGTGATTGCCCGCCACGACGAGCAGGGTGGGGTGCGCCCACTGGAGGTGGAGTGGGAGGATGGACAGCGCTTCGAGGTGGACAAGCTGCTGGATGTGCGCCGGGCTGCGGCGCTGAAGGCCGGCGGCCAGGGCGTGCGCTACACGGTGCGCATTCTGGGGAAGGAGACCTATCTGTTCGAGGATGAGGGCCGCTGGTTCGTGGAGGCGAAGGTATAAATCGGAATGAAGCCGGGGTATTTTGCATAGAATATAGGGTAAAAACGCATTCTGAATCAACCAGAGGTGATACCATGGAAAATCCCAACAATCGAATTGTAGCCGCAGGCCGCCTGGAGGACAAACTGGAACACAGCCACGAGGTGATGAACGAACCCTTCTACACCGGCACGCTGCTGGTGAAGCGCCTGTCCGGAGCGGTGGACCGACTGCCGGTCACGATTCCCGGCAAGCTGCTGGCCGTGACGCAGGTGGATCGCGACCGCCTGATGCTGATGACCGGCCAGGTGCGCTCGTACAACAAGGTGGTGGAGGGCAGCGGAAGGCTGATGGTCACGCTGTTCGTGCAGAGCATCTCCGAGACCCAGGAAAACGACACCATGAACAAGGTCACTCTGGTGGGCGTGCTGTGCAAGCCGCCAATCTACCGATCCACACCCTTTGGCCGGGAGATCTGCGACATGATGCTGGCGGTCAACCGGGCCTTCGGCAAGAGCGATTACATTCCCTGCATCGCCTGGGGCCGCAACGCCCAGTACGCATCGCGCTTCCAGGTGGGGGATCGCATCCGGCTCACCGGGCGGCTGCAGTCCCGGGAGTACCAAAAGCTGATGGAAAACGGCGAGTACATGACCCGCAACGCCTACGAGGTCTCGGCCTTCACGCTGGAGGCGGCGAACGGGGAGCTGGACGCGGGGTTTCCTGCGCCGGGCATGGTCCGTGGGGAGGGATTGAATCCGCACAGGCACGAGGAAATGCTGCACAACTGATGTCAACCGGAATGAGAGGGCGCAGTCCGCTTGCGGGATGCGCCCTCTTGCTGCAATTGCGTAAAGACTGCGCTGTACGGCCGGCAATCTTTGGGGGTTTTGTAAAATTTGAGAGGAGGCGGCAATTTGAGAGGAAAAAAGTGACGGGGCGCGAAATTTAATCAGGTATGCAAAATTAGCGAATTCTTGGCGAGCGTGAAGGTGAAAACTATGAAGCCGCAGGAGGCAGTTCGTAAGGAAACCGGGCATATTGCAATCGGGACACTCGTAATGACGGCAGTGATGCTGGCGGTGTTCGCCATTGTGGGGCACTTTCGGCTGAATGTGCTGCTGGGCGCGCTGTATGGCTGCGTGCTGGCCGTGGCAAACTTCTTTTTCCTGGGAATTACCGTGCAGCGCATCGCGGAGAGTGCGAAGGCGCAGGAGGATGAAAAGCAGGATCCGGACGCGGTCAAGCTGGCAAAGCTGTGGATGCGTCGCAGCTACTCGCTGCGGATGCTGCTGGGCGCGGGCCTGCTGATCGTGGGCATCGCCGTGCTGAAGCTCAACTGGATCGCATGCTTTTTGCCGCTGATCTTCCCCAGGATCACCATCATGGCGATGGATGTGTTCAAGCGGGTGCGCAGCGTCAAGGGAAGTGGAGAGATAAAATGAATCTGGAAGTTACAGGCGCAAAGGTTTTATTCAAAATACCGGTCTTCGGGGAAATTCCGATCACGGAGACCATCGTCAATACCTGGATCGTGATGGCGCTGATCGTGGGCCTGTGCCTCTTTCTGACCCATGGCATGCAGGTGCACGCCCGCACCAAGCGCCAGGTCGTGGCCGAATACGTGGTGGGTATGGTCAAAAACCTGGTGAAGAACAATATGGGCGAGCGCTTCATGCAGTACGTGCCGTTCATCGGCGCACTGTTCTCGCTGGCGATGCTCTCGAGCCTGATCAGCATGGTGGGCATGTTCTCGCCCACGGGCGACCTGTCCACCTGTGTGGGCTGGGCGGTGCTGGTGTTCGTGGTGATCACCTACTACAAGATCCGCACCCAGCACATCGGCGGCTACCTCAAGGGCTTCACCCAGCCGGTGTTCATCATGACGCCTCTCAACATGATCAGCGAGGTGGCCACGCCCATCTCCATGGCCTTCCGTCTCTTCGGCAACATCGCCTCCGGCTCGGTGGTGACGCTGCTGCTCTACGGTGGCCTGGCGGCGCTGTCCTCGGGCATCCTGGGGCTGATTCCCGGCGTGGTGGGCGAGGTGCTCAGCCTGATTCCCATCTTCCAGCTGGGCATCCCGGCGATCCTGTCGATCTACTTCGACCTCTTTACCAGCGTACTTCAGGCATTCATCTTCTGCATGCTCACGATGATGTACATCAAGCTTGCATGCGAGGAATAATGACATAAACAACAATTGACAACAAAGTAGGAGGAAACAAACATGACGGACAATGGATTCATTCTCGGCTGCAGTGCAATTGGCGCAGGTCTTGCGATGATCGCAGGTCTCGGCCCCGGTATCGGCGAAGGTATCGCCGTCAGCAAGGCGCTGGAGGCCATCGGCCGCCAGCCGGAGTGCAAGGGCGAGGTCACTTCCACGATGCTGCTGGGCTGCGCGGTTGCGGAGACCACCGGTATCTATTCCCTGATCATCGCGCTGATCCTGCTGTTTGTAAAGCCGCTCACCTGATTCACTACGGCAATACGCAACGGGAGGAAATAGAGCGTGGAAGTTCAGCAATTTGTTTCGCTCGCGCCGTGGACGATCATCTTTCAGATCGGCAACCTGTTGCTTCTGGTGTGGTTGATGAAGAAGTTCCTGTTTCAGCGGGTTCAGAATATTCTGGACAAGCGGCAGCAGGAGATCGACGGCATCTATGAGGCGGCGGACGCGGATCGCAGTTCCGCGGCGGAACTCAAGGAGGAATACACCCGGCGCATGGCGACGGCCCGCGACGAGGCGGATCGCCTGGTACGCAGCGCCGTGGATGAGGCCAACCGCAAGGGCGACGAGATCGTGGGCGGCGCGCACAGACAGGCCAGCTACATCATCAAGAAGGCCGAGGGCGAGATTGCCCAGGAGAAGCGCAAGGCCTACGCCGAGCTGCGCAGCGACATCTCCGGCCTGGCGGTGGACATTGCCGAGCAGATGGTGGGCCGCGAGATCAACGGCGCCGATCAGGCCGATCTGGTGGAGGATTTTATCCGGAATGCGGGGGATGACAAGTGACGCATTTTGCCAGAGAATATGGAAATGCGCTGTTTGAGCTCGCCACGGAGGAGGGCATCGCGCAGGAAATGGAGCAGCAGCTCCAGATGCTCGTCGCCTGCTTCCGGGAGCAGCCGGAGTACATCGCGCTTCTGGATGCGCGCAACATCGAGATTGAGAAGCGCAAGGCGCTGCTGGACGAGGCCTTTTCCGGCCGCGTGCACGCCTACCTGCTCAACTATCTGAAGCTGCTGACCGAGCGCGGCGCCATGCGTCTCTTTATCGAGTGCGCGGATTTCTTCCGCATGCGCTACAACGAGGCCTACGGCATCGCAGAAGCCCAGGTCACCAGCGCATCCGAATTGGACGAAGCGCAGCAGGCGGCGCTGAAGGCGAAGCTGGAGGAGCTCTCCGGCAAGCAGGTCGTGCTGCATCTGAATGTGGACGCACAGCTCATCGGCGGTCTGCGCGTGGATCTGGAGGGCCGCAGGTACGACAACTCCATCCGCACGCGCCTGGATCGCATGCGGCGCAGCCTCATGGAAACCGAAGGAAGGGAGGCCTGATTGAGATGCAATTGAGGCCTGAGGAAATCTCGAAGATCATCAAACAGCAGATCAAGCAGTACGAACAGAAGGTCGTGCAGGACGATGTCGGCACGGTGCTTCTGGTCGGCGACGGCATTGCAAGGGTCTCCGGACTCGAAAAGTGCATGGCCAACGAGCTGATCCGCTTCTCCACCGGCGTGTACGGCATGGCGCTGAACCTGGAGGAAAACTCCGTGGCCGTGGTCATGCTGGGCAGCGACGAGGGCGTGAAGGAGGGCTCCAGCGTCACCCGCACGGGCAAGGTCGTGTCCGTTCCGGTGGGCGAGGCGCTCATCGGCCGCGTCGTGGACGCGCTGGGCAGCCCCATTGACGGAAAGGGTCCCGTCGAGGCCGCGGATTACCGCCGCATCGAGAGCCCCGCACCGGGCATCATCGAGCGCAAGAGCGTGTCCGTGCCGCTGCAGACCGGCATCAAGGCCATTGACAGCATGATTCCCATCGGTCGCGGTCAGCGCGAGCTGATCATCGGCGACCGCCAGACTGGCAAGACCACCGTGGCGACGGACACGATCGTGAACCAGAAGGGTCAGAACGTGATCTGCATCTACGTGGCCATCGGTCAGAAGCGCTCCACCGTGGCGCACGTGGTCGAGGAGCTCACCGCGGCGGGCGCGATGGATTACACCATCGTGGTCTCCGCAACCGCGTCGGAGCTGGCACCCTTGCAGTACATCGCCCCCTACGCGGGCTGCGCCATGGGCGAGTACTTCATGCAACAGGGCAAGGACGTGCTCATCATCTACGACGACCTGTCCAAGCACGCAGTGGCCTACCGCGCGCTGTCGCTGCTGATCCGCCGCCCGCCGGGACGCGAGGCCTATCCGGGCGACGTGTTCTACCTGCACAGCCGCCTGCTGGAGCGCGCCGCGCGCATCGCACCGGAGTTCGGCGGCGGTTCGCTGACGGCCCTGCCCATCATTGAAACCCAGGCCGGCGACGTTTCGGCCTACATTCCCACCAACGTCATCTCCATCACCGACGGCCAGATCTTCCTGGAGACCGAACTGTTCCACGCGGGCATCATGCCGGCGGTGAACCCGGGCATCTCCGTATCCCGCGTCGGCGGCAACGCCCAGATCAAGGCCATGAAGAAGGTTGCAGGTACCCTGAAGCTGCTCTACAGCCAGTACCGCGAGCTGCAATCCTTCGCCCAGTTCGGCTCCGATCTGGATCCCGACACCAAGGCCCGCCTGGATCAGGGTGAGCGCATCGTGGGCGTGCTCAAGCAGAACCACAATGCCCCCGTTCCGGTGGAGAAGCAGGTGTGCATTCTCTACGCCGTCACCAACGGCTATCTCAAGGACATCGCTGTGGAGGACATCCCGGAGTACGAGTCCGGCCTGTATGAGCGCATGGACGCCCAGCACCGCGACGTGCTGGAGACGATCGTGTCGACCGGCGATCTGAGCAAGGACACCGAGGCGAAGCTGAAGGCTGCGCTGGAGAACTACACCGCGGACTTTATTCGCGCAAAGGCGCCGGTGGAGGCGTAAGCTATGGCCGGTGCATCGATGAAGGACATCCGCCTTCGCATCAAGAGCGTCAGCAGCACGATGCAGATCACGAAGGCGATGCAGCTGGTGGCCTCCTCCAAGCTGCGCTCTGCGCGAGCGCGCATGGAGGCCAGTCGGCCCTATCTGGAAATCGCCCGCGACACCATCGCGGACATCGCGTCCCACAACACCGGCTGCAAGAGCGAGCTGCTCACCGGGCGTGAACTGAAGAAGCGCTGCATCGTGGTCATCGCAGGCGATCGCGGCCTGGCGGGCAGCTACAATGCAAACGTGTTCAAGCTGATCCGCACGGAGCTTGCGGACGCGCCCTACTGCGCGCTTCCCATCGGCCGAAAAGCCCGGGAATACTTCAGCATTCAGGGCGCGGAGGTTCTGCCTGGCCCCGAAAAGGCCGAGGGAGTGACCATGGACGACTGCCGCTGCATGGCGCAGGAGATCCTGAACCGCTTCGAGCAGGGCGAGATCGACGAGGTGCAGCTGGTGTACACCGGCTTTGTGTCGGTGCTGACCCAGACAGCCCGCAGCGTGCGGCTGATCCCGGTCTCCATGGAGGAACCGGATTCCGGCGCGCGGCAGATGATCTTTGAACCCGGCCCGGAGGCGCTGCTCAAACTGGCCATGCCGGACTATCTGGCGGGCATGATCTTTGCGGCCACCTGCGATTCCGTGGCCAGCGAACAGGCGGCGCGCCGCGTCGCCATGGACGCCGCCACCAAGAACGCCGGCGAGATGATAGAGGATTTGAATCTGCGCTACAACCGCGCGCGCCAGGCATCGATCACCCAGGAGCTGACGGAGATCGTCGCAGGCGCGGAGAGCGAAAACGAGGAGATTTGACATGGCAAACAAGAATACAGGCAGAGTGGTGCAGGTCATCGGTCCGGTTCTGGACATCCGCTTCGACAGCGGCGACCTGCCGAACCTGCTCAATGCGATTGAAATCGAATACGAGGGCAGGGTGATCACCGCCGAGGTCGCGCAGCACGTGGGCGACAATGTGGTGCGCTGCATCGCCATGAACTCCACCGACGGCCTGCGCCGCGGCCTGGAGGCCGTGGACACCGGCGCGCCGATCTCGGTGCCGGTGGGCGAGAAGTGCCTGGGCCGCATGTTCAACCTGCTGGGCGACCCCATCGACGGCTTCCCGGCCCCGGAGGGCGCGCCCGAGTGGCCCATCCACCGCCCCGCGCCCGCCTACGACGAGCAGGAGGGCACCACGGAGATCCTGGAGACGGGCATCAAGGTCGTCGACCTGATCGCGCCCTACGCCAAGGGCGGCAAGATCGGCCTGTTCGGCGGCGCAGGCGTGGGCAAGACCGTGCTGATCATGGAGCTGATCAACAACATCGCCAAGGAGCACAGCGGACTTTCCGTGTTCGCCGGCGTCGGCGAGCGCTCCCGCGAGGGCAACGACTTCTACAACGAAATGAAGGAGAGCGGCGTTCTCTCCAAGACCGCGCTGGTCTACGGCCAGATGAACGAGCCGCCGGGAGCCCGCATGCGCGTGGCGCTGTCGGGCCTGACCATGGCGGAGTACTTCCGCGATGAGGGCAAGCAGGACGTGCTGCTGTTCATCGACAACATCTTCCGCTTCACCCAGGCGGGCAGCGAGGTTTCCGCACTGCTGGGCCGCATGCCCTCCGCCGTCGGCTACCAGCCCACGCTGGCCACCGAGATGGGCGCGCTGCAGGAGCGCATCACCTCCACCAAGTCCGGCTCCATCACCTCTGTGCAGGCGGTCTACGTCCCTGCGGACGACCTGACCGACCCAGCCCCGGCCACCACCTTCGCCCATCTGGACGCGACCACGGTTCTGTCCCGTAACATCGCATCCCAGGGCATCTATCCGGCGGTTGACCCGCTGGATTCCACCAGCCGCATCCTGACCCCCGAGATCGTGGGCCAGGAGCACTACAACGTGGCGCGTCAGGTGCAGTCCATCCTCCAGCGCTACCGCGAGCTGCAGGACATCATCGCCATCATGGGCATGGACGAACTGTCCGACGAGGACAAGAAGATCGTGGCGCGCGCCCGCAAGGTGCAGCGCTTCCTGAGCCAGCCCTTCTCGGTTGCGGAGCAGTTCACCGGCATGGAGGGCCGCTACGTGCCCCTGAAGGAGACCATCCGCGGCTTCAAGGAGATCTGCGAGGGCAAGCACGACGACCTGCCCGAGAGTGCGTTCCTCTTCGTCGGGACCATCGACGAGGCCGTGGAAAAGGCGAAAAAGGGTGAGTGAGCATGGCAAAGCTGCATTTGACCATCGTCATGCCCACGGAGAAGGTCTTTGAGGGCGAGGCCGACCGTGTGATGGTGCGCACCACCGAAGGCGAGGTCGCCATCCTGCCCCGGCACATCGACTACGCTGCGGCGCTGGGCGACGGCGACGCGCGCATCACCGTGGACGGCGAGGTGCACCGCGCACACATTCGCGGCGGCATGATGCACGTCGAAAAGGATCGCGTGCGCATCCTGACCACGGATTTCCGGTGGCAAGATTGACCGCAATTTCATTTCCTTAAAATAATTGCGAGCTCTGAAGGATTTCGGAGCTCGCTTGTTTTATTTTGGCGGCTGTCGCCATTTTTGGAAATATTTTCCAATTCGAAAATGCTGCAACTTATCTGCGCCGTCTGTGGTCAAAGGTCAGCTCGTAGCTATCCTCGATCAGCGGCAGGATTTCATCGTCGGACATGCTGCCATCCAGGATCACGCTGATCCAGTGGCGCTTGTTCATGTGGTAGCCCGGCTGCACGGCGGGGTAGGCTGCGCACCAGAATTCCGCCCGCATGGGCTCGGCCTTCAGATTGATCCAGATCTTTCCCTCGCGCTCAAACACCAGGGCGAAGATTTTCTGATTGGTTTTGTGGCGCAGCGCCGTCCAGTTGGGATCGTCGAAGGGGTAGTCCTCGTAAGCGTCGCTGAAGCGCAGGCAGGCCGAAACGGCCTCAGCGCGGGTCTGCATGGTGATTCGCCTCCCTTGGAATCAGAATATCACTACTATTATAACACTGCGACGGCCATGTGGCAATTTACCAGAATTTGCCAAACAAACAACATATTGTTACGCCACAAAACTGCAACTTGTTCCGGTATAATTGCGTCATAATGGTGCATTCAATGCAAAATCGTGTCGGAGGTATTTGAATGAAGAAAATTCGCATCCTGCTTGCCGCCGTGCTGACCGTGGCGCTGCTGACTTCCGTCCTCTTTATTTCCGAGGCGGAACCGGCCACCGATGAGGTGTGGCAGGCAGACCTGCTGAAGCTGATGGATCCTGCGGACGTGCCGCGCACGACGCACATCCAGTATGAAAATACCTATGATGAAAATACGAGCGTGGAGCAGAAGGAGATCGCCTGCGAGGTAACTGTGAACGGCATCACCTACGGCTGCGAGTTCGTGTTTGACGTAACAGATGGTGCGGAGCTGGACTGGAACGCCGTGCAGCAGTGGCTGGGCGGCATCGTGACCGAGTCCGCGCGCACTGCCGGCAGCGACTCCGAGTCCTTGGCCAAGGCCATCGACAAGGCGATCCGCACCGGTCGCAAGTCTGCCCAGAGTGATGCAAGCGGCGCGCTGCCCGATTGGGCCTCCACGTCGATCCAGGTTTCCGACATCCGCGTTTCCACGCCCTTCTATCCGGAGCTGAAGCCGGGCAAGAACGGAGAGGCCACCAAGCGCCTCCAGCAGCGCCTGATCGAAATGGGCTTTCTCAACGACAAGGCCGACGGCTACTTCGGTGAGCGCACAAAGCAGGCTGTGGAGGCCCTGGAAACTTACGTGCGTGAGCTGGAGCAGGAGCTGATCGATGCGCGCCCGGTGGAGACGCCCACGCCCGTGCCCAGCGCGACACCGGTTGCGAAGGCCAGCGCGACGTCGAAGGCCACGGAGACGGGCAAGCATCAGCTGACCCTGGTTCCCAAGAACACCGTCGCCCCCACGGAGGAGCCCACCCCGGAGCCCACCGAGATCCCCATGGAGGTGGCCACCGACGAACCCATCGTGCCGGCGCTTGAGCCGGTGACCCAGGTGGACGGCGTGGCGGATGCGCTGCTGCAGGCCTACCTGTATTCCGACAGCTTCGTTTCGGTGCGCGAGGCGCTCAAGACCGGCTCCGGCGGCACCGACGTGACCCGCCTGCAGACCCGTCTGTTGAACCTGGGCTGCAGCGTCTCCGAGCCGGACGGCGACTATGGCAGCAGCACTGCCCGCGCAGTGCGCGTGTTCCAGTACGCCAACGGCCTGAGCCAGACCGGCGTCGCCGACGAACAGACGCTGTCCCTGCTCTTCTCCGGTGCGGCGAAGGCGCCTGCGCATCCCATGCTCAGCGTCGGTTCCTTCGGTGATGAGGTTCGTGCCCTGCAGACCCGCCTGCTGGAGCTGGGCTTCACCACGGCCTCTGCGGACGGCAGCTTCGGAACCACCACCCAGACCGCCGTGCAGCGCCTGCAGGAGTATGTGCGTGGCATCGAGGAGCAGGCCATCAAGGCTGCGGATCCCTCGCTGACCGCCGATGCGGATGTGAGCAATTGCCTGACCACCGTTGTGGACGGCGTTGCCGATCCCATCTTGCTGGACATTTTCTATTCCAACGCCTTCCCTGTTGTGCCGGGTGAGCTGGGCAGCGGCTCCTCCGGCGGCGATGTGGTTCGACTGCAGCGGCGCCTGACCGGGCTGAACTTCTTTTATGGAACCCTGGACGGCAGCTACGGTGCCCAGACAAGGGAGGCTGTGATCGCCTTCCAGAAGCAGCACAAGCTGAGCCAGACCGGCACGGCGGACGCGGATACCCTGCGGGTGCTCTTCTCGGGCGATGCGAAGAAGGCGCTGAAGCCCTATGTGCTGAAGGTCTCGACGGACGACCAGCGCGTGTACGCCTATGGTCTGGACGACAACAACGAGTACACCGTGCTGGTACGCACCATGAAGTGCTCCACCGGCAAGGATGCAACGCCCACGCCCAAGGGGACCTTTCAGTCCTCCACAGGCCCCGGCGCGCGCTGGCACTACTTCAAGAAGTACCAGTGCTGGGCGCAGTACGCCTACTATATCGAGGGTGACATCATGTTCCACTCCGTGCTCTATGGCCAGAAGGACGGTCCGGTGACCCGGAGCTCGGTGAACAATCTCGGCCGCAAGGCATCCCACGGCTGCGTGCGCCTGAGCGTCGAGGATGCGAAGTGGATCTATCAGAACTGCCCGATGAACACCAAGGTCATCGTCTACTGATGCAAACAAATGGGGGATGTCTCAAAGTGGGAAGTATGCTTTGGGATATCCCCATTATGACCGTAGGGCGGGGTGCCTTTCACCCCGCCGCACAACAAAGTGGCTGTCTCAATACGAGAAATCGTCTTGGACAGCCGCTTTTTATGCGTTTTTCTCTGTGGAAGCAGTGTTTTCCGCATCCAGGCGCTCCACCAGGCGGCGGATGCGCTCCCGGGCGAAGGACTGCTGCATCAGCGCGTCCTCACTGCTGGGCTGCGCGTCGCCCATCAGGGACACGAACTGGCTGACCTTCAGGCCCAGCGCGTCCTGCATGTCCCGGTCGGAGCCCCTCGGGGAGACCAGATAGTAGCACAGCAGGGAATCCTGCTGGCCGATGCGGTGGGCGCGATCCTCGGCTTGGGAGTGCACGGCGGGCGACCAGTCCAGTTCGCCGAACACCACGCAGCTTGCGCGCTGAAGGTTCAGGCCGCTTGCACTGCGCAGGCTGATGCACAACAGGTCGGTCTTGCCCTGCATGAAGCTGTCGGCGGCCTTCTCCTTCTGCTGCTCGGTCTCGCGTCCGGTGATGAACTGGGGATGCAGCCCCTTCAATTCAGCCTTGTAGATGTCCATCACCGCATGGTGGTGGGCCATCAGCAGCACCTTTTCGCCGCCCTCCACCAGTGCGCGAACAAATGCGGCCACGAAGGGCGCCTTGGCGATGCCGGTGGCCTGACGCTGGCGCTGGCAGATCGCATCCTCGATGATCGCCCGCTGGGCGGGATCGCCGGTTCTGCGCAGCAGAGACAGCTGCTCGGCCACGGGCAGCATCAGCTCCCGGTACACGCTGTCGTCCCAGTCGATCTCCTGCACCAGCCGACGCTTGGGGGCCAGTTCCTTCAGCACATCGCCCTTCAGACGGCGCAGCATCAGGCCCTCCCGGCGCAGGTGCTCGCCCAGCAGCTCGGGCTTGGCCACGATGGCGCTGTTGTAGCCGTAGCACCACTCCCGGGAGAAGCTCTCCCAGTCGCCGAGGAAGTGGAAGTCCAGGATGTTCACCACGTTCCAGATCTCGCCGCCATTGTTGTAGATGGGCGTGCCGGACAGGCCGATGCAGTTCTCGCAGGCCTGAGAGAGCAGGCTGGCGGCGCTGTACTTGCCCGTGCCGTTGCGGCGCAGCTCCTGAATCTCGTCGAAGATCACCGTGCGGAAGCCGCACTCGGGCAGCACCTCCTTCCAGCCACGCAGCAGCAGGTAGTGAATGAGGTAAATGTCTGCCTCGGGCAGGGGATAGGGCTTCAGTCCCCGGATCACGTGTACCCGCAGGTTGCCCTTCTCGTTGAGGAAGCGGGCGATCTCGCTCTGCCAGTTGCGCAGCAGGTGGGGCGGGGCCACGATGATCGCCGGATAGGCCGCCGTGGTGGCGAGAAAGGCCAGCGCCTGCACCGTCTTGCCCAGACCCATGTCGTCCGCCAGCAGGCAGCGCCGCGCGGACAAGAGGAAGGCCAGACCCTGCTGCTGGAAGTCCAGCAGCTGCCCGGCGAAGCTCTCCGCAGGAGGATTCGCGTACTCTGGCATTTTGCGGGCCTGTTCCCGGCGAATCGCGTACTCCCGGGCCTCCTCCAGCGCGCTGTGCCAGCGCTCCCGGTCAGCCTCGCGCACCTCCAGCGGATAGCGCAGCATCAGCCAGTTCAGGTCGCCGATCACCCGCCGGTTCGCCGTGAAGCGCGCAACGCCCCGGCCCCGACCGTCGCAGCCGGGGAAGAGGCGCTTGGCCAGCTCCGTCACGCAGGGCTCGGCCTTGATCGTCCAGCACTTCGAGCGCCGGTTGTAGGACAGCGTGCCGTAGCAGTGGCCGCTGCTGTCCGCGTCCCGCAGGTAGAGCGGAAGCGGCTCCGCCGGGATTTCCTCGTCCCCGGGGAAGCTGTATTCAAAGAAATCATTCAATGCAAGGCGACCCCCCACAGGCGATTGAGCGCGACCACGTGCACAGGCTTTCCGCAGATGGATTCCGGCAGAGCACAGGGCCGCTGCAGCACCACGACCATGGCCGTGAGCTGCGTCTGTTCCAGATAGCGCGCAAGCTGCGCACGCAGGCGGCGGCCGTCGGGGCGGCCCTTCTTCACCTCGATGCCCACGCTGCCGCAGGCGAAATCGATGCGCCGCCCGGGCAACAGTCTGCACTCGTGGACGTAGGGAATCCCGGCGGCGTCCAGCGCCCGTGCAACCGCGTCGTGTATCTCGTATTCCTCGGGCTGGGGGCCGATGCGCAGGGCCGACAGCGCGCTCAGGATGGCTTGTACATCGTTCATTGCAATAAAATTCTCATTTCGTCGGGCAGGGGAGATTCGATGGAAATGCGCGCGCCGGTCAGCGGCTGATCCAGCTCGATGGCAGCGGAGTGCAACGCAAAGCGCCCCGGAAGTTCCGCAAGCTCGTGGCCGTAGAGGAAGTCCCCGGCTACCGGGTGCCCGAGGGCCGCCATGTGCACGCGAATCTGATGCGTGCGCCCGGTCTCCAGCCGCAGCCGCACCAGCGTGCGCCCGTTGCCGGACGAAATCGCCCGGTAGTGCGTCATGGCGGGCTTGCCGTGATCCAGATCGATCACGCGGCGCACCGTTGCGGCGTCCTCCTTGGCGATGGGCAGATCCACGCAGCCCTCGCCCGCAAGTTCTCCCTCCACCACGGCCAGATATTCGCGCACGAAGTTCGGCGTGTGCAGCTGGCTCTGCAGCAGCTGATAGGCGTGGGCGTGGCGAGCGACAGCCATCAGGCCGCTGGTACCCCGATCCAGCCGGTTCACCGGGCGGAACACGAAGTCGCCCTGCGCCCGGTACAGCCAGGCCAGGCGGTTCTCCAGCGTGCCGGTCGGTTGCTTCGGCGTGCACTGACATGCCAGCGGTGCATCCTTGTCCACGATCAGCAGGTCATCGTCCCCGTAGACGATGTTCACCGGAAGGTTCTCCGGCAAAACCTCCTTGTTGCCGCCGCCTTCGGGCAAGGTGGCCGTCACAATGTCGCCTTCGCGCAGCAGGTAGTTGGCGTGCACAGGCTCTCCGTTCACCCGAAGTCCGTCGCAGGCCTTCATGGCGCAGTACTGCCTGTAGGAGATCTTCATTTCGCTGCGCACGTAGTACCTGATCTTGCGCCCGGCATCCTTTTCTCCGATGTGGGCGCTGAGCATGTAGCTGGACATGGCGCGACCTCCTGAAAAGTGATCATGTTGCAATTATACCATTCGTTTGAATTCGTTTCAACCGCTTTCACCAGCCTGGGAAAAGATCGTGAGACGATGAAGAAAGATGGGTTCAATCCAAAAACCACAGTCGAGCGGCAATTCCACAATAATCGTATTAAATAACACTCAGCCTTGAAAAGAAGCTGAGTGATTGGTGGCAATTCCGTGGGATCATCTACAATTTGTCGAAACGATGGTCATGCGAAATCAAAAGTGATTTTTCGTTCAAGCCTTTCTGTGCCGCGAACGTCCTCATGGGATGGAATCAGGTTCATGTCTTTGCCGATACAAAGGGAGTGCACCCGATCATCCTCAATCATCGAGCGCACTCGACATCTTCTCCGACATTACAAATGCTGATGCATGTTCTCAGCGCCAGGCCTTCAGATACTGCGCCACGTGGCGGGCGATCTCCTTGACGGATTCCGTGCCGGTGTTGATGCGCAGATCATCGTTCGCCTTGTCGCCCCACTTCCGGTCGGTGCAGTGCTTGTAGTAGCTGGCGCGGTGCCGGTCCACCTGCTGGATGTGCTGGCGCAGCTCCTTGTCGCTCAAATGCTCGTGCGCGTCGCCCTTCTGACGGCAGCGCAGCAGCTTGTGCTCCATGTCGGCGTAGACGAAGATGCGGAAGGGCCTGTACGCGCTGGAACCAGTCCGCACCGCGTCCGACGGATACGATGAACGAGGTGCGCGGCTTCAGCAGGGCCTGGAAGTAGTAGGTCGAGAAGATGTTCAGCGGCAGCAGCAGGAAGGAGACGCCGTAGCTGCGGATGATCGCCGGCGCGATGGCGAGAATCTCCTGCGTGGGTTGCATGAAGATGCGGACGAACAGGTTCGGTGCGAGCACGCAGAGGGCCGTCCAGATCAGGCCGAAGGCGGCTGCGGTGCCCAGCGCATACTTCAGCGTCTCCCGGATCCGGTCAAAGCGTTTCGCGCCGAAGTTGACGGAGAGGATCGGCTGGGAGGCCTGACCGATGCTGTACGCGCAGCACTGCACGAAGGTGCTGATGTTGATGATGATGCCGTAGACCGACAGCGCATTCGTGCCGAGGTATCTGAGAATCTGGCGGTTGAACAGCACCGTCAGGATGCCATGGCCACGTCGATGAAGAAGGTGGAGAAGCCGGTGAGGGCGATCCTGCCCAGCTTGTGCAGAAGGCGCGCGGGCCGCACGAAGCGCAGCGTGCACTGAGGCTTCAAGAAGTGCGTCAGCATCACGCACACCGTCAGCAGGCAGCCCAGGCAGGTGGCCATGCCCGCGCCCAGGATGCCCAGGTCAAGCACAAATACTAGGATGTAGTCGCCGAACACGTTGAAGATGCCGCCGCAGAGCACCGCACGTGTGGCAAGGCCCGGATTTGCGTCGTTGCGCAGGAAAGCGGACAGCAGCTGGCTGAACAAAAACAGCGGCACGCCGAACTTCACCGGCAGCACGTAGCACCGGGCCAGGGGCATCAGGCTCTCCTCCGCGCCGAAGAGCAGCAGCAGCTCCCGGTCGAAGAAGATCAGCGCGATCCAGGTGAGCATCGCCAGTATGGACACGCCGATGACCGCCGCGGTGAAGTATTCGTTGGATTTTTTGAGATTGTCCTCCGATTCGCCGCGCAGCGTGCTCAGCAGTACGCTGCCGCCGATGCCCATCAGCAGGCCCAGGCTGTAGATGATGTTCCAGATCGGGCTGATCACCGCCATCGCCGCCGTGCCCTGCGGGCCCTGATACTGACCCAGCATCGCCATGTCCACGATTCCGCAGATGGACGAGATCGGGGCGCCGCCGAAGGCCGCCGACAGGTATTTGAAGTACAGCGGTCGGATCCGACCCTTCAGGAGATCCATATCGCAATTCCTCCCTTCAATTGAATACGATTCCGCTGCGCTCGGAGCGCTTCAGCAGAATGACAGAGATCAGCAGCACGACGGCCTCGGCGATGCCGAAGGTGTGCCAGATGACGTCGCCGCCGAGGATGCGGGGCAGCAGCAGAATGACGAGGGTGTTGAACACGAAGCTGCGCAGGATGCTGATGACGTCCGCCTCACGGGAGCGCTTGGTGGAGTAGAGGTAGGACGAGATGTTCGTGGTCAGTCCCACCACCACGAAGCCCCAGCTGTACAGCGGCATCACGCGCACGGTGTAGGCGAGCGTCGCCGCGTCCGCGCCGAACAGCGTGCAGACCGCGCCGCCGACCACCATCAGCGCACCGTTGATGATGAGACTGCCCGCCAGGTTGATGATGCTGCCCGCCCGGAAGTAGTAGCGCAGCGAGCGCGCGTCCTTCGCGCCGTAGCTCTGGCCGTACAGCGGCTGCAGGCCGTCGGACACGCCAAAGAACACGCCCATAGAGAAGGTCGCCACGTAGGAGATGATGGAGTAGGCGTTGACCGCAATGTCGCCGATCTGCCGGGCAAGCATCTTGTTGATCCACAGCGTGGTCATGGGGTTGGCAAACTGTGCGATGCAGGCGGGCAGTCCGCGCACCGCGATCTTCTGGAGCAGCGCGCTCTCCACACGGAAGCGGCAGAAGCGCAGCACGCCCTTCTTCCGGATGAAGTGGATCAGCACGATCAGCAGCGTGACGAGCTGGGACACGCCGGTGGCGATGGCTGCGCCCGCAACGCCCATCTTCAGGGGGAAGATCAGCAGCCAGTCGCCCACGATGTTGACCGCCGTGCCGATGATCGTGGCCGCGCTGACCAGCACCGGGGAGCCGTCGTTGCTGCAGAAGCCCTGCAATGCGGTGGACAGGCCGGACGGGATGATGAACACGCTGTACCAGAACAGATACTCCGTGGTCAGCTGGTAGAAGGTGTCGCTGGCGCCCATCAGGCGGCACAGCGGCCCGGTCAGGCAGGTGCCTGAGAGCATCAGCAGCGCGGAGATGACCACGGTGCCCGCCACCGCGTGCATGAATGCATGGTTCGCGCCCTGAACATCGCCGCGCCCCAGCCGCACCGCGATGATGGCCACGCCGCCGATGGTCGTCAGCTGGAACAGCGCGTTGACCACCATGACGAAGGGCATGACCAGGTTGACCGCGCCCAATGCATTCGTGCCCACGCCCCGTCCGACAAAGATGCCGTCCACGATGGTGAACAGAAAGAAGCTGATACTTCCCAGCATCGTGGGAACGACGTACTTGATGAGCTTTCTCGTCCGATCGCTCAAGGGAATCCCTCCTGATTTTCTACCGGAATTGGAAGGAACTTTGCCAATCGTTCCGACAAAAAATGCGCCCGGCATGCACCGAGCGCACTCGACATCTTCCTCGATCTTGCCATTGCGATGGCAGATCCTCCGATGACAAATCCGATAGAGTTTAGATTTTTCGCTGCCGTCGGACCATCCTGAAACAAACAAAAGAGCCGGACAGGAGCAGGCGTTCCAGCCTGTGCCTTATCCAGCCCATCATTTCAATCGAATGATTTGCCCTCCGAGCAAGCACCTCCATTATATGTATGCACATCCCTCTTGTCAAGCAGGAAAAGAAAAATCTTCTGTTCCTTCGTTTATAAAAGCTCTGATTCGAGTGGCCCGAATCAGAAAAATGTGACAGGTTTCACCAAACAGTTTGGAATGTTCAAGCATAAAAGGTGAGCACGGAAAAACAAAGGGTGGGCAAAGATGGGAGAAAACCATTGACAGGCTCAAAAAAATGTTTTATGCTATGTAAGATAAAGATTACATAGATGTGTGAGTCCCTTCACAGGGATAAAGGGAATTCGGTGCAAGTCCGAAGCGAACCCGTCACTGCAACAGGGAGCGATGTGCTGCGATGTCATTGGGCCTTATGCCTGAGAAGACGCACAAAGCTGTGAACTGGAGCCAGGAAACCTGCTCACACTGTCATTGTTTCCAAGATTGCGGTGTTCTTTCTTTGGAATAATCGGGCAGCAACGCTGTCCCGTTATTGGGTTGCCGCAAGGGCGACCCGTTTTTTGTAATCAGGGAGGTTGCGCAATGAAAGACAAACTCACCAACCGGTAAGCTGGAACTGTCATGGTTTCCTGCATTCCTGCCCCGTTAACTGCCATGGCGCTGCTGGAACGGATTTGGCCAGATGTAGACTTCTGATCTGCGCCATCGGCAATGCCCTGCTGCAATCGCACCCCGGAACGAAAGAGAGTGATCCAATGAAGAAAGCGATTTTGGCGGTGTCCTTCGGCACCTCCTATCCCGATACGCTGGAAAAGACCATTGCGGCCACGGAGCAGGCGCTGGCGGCGGCGTTCCCGGACTGGGAGGTTCGCCGGGCTTTTACCAGCGGCATGATTATCCGGAAGCTCCGCCAGCGGGACGGCCTGCGGATCGACGATGTAAATCAGGCCATGCACCGGCTGGAGGAGGAGGGCTTTACCCATGTGGCGGTGCAGTCCACCCATGTGATGCATGGGGAGGAATACGAAAAGATGCTGGCGCAGCTGGAGCCCTACCGCCTGCGGATGCAGGTGCGCGTGGGCATGCCGTTGCTGCACGCGGAGTCGGACTATGCTGCCGTGGCGGATGGGCTGCTGAAGTGGTTGCCGCAACCCGAGCCGGACGAGGCGCTGGTTCTGATGGGCCACGGCACGCCCCATTTCGCCAACGCCGCCTACGCCCAGATGGAGCATATGCTCCAGGCGCAGTGCGAGCGCGTCCTGGTCGCCACGGTGGAGGGCTATCCCACGCTGGACAGCGTCCGGCAGCAGCTGGCGAAGCATCCTGCCATCCGCAAGGTGATTCTGGCACCGTTCATGCTTGTGGCGGGGGATCATGCCCGCAACGACATGGCGGGCGGCGAGGGATCCTGGAAGGCGGAGCTGGAAGCCGACGGCTATGCAGCGCGCTGCGTGCTGCAGGGACTCGGCGAGTGTCCGGCAGTCCGGGCGCTGTTTGTGGAGCACTGCCGCCAGGCTGTGCAGGCCCTGCCCCAGGGTGGGAAGCTGTGGGGCGTGGGCGGCGGCCCCGGCGACTCTGAGCTTCTTACCATGAAGGCCGTGCGGGTTCTGCGCCAGGCCGATGTGGTCATGGTGCCGGATACGAACGGCCCGGAAAAGACGGCCCTGAACATCGCAAGGCACTATCTGGACGGCCAGGAGATGATCCTCGTCAGGACCCCTATGGTGCGGGACAGGGCCGTGGTGGACGCGGCCTATGATGCCGCCGCGGGACAGATCTGCGCGCTGCTGGATCAGGGAAAGCAGGTGGCGTTTCTGACACTGGGAGATCCCACGATCTACTCCACCTATATGTACATCCACGAAAGGGTGCAGCGGCAGGGCTATGCGGTGGAGATCGTCCCCGGCGTGCCCTCCTTCTGCGCGGCGGCCGCGCGGCTGAATACCTCGCTGTGCCAGGGCTCCGAACCGCTGCTGATCATCCCAGCCTCCCACAGTCACGAGGAATTGCTGGATGTGCCGGGCAATAAGGTATTTATGAAGTCGGGAAAAGCGATCCTGGAGCTGCAGGAGACCCTGCGCGAGAAGGGCATGCTGGACGGTGCAGCGATGGTGGAAAACTGTACCATGGACAATGAGCGGGTTGTTCCCGATTTCTCCCAGATGCAGGAGCCTTCCGGCTATTTCTCTCTGGTCATCGCCAAAGGAGGAAGCGTATGAGCATCGTAATGTCGGGCCTGGACTGCCATCGCTCGTCCATTGCCCTGCGGGAGCGGCTGGCATTTTCCCGGCAGCAGGTGCAAGCCCTGCTGGTGTGGCTTCGCCAACAGCCGGGGGTGGAGGGCTGCGTGCTGCTGTCCACCTGCAATCGGACGGAGCTGTATCTCAGTGGCGAGGCGGAAACGCCCTGGCGGCTGCTGTGCCGGGGCGCGGGCGTGCCGGAGGCGGAGCTCGAACCCTATTTCACCACCCGCACGGAGGCTGACGCGGCCCGGCACCTGATGGAGGTGGCCTGTGGGCTGCACTCGCAGATTCTGGGAGAGAATCAGATCATCACCCAGGTTCGCACAGCCATGGAGCTGGCCCAGGAGGAAAAGACTGCGGACCCGGTGCTGGCGGCGCTGTTCCGCCGGGCGGTGACAGCGGGCAAGCGGGCCAGAACAGAGGTTCCCGTGACCCGGGGCGTGCCGTCCATGGGAACGCGCTGCCGGGAAGTTCTGCAGCAGGAGCTGGGAGAGCTGGCGGGAAAGCGGATTGTGGTCATCGGTAACGGGCAGATGGGCCGTCTGGCGGCGGAGCTGCTGCGCGACGCAGGAGCCAGTGTGCAGATCACCCTGCGCACCTACCGCCACGGGCACACCGTGGTGCCCGCCGGCTGCGCTGCGGTTCCCTATGAGGAGCGCTTTGTCGCAATGGAGGGTGCGGACGCGCTGGTTTCCGCCACTGCCAGTCCCCACTATACGCTGACGCTTGCGCAGCTGCAGGCCATGCAGCGTCCGCCCAAAGTGGCGGTGGATCTCGCGGTGCCCAGAGACGTCGATCCCGCCTGTGCCGGGATGCTGCGCTGTTACGATACGGACGCGCTGGGAACGGGCGTTCCCGGCATCCCGGAGGAATTGGAGGCCATGCGCGCCATCGCCGGAGAGGAGCTGGAGAAGTTCCTCCAGTGGCGGCGCTGGCAGCTTGCGCCGGAGAAACCGCCGAGGTTTCCACTGTTCCTGGACTTGAGCGGAAAGAAGGTGGTGCTGGTCGGCGGCGGAACCATTGCCGCCAGAAGAATCGGCACCCTTCGGATGTTCGGCTGCGAAATCGTCGTCATTTCCCCGTCGCTCAAGGGCAAGGCCGACGGAATCACCTGGATTCCCAGAGCCTACGCGCCCGGCGATCTGGAAGGGGCGTTTCTGGCCATCGCCGCCACGAACGATCGGCAGGTCAACCACCAGGTGGGCGAGGAGGCCCGCCGACTGGGTATTCCCGTATCCGTGGCCGATTGCGAGGCAGAATGCAGCTTCTATTTCCCGGCCATTTGTACCGGGGACAACCTGGTGGCGGGTGTGGTGTCCTCCGGAAAGGGACACCACAAGACCGCCCACGCGGCAAGGGAGATTCGCAAGGTATTGGAGGAGTTGGAATGAAGATCCGAGTTGGCAGCCGGGAGAGCGCTCTGGCGGTGATCCAGAGCCGGATGGTGATGGAGGCCATCCGGCAGGCGGTTCCCGATGCGGAGCTGGAGCTGGTTACCATGAAGACCACCGGCGACCGGATTCTGGACAGGACCCTGGATCAGATTGGCGGAAAGGGCCTGTTCGTCAGGGAGCTGGATCATGCCCTGCGGGATGGGCGCGTGGATTTCACGGTGCACTCCCTGAAGGACATGCCGATGGACGTGCCGGAGGATCTGCCCCTGGCGGCCTTCTCCCGGCGGGAGGATCCCCGGGATGTGCTGGTGTTGCCTGAGGGCGCTTCGCAGCTGGATCCGTCCAAGCCCATCGGCTGTTCGTCCCGGCGGCGGCAGCTGCAATTGAAGGCGCTGTTTCCTCAGATGGCGATCAGGCCCGTCCGGGGGAACGTGCAGACGCGGCTGAAGAAGCTCCAGGACGGCGAATACTCCGCCCTGGTTCTCGCGGCGGCGGGGCTGAAGCGCCTGGGACTGGAGGGGCGCATCAGCCGGTATTTTGAACCGGAGGAGATTCTTCCGGCGGCGGGTCAGGGAATCCTGGCTGTGCAGACCAGAAGGGGAACGGATACCGCGTGCCTGGCAAAGCTGCATGACCGGGACGCGGCCTGCTGCGCCTTGGCGGAGCGGGCCTTCGTCCGATCTCTGGACGGCGGATGCAGCTCTCCCGTGGCGGCCTACGCCGTGGTGGAGGGGGAGAAGCTCACCCTGACGGGCCTGTATGTGAGCGCGGATGAGACCATCGTGCGCCGGGGCACGAAAACCGGGGAGAAATCCCAGGCGCAGGCCCTGGGAATCGCTCTGGCGGAAGCGCTGAAGAAAGGAATGTGACGCAGATGAAGGGCAATGTTATCCTGGTGGGCGCAGGCCCCGGCGATCCCGGACTGCTGACCCAGAAGGGCCGTCAGGCACTGGAGCAGGCCGAGGTCGTGGTATATGACCGGCTGGTGAGTCCTGCCATTCTGGCGCTGATTCCCCCCGGAGCGGAGGCTATCGACGTGGGCAAGGAGTCCAGCCACCATCTGATGCCCCAGGAGCAGATCAACCGGATTCTGCTGGAGAAGGCGCAGGCGGGCAAGCGGGTGGTGCGGCTCAAGGGCGGCGACCCCTTCCTGTTCGGACGGGGCGGCGAGGAGCTGGAGCTTCTGGCGGAGCAGGGAATTGACTTTCAGGTGGTCCCCGGCGTGACCTCGGCGCTGTCCGTGCCGGCCTACGCGGGGATTCCGGTGACGCACCGGGATTTCTGCTCGTCGCTGCACATCATCACCGGCCACGCCAGGGCGGGTTCGCAGCTGCGCATTGACTTTGATGCGCTGCGCCGCACCGGGGGCACGCTGGTGTTTCTGATGGGAGTCACCTCGTTGCCGATGATCTGCCGGGGACTACTGGAGGCGGGAATGGAGCCGTCCATGCCGGCGGCGGTGGTGGAGCGCGGAACCCTGCCGAGCCAGCGGAAGGTGGTCTCCACCCTGGAGAAGCTGCCCGAGGCGGCCCGGAACGCCTGCATCAAGAGCCCGGCCATCATCGTGGTGGGCAGGGTCTGCGGCCTGTCGGATCGCTTCGACTGGTTCGACCGCCTGCCCCTGAAGGGAAAGCGCGTGGTGGTCACCCGCCCGGCCGACCGCATCGGCGCCCTTGCCGGGCAGCTGCGCGAACTCGGCGCGGATGTGACGGAGTACCCCTGCATTCGCACGGTTCCGAGAGCGGACTGTCCCGAGCTCGATCGGGCCATTGAGAGCCTGAGCCGGTACCGCTGGCTGGTGTTCACCAGCCCCGTGGGCCCCGGAATCTTCTTTGATCGCCTGCGCTCTGCCGGGAAGGACGTGCGGGCGCTGGCAGGCCTGAAGCTGGCGGCCATCGGCCCCAGGACGGCGAGTGAGCTGGAGAGATACGGAGTCATAGCCGATCTGGTGCCGGAGACCTATGATTCTGTGCATCTGGCTGAAGCCATGGCACAGGTGGAAGGCCCGGTGCTTCTGTGCAGGGCCAGCCAGGGAAGCAGCGCCCTGCCGGAGATTTTTGTGAAAAATGGCATTCCATTTGCCGACATTCCGTGCTATGATACAGTATATGAAGCGCCCGACGCCGGGAAGGTGAGGGCGCTTCTGGACAAGCCTGTGCTGGTGAGCTTTACCAGCGCATCCACCGTGCGGGGCTTCGTGGAGAGCCTTCCCGGTGCGGATCTGTCCCATGTGATCGGCTGCTGCATCGGGCCGCAGACGGCGGCGGAAGCGATCAAGCACGGCATTTCCACGGTGACGGCCAAGGAAGCCACCATGGAATCTCTCATTCAATGCATCAAGGAAGTGTAACGCTATGAATCTTACCATTCGCCCCCGCAGATTGCGAACCTGCGACAGCCTGCGCCGCATGGTGCGGGAGACCCGGGTCTCACCGGACAGCCTGATCTATCCCCTGTTTCTGGTGGAGGGGGAGAACATCAAGGAACCGATCCCGTCGCTGGATGGGCAGTTCCGCTATTCCCCGGATCGGGTCGCCGAGGAAATCGCGGCCTGCATGGAGGCCGGCGTCAGCCGCGTGCTGCTGTTTGGCATTCCGGCCCACAAGGACGCCTGCGGCTCCTCCGCATGGGACCCCAACGGCGTGGTGCAGCAGGGCATCCGTGCCATCAAGGCCGCGCACCCCGATTGCTATGTGATTACGGATGTGTGCATGTGCGAATATACCGACCACGGCCACTGCGGCATCCTTCACGATCATACAGTGGACAACGACAGGACCCTGGAGGTTCTCTCCAGAACGGCGCTGTCCCACGTGCAGGCCGGCGCGGATATGGTCGCTCCCTCCGATATGATGGACGGCCGGGTCGCCGCCATCCGGAGGATTCTGGATGAAAACGGCTTTGAGACGACGCCCATCATGGCCTACTCCGCAAAGTACGCCTCCGCCTTCTACGGCCCCTTCCGGGACGCAGCCGGATCGGCGCCTGCCTTTGGCGACCGCCGGGGCTACCAGATGGATCCCCACAACCGCAAGGAGGCCATCAAGGAATGCGCACTGGACGTGGAGGAGGGCGCGGACATTCTCATGGTGAAGCCCGCCCTGAGCTATCTGGACGTCATCCGGGAGTGCTCCGACGCCTTCAATCTGCCCATGGCGGCCTACTCCGTCAGCGGCGAGTATGCCATGATCAAGGCCGCCGGTGCGGCGGGTCTCATTGACGAGCATCGGGTTATGTGCGAGAGCGCCCTGTCCATCTACCGCGCTGGCGCAGACATTCTGATTACCTATTTTGCCAAGGAGCTGGCCCGGGCCATGCGAAGAGGGGAGCTGGGATGATGACGAGATCGGAAAGCCTGTTTGAGGCGGCGCAGCGGGTTCTGCCCGGCGGCGTGAATTCCCCGGTGCGTGCCTGCCGCGCTGTCGGAACCTATCCCCGCTTCCTGGAGAGGGGACTGGGCAGCCATGTGTGGGACGTGGACGGCCGGGAATACATCGACCTGATCTGCTCCTGGGGTCCGCTGATTCTGGGCCACTGCAATGCAGACGTGGAACGCGCCGTGCAGGAGGCCGTCAGAAAGGGCCTGAGCTTCGGCGCACCCACCGCAATCGAGGTGGAGATGGCCGAGCTGGTCTGCCGCATGACGGGCGTCGAGATGGTTCGCATGGTCAACTCCGGCACGGAGGCGGTCATGTCGGCCCTGCGGCTGGCCAGAGGCGCCACGGGTCGCAGCAAGATCATCAAATTTGCCGGATGCTATCACGGTCATTCCGACTCCATGCTGGTCAAGGCCGGTTCCGGCGCATTGACCGGCGGCGCGCCGGATTCTGCCGGCGTTCCAGCGGAGATCGCGGGGGATACCCTGACTGCGGCGTACAACGATCTTCCGAGCGTGCGCAGCCTGTTTGAGGCCAATCCCGGCAAGGTGGCGGCGGTCATTGTGGAGCCGGTGGCGGCCAACATGGGCGTGGTGCCGCCCGAACCCGGCTTCCTGGAGGGCCTGCGGGCGCTGTGCGACGAGTTTGATAGCCTGCTGATCTTCGACGAGGTCATCACGGGCTTCCGTCTTGCGCCCGGCGGCGCGCAGTCGTACTATGGCGTGCGGGCGGATCTGGTCACCTATGGCAAGATCATCGGCGGCGGCATGCCCGTCGGCGCGTACGGCGGCAGCCGGAAGCTGATGGAGCTGGTGGCTCCCCTGGGTCCGGTGTATCAGGCCGGAACGCTGTCCGGCAACCCCGTGGCCATGGCTGCGGGGCTTACGCAGCTGCAGATTCTGAGCAGCACGCCGGAGATTTACACGGAGATGGAGCGCCGGGGCGCCATGCTGCAGGAGGGACTGCGCGACGCACTGTCCGGCATTCCCGCTCAGGTAAACCGCGTGGGCTCCATTCTGACGGTGTTTTTCACGGAGCAGAGCGTCACAGGATACGAACAGGCGAAGTCCTCCGATCCGGAGCAATTCAAGCGCTGGTATCTGGGCCTGCTGCAGCGGGGCGTCTATGCGGCCCCCAGCCAGTTCGAGGCCATGTTCCTCTCGGCGGCGCACACGGATGGGGAGATCGAACAGATCATCCAGGCCGCCCGGGAGATCATCAAAGAGGCATAATTCCCCGTCAAACAGGCGGTATCACAAGGAATCGCAAGCCTGGGAGATCGGCCAGCGTCTAAAGGCGCTGGCTTTTTCTATGTTCAAGCCCATTGCCTTTGTCGCTTGTGCGGATCCTCAAAGAGATTCATGTTATTTGCCTGACACGGCAATATATGTCCTTCCATGATTCGCGTTCAGATGATGTCCATTATGTCTGCCCGCAGCTGATTGCAGATCAGCTTTCTTCTGTATGCGGGATAAACGCGATATGATACCTGTGCATTTGTTTGGTATGTAGCACGTTATTTCAAGCGTGTTTATCAGATCTTGGAATAGATATATCAAGTGCTTAAATCCTCCAGTGCTTCCCTCAAATCACAATCAATGCAGATGCTCCGGTCGCCGATTTCATCTGGGCAGAGCGCTTCGCCCATGTTCAGGCAGGTATAGGTGACGTGCGGGTTTTCCGCTGCCATCCGCCAGAAGGGCAGCTTGATGATGCCGGGCATGTTGAAGCCGACGCCCAGCTCAAGAAGAAGCAGTTCTGAATGCCCGTGTGCGCAGAGGAAATCGTCGAAGCGGCGCTGCGCGGCGTACCAGCCCGCGTCCTGCACAAACGTATCGTCGCAGCGCAGGTTCATGGTCATGGGCGCGCCGCAGACCGGGCAGCGGGGGATCAGCTCCGTCGGAATCCGCATGTCCCGCTGCCGGGCGATCATCTGGCGCACGGCCTCCTCGTTGTCGTAGGTTTGCTTGTGGCAGGCCTTCGTGCACTGCCAGAGGCCGTAGTCCCCCTGCATATATATATAAAACAGGCGCTCTTTGTCAAAGCCTGCGATCTGAAACTGATGATCCACGTTGGTCGTCAGCACAAAATAATCCTTCTCCCGAACCAGCCGGAGAAGATCGAGATACGGCTTTCCGGCGGGCACGTCGTAGCGGTTCACGAAAATATGGCGGCTCCACCACGCCCAATACTCCTCCAGCGTCTCAAAGGGATAGAATCCGCCGGAGTAGATAGCCTAGATAACGTCATACTTCCAAATCAATACAGAGATAGTCGCATTAAGTGCAAACCATCCAATTATGGCAATAGTCCTCGAACAAAATCAGTATACAGCAGATGAAAGCGAAGCGATCACGGAAGAAAACTGACTACTTAGAGAACGAACAGAATAATGAGTAGACAACCATTATCGTTGGAACATGCCATTTGAAACCGGCACACGATTTTGAAACCGGGCACCTGAAAAGAGAAATCGGGATCAAAAAAGTGAAACCGCAACGGAGTATCGTTGAATTACAGCTCGATAAACAGCAAACGCCACGTTTGGCTCATGGCGGCCGAACGTGGCGTTTTGTAAAAGCGAATGGGATTCACGCCCAAACTGCAAGATCGAGGACTTACAGGGCATTTCAGGGGCTTGTTTTGCAAGCCGAAATAAAAACCGGACTCAAACTTCGTATCAAAGTTAGAGTCCAGAGGTGGCTGAGAAGGAGGAATTTACTTCTCGCCTGCGGGCTCGGTCAGGGCCAGATCTGACGCTCCACAGGAGCGTCATTCACTCCCGGACCTACAAATCCCAAAACAAAAACCGGAAGATGAATCTTCCGGTCTGGCGGAGAAGGAGGGATTTGAACCCTCGCGGCAGTTATCCCACCCTACTCCCTTAGCAGGGGAGCCCCTTCGGCCTCTTGGGTACTTCTCCACGGCCTACATTTTCGAATCTGGCGGAGAGAGAGGGATTCGAACCCCCGGTGCCTTGCGACATCACTGGTTTTCAAGACCAGCGCCTTAAACCACTCGGCCATCTCTCCTGATCGAACCAGCGAGATTTATTATACCAGAGTCTTTCCAGCTTGTCAACCCCCTGATGAAAATATTGCACCGGAATGCATCGGATGCTATAATGATGTGGAGGCGGGGAAGAGAAGCAAACGTCGCGTTGCTGATCAGATTAACGGCTGAAGCTGCCGTGCTGTGGCCCCTCCTGCATCGCAGCCGTGCCGTGTGCACCTGAATATCCGGACGGACGGACCGACGGCCGCCGCTGCTGAAATATTCGAAATCAATGATGGAGGCGAACATGCGCTTTGAAGAGATGTTTGCATCCGGCCGGGACATCCTCATGGAGGGTGCGCTGGGCGAGCGCCTGAAGCGGGAATACGGCCTGGCATCGGATGCGAGCGTGGCCCTGGCCGCGATGGTATACAGCGAGGCGGGACGGCATGCGCTGCGGGAGTTGTGGCTGGGTTACATGGACATTGCTGCGGCGGCGAAGCTGTCCTTCATCGCAACTACGCCTACGCGCCGCGCCAACCGGGATCGCGTGGCGGCATCGCGCTATGGTGAGGAGATCCTTGCGGACAACCTCGCCTTTCTGCGCAGTGTGCAGCAGGGGCGCGCGCAGGAGGTGTGCTGCGGAGGTCTGATGGGCTGCCGCGGCGATGCGTATACCGGGGAAGGTGCGCTCGATGCGAAGGCTGCGCATGCCTTTCACGCCTGGCAGGCGGAGCGCCTGAGCCGGGCCGGGGCGGACTTTCTCTACGCGGGAATTATGCCCACGCTCCCGGAGGCCCTGGGGATGGCGCGCGCCATGGAAGATACGGGATTGCCGTATCTGATCAGCTTTACCGTGCGGCGCGATGGCCGGCTGATCGACGGAACGCCCATCCTGCGCGCCGTTGAGACCATCGATGAAGCGGTGAACCGGCCGCCGGTCTGTTACATGGCGAACTGCGTGCATCCGGCCATCGTCCGCCGTGCGCTGCTGCAGCCCTGCAACGCAGGCGAGCTCCTACGCAGACGGTTTCAGGGCGTGCAGGGCAACACCTCGCCGCTGCCCTTCGAGCAGTTGGATGGCGCGCTGGAGCTAAAATCCGCACCGCCGGAGGAGTTCGCGCGGGACATGCTGCGGCTGCGTGAGGTCTGCGGGATGCGCATCTTCGGCGGCTGCTGCGGCACCGACGATCGACACATGCGCGCAGTCGCGCAGCTGCTGGCCGGTCATGCTTGATTTTTTACATGGCATCTGATAGAATGAATGCATTCATCGGAGGGCAAGACTCGCTGGAAGTAACTGCCGGATAAGATGGTGGGTGAGAGGCCCATTGTTTTATCCGGCTTTTGTTTCGCAGTTTTCCGCTTTCACCCAATTGCCGATCGAATACAGGAGCGATGCTATGCAAAGGAATTCGAACTTCACCAGCGGCAGGATCCTCGCGCCGCTGCTGCGCTTTGCGCTGCCTGTGCTGGGTGCGCTGATCCTGCAGGCGATGTACGGCGCAGTGGATCTGCTGGTGGTCGGTCGCTTCGGCGCGCCGGCGGACGTCTCGGCGGTTTCCACCGGGAGCCAGCTGATGCACACCATCACAACGGTCATCACCGGCCTGTCCATGGGAACCACGGTGCTGCTGGGCCAGAACATCGGCTCGGGAGACCAGCGGCGCTGCGGCGACATCATTGGCGGCGCGATCTGTCTGTTTGCGATGCTGGGCGCAGTGCTCACGCTGCTGGTGCCGCTGACGGCGCGGCAGCTGTGCGCGCTGATGCAGGCGCCGGTGGAGGCGTTCAATCAGTCGGTGCTGTACGTGGTGATCTGCGCCGCCGGATCGCTGTTCATCGTGGCCTACAACGTGCTGGGCAGCGTGTTTCGCGGCATGGGGGATTCCCGCACACCGCTGCTGGCGGTGGGCATCGCCTGCGCGGTGAACATCGCCGGGGATCTGCTGTTCGTGGCGGGCTTCGGCATGGCGGCGGCCGGCGCGGCCCTGGCCACGGTGCTGGCCCAGGGCGTGAGCGTGGCGCTGTGCCTGCTGGTGATCCGCCGCCGGGGCATGCCCTTTCCCTTTGAACGGTCCAATATCCGTCCGCACCGGGAGATTCTGAAGCGCACAGTCCTGCTGGGCGCACCCATCGCGCTTCAGGACCTGCTGGTGAGCATCTCCTTTCTGGTGCTGCTGGCCATCGTCAATGGTCTGGGTGTGATCGCCTCTGCGGGCATGGGCGTATCGGAGAAGCTCTGCGCCTTCATCATGCTGGTGCCCTCGGCGTTTTCGCAATCGCTGTCCGCCTTCGTGGCGCAGAACATCGGCGCAGCCCGGCCGGATCGCGCGCGCAGGGCCATGCTTTGGGGCATGCTGTCATCGTTTCTGCTGGGCTGCATCATGGCCTGGGCAGCCTTCTTCCACGGCGATGTGCTCGGCGGCATCTTCTCCCGGGACGCTGAAGTCGTTGCGGCGGGCTGGGACTATCTGCGGGCCTACGCCATCGACACCCTGCTGGTGAGCTTCCTGTTCTGCTTCATCGGCTACTTCAACGGCTGCGGCAACACCACCTTCGTCATGGTCCAGGGCCTGGTGGGGGCGTTCGGCGTACGCATCCCGGTTTCCTGGCTGATGAGCCGCATTGAGCCCGTGTCGCTGTTCCGCATCGGCCTGGCCACGCCCTGCTCCACGGTGGTGCAGATCTGCCTGTGTGCGGCCTTCTTCGCCTGGACGCTGCGGCGGGAACACAGATTTGCTGCGCGCGCAGTGGAGTGAATTTCCAAAATAGAAACGGCGCATTCCGCGATGTTCTGCGGAATGCGCCGTCAGACCACTGACAAAGCCCGCAAACGCAAAATGCCTATCGAAAAAAGAAATCGGTAGGCATTTTTGCTTACTGCGTCAGCTGCGGCTGCAAATGGCGGTCACTTACGTTTACGCACCGGCCGCACTGCAATGGGTTGCAGCGGCCGGCAGCGCGCCGTAGGGAATTGAAAATTCCCCGGCGGCTGGTCGCGCTTGCCGAAGGCAGTAGCGCGACTGCTGCCAGGCTTTCTCAGCGTCTGCAAGTCATCTTACCGGTTGTCCACCTTCTCTTGATAGAGGTCGTGGTTGGCAAGGCGCTGCCAGGCGACTTCCTCCCAGCGGGTGCCGGGTCGGCCGTAGTTGCAGTAGGGGTCGATGGAGATGCCGCCCCGGGGCGTGAACTTCCCCCAGACCTCGATGTACTTGGGGTCCATCAGGCGGATCAGGTCCTTCATGATGATGTTCATGCAGTCCTCGTGGAAGTCGCCGTGGTTGCGGAAGGAATACAGATAGAGCTTCAGCGACTTGCTCTCTACCATGCGCTTGCCCGGGACGTAGGAGATGTAGACCGTGGCGAAGTCGGGCTGGCCGGTGATGGGGCACAGGCTGGTGAACTCCGGGCAGTTGAACTTGACGAAGTAGTCGTTGTCGGGGTGCTTGTTGATGAAGGTCTCCAGCACCTCCGGCGCATAGTCGCTCTTGTAGACGGTCTTTTTGTTGCCGAGCAGGGTCAGGCCCTCATTTTCGGCGTTGGTTCTTCCGGTCATGGATGTTCCTCCTTATTTATCGCGCAGAAGGGCATGCTTCAGTGTCTTCACCAGCAGCACGCCGGCCACGCCCGAGATGAACTGTCCCACCAGAAGGCTCGAAGCCAGGGCCAAGTAGGGGAGATTCAGCAGCCCCGACAGGTAGGCGGACACGCCGAAGGCGGGGATCAGCGTCACGGGCAGCACCAGCAGCCACTCGCTGAGCTTCAGCCGCCGGATCAGCGCGCAGCACAGCGCGGTGAGTATGCCGACCACGCCGCCGCCCACGATGTCCAGCACGCCCAGGCCGCCCATGAGCAGGTTGGACAGCAGGTTCGAAACGCCCAGCGGCAAAACCAGGAACGGAAACAGATATGCCAGCGCGTAGATCGCCGTTGCGATGCGCACCTGATACTGCAGAAACGCGAAGCTCTGCGTGAGATACATGACCACGATGTAAACGGCCATCACCATGCCGGAGAGGGCCAGCTTGTGGGTTCTGTTCATGTGCATCATATCCATTTTCGTCACCTCCAGACACAAAAAGGGACGCACCCATCTTAAAGAAGGATACGTCCCAACAAAATTCCATAGAAACATAGAAATTCTGTTTTCGTCCCTAGTTTTGTTTATAGACAGGATGGTTTCGAACTGTCTGCCGACGGCCTGAACAGTATAGCACAGCCGTGGGACTTTGTAAAGCGCTTTTTGTGTACGCGCTCAGCGGTAGCACCTGCCGCAGGGCGTGAAGCCCAGGTATTCCGCGCAGGACGCCGGCATCTGGCGGGGCTCGATGAGCCCGCTGCACCAGTAGTTGGCGTGGTAGCGCGTGCCGCCGTACATGGGGATCCACACCAGCGGATCGTCGTAGCCGTCGAGGGCGGAGTAGGGGGGATCGAGGAGTAGATAGAGGGTGTCGCTGTCGAAGGCGCCGCTGGCCCTGAGGCCATAGTCCCTCTGAAGCGCGCTCAGTGCGTCCAGCGTCTCGTCGCCGAAGTAGGCGATGGGGTCGCCGCTGTAATTGTAGCAGTAGGTTTCGGTGACGCCCAGGCCGTCCTGCAGCCAGGCGATGGGTTCGCCGGTGTCGCCGTACTGAATGTATACCGGCTTCTCTGCCAGCGCGACGCCTGTGAGCAGCAGAAGCGCGAGGCAAGCGGAGAAAATCCTGCGAATCTTCATTGCGGAACCTCCTGACGGGCGAAGGCGCACCTCAAGGGCGCGGCGCCTCCTCAATCATGCCGGAATTGATGTAATGTGCGAGGATATCGACGATCCGGGCGTTCTTGCCGCCCCGGGCGACGATCAGATCCGCATACTCCACGTAGTTGCGGATGTGCTTTTCGTACATGGGCTTCACGGTCTCCAGGTACTGCTGGTAGACGCCCTCGATGGTGCGGCCGCGGTCGCGCAGGTCGCGCTTCACGCGGCGCAGCAGGCACACGTCGGGGTCCACCTGAATGTAGATCTTGAAGTCCATCAGCTCGCGCACGGCCTCGTCATAGAACACGTGAATGCCCTCGACGAGCACCACATCGGCGGGCTGGATCAGCTCTGCGGTGTCGCAGCGGCGGTGCTGGGTGTAATCGTACTCCTTGGCGGTGATGGGAAGGCCCGCGCGCAGGTTGTAGAGATCCTGTCGCAGCACGTCGTGTTCGAAGGCCTCGGGTTCATCGTAGTTGATGTGCACGCGCTCCTCAAAGCTCATGTCCGGATGATCCTTGTAGTAGGAATCCTGCTTCAGATAGATGCAGCGCCGGTTCAGCCTGGCCTGGAGCTCCTTTGCAAGGGTGGATTTTCCGCTTCCGCTGGCTCCGCAGATGCCGATGACAAGCATATACAGTTTCCTCCCAATCCGCAGATGTTTGTTTCATGATAGCACAACTGGAACAAATTATCAATGGGAAACTGTCAGCATTCCGCCAAATCGGAAGTTTGTATTTGTGCAAGCGGATAGATGTGTTGAAATCGATGCGGAAATGTGCTAAAATGAGTTTAGTATTCTACACAGAGGTGAAAACTATGGGCAAGGGCATTTGTGTCGCCGGAAATATGGTTGTAGATATCCTTTATCCCACGATCGGCTGGCCGAAGCAGGGACAGCTGGTCCATATTCAGGACGGCATCTCCCGCGCCACCGGCGGCGCGGTGTGCAACGTCATCATCGATCTGGCCAAGCTGGATCCGGAAATGAAGCTCTATGCGCTGGGCCGCAACGGCAAGGACGCCGAGGGCGATCTGGTCATGGAGCGCATGCATGCGCATCCGAACATCGACACGCAGAATGTGATCTGCGACGGCATCTCCGCCTTTACGCTGGTGCTCAGCGATCTGGTCTCCAAGGAGCGCACCTTCTTCACCTATCTGGGCGCAAACGGACGCTTCACCGAGGATGACATCGACTGGGACAAGCTGGACTGCGACATCCTGCACATCGGCTACATCCTGCTGCTCAACGCGCTGGATCAGCCGGACGAGGAATTCGGCAGCAAGATGGCGCGGCTTCTGTATCACGCCCAGCAGCGCGGCATCAAGACCTCCATCGACGTGGTCAGCGAGGCCAGCGACCGCTTCAGCAAGCTGGTGCCCCCGGCCATGAAGTACACCGACTACTGCATCATCAACGAAATCGAAGCGGGCCAGACCACCGGCATTCCCCTGCGCGATGATGCGGATCGACTGATCCGGGAAAACATTCCTGCGGTGCTCCGGCGCATGAAGGAGATGGGCGTGAGCACCTGGGCCGTGATCCACAGCCCTGAGGGCGGCTTCGGCCTGGATGAAAACGACAACTACATTGAGCGCGAGAGCCTGCACTTGCCCGAGGGCTACATCAAGGGCAGCGTGGGTGCTGGAGACGCCTTCTGTGCAGGCGTGCTCTGCGGCGCCGAGCATGGTCAGTGCCTGGGCGACGCCATCGAGCTGGGCATCGCATCTGCGGCCGCTTCGCTGAGCGAGGCCAATGCCACCGATGGCGTGCGCTCCATCGAGGAGACGCGGAAACTGTACAGGGAGCTGCGCTGAGCATATGCACATGCAGGCCGTCCGGCGATATCGTCGGGCGGCCTTTGCGCGTCAGAACAGCCTTGCCGGCCGCGGTGCGTGGCGCAGGGAGACGAGCGCCAGCAAGAGCAGCGCCAGTGCGCAGAACAGATAGAGCGCGTGACCGCTGAATAGATACAGCGCCAGCATCGATATTGCCATGAGCAGATTCCGCGGCGCATTCTTCCGGTTGATCAGCAGGTGACACGCGCGCTTGAGGTGCAGCCGCGTCCGAACGCAGCGCTCGCTGGGAGCAACCAAGCCCTCGGGATGCTCGCAGATCAGCTGCTCCAGCACAGCGGCGTCCAAAAGGGCGACACGCGGCCCCTTCAGGCTCCCGGCCAGCGTTCTGCAGGAATCATCGGAACGGCAGGTGGCGCAGATTGCCAGCTGGGCCTTGCCGCGATGCCTTCGCCAGATCTCGAACACGCGCTCCTCCGACAGGCGCAGGGAGGGATGCAGCTGGATCAGGGCCAGTGCGGGCACCTCGCCATAGCATTGCTTCAGCAGCTTCTCCAGCGCAGCCTTTGCCTCCTCCTCGGGAAGGCAGGCCAGGCGCATCACCGCGCCCTGTGCGCCGCGGCGCATGCTGCGTCTGCGCATAAGCGGACAGCCCCGCAGCAGTGTGCACAGCCGCTTCCCAAGGCGCAGCAGTACAAAGCAGCTGAGCAGCGCCAGCACAAGGGCGACGATCCGATTCGCAAACGCGCCCCGGAAGTAGAGATACAGCGCCGCCGCCAGGGCGACCTCCAGAACAAAACGATCAATTTTTTTGCCCATCTTGCTTCTCCTTGCAGGTTTTTGGAATAGGATTGCCGAAATATAACAAGAATATACGTTTGAAAACGGTCCGCAGGCAAGCGAAAACCGACATACTAAGGGAGGTGGTCGCCATGAGAATCGGCATCATGGGCGGAACGCTGGATCCGGTGCACAACGGACACATTCAGGTTGCGGAAGCTGCAATGCAGCTGATGAAGCTGGATTCTGTGCTGCTCCTGCCGGCCGGCGATCCGCCGCACAAGCTCCATCCCACGCCGAAGCAGGATCGCCTGAACATGGCGCGCATCGCGGCTGCGAATGTGCATGGTCTGCACGCCTCGGATCTGGAGATCGCCCGCAGCGGAACCACCTACACCGTGGATACGCTTCGGGATCTGACGTTCACGCAGCCCGATACGCAGTGGTTCTATCTGATCGGCGCGGATACGCTGGATGTGCTGGACAGTTGGCGCAGCTTTTCCGAGATTGCCGGCATGTGCAGCTTTGCGGTGATCGGCCGCGCGGATGAACCTGCGAGTCTGCAGCGCGTTCGGGAACTGGAGCAGCGCTATTCGGCCCGCTTCGAGATTCTGCCCTTCCACGGCCCGGACATCTCCTCCACGCAGATTCGCAGCCGCGTCGCGAAGGGGGAGGGGATTGCGGATCTCGTGCCCGAGGGGGTCGAGGGCTACATCCGGGAGCACGGCCTGTATCTTGCGAATCGTTCCCGGGAAGAAATAGAGGCGGAGCTGAAGGCCAGCCTGAAGCCTGCGCGCTATCAGCACACGTTGGGCGTGGCGCAGACCGCGCTTCGATTGGCGCCCCGCTTTGGCGTGGATCCCAGGCGCGCGGAGCTCGCGGGACTCTTGCACGACTGCGCAAAGTCCATGCCCCTGGAGGAGATGCGCGCGCTGGTGCAGGGACGCGTGCCGGACGTCGATGATGAGGAACTGGAGACCGCCAGCGTCCTTCACGCACCGGCCGGCGCGGTCTGGGCCGCGGAGCACTTCGGCGTGCAGGATGTGCATATTCTCTCGGCCATACGAAAGCACACTCTGGGGGATGCACGGATGGACGCCATGGAGGCGCTGATCTACACCGCCGACTTTATCGAGCCCAACCGCACGCCCTTTCCCGGCCTGCAGGAGGCGCGGGCACTTGCGGAGGAGGACATCTTCGCGGCCATGTACCGCTGCGCCGAGCTGACGGGACGGCATCTCGCACAACAGGGAAGAGAGCCGCATCCCCGAACCGAGGCCATGCTGAAGGGCCGCGTGGACGACGCTACATAGCGGAAGCATTTCCGGCAACAACATCGCCTTTTCAATCATGCATCGAGGAGGAAATCAAATGCTGAATTCCAAGGAACTGGCCCTGAAGGCCGCAAAGATTCTGGACGAAAAGGGCGCAAACGACATTGAAATTCTCGAGGTCGCCCATCTCACCTCCATCACGGACTACTTCGTCATCGCCAATGGCCGCAACATCCAGTCTGTGCGCTCGCTGGCGGAGGATCTGGAGGACAAGCTCACCGAGGAGGGAATCGAACCCCGCCGCAAGGAGGGCGAGCGCGAATCCAAGTGGATCGTGCTGGACTATGCGCATGTCATCGTACATATCTTCCATCCGGAGGAGCGCAAGTATTACAACATCGAGCGCCTGTGGCAGGACGGCACCAATCAGGTGCAGTACATCCCGCTGGAGGCGGCGCAGAAGCAGGACTGAACGCAGGAGCGTAGACAAAGGGGTATACGAATCATGGGAAAGAATACAGGCAAAGTGGAACACAGAATCTTCAATCCCGCAATGGAGTGCATCAGCCGCGATGAGCTGTACGCCCTGCAGAGCGAGCGTTTGCGCCAGGTGGTTCGCCACGAATATGACAATGTGCGCCTCTACCGCGAGCGCATGGACGCCAAGGGCGTCAAGCCCGAGGACATCCGCACGGTGGAGGATCTGAAGTACCTGCCCTTCACGGAGAAGAGCGATCTGCGCGACGAATTTCCCTACGGACTGCTCGCGGTGCCGCAGGAGGAGATCGTGCGCATCCACGGCTCCTCCGGCACCACCGGCAAGCCCATCGTGTCCGGCTACACCCGGGGCGATGTGGACGTATGGTCGGAGATGATGGCGCGCACGCTGACGGCGGCGGGCTGCAGCAGGGAGGACATTGTGCAGGTGGCCTACGGCTTCGGCCTGTTCACCGGCGGCTTCGGCGCGTACCAGGGCGCGAACAGGATCGGCGCGATGGTGCTGCCCATGTCCAGCGGCAACACCCAGCGGCAGATCATGATGATGCAGGAGATGGGTTCCACGATCCTGTGCTGCACCCCCAGCTACGCGGTGTACCTGGGCGAGACGATCCGGGAGATGGGCCTGGATCCCGCGAAGGACCTCAAGCTCAAGGCCGGCTGCTTCGGCGCGGAGCCCTGGTCCGAGGCCATGCGAAAGCGCATCGAGGAGCTATTGTGCATCGACGCCTGCGACATCTACGGTCTGACCGAGATCTGCGGCCCCGGCGTGTCCTACGAATGCCTGGTCAAGGAGGGCATGCACATCAACGAGGACCACGTCATCGCCGAGATCATCAATCCCGCCACGGGCGAACCGCTGCCCTACGGCCAGGAGGGTGAATTGGTGTTCACCACCATCACCAAGCGCGGCATGCCGATGCTCCGCTACCGCACCCACGACCTGTGCTCTCTCACCGACAAGAAATGCGAATGCGGCAGAACCCTTGCGCGCATGGGCAGGATCACCGGCCGCACCGACGATATGCTCATCATTCGCGGCGTGAACGTGTTCCCCAGCCAGATCGAATCGGTGCTGGTGGGCATCCACGGCGTCGCGCCCCACTACATGCTCTATGCGGACCGCGTCAATTCCGCCGACACGCTGGAGATCCAGGTGGAGATGACCGAGGAGATGTTCTCCGACACCGTGTCGGAGATCGAGGCCGTGCAGAGGAAGATCTTCGAGAGCGTCAAATCCGTGGTGGGCATCGCCACGAAGGTCAAGCTGGTGGCACCCAAGTCCATTCCGCGCTTCGAGGGCAAGGCAAAGCACGTGGTCGATCGCAGAAAGCTGTAAGAAAGGAAGAAGCTGCGCTATGTTTATCAAGCAGATATCGGTATTCCTGGAGAATATGCCCGGCACCCTGCGCGAGCTGACGGCGGTGCTCGGCTCCGGCAATGTGGACATCCGTGAAATCTCCGTGGCGGACACCCATGCCTTCGGCATCGTGCGCATGATCCTGCGCTCCGACGACATCGATCGCGCCATGGCCCTGCTCAAGGGTGCAGGTTACACCGCGCGCGTCAACCATGTCATCTGCGCGGAGATCGACGACAGGCCCAACGGCCTTTGCAACCTGCTGACCATCATCGAGCGGGAGAAGCTGTCGGTGGAGTACATGTACTCCTTCCGCCGCAATGTATCCGGCCACGCCAACATGGTGCTGCGCCTGTCCGAACAGGAGCGAGGCCTGGCTGTGCTGCAGGCCTACGGCGTGCGGGTGATCGATCAGGAGGAAGCGGATAACCTCTGAGCGCATCAAAATCAATCAGGAAAGCGAGTAAAAATGGAAAAGACCAGAAATCAAATGGATCCGGCATTTTGCTGGAACCTGGCAGACATCTTTGAAGACATTCCCGCATGGGAGCGGGCCTACGGCGAGGCCGAGCAGCTGGTCGCTGCGCTGCCGGAGGTCATGGGTACGCTGGGCGCATCCGCGCAGAGCCTGAAGCAGGGCCTGGATCGGATCTTTGCCGCCGCGCAGAAGCTGGAGCTGGTTTACGTCTACACCATGCTGCACGCCTCGGAGGACAACGGCGACGCCCAGGCCCAGGACATGGAGGCGCGCGCCACGCGGCTGTTCGTGGAGTTCTCCACCATCACGGCTTCCCTCAGCCCGGAGATCCTGGCGATCGATCCCGATCAACTGGAGAAGTGGATCGCCCTGCCGGAGATGCAGACCTACCGCCACATGATCGAGGACATCTGCCGCGCACGTGCGCACACCCTCAGTGAAAATGAGGAGCGCCTGCTGGCCATGCTGGGCGACGCAGCCCAGACGCCGAAAAAGACCTTCGATCTCTTCGAGAGCGTGGACATGCAGTTCCCGAACCTGGACAGCGGCGAGCCCCTGACCCACGCGCTGTTCGGAAAGTACCGGGAGTCTGCAGATCCCGAGCTGCGCCGCGAGGCCTTCGAAAAGTACTTCGGCGAGTACGGAAAGTACATCAACACGCTCGCCTCGCTCTACTCCGGCAATGTGAAGCTGGACAGCTACTACGCCAAGGCGCGGAAACATCCCAGCGCCCTCGAGGCCGAGCTGTACGGCAACAACGTGCCCAAGGCGCTCTATGAAAACCTGATCGACTGCGTCCACGCGGCGATTCCGGCCCTGACCCGCTATCTGGAGATTCGCAAGAAGAAGCTGGGTCTGGATGCGCTGCGCCTGTACGACCTCTATGTCCCGCTGGTGGACGAGGTGGACAGTGCCATGCCCTATGAGACCGCCAGGGAGCTGGTGCTCAAGGCCACGGAGCCGCTGGGCGAGACGTACCAGACGCTTCTGAACCGCGCCTTCAGTGAGCGCTGGATCGACGTGTACGAGAATAAGGGCAAGACCACCGGTGCGTACTCCTGCGGCGTGTACGGCGTGCACCCCTACGTGCTGCTGAACTACACCGATAAGTACGACGACGCCTTCACCCTGGCCCACGAGCTGGGCCACTCCATGCACTCCTGGTTCTCCTCCCAGGCCCAGGATTACGTGAACAACGAGTACACCATCTTCGTGGCGGAGGTCGCCTCCACCGTCAACGAGGTGCTGCTGACCCGCTATCTGCTCTCCGTGGAGACGGATCCGAAGAAGCGCGCCTTCGTGCTGAATCACCTGCTGGAGGGCTTCCGCACCACGGTGTTCCGGCAGACGCTGTTCGCCGAGTTTGAGAAGCGTGCCCACGAAATGTATGAATCCGGCGCGCCGCTGACGGCACAGGCGCTCAACGGCATCTATCACGAGCTGAACGAAACCTACTATCCCATTGCGGAGGGTACGGATGTGACCGATGAGGAATGGGCGCGTATCCCGCACTTTTATCGGGCATTCTATGTCTACCAGTATGCCACGGGCTTCTGCAGCGCGGTGGCCATTGCCGATCGCATCCTGAACCACGGCGGTGCGGAGGACTATCTCAAATTCCTCTCCACCGGTGGCAGCATGTATCCCATCGACGAGCTGAAGATCGCCGGCGTGGACCTGAACAGTCCCGCGCCCATTGCAAGCGCGCTGCGGGTGTTCGAGGAGACGCTGGAGGAGTTTGCCCGTCTGATGGACGCATAGATCATATCGAATGGGTGATATGCAGATGTATTCCACGTTCACTGAACTCGTACTGCTGTTCTTCATCTACGCCTTTCTCGGCTGGTGCGCGGAGGTGGCCTTTGCGGCCTTCAAAAACGGCCGCTTCGTCAACCGCGGCTTCCTCAACGGCCCCATCTGCCCGATCTACGGCTTCGGCCTGATCGGCGTGGTGCTGCTGCTCGCACCGCTGAAGGGCAATCTGTGGCTGCTGTTCATCGGCGCCTGCGTGATCACCACACTGATTGAGCTGGTCACCGGCTTCCTGCTGGAGAAGCTCTTCCACGCGAAGTGGTGGGATTACAGCGGCATGCCGCTGAACATCGGCGGCTACGTGTGCCTGCTGTTCTCGCTGATCTGGGGCGTGGCCTGCATGGCCATCGTGCTCTGGGTGCATCCGCCCATCTACGGCCTGGTGCACAGGCTTCCGAAGCTGCTGCTCTATATTGCAGACGGCGTGTTTACGGCGATGCTGATCGTCGATCTGGTGGCCACGGTGGCGACCATCCGCAAGCTGTCCCGCCGCCTGGCGCGCATCACGCTGCTGGCGGACGAGATCCACGAGCTCTCCGACGGCCTGGGCGAGAACATCGCCGAAAAGGCGCTGGCCGCCAAGCAGAAGATCGAGAGCGAGCAGGCGAAGCTGGAGCAGGGCGTGGAGCGCCTCGAGGAGAGGAAGGAGCAGAGCCGTGTGCAGCGCGAGCAGAGGCTTGCGGAGCTGCGGCTCAAGGTGGAAGCTGCGTTGTCCGAGCGAAAGTTTGGACATCGCCGCCTGCTGGAGGCCTTCCCGAATCTGAAGAGCCACCGCAATCCCGAATCGCTGGAGAAGCTGCGCGAGGCGATCAGAAATCGCCGGCGCCGCGAGAATCAGGATACATAATCCCAAAACGACAGGCACCGCTGCATTTTGCATGCAGCGGTGCATTTTTATCCAATTTGGATGATGATCAGATCTTTTCCACCTTGATGAGGTTCGTGTTGCCGGAGACGCCGTTGGCGATGCCGCCGGTGATGATGATCTTGTCGCCGGACTTGAGCTTCAGGTGCTGCTTGGCGAGCTGCTTGGCGGTGTAGAACAGCACATCGGTGGAATCGAAGGTGTCGCACATCACGGGCAGCACGCCCCAGGACAGCGCCAGATGCCGCCAGGAGCGCTCGTCGGTGGTGATGCCCAGGATGGTGGCGGGGGAGCGGAATCGGGAGACCATGCGCACAGTCTTGCCCGAGATGGAGCAGACCGCGATGGCCTTCGCGTCCAGATCGATGGCCATGCCGCAGACCGAGTGGGAGATGGCGTCCACGGTGTTCTGGATGGTGAACTCCGCCTTGCGGAAGCGGCTCTCGTAGTGGATGTCGCTCTCGGTCTGCTCGGCGATGCGGGCCATGGTCTGAAGCGTCAGCACCGGATACTCGCCCGCGGCGGTCTCACCGGAGAGCATGATGGCGCTGCTGCCGTCGTAGATGGCGTTGGCCACGTCGGAGGTCTCGGCGCGGGTGGGGCGGGGCTTGTGAACCATGGATTCCAGCATCTCGGTGGCGGTGATCACGCGCTTGCCCAGCATGCGGCACTTGGTGATCAGCTGCTTCTGAATGGCGGGCAGCTTCTCGAAGGGGATCTCCACGCCCATGTCGCCGCGACCGATCATGATGCCGGAGCAGGCCTGACAGATCTCGTCGATGTTCTCGATGCCGGTGCTGTTTTCGATCTTCGCGATCAGCTCGATGCCGTCCGCGCCCGCCTCGTCCAGGATGGCCTGGATGTCCAGCAGATCCTGCTTGCGGGAGACGAAGGAGCAGGCGATGAAGTCCACGCCGTGCTCGATGCCGAAGAGGATGTCGCTCCTGTCCTGTTCACTCAGATAGGGTTGGGAGAGCAGCTTTCCGGGGAAGTTCATGCTCTTGCGGTCGGAGAGCTCGCCGCCGTTGATGACGGTGCAGATCACGTCCGTGTCGGAAACCTCCTTCACCTTGAAGGAAAGCAGGCCGTTGCTCACCAGGATCGTGTCTCCCGGCGCCATGCTCTCGGGCAGGCCCTTGAAGCTCACACCGACGCGCATGCGGTCGCCCTGCACCTCCTGGGTGGTGAAGGTGAATTCATCGCCCTCTGCCAGCGTGACCTTGCCGCCCTCGAAGGTGCGGATCCGGTACTCCGGGCCCTTGGTGTCCAGCATGATGGCGATGGGCAGGCCCAGCTTTTCGCGCACGCGCTTGATGCGCTGGATGCGCTCCAGATGGTCGGCGTGGGTGCCGTGGGAGAAGTTCAGCCGGGCGACGTTCATGCCCGCCTCGCAGAGCTGAGTCAGCATCTCCTCGCTCTCGCAGGCCGGGCCGATGGTGCAGATGATCTTGGTCTTGCGCATAGGTATCCTCCTTGTGTGTCTGGCAATCAAAGAAGGCATGCGGGTGGGAGCAAAAGAAAACGGCCTCACATCAAGTGAAGCCGGAATGAGCGCACGCCCGCGCGGACCTGCGCCAACCTCAATAAATAGGATGCATCGCACCCTATGACAGACTCCACCACTTATCTTCGGTTGCAGGAAGAAGTATAGCATACCGCCGGTGCGCTGTCAATCAATCCACGAAAGCGCTGGGTTGAATTTTAGCGGAGAACAAGCGCAGCTTGCGAAAAGCCGGGCAAATCAAAATGCTCTCCTGCGGACTCCGATAAAAGGCGGCGCCGTGGAATTCGATGGAATTCCACGGCGCGTCGGTGTGTTTTACAGCGCCTGTGCGGCTGCCTTCAGGGCCTCCACGCGATCCAGCTTCTCCCAGGGGAGGTCGAGATCGTCGCGGCCGAAGTGGCCGTAGGCGGCCGTCTGGGCGTAGATGGGGCGCTTGAGATCCAGGTCGCGGATGATGGCTGCGGGGCGCAGGTCGAACACGCGGTTCACCAGCTCAGCCAGCACGTCGTCGCTGTACTTGCCGGTGCCGTAGCTGTCCACGAACACGGACACGGGCTTCGCCACGCCGATGGCGTAGGCCACACCCACCTCGCACTTCTTCGCCATGCCCGCGGCCACCAGGTTTTTGGCCACGTGGCGCATGGCGTAGGCTGCGCTGCGGTCCACCTTGCTGGGATCCTTGCCGGAGAACGCGCCGCCGCCGTGGTGGGCGTAGCCGCCGTAGGTGTCCACGATGATCTTGCGTCCGGTCAGGCCGGAGTCGCCCTGGGGGCCGCCGACCACGAAGCGTCCGGTGGGATTGACGTAAATCTTGGTTGCATCGTCCAGCATGCCCTTGGGCAGCACCGGGCGGATCACATGCTCCACGAGGTCGGCGTAGATCTGCTCCTGAGAGACCTCCGGCGCGTGCTGGGTGGAGACCACCACGGCCTCAATGCGCTCGGCGCGGTCGTCGTCGTACTCGATGGTCACCTGGGCCTTTCCGTCGGGACGCAGGTAGGACAGCGTACCGTCCTTGCGCACCTCGGACAGGCGGCGGGTCAGCCTGTGGGCCAGCGAGATGGCCAGCGGCATGTACTCCGCGGTCTCGTCGCAGGCGTAGCCGAACATCATGCCCTGGTCGCCCGCGCCCTGATCCTCGTCCACCTCGCGGTTTACGCCCTGGGCGATGTCGGGGGACTGCTCGTCGAGGCTCACCAGCACGGAGCAGCTGTGGCCGTCGAAGCCGTACTTGGCACGGTCGTAGCCGATCTCCACCACCTTCTTGCGCACGATGTCGCTGATCGGCACGTAGGCGCTGGTGGTGATCTCGCCCATCACCAGCACCATGCCGGTGGTGGTGGCGCACTCGCAGGCGACGTGGGCGTTGGGATCCTGGGCAAGGATGGCGTCGAGGATGGAATCGGAAATCTGGTCGCAGATCTTGTCCGGATGTCCCTCGGTGACGGATTCGGAAGTGAAGAGATGTCGCATACTGTGGTTTCCTCCTGAAAAAGATCAACAAAAAAGCCCGCCTTCGGCGAGCGCAAGTATCATGCTCGCCTCATCTTCCGACGCAGATGCGCCGCGGGAATTGGCACCATGTCATTGCTGACCGGTTGCCGGGTTTCATCGGGCCCGTCCCTCAACCACTCTTGATAAGGCTTGTTTCAGTTGTCAGTACGCATTATAACGTAGAGAAATTATGTTGTCAAGCGCGGATGTACAGTTTCACACAAGCGGAACAAAAGGTTAACAGCTTGACATTTAAATTGGAAAAATGTAGAATGAAGGCAGTGCGGAGGTGAGATAAATGGCGCTGCCAATGGTGCATTTGCTGATGGCCTGGGAGTGGGCCCAGGACAAGCCGGAGCTTCGGGAGAACCCGGATTACTATCTCGGCGCGGTGTCGCCCGACGCCATCCACGTCCGCGACGGCAACGACAAGTCCCACAAGAACGAAATTCATCTGAACAACTGGCGCAGGCCCGATCCGGACGCCGTGCTGCGCTACTGGATCGATCACCATGCGCCCTTCGACATCGGCTACGGCATCCACGTGCTGCTGGACGGCCAGTGGGCGGTGGAATTCCGCGCGCGCTTTCCGGAAATGCTGCTGCCCAACGGCAAGCCGGATCCGGACATCTACTACAACGACACCTGTGTGACCGACTTCAGGCTCTATGCCGAATCGCCGCTGCGCCCCTTCCTGATGGACATGGTGGCAAAGGGCCATGCGCCGGCAGATCATCCGCTGTTGACCCAAACGGAGTTTGAGGGCTGGCGCGCGGATACCATCGGCTTCTACCAGAGACCCTGCCCAAAGGACAATCCGGTAAAGTATCTGGATGAAAGCTATGTGCGCGAGTTTATGAATACCTGTGGAGACCTGATGACCCTGACCTATGAAAGGATGAAAACAATGAACGCAACGCAGAAATCCATACTCGACCGTCGCAGTACCCGCGGCTTCTCCGATGTAACGCTGACCGAGGCCGAAATTCAGACGCTGGTTGATGCGGCACTGGCTTCGCCCACCGCCTGCAACTATCAGGACTGGCACTTCAACTTCGTCACCGACAAGGCGCTGCTCAAGGAGTACAGCGACGAGTACCGCGCCGGCATGCTTGCACAGCTGGACGGCGACAACAAGGAAAAGTACAAGAAGTATGACCTGTTCTTCAACGCGCCGCTGGTGGTGTTCATCACCCTTCCGAAGGATCCGCGCTCCCGCTTTGCCCAGGTGGATGCGGGCATCGCCGTTCAGAACCTGGCGCTCTCCGCCCAGGGCATGGGCCTGGGCAGCGTGATTCTGGGCCGGCCCAAAGAGGTGCTCTGCGCGGAAAACCGCGCGCAGTGGGAGAAGCGGCTGGGCTTTATGGAGGGGCACTGCTTCGCCATCGCCATTGCCATCGGCCACAACACCGTCACCAAGGACGCCCATCCCATCGGGGAGAACAAGATCAGCTTCGTGAAATAATCTGTGAAGCGCGTGGTGGATATGAAACCCGCCACGCGCTTTTTCTCACAGAAAATCCAGAAATTCGCAGAAAAGGTATTGACAAATCCCTTTCCATGACGTATAATATCATTCGTTGATTGCCGCAGAGTGCGATTCGCGGAGTGCTTTGCCGGATTGTGCGGGCGTGGCGGAATTGGCAGACGCGCCAGATTTAGGTTCTGGTGTCTATGGCGTAAGAGTTCGAGTCTCTTCGTCCGCACCAATTTTTACATCAACATTGCGCGGTAGTAGCTCAGTTGGTAGAGCGCCACCTTGCCAAGGTGGAGGTCGCGAGTCCGAGTCTCGTCTACCGCTCCATTCTCCATTTGAGATGTGCGGGTGTAACTCAATGGTAGAGTTCCAGCCTTCCAAGCTGGCTACGTGGGTTCGATTCCCATCACCCGCTCCAACGAAACATGCGGTAGTAGCTCAGTTGGTAGAGCGCCACCTTGCCAAGGTGGAGGTCGCGAGTCCGAGTCTCGTCTACCGCTCCAACATGCACCTTTAGCTCAGTTGGTAGAGCACCTGACTCTTAATCAGGGTGTCCAGGGTTCGAGCCCCTGAAGGTGTACCACAATGTGCTTATACGAACACCCGTGAAGATTCAAATGATCGGAACGGTGTTCGTATTAGCTTTTTATTTCGATATTCTCTAGCAATGAGCCGCTATGCCCTATGGCATAGCGGCTTTGTTGCGTTTATCGCAAGACGTTATAATTTAACTGAAACTGATATATTCCAACAAATGCCAGCGATAAATCCTTTGTGATGCTAGAATTAACACAAAGGAGAAATGACCATGATCAGGATTCGATTGTCCACGCTTCTTGGCGAGAGGAAGTGGACGCAGGCAGACCTAGCAAGACGAACCGGCATCCGTGCCAACACCATCAATGATCTGTACCATGAGATCGCAGAGCGAGTAAGTCTGGAACACCTCGACAAGATCTGTGATGTCTTGGGCTGTGACCCTCCTGATGCCAGCTTTTCAATCGCCGCTTGCAGGGACATCTGGATGGAGGTCACGGCGGCGTAGGTGCGCTGCTTGTTGATCTTGAGCTCCGTTGCGGTGCGCATCTGCTCGTTTGCGTCCGAGAGCGTGCCGCGGGAAAGGCAGCACAGATCCTCAATGCGCATCAGGATGCGGTTCAGTCCATCCGCATAGGCGCTGTCGCGCAGGGCAGGCGCGAAGATGGAGAACTTGCCCATGGTGCTCTGGCTCATGGGGTCCAGCTCGTTGACGCGGTAGAGGCGCTCCTTGCCTGCGGGCAGCACCACATTGCCATTTTTATCGCGCTTGAAGGCATCGACGCTTGCGTCTATCGCCATCTGTCCGCCCTCGTACTCCCAGAGCATGCGGTTGAGCTGCGCGTCCGCCTCCTTCAAAAGTCCTGCCGATTCCGCACGGGCATAGATCGACACGCCCAGCGGCGAGCTTACGTCGACGATGTTCGCGGATGGCATGCGGAAGTAAGCAAACAGCGGTTCATAAACGCCCTCGATGGGAACCTCTGGCGCGATGTCCGCCCATTCCGGCACATCTGTCAGCGGAATTTGAGTTCCGATGTCCGCCTGCGCCTCCTGCCCAATGCTGCGGAAGGCTCGGTTCGTGACGAGGTACTTGCCGTTCCCAAGCATGTCATGCCGCTCCAGTCGGATGAAACTGTCTGTTCCAATCTTCTTTTTCTCCACGAACACAGCGCTGGTGATTTCGCCGCGGGCGTTGTATGCGCAGGGATAGAAGTTGTCGGCGTTGATGAAGTCAATGGCCACAGCGCCTCCGGAGACATAGGGACGCAGCGCCAGACCGCCGAACGCGCAGGCATACTCCACCTGCGCTTCCAGATGCTCCATCAGCGGCTTCAGGCTTTCTGCGATGAACTGCGCACGGGGATTGAGCGCCTGCTCCTCGACCATATCGACCATCTTCTCGGCATTGTGCACGCGCAGCTGCGCCTCCAGCGTCACCGTCGTTGCCATCTCGTGGGCGATTGCTGCCGGAAGCCCAAGCGTCGGTTCGCCGCGCCTGCGATATGCCGGACGGTTGTAGTAGAGCGCGACCCAATTGTCGATTGCCGCGGACATCGAATCGCTGATCGCCGTCGCCATTTGGAAGTTTTCAAAGTCCTTTGTGCGGAACATCCTGCTGATCACATCCTTTACCCATCTCAGGGGATTTTTCATGCCACCATCTCCCTCAATTCAACCTGCGCACAATTGTCTTTACAAAATAGCGCAGCGCGTCCATGGCGTGGTCGTTTTCCTTCAGCGGCTCCTCATAGGTTTATTTGTGCAGACAAGATTTTGAATAATGGTTTGCTATCTGTCAATGTATATGCTTATTGTACAAATTCTCCGGTTTATAGATCATCAAGCAGCTCGGATATAATCCAGACATCCTAGGGCATAACCGCATCGGTGGAATCAGAGCACATATCCGGGAGCAAGCTTTATCTGCAGAAG
>SFET01000057.1 GCA_004557125.1 Clostridiales bacterium | reverse complement strand
GCTCAACGCGTTTTTCTTCGCGCCGCTGTTCACATACAGCCGGCAGAACGTGGTCACGTCCTGGATGCGGCATGATCTGGCGGAGGAGGCGGTCGCCCCAGCGCAGCTGTTCCTGACGCCGGACAGGAATACGCCGGTCAGTGATCCGGAATTGTCCGGCTTTGCCATCGGCCTCGGCCTGCCGATGATCGTCATGGCGGGCGCAGCGGTCTATTGCGCCGTGACGAAGGCGCGGCATGAGAAGGAGGATGCGCTCGTACTGGCGGTGTGCGCGGCGGGCTGCATCTTCTCCCTGATGGCGACCAAGCTGTTCCCGTGGAGCCGGCTGGACGCGATGAGCGGCGGCATGCTGGCGTATATGCAGTTCCCCTGGCGGATGCTCATGTTTGCCAGCGCGTGCTTTGCGCTGGCGGGCGGCTATGTGATGACGAGCGTCGAAGCGGACAAACGCAGCGGGATGCAGCTCGCCGTGCTGGCACTGTGCGCGGTGTGCGTCCTGCCGATGCTCTCGGAGGAGACGCGCAAGGAAAACTACCTGGAGGCGGGCGAGCTTCCGTACTGGGATCAGCGCTTTGGCGATTACTGCCTGCCCGGCGCGATGCTCCGCGCGCTGGACGTGACCGAACCCATCGCATCGGAAGGCGTTCTGATGACGGATTTCCGGAAATTCGGCACGCAGATCGACGCGCAGATATCGGCGCAGCAGGATGGCACGATCGTTCTGCCGCTCTACGCGTTTGACGGCTACCGGGTCGAGCTGGACGGAGCGCCGCTCACCGTGGAGCACAACGAGCACGATCATATGCAGCTTTCGGTTCGGCAGGGCATGCAGGGCAGCCTGACCGTCCGGTTTGAGGGAAAGGGCTATTGGCGCTTCTTTGACGCCGTGTCCCTGATCACCGCGGCGGTATTGGCCTGCCTGAGCCTGCCCCGGAAAAAGAGAAGAAGCGCCTGACGCACAAAAGCGGCAGCCTGCCAGGGTGCAGACTGCCGCTTTTTCAAGAGCTGGATTACAGGATTCCCAGCATCTCCAGCACCGTGCGTGCGAAGAACACGCACAGCACCAGCAGGATGATGGGTCGGGCGATGGCCGCGCCCTTGCGGGTGAAGCAGCGGGAGCCGAGGGTATTGCCCAGCACGCTGAACGCGCCGGCACACAGGCCCAGCGGCAGCAGCACCTGGCCGTTCAGCAGATAGACCGCCAGGGAGGAGAGGTTGCTGGCCAGATTGATGACCTTGGTGATGCCGTTGGCGCGGTGCAGCTCCATGTGCGCAAAGCGCGTGAGCAGCAGGATGAGGAACGTGCCGGTGCCCGGGCCGTAAAAGCCGTCGTACAGGCCCAGCAGGAACGCGATGATGCTGGAGAGGACGACCGTGCGCGCGAAGGAGAGCGCCTTGCAGTTTTCCTCGGAAAAGAGGTCCTTCCTGCGCAGCACATACAACGCGGTCAGCGGAAGGATGATCAGCATCAGCAGGCGAAACGCGCTCTCCGGGATGAGCAGCGCGATGTTGGCCCCCAGCGCCGCGCCGCAGAGCGAGGCGGCTGCGCAGAACGCGCCCAGGCGCCAGTCGATGTAGCCCGAGCGGGCATATTTGGCCGTGGCGACCGTGGTGCCCATGGAGGAGGAGAGCTTGTTGGTGGCGATGCAGGTGTGCACCGGCAGACCGCTGATGAGGTACGCCGGCAGGGAAATCAGTCCGCCGCCGCCGGCGATGGAATCGACAAAGCCGGCGATGCCGACCAGCGGGCAGACGATCAGAAGGTGAAGCGGGGTGAGCGTCATGATGAAGCTCCTTTCATACTCAATGGCAGGCTGACGGCGACATGACAAAAGGGGAAAGGAAACCGGTGGGCTCCTGTCGGCGTCACCGGCAGAAAGACGGACATAAAAAAACTCAGGAATCATCAGAATCCTGAGTTTTGTGGTCGAGGTGACAGGATTTGAACCTGCGACCTTTTGGTCCCGAACCAAACGCGCTACCAAACTGCGCTACACCTCGAAATATGGAGCCAATGAAGGGACTCGAACCCTTGACCTGCTGATTACGAATCAGCTGCTCTACCGACTGAGCCACATTGGCGTCGGATTTACCGTGCCGGTGATCACCTGACAAGAAGGGATTATATCAGGTTCCGACCGGAGAGTCAACCCCTTTTTTACATTTTCTTGAATCTTTTTCGCAAAGCGCGAAAAAGGGCGCCATCAGCCCTGAACATGATCCATCTGCTGCGTTCTGATCAGCGGCCAGGCAGCAAGCACATCGCCGTTCAGGTTCTCCCTGCGCATGTCAACCGCCATGATCCGGCTGTTTTCGTAGGTGGTGTAATAGTAGATCCCCTTGTCCGTGTTGCAGCAGGAGGAATACACCGTGATTTCCGGCTTGTCCTCCACCATCACGCTGCCCCGGACGTGGCGCACGGAGGATAGGATGTGGAAAAACTGCGTGACGCTTTCCGCTTCGCTGCTGCCGCAGAGGGAATGGGCCTTCATGAACGCGGCGCGCACAAAGCGGGAGGGCGAAGACAGGTCGCCCGGCAGGCCGAGGCCGCCCATACCCCGGGAGTATGCGGGCAGATCGAGCGCGGGTGCAAAGCGGTTCTCCGGCGTTTGGGAGGTGAGCGCCCGGTAATTGCTCAGGTTGGTCAGGTGATAGGGGAACGGCGGGTTGTTTGTGAGCACGCCGACGGGGTTGTCGTGGATGTGCAGGCCGTCCGCCATCGGCTCCGCGACGATGGCTTCGCTGCGGTCGGCGATGAACCAGTGCAGCGGCGAGAGCGGCAGCGCGTCGCTGAAGGGCATGGCGGCGAGGTTGATGCGCGCAAGCAGCAGCCTGGCCTGCGGGACGGTGGCGCACTGGCCGAGAATGTAGGGAATGAATTCAAACGGCGAGACGTTGTCCTTGTCCGGCACCTCGGGCGGATAGTGCGCGTTGCCCGGAAAATTCAGCCCGGCCATGGAGAGCCCCGCCTCGTTCGTCGCGTCGTAATAGAGCGGATAACCATCGACGGTCGTCGCCACGCCGATCATCGCCAGATGCGTCTTCATCGCGGGCATGCGGCGAAAGGCAAACGGAAAGCGGCGCGGCGCGACGGTCACGGTCTCGTCAAGCGCGTATTCCAGGTCGAGGTTGCGGCCAAAGTAGTGATCTCTCGTGGTGAAGCAAAGCGCTGTGCACATACAAAAACCTCCCGCGGTTACGGCTTGACGTAGTGTGCCGCACCGCGGGAGGAGATATGCGTCAAAGGCTGGGGATAGGAAGGATTTGCGACGATTCCAGCACGCCGTCCGAGGCGCGCAGCGTCAGCACGGTGCAGGATTCGGGCAGATCGCCGGCATCGCTCTGCGGGATGCAGTACACCTGGTAGCGCGCGACGCCGTCGGCAAAGGCGCGCTCGCCGTAAAGCGAGAGCCAGAGGGTTGTGTGATCTTCGGCGTTGCTTCCCGCCTGACCGGTGAGCATTTCCTGTGCCGCTGCGGCGATGGCGTCCGCGTCCATCTCGCCTTCCTCCGGCATGCGCCTCATGCCGCCCTCGTAGCGGCGGGAGAACTCGGCCTGCGCGTCCAGCGGCCAGGTGAAGCTGTGCTCTCCATAGCGGTCATACCAGGCCTGCACCTCGGCGCACTGGCGGTCGAGCGCGGCGGGCACGGTGGCCAGGCGCGGCGTGGAATAGGAGATGACAGCCCCGTCCTGCGCGGAGACAACCACGCGGAACACACAGCCGTTGCCGTAGATGCTCTGCATCGTCACCACATAGGAGGACGGTGCGCCGTCCTCACCGGGCGCTGCGGAAATGTCCACGGCGTACTCGTCGAAGGTAAAGATTGTGGTGTCGCACTGGGCCTCAAAGCATGCGTGGGCTGCCTGGATGGCGTCATACTCGTTCATTGCGCCGGCGGTGCCGGGCGCCGCGGTGGACAGCGGCAGCGGCGTGGCGAGGAGGACGTCCTCGCGGCCGTCAGGTTTTTCGGTGGACACGGCGCCTTGGACGCCGTGCGCGGCGACGGTCGTGATCTTCGAGGTGGCGGTGCGCTGGGCGCGCAGCGCGAAGAGGGACAGCGGCACGATGACCAGCGCCGCCGTTGCGACGGCGACCATGAAATCCAGCCGCAGCGGCCTGCGCTTTCTGTGCGTGGGCTTGCGGACAGGCGCCTCCTGCTCACGCACGGCGCGCAGTACGCGGTGCATGTCCCTTGCGTCAAAGTGCACGGAGCTGAGGCTCTCGTCCAGGACATTGCGGATTCGCGGGTCATTTTTCATCGAGATCAGCTCCTTTCCAGCTCCTGCTGAAGCCTTTTCTGTGCCTGCGCCAGCCGCCGGGTGGCGGTGGGCGCGGAGATATTCAGAATCTGCGCGCAGGTGCGCAGGTTCAGGTCCTGATAATAGTGGAGGAGGACGATGTCCTTGAGCTTGGGCGGCAGGGCCATGATGGCCTGTGTCAGCGCCAGGTGCTCCTCATGCGCGGGCGTGATGCTGAGCGGCAGCTCCTCGATGGCCTTGCGCCGGTCGATGTGCCGCAGCCATGAGGAGCGCAGCGTATCCTTGCAGGTGTTGATCGCGATGCGCATCAGCCAGGCCTTCTCGTTTCGGATCTCGCCGCCCAGCAGCGCTTCGATGTGCTCAAACGCCTTGATGAACGTCTCCTGCGCCGCATCCTCCGCGCTGGGCAGGTCGTGCAGATAGACGCAGCACATGCGCTTGACGCTGTCGCCGTAAACCTGCATCAGGCGCACGAGCGCTTGCTCGCGGCTCTCTTGTGTAGTGTCCTGCATCGCGGATTTCACCCCCCTCTATATGGATAAGACGAATGAAACCGGAAAGAATTTCATTCTGAGGCGCTTTTTTCCAAAAATCGTGAAAAGCATTGGCTTAACAGTGATAAGGAAGTAATTCTAATTTTTACTGTTGGCTGACAGATTCGGGTGTGCAGGGCAACCGTAAGGCTGCAAAAGCTGTCTGTTTCCAACAGAAACAGACAGCTTTTGATTTGCGTTGAAAGCATCTTGCTGTTTTCTCTCGAGCGGGGCGGTCTTCCCACGGACCGCCCCGCGAAGCCGTTACGGCTCGATGATGTTGAAGGGGTTGGCCCCGGTGATCGGGATCTGGTTCATATTCTCCATCATCAGCGTCAGCAGCTCTGCGCTGCCCTCGACCTTGACGGCCTTTGCAACCGTTTCCTGATTGTTGGTCAGGATCGCAAACAGCGCATTCTTCGGGCAGGTAATAGACACGTCCGCATCATCAGACAATGTATCCGCATAGACCAGCAGCACACCATTCTTCACGCGGAGCATGTGCTGTTCGCCCACGTCAGGCAGGATCACGTTCATGGTGAAGTCGCGGTCAGCCAGCGCTTGCTTGTCCATGACAATGGCCATATAGTCAAACAGCATGGGCGCGGAGAGGGCCTTGACCATGTCGCCGGTAGATTTGGTGGAAGCGGTGAAATTGGCGTTTCCATGGCGCAGCTCCTGCGCGGCGGTCAGATATTCGTTGCGCCACGGGCCGGACTCCGCCTGATACCCCAGCTGCTCCAGTGCATCGGCGCACAGAAGCCGCGCATCGGTGTTTGTCGGGTCGGCAAAGACGATGGTGTTTGTGACCTCGGCGACCCACTGATATTCACCCTTGTCAAAATCCGCCTTTGCCATTTGCAGGACCTTGTCAACATCCCCCAGGTACTCCACCCATTTTTTTGCGCTGTCGCTTGGCATGAGGGGGTTCAGGTTGACAGGGTTGCTGTCATACCAGCCCATGAACTTCTGGTAGACCGCCTTGGCGTTGTGGGCGACCGTCCCGTAGTACTGGCGGGTGTACCAGATTTTATTGAGCGCCTCCGGCAGCTCGATCATGTTGGAGATCTCGTCACTGGTGTAGCCCTGATTGATATAGGTCAGCGTCTGGTCGTTGATGAACTTATACACGGCAGCCGTGTTGACCATGTAGTCGTTCACCACGTTGTTTCCCCAGTGCGGCCAGTTGTGGGACTGGAAGGTGACCTCCGCGTCCTTGCCGTAAAGGGAAATGGCCTCGGTGATATAGCTTGCCCATGCCGCGCCGTCGCGCACCTCCGCGCCGCGCAGCGTGTAGAGATTGTGGAGCGTGCCGGTGCAGTTTTCCGCCATCCAAAGCGCCTTGTACTGGGGCAGCCACGTGTTCATTTCGGCGGGCGCTTCCGTACCCGGTGTGAGCTGGAACTCCAGCTCCACACCGTCGATCGTCAGCTTTTCGCCGGACTGCGTAATTTCATAGCTGGGCGTCATGAACGAGACCGTTCCGGTGGACTGTCCCATGCCGATGCCCTGCGCCAGCTTGCCGGTCACGCCGGGGGTCAGAAGGATGCCATACTGATAATTGCTGCGGCGGCCCATACCCTTACCGGCGTAGACATTTTCCTTCACGGAGTGCTCCGTGAAGCCCACAGGCGTGATCACGGGGATCTTGCCGCTGGCGAGCTGTTCTTCAATAGAAAGTGTCTCGTCTGCCTTATCCTCTTTCGCCATCACGCCGGCGATGCCGCCAAAATGGTCGGCGTGGGAATGAGAGATGATGACGGCCTTGACCGGGAATTTACCAAGATTCTTTTCGATCAGCTGCATGGCAGCCTGACTGCACTCCACGCTCATCAGCGTGTCAAAGACGATCCAGCCGGTATCACCCTTGACAACGGTGAGATTTGCCATGTCATAGCCGCGGACCTGATAGATGCCATCCGTCACTTCAAAAAGACCATAGGCATGGTTGTTCTTCGTGTTCTCCCAGAGGCTGGGATTTACGCTGTCAGGCGCTTTTTCATAATCGTCCAGGAACGCATAGGCTTCCTGACTCCAGAGGATCGTCCCATCCTCGTCCTTTAGTTCCAGTGTTTCCGGCGCGTCGATCAGTCCACGGATGGCGAATTCATATTCCTGCTTATCATCGAAGTCAAGTTCATCGTAGACGGCGGCATTTGCCTTTGCCGTAAAGTCTGTGGCGGGCTTGACCTCGGCGGTCAGACCCAGGTCTGCCTTTTCCGCACCCGGCTCTTTGCGCCCATCCTGCGCACAGCCGACGCAGGACAGCAATAGTACCGATGTAAGAAGCATTGCTACAATACGTTTCATAGCCATTCTTTTTCCATCTCCTTATTGTTCGCGGATAACAGGTGGCTGCCAGCTATCCAGTGCTGTCATATCCGGTACATAGATCCGCATGAACAGATGAAATTCCCCGTCGGAAACAGGCAGCCAGTTAGAGGTGTCTTCCGGTGCATCCTTGGACAGGATAATATCCAATGTGCCGTCCGCATTCAGCTTGAAGTCGGAGCGGTCGTTGATGCAGTAGCGGTCGATGGAATTGTCAATGAGGAAATCATCCTCTCCGTAGGCGGTCACGGACCAGAAGCCGCCCTCCAGCGTGGGAGGAAGGGTTTCAAAGTGGAGCGTATACTTCTTTTCTCCGGTCAGCGCTGCGCCGGTCTCATCCACCGCTGTCTTGGGATAGATCGCCACGTCCACGGTGTTGGCGCCAAGCCCCACCAGCGCTACCATCGCGCGGTAGGTATACTCCGTGCCGAAGTTGCCGATGGGCTTGCCGTAATAGATCCACTGACCGAGTTTCTGCGCATACTTCGCGCCGTCGGCGGCAAGCGTGGCGCGAAGCCCCTGAAGCATCTGCGTCCAGCGCTCGGCAGCTCCTTCGCCCAGGAGGGCGGCGTCGAAGGTCTTGCCCGCGCCCACGTTGATGGCGGAGAGTTTCTTCAGCAGTTCCTCATCCGCATCGGCGGGCGGGTTGACCTGCATCAGAGCGTTCGCCGTATTGAAAAACTCTGCTGGCGTCATGGAAAGCACCTTGTTCACGGGAACAAAGTCATTTTCCTTTTTATAAGCTCCCTGCGGTGCGGCATACTCGCCTCCCTGTACATAAGCCGAAAGCGGCAGGAGCTGCATCTGCTCCTGAATGGCACAGACATTGGGCAGATCCTCGTTCCCGGACAGCACCGTGCGGGTGATCGACCACACCGTTGCGGTGGGCACGTCCACGCGCGTCACACCGCCGGGCAGCTCGCCCTCCCAGCCGGGAAGCGCGATGGCATAAGCGCCCGCTTTGTCCAGCACGGCGGCAGTGTTCGTCCAGGCATCCAGCAACTGTATGTTGCAGAAGCGATCCGTTTCCGGCAGAACGAAGATCATAGGCTCTTCACTGATGTCAAGCCACGCCTGAGAGTAGACGGTATCGACGTTCGGCGTCACAACGGTGCGGAAAGAGGCGTCCGCCAGCTTTTGTGCATGGTTGAACTGATTGATGGGCGCACGGCCAGTCATGGTTCCGTCCGTATTGGTCGATAATGTTTTGGTTGCGTCGGTCAGCACCAGTGGGAACGCATAGATGTATGCCTCGCTGACCGTTTCCCACACGGTTTCAGTATCCGGTGTATCCGGCTGCGTTTTTTTGGCAGAGCAGGCGGAAAGAAGCCCGCAGGAAAGCAGCGTAAGCAGCGATAGTAGAATTGCAAATATCTTTTTCATGTTGTCCTCCTATGATTCTTTTCTGCTTTGGTCATCTCCACGGAACGGTTTGTGCGCATGGATTGACTATGAAGTCGTTTGTGATTTTCTCTTTATGGTAAACTATCGATCATTCCGCCCCTTTCTTTCTGCAAGCCTTGAAAGCTCTTTTTTGACCGCTTCGATCTGTGGGTCAAACAGCGCTCGCTCGGCAAAGATCATATAATTGTTGATGGCAAGGATCGACAGATGAACGAACGGCGCAACCTCTTTGTCGGTGCAGCCGAGGATCTCCGCAATCCTGCCCGTGTAATAAGGGTATCTTGCCGCAAGCCGCACAAGGGAAGGCTTTACCTTTTCTCCGTATTCGCGCGACACACATACGCTGACCAGAAAGCGCATGGTAGGCGACATTTTATCCGCCAGATCACCGAGATGATCCATCATGCTTTTGATGTCACTAATATCTTCAAACACGATGGCAAACGCACCTTTTTCAATTCGATTGATCGCTTCCTCTGCGCAGGCAAGAACGATTTCCTCTTTGGTGGAGAAGTAATAGTAGATGCCGCCGTTTTGCAGCTTTGCCGCCTTGCAGAGGTCCTTTGTCGTGGCAACGGTCAGCCCCTTTTCGACAAAGCAGTCAAGGCAGACGCCTACAAGCTCCTGTCTCTTTTCGGCTTTCTTTTCTTCCCTCAAAACACAATCCCCCCATTTCTGTGCATTATCCAGTGTTTCTTATAATAAGATATCAGACTTCGCAAAATAAATCAAGCGATTGCTTGAATAATAATTATAAATTTTTAGGATCACAATGCTTGGTCAAACATCACAACAGTCTCTTTCAGCAGCCGCACCTCCAGCAAGCTCTGGATGTGCCGAATCACCGTCCTTGCAAAGACATTGGACTTTATCGTGTCCCACTCCGCCAGCCGGACGATCTCCGCTGTGCCGGTTGCAAAGTCAAATCTGATCTCTCCCCATTCGCCGTCGTTGTCTACCTGATATAGGTAGACAGCGGCGGCTATTTTTTGTTCCTTTTGCGGCACTCGGTCTGCTTCAGCGTCACGGTATGGACAAGCCCGCTTTCCAGCAGCTTCAGGCGCAGCTTGTCAAGCGTCCGCCGGTAGAATCGCTCCGCGCCACTGGCGGTTGTACCCTCGAAATCCACCGCCAAGTCCTCAAAGGTAGACTGCGCGTACAAAGGGCTGACGCGCCCACAGGTCATGCAGAGGCTTTCGCCGCCGACAGTTGCTCTGATCTGCTGGTTTTCCTTCTTGACATGAACAATGCTCCCTTCGTGATTGACAGTGTATTTATTTCACTGTCTCTCATAAAGGGAGCATATCAATCAGAAACGGGGGTGATTTTGTAGTTTCTTGATAGCCTTCCTTGAGACTTACTTTGCAAGCACAACGGAAATGATGATCTTCTTTTCCTCCTCGCTCAGATCAAGCGCACCGCCGTCTGCGATGCTCACACGCCAAGCGCACCGCCGTCTGCGATGCTCACACGCAGTTCATACAGTGTGCCGTCGGCCAGGGTATCCACGCCAGTCCCGGCTTCATCCGTGATCGTCCACAGCTCCTTGCCGACCTCCGCCAGCTTTCCATCTGCACCGTAGGCATAGAACTTCAGCTCAGCGGCGCTTCCGGAAAGATTGTTCATCCGGAATGAGACCGTCGTGTTAGGATGAACATTTACGACCGTCACAGTATTGCGCCAGCTGGCGACCGTGCCGTCACCGCCGTCCTGCTCAAACTGTTCCTGTGTCAGTACGTTCCGCGCGGCCTTATCGAGATCGACCTTGCGGTAGGGCATTTCGGGAAGATACACAAAGCGGTCCTGCAAGCACAGCAGCTCCAGATAGCCCGTCGGGCAGTAGAGCGCGTTACCGCTGTTTCCGGCATACATACCGATAGCCATGTTATTGTAGCCATATTTGTTGGAGACGTCCATGGTGAATACCGTCTCGCCGGTGGCAAAGTCCAGAATGATGTACTGCCACATGCCGCTTTCCAGATCCTGCACATAGCCGTAGATATAGCCCGTCGCGGTGGAGAGCTTGAGAATCGATGTATCGCTCAGGTCATTTCGAGACCAGATGCTCTTCATCTCATAGCCGGAATCGGTTTTCACGGTGTCCACGCGCTCGACGCCGGGCGCGATCATGCAATTGCCCTTTGTCAGCCAGTTTGTGTCATAGATGTTGGCATAGCTCTGGATGGAGGAATCGCTGTCGGGATCGGCAAGGCCTGCGCTGCCTGCGCCGAACCAGTTGCAGACAATCGTGCTGACGGTGCCCTCGCTGTCATCATAGACGATGGCAGAGTTTTCAACCGCCACCTGATAGCCCTCGGGCAGATCGTCCAGCACCGGCAGACTTGCAACGATCTTACCGGTCTTCATATCGAGCGCCAGTAGCTTGACGGGGTCTGCGTTGTCGGTGAACATCACAAGCTCCGGCGTCAGCGACGGAGAGCAGCCGCCGCCCCATGCAAGACCGCCGCCGGTGGTCTTGTCGTTTTCGCCGCTGACCTTCGCGCCGACGCTCTCATACGGTGTGCACCAGACAGCCTCGACACCGTTATTCGCGCGCAACAGATAGCAGTTCTGGTTCGTCAGGATGACTGCACCGTCTTTGGAGGCGGCGATGCCGTTTTCTGCGCCCTCACCGGGGGTCAGCTCGTGGACAAAGACAGCCTTGGAAAGGTCTGCCTGCTTGCCGTTCAAAATCGCATCAATAGCCGGGCGGGCGATATAGCCAATGACGCCCTGCTGCTGGCGTTGCGGATAAATGCGGAAGCCGCCGGTGGCAAACCAGAGGTTGCCGTCGTAGTCAAAGACCACGGAAAGAAGATTCTGCGTCAGCTCCTTGCCGAGCGCAGCTTCGGCTGCCGCCTTGATGTCAATGTCCAGTACCTTTTCAAACTCCGGCAGGACGTTTCCTGCTTCATCGGTTGCCCGCAGCATCAGCACATGGTTGTTGCTGGTGGGGCAGACGATGCGGTTTTCCGAGTCAAGGAACGTGTAGGAGCTCTGGATGACGTAACCGCCGCCGTCGTGCTGCTTCGGAGAGAAATAGCCAAGAGTCTTCGTCTCTTCGGCATTCAGATCGCGGATGGCGATGCCGCCGAGCAGCGGAACGACTGCGTGGCCGTAGCTGTCAAAGTAAATGGCAGGCGAAGCGTTCGCGTTGGTTTTTTCATAGGAAACATTGATCTCCGGATAGATGCCAAGCGGCAGGACTTCATCCGTAGAGTCGGTATTGTAGCCGTCGTGGTGAATGTTGGCGTCGCTCTTTGCCATATAGGGGTTTTCATCGACACGCTTGGCATTCATGGCCTTTACCGGCAGGGCGGCGCTTGCCGCGGAGTCTGTATCCGATGCAAGCATGTCGGAAGACTGCTTCGCACCGCAGGCCGCCAATGTCAGGCACAACACACCGGCCAGCAGAAGGGTTGGTACAGAACATTGTAACTTTTTCTTTTTCATTGATATCCTCCATTTTTGTGCTTGTTGTCTTGGTTTGGTTCGATGCCCGTTTATTCAATCCAGGCATTCAGTCCTCGCCGGAATGCTTCCTCGGAAACCGGCTCCAGCAGGAAATGCCAAAACAGAAAACTATTGCCGAGCTGAATGCCGAGAAAGAAAAAATTGAGCAGCAGCTTACACAGGAGCAGCACAAGAAGCAGCGTCTGGAAAACCGCATTGCCTACTATGAGCGCGGCGACCGAACCAAACGCGCACACAACCTGATCGTTCGCAGTGCGGATATGGAAAGCATTGCCCCGCTGACGAAGCTGTTGACA
>SFET01000018.1 GCA_004557125.1 Clostridiales bacterium | reverse complement strand
TGGTACCGGCGATCGGATTCGAACCAATGACACTCCGGGTATGAACCGGATTCTCTAGCCAACTGAGATACGCCGGCAAATGGTTGCGGGGGAGGGATTTGAACCCTCGACCTCCGGGTTATGAGCCCGACGAGCTACCGGACTGCTCTACCCCGCGAAACACGTTTCTCAACGCAGGATTTATTATACCACAGGTACCGGCGATATGTCAATAGGTATTGGAAGATTTTTTATTTTTCTCAGGAGGGGATGCCGTCGCCGCGAAAGATGTCGGCCACCTCGCTGATGGTGATGTAGGCGGAGGGGTCCAATTCGTGCACGATGTCCCGCAGCCGGGAGATCTGGAAGCGGTTCACGACGAAGTAGAGCACGTCGCAGCAGTGTCCGGAGTAGCCGCCGCGGGCGTCGATGCGGGTGATGCCGGTGGAGAAGGTCTCCGTCAGCGCGGCGCAGATCTCCCGGGGCCGCACGGTGACGATCATCGCCGCCTTGGAGCGGTCGAAGCCCTCCACCATGAAGTCCACCGCCTTCAGCGCCGCGGCGTAGGTCACGATGGAGTACAGCGGCAGGATCCAGCTGTGGATCACGAAGCCGCACACTGCGTACAAAAGCACGTTGTAGAGCATCACGAAGCTGCCCACGGACAGGCCGATGCGCTTGGCGAAGATCACGGCGAGGACGTCGATGCCATCGATGGCGCCGCCGCCGCGAATCACCAGGCCGCTGCCCACGCCGGAGATCAGCCCGCCGAACAGCGCGCAGAGCAGCAGGTCGGTGCCTGCCAGCGGCGAGGCCAGGGAAACGTCGATGGGCAGCACGTCGGTGATCAGCCAGGCACCCACGGAGTACACCAGCACCGCATAGATCGAATAGATGGTGAATACGCGGCCCTGACGCTTCAGCCCGTACAGAAACAGCGGGACGTTCAGCAGCAGCAGGAACAGCGACAGCGAAAGATTGTCCGGCGTGACCTGGGAGAGCAGCATGGCCGTGCCCGAGATGCCGCTGTCGTAGAGCTTCACCGGGGCCAGAAAGATGGTCACGCCGAAGGCGTTGATCAGGCCCGCCAGGGTGATCAGGATCAGGTTCCGCTTTTTGATCCTCTGTGCGGGAACCTGTTTTGGAGGGTTTTGCATCGTATGTTTCATCTTCATCTCCTCTCTGCGCGCTCGGGATGCGGCGCACAATTCGAATATAGCATGCATGCAATTCCGTGCGCAAGGCGGCTTGGCGGCCTGTGGAAAATTTAGCGGAATGGTTGCGCGCTGCCGGGGCAGGATATCTGGTGGAAACTACGGCTTCGCGGCAAGGGAGGTTTGCGCATGTTTACGCTGTTCTTTCGCGCGATATTTCTGTACGTCGTGCTGATCCTCACCATGCGCCTGCTGGGCAAGCGCCAGCTGGGCGAGTTCCAGCCCTTCGAGTTTGCGCTGACGATCCTGCTGGCCGACATCATCTCCGGGCCCATCGGCAGCGTGTCCACGCCGCTGCTCTACGGCGTGCTGCCGGTGCTGGCGGTGATCGTGGTGCACGGCGTGCTGACCCTCGCCTGCATGAAGTCGGACAAGATCCGCGCGGTGGTGTCCGGCAAGCCCACGCTGGTGATCTCCCGGGGCGTGATCGACCGCAGGGAGCTGAACCGGCTGTGCCTGAGCCTGTCCGATCTGCTGGAGGGCCTGCGGGGCGCGGGCTTTCTGGATCCCACGGAGGTGGGCACGGCGGTGGTGGAGGCCAACGGCACCATCTCGGCCTTTGCCGACGCCGGAAGCCGGCCGCCCACCACCCGGGAGATGCAGCTGTCCCCCGGCTACGAGGGCCTGCCGATGATCCTCATCATGGACGGCCGCTTGCAGGAGAAGAACCTGCGCACCACAGGCAAGGACGAGGCGTGGCTTACCGGCCTGCTGTCCGGGCGGGCGCTGAGCGCGGAGTCGGTGTATCTGGCGAGCCTGGATACGCGGGGCTTTCTCACCCTGCAGATGCGGGATGACACGCTGATCCGCTTCCGTGCGCTGTCAGAGGGGGAGGTGACGTGGTGAGATGCGACGGACGATTCTGATCACGCTGACCACGCTGCTGATCTCCCTGGCGCTGTGCACGATGTCGCACATCCGCGTGACGCGCGTCGTGAAGCACGCGCGGCACCTGCGCACCGAGGCCATCGAGGCCATCGATGTGGACGACGCGCAGCGGGCCGAGACCGTCCTGGTGGAGCTGGCCGGCTTCCTGGACGAGGAGCAGGGCTGGCTGGAGGTGCTGTGCGAGCACGACGACCTGCACGAGATCAAGGCCGCCATCATCGACGCCCAGGCCTCCATCGAGTTCGGCATCACCGACGACTTCTATCAGGCGATCTACCGCTTCGGCGAGAGCCTGGAGCACATCGCCGATGTGGAGAGCGTGCGCCTGACGAACTTCTACTGACCGGTCGGAGCGCCGCGCGGAGCAGCGGTTGACGCGCCCGGCATTCTTCCTGTATAATAATACGGAATTGTGAATCGGAGGTGAACTGCATGGGCGATGCGGACTGGATGCGCGCGGCGCTTTCCGAGGCGGAGACCGCCGCACGGGAGGGGGAGATTCCCGTGGGCTGCGTGATCGTGCGCGACGATCAGATCATTGCCCGGGGCCACAACCTGCGGGAGCAGACCGGCGATCCCACCGCCCACGCCGAGATCGTGGCCATCCGCCGCGCCGCGCAGGCGCTGGGCTGCTGGAAGCTGGAGGGATGCGCGCTCTACGTCACCCTGGAGCCCTGTCCCATGTGCGCCGGGGCCATCTCCCAGGCGCGAATCTCCCGCCTGATCTACGGCGCACCCGACCCCGCCTACGGCTGCGCCGGCAGCGTGTACCGCATCCCCGAGGACCCCGCCTTCAATCACTTCTGCAGAAGCGACGGCGGCGTGCTGGAAGGGGAGTGCCGCGCCCTGCTGGAGGACTTCTTCCGCAGGCACCGGAGCGGCGATTGAAGCGCAGTACCGCATACATATTGCATATAAATTCAGCATATTCATGCGATATGCAGCTATTTAACCATTATTACACATAAATATGCATATTTTCCCTTGATTTTCCGGAAAAAGCGTGTATAATATACCTCAGAAAACAAAAACGACCGCGCTGCGGCGTTGAAACAGGAGTTAAGGACCATGGAAAAGAAGAATTACAAGAAAATTGTGTTGGCATATTCCGGCGGACTGGACACCTCCATCATCATCCCCTGGCTGAAGGAGAACTACGAGGGCTGCGAGGTCATCGCGGTCTCCGGCAACGTGGGCCAGGTGGGCGAGCTGGACGGTCTGGAGGAGAAGGCGCTCAAGACCGGCGCCTCCAAGCTCTACGTGGAGGATCTGAACAAGGAATTCGTCGAGGACGTGATCATCCCCTGCGTGCAGATGGGCGCGAAGTATGAAAACACCTACCTGCTGGGCACCTCCATGGCACGCCCGATCATCGCCAAGCGCCTGGTGGAGATCGCCAAGGCGGAGGGCGCGGACGCCATCGCCCACGGCTGCACCGGCAAGGGCAACGATCAGGTTCGCTTTGAGCTGGCGGTGAAGGCCTTCGCTCCCGACATGCCCATCATCGCTCCCTGGAGAATCTGGGACATCAAGGGCCGCGAGGAGGAGATCGACTACGCCGAGGCGCACAACATCCCGCTGAAGATCAGCCGCGAGACCAACTACTCCAAGGACAAGAACATGTGGCACCTGTCCCACGAGGGCCTGGAGCTGGAGGATCCCGCCAACGAGCCGAAGTACGCCGGCAACATGGAGATGGGCGTGACCCCCGAGGAGGCCCCCGAGCAGGCCGAGTACGTCTCCATCACCTTTGAGAAGGGCGTTCCGGTGGCTGTCAACGGCGAGAAGATGGACGCAGTTTCCCTGGTCTGGAAGCTCAACGAGCTGGGCGGCAAGCACGGCGTGGGCATCATCGACATCGTGGAGAACCGCCTGGTGGGCATGAAGTGCCGCGGCGTGTACGAGACCCCCGGCGGAACCATCCTCTACCACGCCCACGAGATGCTGGAGCAGCTGTGCCTGGACAAGTACACCCAGCACTACAAGCAGCGCATGGCGCTGGAGTTTGCGGATCTGGTGTACAACGGCCAGTGGTACTCCCCGCTGCGCGAGGCCATGAGCGCCTTCTGCACCAAGACTCAGGAGACCGTCACCGGCACCGTGAAGCTCAAGCTCTACAAGGGCAACATCATCGGCGCGGGCATGACCAGCCCCTACAGCCTGTATGATCCGGAGATCGCCACCTTCGATGCGGAGGAAGTGTACGATCAGACCTGGGCGGACGGCTTCATCACCCTGTTCGGCCTGCCGACGCAGGTGCATGCAAAGATGAAGGCGAAGAACGGTCTTCTGTAATTCAAATCATTGAATGGGGGCGACCCTTGCGGTCGCCCTCCGTTTTTGGTAAGATATACTTCGATGGTATTTCAGAGGAGGAACTCCCTATGAAACTTTGGGCAGGCAGATTGCAGGGCCAGGTGGACGAAAAGCTGAACGAACTCAACGCCTCCATCGGCTTCGATTCCAGAATGTACAGGCAGGACATCACCGGCTCCATCGCCCACGCGAGGATGCTGGGCAAGCAGGGGATCATTCCGGCGGAGGACGCGGAGAAGATCGTTGCGGGGCTGAAGGACATCTTGGCGGAGATCGAGGCCGGCACGCTTGAAATCGACATGACCAGCGAGGACATCCACACCTTCGTGGAGGGCGAGCTGACGAAGCGCATCGGCGACGCGGGCAAGAGGCTGCACACCGCCCGCAGCCGCAATGATCAGGTGGCGCTGGATCTGCGCATGTACCTCGCCGACGAGATCGATAAAACCGTCGAGCTGGCGAAGGATCTGATTGCGGCCCTGTGCGAGGTGGCGGAGCAGCACCTCGAAAGCGTGATGCCTGGCTACACCCACCTGCAGCGCGCCCAGCCCGTGACCCTGGCCCACTACCTGATGGCCTACGCCCAGATGCTCTTGCGGGACGTCGATCGCCTGAAGGACTGCAAGAAGCGCACGCTGGTGCTGCCGCTGGGCAGCGGTGCGCTGGCGGGCACCACCTATCCGCTGGACCGGCAGTACGTGGCCGAGCAGCTGGGCTTTGGCGGCATCTGCATGAACAGCATGGACGGCGTGTCCGACCGCGACTTCGCGCTGGAGCTGATGAGCGACCTGTCCATCCTGATGATGCACCTGTCCCGCTTCAGCGAGGAAATCTGCCTGTGGTGCAGCTGGGAGTTCAAGTTCGTCACGCTGTCGGATTCCTTCTCCACCGGCTCGTCCATCATGCCGCAGAAGAAGAACCCGGACATCACCGAGCTGGTGCGCGGCAAGACCGGCCGGGTCTACGGCGACCTGATGACCCTGCTCACCGCCATGAAGGCGCTGCCGCTTGCCTACAACAAGGACATGCAGGAGGACAAGGAGGCCGTGTTCGACGCGCTGGACACCGCCCAGCTCTCGCTGGAGGTGCTCGCGCCCATGCTGCGCACGGCCACCTTCCACCCGGACAACATGAAGAAGGCGGCGCTGGGCGGCTTCATCAACGCCACCGACTGCGCCGATTACATGACCAAGAAGGGCGTGCCCTTCCGTGACGCCTACTGCGTCACCGGCCAGCTGGTGAACCGCTGCATCGAGCTGGGCACCACGCTGGACGCGCTGCCGCTGGAGGAGTACCGCGCGTTCTCGCCGGTGTTCGATGAGGACGTGTACGCCGCCATCGACCTGCTCACCTGCGTGCGCCAGCGCAGCATCCCCGGCGGCCCCGCCCCGGAGACGGTGAAAAAGCAGATCGAGGCTGTGCGCGCGCAGATATGAATTTATGTGGACGGGGGAGTATCTCCCCCGCCACTACCACCCCCTCAACGCACCGGAACCTCCGCAAAGCGGAGTTTCCGGCAGCGCCGCCGAGAATCCTGAGGATTCTGGCGGGCTGGTCGCGCTTGCGCAAAGCGCAGTAGCGCGACTGCTTTCCAGATTTTGCTTGAATTCTGCGAATTCCGGTCGCAAAATCTGCAAGGAAGCGATTTTTCTTCCAGAAAAATTAGCTGCGTGGTCGCCGTTCACGCTTACGCACCGAAACCGTTACGCCTGCGAGCAGGTTTCGGCAGCGCGACGCTGGGAACCGCAGGTTCCGCGTCGGCTGGTCGCGCTTGCGCTTGCGCAGCAGCGCGACTGCTATGCCGACCACGATTGAAGCGCGAGAGGGTTTTGGCCCTCTCGCGTTTTCCTTTGGTTGTCGACAGTAAGGGAGGACGGTTTTTATGCCGCCCTCCTGTTATATTTTGGTAAGCGATGGAGCCGGAAGCGTGGTTTTTGCGTCAAAGGGATATAATGATCGGAAAGCGATCCGAAAGGAGCCTGACATGCAGAAAAAACGCAAGTGGCTGTGGCGGACACTGTTCTGGGCGTTGGCGATCGGCTGGGTCGCGGTGCTGTTCTTTTTTTCCGGCCAGACCGGCGCGGAGTCCGGAGAACTGAGCCGCCGTTTTACTGCCTTCGTGCAGCGCATGTTTCCCTTCCTTCCACTCGCCCGGGACGCACTGGAGCGCCTACTGCGCAAGCTGGCGCACTTCAGCATCTTTGCGGTGGAGGGCTTCCTGCTGTGCCTGGCGATGATGGAGAGCAGCAGGGACAAGGGCGCGGGCGCGCTGCTCAGCGGCATCCTCTGCACCGCCGTGGCTGCGGCAAACGAGCTGCACCAGAGCTTCATCGAGGGCCGCAGCTGCGAGGGCGGCGATGTGCTGATCGACTCTGCGGGCGCGCTGCTGGGAATCGCCGTGGCGGCGCTGGCGTACTTCCTGTGCCGCAGGCGGCGCAGGGACAGGCGCTAATGTTATTATTTGATGAAATCTCCCGCTTGCGCGTGACAAATGCAAATTCAGTGGCTATGATAGAATTGTATAGAAAGCAACTATCGAAGAATAATGTACAGGACAGGTGAAAACATCATGACGAAGATCAATATCATTTCCGGTTTCCTCGGCGCAGGCAAGACCACGCTGATCAAGAAGCTGCTGGGCGGCGCCTTCCAGGGCGAGAAGGTGGTACTGCTGGAGAACGAATACGGCGAGGTCGGCGTGGACGGCGGCTTCATGCGCGATTCCGGCATCCAGGTCACCGAGCTGAACTCCGGCTGCATCTGCTGCACGCTGGTGGGCGACTTCAGCCGCGCGCTGGACGAGCTGATCGACACCTATCATCCCGACCGCATCATCATCGAACCCTCCGGCGTGGGCAAGCTGTCCGACATCCGCCGCGTGGTGGTGGACATGATGGACAGCCACGAAATCACCCTCGAGGGCAGCGCCACCGTTGCCGATGTCGGCAAGTGCCGCATGTACGCCAAGAACTTCGGCGAGTTCTTCATCGACCAGATCGAGAACGCCGAGACCATCATCCTCAGCCGCACCCAGAACACCACCGAGGAGCGCATCGAGAAGTGCGTCAACCTGCTGCGGGAGTACAACGCCCACGCCCGCATCATCACCACCCCCTGGGACGAGCTCACCGGCGAGCAGATGCTGGACGTGATCGAGAGCGCCGAGAGCCTGCTGAGCACCGACGAAGTGGTGCGCCACGCACACGAGCACCATCACCATCACGATCACGACGATGATGACGAGTGCTGCGACCACGATCACGAGCACCATCACGATCATGACGACGAGTGCTGCGACCACGACCATGAGCATGATCACGACCACGAGCACCACCATGACCACGATGACCATGACCACGAGCACCATCATCATCACGATCACGACGATGATGACGAGTGCTGCGACCACGATCATGAGCACCATCATCATCACGATCATGACGATGATGACGAGTGCTGCGACCACGACCACGAGCACCATAGCTGGACGACGAGAAGCGCTTCGGCTCCATCCTGCGCGCGAAGGGCATCCTGCCCCTCACCGACGGCAAGTGGCTGCACTTCGATTACGTGCCCGGCGAGTCCGACGTGCGCTACGGCAGCGCGGATTACACCGGCCGCCTGTGCGTGATCGGCACGCAGATCAACGAGGCCGCGCTCAAAGAGCTGTTCGGCCTGTAAGGAGCGGAATATGGAAGCGGCAGTATACATCGTAACCGGCTTTCTGGAGAGCGGAAAGACGAAATTCATGCAGGAGATGCTGGCCGACGAGGGCTTTTCCGAGGGCGAGCGCACGCTGCTGCTGGTGTGTGAGGAGGGCGAGGAGGAGTACGATCCCGATCTCCTCAAGCGCACCAACACCGTGATGATCACCATGGATTCCTCCAGCGAGCTTACCGGCGACGTGCTGGTGAAGCTGGACAAAGAGTACCGGCCGGAGCGCGTGCTGATCGAGTACAACTCCACCTGGATGATGGAGACGCTGTACAAGGCCAAGAAGCCGAAGAACTGGGAACTGGCGCAAATCATCACCCTGATCGACGCCACCACCTTCGAGCTCTACCTCACCAACATGCGTTCGTTCATGGCCGACGGCATCCAAGAGGGCGATCTGATCATCTTCAATCGCTGCAACCAGGACATGCCCAAGAGCAAGTGGCGCCGCGCGGTGCTGGCGATGAACAACACCGCCCGCATCTTCTTTGAGAACACCGACGGCAGCATGGACGACGGCGTGGCCGACGAGGACCTGCCCTACGACGTCAAGGCCGACCCCATCGTGATCGGCGACACCGAGTTCGGCATCTTCTATCTGGACGCCATGGAGCATCCGGAGCGCTACGACGGCAAGCGCATCCATGCCAAGGGGCGCGCCTTCCGCATGGAGGACATGCCCAAGAAGTGCTTCGTGTTCGGCCGCCACGCCATGACCTGCTGCGTCAACGACATCGGCGGCATCGGCTTTCTGTGCAAGTATGGCGCAAAGGAGCCCGATACCAACGACTGGATCTACCTCACCGCCAAGGCCGAGGCCGGCTTCAGCCCGCTGCACGGCCGCGACGCCATCATCCTCATCGAGGAGTCCATCACCCCCGCCGAGCCGCCGGAGGAGGAGCTGGTGTATTTCACCAACTGAGGATGTTACAAAAATTATCACAAAAATGTTGCAATTTACTTGCATTTAAGACGAAGTTGTGATAAAATAAAGTACAACTTACGGAGGTGCAGTGGTATGAAGCGAAATTGGATGAGATCGGTACTTTGCCTGCTGCTGGTACTCACGCTGGCCATAGCGCCCATGTGCGCATTTGCTTCAACCAAGACGGCCAAGATTCTGAAGATCAACGTGGATCAGGCGCGCATGCGCACGGGTGCGTCCGGTGAGATCATCACCACGCTGGCCCAGGGCACGAAGGTGCTCTATCTGAACAGAACCGATGGGGCCTACTGCAAGGTGTGCACCACCAATGGCACCACGGGCTATGTGTACAAGGGCTTCCTGTCCAGCTATGGCAGCGTGCGCGCGGATCAGGTGTATGTGACCACCGGCTCGACCACGCTGTACAAGCTCTCCGGCAATTCCCTGCGCAAGAGCAGCACGCTGAAGTCGGGCACCTACATGCTGGTGTACAAGACCAACGGCAACTGGGCCTACGTCAAGAGCATGTCCGGCAAGAGCGGCTACGTGAAGCTGAGCTCCATCCGGAAGGTATTCTGACATTTGATGCAACAAACCCCCGCGCGGTTGAACCGCGCGGGGGTTTTCTGCGAACAGGGTTTCAGGGATCAATCTTCCTCAGCCTCGATCCGCGGCAGGTTCCACTTGTAGTGGGCGGCCAGCATGCGGATCAGCGCCACCACGCCGAAGCCGATGAGCATGGCGATCTCCCCGGGCAGAACGCGCATCAGCAGCACGTCGGCCAGCGCGCCGGCCAGGGAGGCCACGGCGTAGATGTGCTTGCGGAAGATGCTGGGCACGCTGCCGGCCAGCACATCCCGCAGCACGCCGCCGCCCACGCCGGTGATCATGCCCACGAACAGCAGAAGGCCCGTGTTCCGGGTCGGTCCCGCCGATTCGATGCCCAGCACCGTGAACGCCGCCAGGCCCAGGGTATCCGAGAGGAAGTACAGGTGTTCGCTGAGATTGGCCAGCCGGCTCCCCTTCCTGCGCAGCGACAGCTTCATCACGATGAACACCGCCAGCGCGATGCACATGGCCAGCACTGCGCAGCGGGAGTCGCGGAACACCTTCGGCGGAATCTCGCCGATGACCAGATCCCGCAGCACGCCGCCGCCGATGGCCGTCACCAGACCCAGCATCGTCACGCCGAACAGATCCATCCGGTGGCGCACGCCCTCCATCGCACCGGAAATGGCGAAGGCCACGGTGCCGATCAACTCAAATGCCGCAAAAAGTACGTCCATAACTTCCATTTGTGCGTCTCCCTCCAGGCTATAAGGAAGTCTAGCGCCAAACGGTGCGCTTGTCAATCGGTGTGCATGTTATATTTTTTTGCTTTTCCCGGCAAGGGCATTGACAAATGTGTCACGGGGGTATATATTGTCAGCGGAGCATGTCTTCAGGGCAGGGTGCAATTCCCGACCGGCGGTATAGTCCGCGCGCGCCGCAAGGCGCATGAACCGGTGAAACTCCGGTACCGACCGTTACAGTCTGGATGAAAGAAGGCGCGGAGTCCGTTTTTTCGCCTGCTTGTTTTTCGCCCCGAACGTCTGTTCGGGGCGTTTTTTGGGCGCAGACGGCCTTCGCCGCGACATTATGGAGGTGTATTACCCGTGACCGTAAAAAACAAGACCCACCAGTTGACCTTGATGGCGATGTTCGCCGCACTGGCCTACATCCTGATGGTGGTCGGCCGCCTGCCGATTTCCACCGTTTCCTTTCTGAAGTACGATCCGAAGGACGTGATCCTGGTGATCAGCGGCTTCGTGCTGGGGCCGATGCCGGCGCTGCTGGTGACCGTGGTCGTCTCCCTCATCGAAATGCTGACGGTGAGCTCCACCGGCATCATCGGCCTGATCATGAACGTGCTCTCCAGTGCGGGCTTTGCCTGCACGGCGGCGGTCGTCTATAAGAAGCGCCACAGCCTGAAGGGCGCGGCGCTGGGCCTGGTGCTGGGCGTGGTGGCGATGGTCGTGCTGATGTTGCTGTGGAACTACTTCATCACGCCGTATTACATGGGATATCCCCGCGAAGCCGTGGCAGCCATGCTGGTGCCGGTGTTCCTGCCATTCAATCTCATCAAGGGAGCGCTGAACGCCGCCATCGCGATGCTGATCTACAAGCCCATCTCCCGGGCGCTGCGCCGCGCCGGACTGATGGAATCCACCGCCGGTGGCCAGGCACCGGAGAAGAAGAACGTGGTCGGCGCGATGCTCGTGGCTGCGCTGGTGCTGGTCAGCTGCATCTTTGCCGTGCTCATCATGAAGGGCATCCTTTAAGCAAAAACCCATGCTCCAAGGCCGTGCGCGCTTCCGTGCAGGCGCGCATGGAAACGAAAAAGGCATTCGCAGAACGTACATTTTGCGAATGCCTTTTTCTTGTTTCATCCTGCGGAATGGCCGGCAGCGGAAATCCGTGTCCGCGACCCTCCAACATCCCTGCGATGTATCCGTCACGATGCCGCCGCATTGCCCTTGATGCGCACCTCCCAGCCATCCAGGTGGGAGTAGCCCTTTTCGGCGGCGTCCGGGGGGATCTGCATGTAGTCGCCGTAGAGGTTGCGCAGGTAGGTTTCATACCCCACCGGCGCGGGAAAATTGCGATCCTCGAAGCGCAGCATCACCGCGCGATCCATGCACGTGCGCGCGATGCACTCCCGGTCCCAGTAGTGCACGGCCATGCTGGCGGCGACGTACTCGCACTTGTCGAAGTCGTAACGACACACGGCGCGCTCCAGCCACCGGGCGAAGAAGCGCGGCCCGAAAGGCCGGGCGATCCAGCCCAGCATGCGCTTGACCATCAGGTGCTTCTCGTGGGGCAGGAACACCTTGCGCCGGGCGGCGCTGCGCAGCACCTCGATGGCCTTGAGACTTTTGAAGAAGCGCTTTTGGGCGGGCGCGCCCTCGGGCAGGCCGTCGATGGGAAATACGTCCAGGAACACGCCCATGGGCTTCTCTTTGGAGGTGACCTGGATCAATTCGGTATTCAGATCCCAGATGCGGGCGTAGGGACGGATCCAGTCCGGATCGGTTTGCAGGGAGCCCACTTTGTACTTGCCGGGATACGCCGCGCCGAAGCCCAAGATCAGCCGCTCGTAGTCCCTGCGGGGCAGCATGATGTCCACGTCGTCGTCCCAGGGGATGAAGCCCTTGTGCCGCACCGCGCCCAGGCAGGTGCCGCCGGAGAGGTAGTAGGTGATGCCGTTTGCGCGGCAGTAGTCGTCCACGTCGCAGAGGATGGCGTAGGAGAGTTTTTGCAGCTGTTGAACCAGTTCCTTCATCGTTGTCACTCCTCCGCGAAGCGCACCTCGTGGCTCCTGCGCTGATCCTCGGGGGGCAGCTTCATGTAGTCGCCGTAGATGGAGGTGAGGTAGTCCTCCGCGGCCTCGGGGATGGACACCTGCATACCCTCGAATTCGGCCGTGCGGCTGCCGCCCAGCTGAATGTGGGGCACGATCTCCCGCTTGCCGTAGCAGCCGGAGAAGTTCCAGGCGTAGGCGCTGGCATCGTAGTCGTATCTTTGCAGCGCACGATCGAGCTTTTGCAGCCGCTTGTCTGCGTTCAGCAGCCTGCCGATGCGGGTGAGCTGTGCAAAACGAATCAGCACGCGCTCCGAGAAGGGGCGGTTTGTGCGGTTGGTGGATACGTAGTCGATCTGGGTGAACTTGTACAGCGCCTTGTTGAGCTTCACGCGGAACACCTGCAGCTTTCGCAGCAGCGGGTTCTCCGGCAGGCCGTCCAGCGGAAATACGTCCATCCACACGCCGATTACCGCCGTGTACTGGCCGTGATCCCAGTAGATCTTCTTTTTGTTGTTGATGAGCCGGGTGAAGTAGCACTTGTAGTTGGGGTCGGAGGTCATGGTCTTGATGTCCATGTGATCCGGCAGATAGGATTTCGCAATCTGCACGAAGCGGTTGTAGTCCGGGCGGGGCAGGCCCACGTCGATGTCGTCGTCCCAGGGGATGAAGCCCTTGTGGCGCATCGCGCCCAGCAGCGAGCCGCCGATCAGATAGTAGCGCAGATGGTTCTTTTCACAGATCTCCATCAGCATCCGCAGGTTTTCCAGCTCGATCGCCTGCAGGGTTTTCAGCTGGTCAGAATGTTCCATGTCGATTGCCTCACTTTGCATCGCGAATCTGCGCATCGGGGTCGGCCTGCACGATCTCCTCGCCGCTCTTGTCCTTCAGCTGCGCTTGGGAGGCCGCGCTCAGGCCGTTTGCCGTCTCGGCACACAGATCGCAGGTGCTCAGCGCATCCAGCTCCTCCTTGCGCACCTTTCCGTCGCGGTAGTCCCGCACGATTTTGTTCTCGTACATGCTGTACTTCTTGTCCTTCCAAAAGCGCAGGAACTTGTGGCGCACCACCCACCAGGCGGGCTTTAAGATGTACTTGTGCATCGCCGGCGAGACCGAGCCGATCATCCAGCAGTTGCGATCGCACGCGCGCACCTTTTTGCGCACCGCCTCGGCCTCCGGGCTGTTCCACAGCTCGTCCCAGCTCTGGCGGTTCAGGTTGCCCATGACCTCCTTGTCCTTCGTGCCGTTGCAGGGCATCACGTCGCCGTAGGGGTCGATGAAGAAGGTGTCGAAGCTCATGTCGCAGGGCAACAGCCGCTTCTGACCGTAGATGTAGTTGATCAGGCCGTGGTTGAAGTAGGCCCGGAACCACTTCTTGGGCTGGTTGGACTTCAGCAGCTCGTTGATGAGGTCCTCGAAGGCCTGCGCCACCATGGGCCGGTCGTGGATGATGTTGCGGCACTCCACGAAGTAGAAGCTGTTGTGCAGCGAGGCCGTGGCAAACTCCATGTTCAACTCATCGGAGAGTCTGTACAGCGGAACCAGATCTTTTGCGTTGCGGTCCTGCACCGTCATGCCGAAGCCCACGTCCTTCATGCCCATCTCCACCAGCTTCTTGAGGGTGGTGTAGCCCCGGTTGAAGCCGTCCGGAAGTCCCCGGATCTCGTTGTTGGCCTGCTCCAGGCCTTCGATGGAGATGCGGATGCCCACCTTCGGGAACTCCCGGCACAGATCGATGATGCGCTCGGTGAAGAAGCCGTTGGTGGAGATCACGATCCGGTCGCTCTTTTTGTACAGCTCCGCCACGATCTCCTTGAGATCGGTGCGGATGAAGGGCTCGCCGCCGGTGATGTTGGTGAAATACATCTGCGGCAGCTTGCGGATCGTCTCCAGCGTGAGCTCCTCCTCCGGCCGGGAGGGGGCCTTGAAGCGGCTGCACATGTTGCAGCGGGCGTTGCAGCGGTAGGTGACGATCACCGTTCCGTTGAGTTTCTTAGGCATTTGTATTGTGCTCCTCGCCGCGGTACAGTGCCAGCGTCTGCTCCACCACCGCGTCCCAGTTGTATTTTTCACAGATGTAATCCGCCACGCCCGCGCGGTAGCGCTCCACCAGGGCGGGATCGTCGCAGAGCCGCTGCAGCTGCCGTGCGAGATCCTCCGCGTCGCCCCTGCGGAAGCTGAGCCCGCGATCGGCGATGACGTCGGTGCACTCCGGGATGTCGGAGGCCAGGCAGCAGTTGCCGAAGCTCATGGCCTCCATCAGGCTCAGCGGCATGCCCTCCAGATCCGAGGGCAGGGTGTAGATGTAGGCGTTGCTGTACAGCTCCGTCAGCAGATCGCCCTGCACGAAGCCGGTAAAGAGGATGCGATCGTCTGCCGCCGCCAGATTCTTCAGCTCTGCCACGAAGGCGCTGGTGTCCGAAGCGCCGCCGGCGATCACCAGCTTCTTGTCGGTATGTACCTTCCGGAAGGCCTCGATCAGAATCCGCAGGCCCTTCTCCGGCACCAGGCGGCCCAGAAACAGCACGTAATCGTTGCCCGCCAGGCCGAATTTTTCCCGGATCAGCGCCGGTGCGAGCGGCGTCGGACGGTTCACGCCGTTGTAGATCAGCGTGGCTTCGCGATTGTAGGTCTCCTTGAAGTAGCGCTGCACGTTCCGGCTGAGCACGATCAGCTCGTCGGCGTGTTTCGCGGCGATCTTGCCGCCCAGGCGCAGGTACCACTTTGCGAACCTACCCCACTTGGCCCGGTTGTGGTCCAGGCCATGGATGGTGGCGACGCAGCGCTTGCCGAACAGCTTGGGCAGCCACAGCATGGCGCTGGGCCCCTCGGCGTGATAGTGCACCACGTCATAGGGGCTGAAGGCCGCGCGGATGGACGCAAAGAAGGAGGAGGTCATGGCGGCCACGCCCTTGATGTCCACGGTCAGGACGGAGCGCAGGCGCACACCCTTGAATTCCTTCCGGCGCGCGGTGTTGAACTCCTTGCCGCCGACGTGCCCGCCGCGGCGGTTGTAGCAGGTGACGCGATGACCCAGCTGAACCATGCGCGTGGAAAGCTCCTCCACCACGATCTCCACACCGCCCTCCCGGGAGGGAATGCGCTTGTGGCCGATCATTGCGATGTTGAGTTTTGTCTTTGGATTGCTCATATTCTATTCTCCATACCCATTGAGGTCGGGAGGTCTGCATCCGGCGGGCACAGAGACAGAGTGTGCCGCCAGAACGCACGATTCTACGATCACTTTATTATAGCATTGCCGGAAAGACGAAATCAAGCAAAGCGGTGGAATGGCATGAAAATGGCCATAATTTGTACAATTGCAATCAAAACGAAGGAAAAAACAATCCGGCGAGGCGAAGGTTGGGGTGGAAAGCAGAGGTATTGGGGGGATGGGATGGGAAAAGAAAGCTCCGCTTCGCCGGATGCGGCCAGGGCCGCTATATGGGAAACCCTTATGGGAAGGGTATCACGGGAGGGAAAGGGGCGCCGCGCCGTCGTCGGGATAATCGGGGCTGCGGTAGCCGTTCATGATGCTCTCGAACAGCTTCTTGGTGGACGGCGGCGTGTAGCTGATGGCATTTGCGCCGGCGTCGATGGTCTCGGCCACGGTCTCATTGGTGGGGCCGCCGGTGGCGATGATGGGAATGTTGGGGAAATCCGCGCGGATGTGCCGCACCAGCTCCGGCGTGCGATCCGCCGCGGACACGTTGAGAATCGCCGCGCCGGCCTTGATGCGCGCGTCGATGTCCATCTTCTCGGAGACCACGGTGGCGATCACCGGAATGTCGATCACCCGGCGCATCTGGGCGATGGTCTCGTTGGCGATGGGCACGTTCACCACCACGCCGAACGCGCCGTGGGCCTCCGCATCCCGGGCCAGCATCACGGAGCGCGGGCCGTTGGTCACGCCGCCGCCCACGCCGCAGAACACCGGAATGCTGGACGAGGTCACGATGGCGTTGGCGATGCGCTGCTGGGGCGTGAAGGGATACACCGCCAGAACTGCGTCCGCGTTGCAGTTGCAGATGATGGCGATGTCCGTGGAGAACAGCAGCGATTTGATGCGCCGCCCCATCACCACAATGCCGCTGGCCCTCCAGATGGCCTCCGGAACGGTGAGAATATGGCTGCGCAGATCGCCGTTGACGACGGGAATCCGATGATCCATGGAAACGCCTCCTTCCGCAAGACTGTACTTTTACATATATTTACTATATACGAGATTTATCAACGGAATATGAACGAAAACGCCCCAACACAGTTTTTGTGTGGAGCGTTTGATGCAGATTTGTCAGGCCTGTTTCGCCCGTCCGTAGAGGATGGGATCGGAGATGGTGCGGCGGAAGAAGGTGATCAGCGGGCCCATGAACAGCGCGGTGATCACCGTGCCCACGCCAGCGCGCGCGCCCAGCGCCACGCCGATGCCGGTGCAGATCAGATCGGAGATGATGCGCACCGCGCGGAAGGGCAGCACGTGGCCCAGCAGCTTCGGCTTGCAATCGGAGATGTGCAGCGGAATCGCGTCGTAGGTGGAAACGCCCAGATCCGCCGTGTAGTACAGCGCCGCGGCGATGCAGGTGATCACCACGCCGATGATCAGGAACGCGATGCGGATGGCCAGCGTGGGATCGGGGCACAGCTGCGTCAATATGGATTCGGAAACCTCCACGATGTAACCCAGCAGGAACAGGTTTATGAAGGTGGAGATGCCGATGTAGTGGCGATCCAGGAAGAACACCACGACCAGCTGCACCAGGTTCACCAGCATGTACAGCGTGCCGAAGCGGATGGGAATCACGTTGGCCAGGCCGTTGGCGAAGCACTGGTAGGGATCCACGCCGAACAGGGAGCGCTTGAAGAAGCCGATGCTGATGCCGGTGAGCAGCATGCCCGCCGCCGCCAGCACCACGCGCAGGGGCAGCTTGTCTTTTGCACGATTCATATGTCTATCCTCCGGAGCCTTGCTTTTGCAGTCCGCCGATTATTATACGTTGGAAAGATGAATTTGCAACGCTGTTTCGGTAAAATGCTGCTTGCATTTCTGGGGATCCAGCGGCTATAATGGGGGAAACGGCATTGAAAACAAGAAGAATCCGGAGGGAAGAAATATATGGAAGCCTACTTTTCCAGGCAGCAGATCATCGACCCCGGCATGTGCGACGCCACCGGCCGGCTGGGCTGCGCCGACACCTTTCGCATGTTTCAGGACGTGGCCTCGGAGCACGCCGAGCAGATGGGCCTGGGCGGCATCGCCATGCAGAAAAGGCACGCCTTCTGGATGACCGTGCGCACCCGCGTGCACTTCCATCACCGGCCCGCAATGATGCAGGCGGTGGAGCTGTCCACCTGGCCGCTGACGCCGGGCAAGCTGCGCTGCGACCGCTGCTATCGCGTCTCCAGGGACGGCCGCGTGCTGGCCGAGGGCCGCACCGAGTGGTGCGTCTACGACACCGAGCTTGGGGCCGTGCGCAGCATGGACGGCCTCTTTGACGAGGAGCTGTGCTTTTCCAAAGAGGTGGCGCTGCCGGCGCCCTACGCGCGCTTCCGCCACGACTTTGCGGATGCCGATCGCATCTGCAGCTACGTCGTGCGGCCCTCGGACATCGACATCGGCCGCCACATGAACAACGTGGCCTACCTGCGCATGCTGATGGACTCCTTCTCCGTGTCCGAGCAGGAGAGGATGCGCATAACGGAGATGGAGATCCTGTTCTGCATGCCCTGCTTCGAGGGCGAGGAACTGGATGTGATGCGCCGCAGCACGGACTACGGCTACGAATTCGGCGTGCGCCGCCCCGACGGGCGCTACGCCGCGCTGGCGCTGCTGCGCGCGGAGGTCTGAGATATGTGCGGACGCTATCGCCTGGATCCGGCGGAGCCCGGATCGGAGCTGGAGGGCATCATCGCGGCGATCAACCGCCTGGAGGAGAAGGTGGGCGCGGACAAGATCCCGGTGAAAACTGCGGGCGATCTGTTCCCCGGCGACCGCGTGCCGGCACTGTGCCGCAGCCGCAGCGGGGAGATCGGCGCCTTCGCCATGGAGTGGGGCTATCGCATGGAGGGCGGCCGGCGCATGATCAACGCCCGGTCGGAAACCGCCGCGCAGAAGCCCCTGTTCCGGGACGGCATGCAGAACCGCCGCTGCCTGCTGCCCATGAGCGCCTACTACGAGTGGGAAAAGCGGGGAAGCGAGCGCGTGAAGTACCGCATCGCGCCGGTGGCCGACGGCATGAGCTGTCTGGCGGGGATCTACCGCCTGGAGGAATCCGGGCCGGTGTGCACGGTGCTGACCATGGAGGCCGCGGAGGAGCTTACCTTCATCCATGACCGCATGCCGGTGATCGTATCCGTGGCCGATCGCGGGGCCTGGCTGCTGGACGGTGCGCTTCCCCGGCCGCCGTCGGGCTATCTGGCGGTGCCGCAGGGCGATGTGCAGCTCAGCATGGATGCGCTTCTGTAAGTGCGCGGCGATGCGGAGGGCGGATTCCGGGATCCATTGTGAAAAAGTGAGCGGATCGTGCAGTTTTTGCACGATCCGCTCGCATATGCAGGGCAGAGGGCCCTTGCGCTCAGCGCAGCTCCAGCTGCTCGATTTCGGCCCACCAGCCGTAATCGGGGGTCAGATCCTCGGGCAGGCTGTCCGCATCGATCCGGTCCGCAGCGACCACCACCGCCCGGTACTCCTGGTACAGCGGAAGCACGCAGCCCCAGTCCATCACCGCATCCAGCGCGGCCTTGCAGCTGCTGCGCCGCACCGCGCGGTCGGTTTCGGACAGATAGCCTGCGATGCATGCATCCAGCTGCGCATCCGCAATCCGGAAGATGTTGCCGTCCACGTCCTCACCGCCGGCGTTATCCGAGTGGTACATGCCGTAGAGGTCCGGTTCGTGGGAGAAGCTGCGGCCGGTGATCCAGAGCTGCGCGCCGTTGGACTCCAGCGCGGCGTCCAGCTCGTCTGCACTGAGGCTGCGCAGGTTCAGGCGGATGCCGATCTGTCCGAGCTGCGCGGCGGCCGCTTCCACCAGCGACTGCGCCGGGCTATTCTCTTCGATGGAGCACAGGTACTCCATGGCGGCACCCTCCGGCGCGGCGGTGAAGCGCTGCTGTGCCTCGTCCCAGCTGTAACCCGCCGCCTTCAGGTAGCCCACCGCCGCCTCCAGTGCGGCCGCGTGGCGCTGCTCGTCGCTCACGCTGTCGATGTAGATCGCCTCGCCGGACACATCCCGGGCGTAGCAGACCTCGTAGCCCTCGTCCTCCGGCGTCGGCGCGGCCCAGCTGCTGCTGATCACGGGGTATTCGATGACGAAGGCGGAATCGCCCAGGTTCTGCGCCACCATCTCGTCCCGCTTGGCCGCCAGCACGGTCAGAAGCGCCTTGCGCAGCGCCTTTGACGCGTCGGATGCGGCGTCATCGCCCACCTTGACGAGCGCTGCGTTCACGCCCAGGTATTCATAGGCGGGCGCATCCACCAGGAGGGCGTCCAGCCGCGCGCCGCTCAGCCCGGCGTCCCCGTTGGCCGCGGAGATGGCGGCGACATTCGAGGCGCTCAGCTGCGCCACGGCCAGGTCGGCTTCGCCGTCCAGCACCGCATTGAGGCCGCCGTTCCTGCCGAAGTCGGCGATGCGCAGGGTCTCCACCGCCGGTTTTCCCTTGTAGTAATTCTCATTGGCCCGCAGCGTCACGCCCCCGGCATCGACGCTCTCCACCACGTAGGGGCCGCAGCCCACGGCGGGCTGCTGCGCGCGCACGGCGCTCAGATCGCCCCGGGTGAAGCCGAAGGAATTGTTTGCGTAATCATAGAGGGCCGCGTCGCCGTAATGGTGCAGCGGCGCGATGTACAGCGCCAGCTCGTACAGGGCATCGGGGGTGTATTCCGTCATGTGGAGATTCAGGCTGAAATCGCCGGTGCGCACGATGCCGGAGATGCTCGCCGCACCCGACCCGGTGGAGACCTGCGCGCCGTACTTCGCCTCGTAACCTTCGATGAAGTCCTTCAGCGGCGTGGCGACCTTCTCCGTGGACTCCGCCGCGCGCACGTCGCCCTCGTAGGCGTCCAGCAGCGCCGCCCAGAAGTCCGCCGTGGTGGCGCCGTCCACGTAAGTATCGGCATAGCCCCACATGAACATGGCGAACTTGACCTGCAGCGCAGGATCGGCCAGGATGGCCTCCTTCGTGCTGCCGATGACCTGGGCGTATTGATCCAGGTGCGTCTCCAGGCAGTAATCCACGATCTCCTGGCACAGCTGTGCGCCCGCAGCGTCGATGTCCGCCCAGAAGGCCGCCTGCGTCTCTTCGTCCCAGGCGCTGAAATCTGCGTTCTCCCGGCCGGCGTCCAGCAGCAATTCGTCCAGCCGCTGCAGGCTGCCGCGATAGGCGTCCAGGCCCTCGATGGGCAGCCGCGCGAAGCCCGAGGGGCCGTCATAGTCGGCATCCGCGAGCACGTACATTGTGAAGATCACATCGTCGATGTCAAGCGGCTCCCCGTCGGAGAAGCACACGCCCTCCCGCAGGGTCAGCGCATAGTCCGCGCTGCCGTCGGCATTGCGGCTGATCTGCACGTCCCCCAGGCCGGTGTAGGTATAATCCGTGCAGTCGAAGGCGATGGTCTCGCCCTCGATGCCGCCGCGCACCACGTCGCCGCCGCGAGCCGTGGTCAGCAGCGTCCCGTTGGTCAGCGCCGCCACCGTGCGATCGCCCTCAAACGCGGCAAAGAGGGGATTGAAGTTGCCGCGCAGATCCTCCACGGCGCACACCGGCGCCGCGCCCGCCTCCGCCTGCGCAAACGCTCCCAGGGAAGCAAAGATCGCAAGCGCCAGCAGCATGGCCATCCATTTCTTCATATCGCGTACCTCCTGTGTATCGTCCCGACGCGCATCGGCGCGCGTCCTGTGTCCGCATCAGATGGAGCCAAGGTGCTCCATATCCATTTTTATTGTAGCGCACTTGCGCAGGCGCTTCAACAAAATCCGGCAATTACCCAGGTTTTTTCACATTGGCGGCGCAACTGAGGCATCCGCAGTGGAAAAATATACCTCTGCTGTATAGACGAAAAAAACGCCCCCGTGGTTCCACGGGGACGGATTCCTTGCGCTTGTCGGCGCGTCCGCTTATTCGGACACGTACGGCATCAGAGCGATGGTCCGGGCGCGCTTGATGGCGGTGGACAGCTGACGCTGATGCTTCGCACAGGTGCCGGTCATGCGGCGGGGCAGGATCTTGCCGCGCTCGCTGGTGAAGCGGCGAAGTCTCATGACATCCTTGTAATCGATGTGCTGAACTTTTTCAACGCAGAACTGGCAAACCTTCCGGCGCGGCTTGCGGCCACGGGGACGGCGTACGCGATCGCCTCTATCTTCAGACATGTTTGTTCCTCCTATATTGGTTCAAGAAGTGGGTCGGGCGGCCACAGGGCCGCTTCCCTGTCAGAACGGAAGCTCGTCGTCGTCAACCTCGGTAAAGTCGCTGCTTGCCGGAGAAGCGTTTCTGGGCGCGGGTGCGGGAGAAGCGGGGGCGAAGTTGCCCGGGCGGCTGCCGCCGTCCTCGCGGGAAGAGAGAAACTCAACATTGTCGGCGATGATCTCGGTGACGTAGCGCTTCGTGCCGTCCTGCGCATCATAGGAACGGGTCTGAATGCTGCCTTCCACCGCGACCTTGCGGCCCTTGGACAGATAGCGGGCGCACAGCTCCGCGGTCTGCCGCCAGCAAACGATGGTCAGAAAGTCGGCCTCGCGCACGCCCTGCTGGTTGGCAAAGCGGCGCTGCACGGCCAGGCGGAACGTGCACTGGGCAATTCCGGAGGACGTGGTGCGGCTCTCGGGATCATTTGCAAGGTTTCCGATCAAAATAGCTTTGTTCATGATTTGCACCTGCCTTCGTAGGATTGGACCTTATTCGGCCTCCGACTCGGGCTTTTCGTCGTCAACGACTGCGGGGGCTGCGGGAGCCTCAACAGCGGGCGCAGCGGCCTCGGCGACCGGCTCAGCGGCCGGAGCGGCGGCCTCGCGGGCAGCGTAGGGCTTCAGGGGCTCGCGCTTGGCGGGAACCTCACCCTCGTAACGGATCACGAGAGAGCGGAGAACCTTGTCGTTGATCTGGAAGTTGCGCTCCAGTTCCTTCGGCAGCTCGGAAGGCGCCTTGATGTACATCAGCACATAGTAGCCCTCGGTCTTGTAATTGATGGCGTAGGCCAGGCGACGCTTGCCCCACTCGTCCACGCGATCGATTTCGCCGCCATTCTTCTTGACCAGATCAGAAAAACGGTCGATCAGTTCGATGCGAGCGCTGTCCTCCAGCGCCGCGTCAATGACGTACATGACTTCATATTGATTCATGTGTTTTCACCTCCTTATGGACTTTGGCCACGGTCGGTTTTACCGTGGCAAGGATGCGCTAATACTTAATTATACGCATTCTGACAGCTTTTGCAAGGGGAGAATTGTGAAATTTTTCGGAATGATGCGCGGGAAAGGTCGCCGGCCCTGTGCTTTGCCGCATAAAGGGCTCCGCTTCGGAAACCCCGAGGCGGAGCCAGGCATTGATGAAGCTCAGTGCAGGCGGGTGATGGACAGGGTAAAGACGTTGGATGCGGAGGACGGGCAGATGGACACCGGGTTCAGCGCCACCAGCTTCAGCAGGCTGCCCGCCTGCGCGTTGACCATCGCGTGCATGGTGAAACCGTTGGTGGTGCAGTCGCCCTCGGTGGCCACGTCCATGGCCGATGCGGCGATGCGCTCGCCGTTCAGGGTCAGCACGAAGCGGCTCGATACCGCATGGTTGGCGGGAATGTGCACCGTGTACAGAATCAGATAGGTACCGCTCTGCAGAATCTCGATGCCCTCGCGGGTGGACGCGAACTCTCCGGGGCTCTCGAAGGTGGGACTCAGTACCACGGCGTCCCCCTCGGCCAGCTCCACCGGCGTGTTCGCCGCAAAGGTGGCGCCGGCATGGCAGCAGCAGTCGTCACAGCAGCAGTCGTTGCAACAGTTGTCGCAACAGTCGTCGCAGCAATCGTTGCATCCGCAGCCGGTGCTGCGCGTGGTGGTGCAGCCGCAGGTATTGCTACGCGTGGTGGTGCAGCCACAGGTATTGCATCCGCAGGTATTGCAGCCGCAGGTATTGCTGCGCGTGGTGTTGCAGCCACAGTTATTACAGCCGCAGGTATTGCAGCCGCAGCTCGTGCAGGAATTGCAGGGGCCGCAGGGGCCGGTGAAGAAGGGGAAGTTGCAGTTGCAGCTTCCGCAGCGGGAGACGGGGCCGGCAATGTTGCGCAGCACGCCGAAGCAATTGCAGTTGCTGCGCACGGTCGCACATCCACAGGTGTTGCATCCGCAGGCAGTGCTGCGCGCGGTGTTGCATCCGCAGTTGTTGCATCCGCAGCCGGTGCTGCGGACGGTGGCACAGCCATTACAGCCGCAGCTGTTGCAGCCGCAGCCGGAGGTACAGGATTGAAGGATCGCCACAGGAATATTCTCCTTTCTGTATGGAAGCGCAAGGCCTCCATGGGATTCACTGCATCCTATGCCTCCGGGGAACAACCGGTGCGGGGCGAATTCTGCGCCGCAGAGGTGCGCATGCGACAAAAACCCCGGCTCCGCAGTTGCGAAGCCGGGGTCGTGCGCCGCGGGAAGCGGCGGTTTGAAATGGTGCTTACGTCTTGTAGAACGGGCCGTAGTTCTTGCAGGCGCGATAGTCGGCGCCCTCCTTGTCCATGCCGAAGGCATTCCAGGCAGAGGGACGGAAGATCTTGTCGGCGGGCACGTTGTGCATGGCCACCGGGATGCGCAGCATGGAGCACATGGTGATCAGGTCGGCGCCGATGTGGCCGTAGCTGATCGCGCCGTGGTTGGCGCCCCAGTTGTTCATCACGTCATAGGCGGTCTTGAACGGGCTGCCCTCCTTGCCGTCGCAGCGGGGTGCGAACCAGGTGCAGGGCCAGGTGTAGTCGGTGCGCTTCCACAGCTTGTCGGTGACTTCCTCGGGCAGCTCCACGGTCCAGCCCTCGGCGATCTGCAGCATCGGGCCCAGGCCGTCCACCAGGTTCAGGCGGATCATGGTCGCGGGCATCTCGCAGTCGGTCACGAAGCGGGAGGAATATCCGCCGCCACGGAAGTAGCCCAGGTCGGCGTAGTTCCAGGTGGTGTTGGCCATGATGGCCTTCTGGTCGGCCTCAGTGACCTCGTACCAGGGCTTCATCACGCGCTTGCCTTCTGCGTCGCGGGCCTGGCCGTTGGCGTCCAGGCAGCAGCTCCAGTAGGTGCGCACGTCGGCGAACATCTGGGGCTTGTTGGTGAGCAGCTTCATGAACATCATGCCCAGGCCGTTGAGCACGTCGTTCTCGGTGGCCAGCACGTAGGGCTCGCGAGCGCCGTTGTGGTCGAAGGAGGTGTTCAGCATGGCCTCGGGGAAGTCGCAGTTCGGATAGAAGTCGGTCCACTGACGCTGGCCCTGGAAGCCGGCGGCCAGGGCGTTGTGACCCACAGCCTCCTCCTCGTTGCCCGCGGGCAGCTTCGGATTGCCGTTCATCAGATCCTTGATGATCAGGTACATCTTCAGGGTGAACTCCCAGTCCTTCTTCTTCTGCTCGGGGCTGTGCTGCAGCTCGACGGGGTTCTTGTCGAAGCCCTCGATGACGTTCTCATCGGCCCAGGCCTTGAGCTTCTGATACTCGGCCTCGTCGTAGATGCCCTCGGTCATGCGGCGGATGATTTCCACCTCGTCCACGGACTCGACGCGCATGCCCAGGTATTCCTCGATGAACTTGGAATCGATGATGGAGCCGCCGATGCCCATGCAGATGGAACCGATCTGCAGGTAGCTCTTTCCGCGCATGGTGGCCACGGCGACGGCTGCGCGGGCGAAGCGAAGCAGCTTCTCCTCGACGTCGGCGGGGATGGAGGTATCGTCGGCGTCCTGCACGTCATGGCCGTAGATGCCGAAGGCCGGCAGGCCCTTCTGGGCGTGGGTGGCCAGCACGGAGGCCAGGTACACCGCGCCGGGACGTTCGGTGCCGTTGAAGCCCCAAACGCCCTTGATGGTGTTGCGATCCATGTCCATGGTCTCGGAGCCGTAGCACCAGCAGGGGGTCACGGTCAGGGTGATGGCAACGCCGTTCTTGCGGAACTTCTCCTCGCAGGCGGCGGCCTCGGCGACGCGGCCGATGGTGGTATCCGCGATGATGACCTTCACGGGCTCGCCGTTGGTGTAGCGCAGGTTCTCCTCAAAGAGCTTCTTGGCGGAGAGGGCCATGTTCATGGTCTGCTCCTCCAGGCTCTCGCGAACCTTCAGGGCGCCGCGGCGGCCGTCGATGGTGGGGCGGATGCCGATGACCGGGTAATCGCCGATGTATCTGTTTTCTGCCATAGTTCTTACCTCCTGAAATTCTTGATGTTGTATGTGCAAATATTAAATCCTATGCACCGATTTAATCACAATATAACATTGATTTCCGGGGCTGTATTGTGGTATAATCACAGAAAGTGGTCACATCTTCACCATAACGAAAGGAGCCTATTTTGTATGCACTACCTGGATTATCATGAGCAGATACAGCACCGCACGGGCGACTTTCCGCTGGCCTATTACCACGTGGATGAAAACTATCCCCGCTACCGCATGACCATGCACTGGCACAAGGAGACGGAGCTCATCCGGATCCGCAGCGGCAAAATGCGCCTTTTTTTGGACGATCGCGAGCTGATGGCCGAGGCGGGCGATCTGTTGACCGTCGGCGGGGGTGTGATTCACGGCGGCGAGCCGGAAAACTGCGTGTACGAGTGCATCGTTTTCGATCCCCAGGCGCTCACGCCGGCCGTGGAATCCTGCCGCCAGGCGCTGCGGCCGCTGCTGCGCAACAACATCTTTCAAAAAAGTGGTTCGATCGAAGCCGATCCCGTCTTTTGCGCGGCCGTCGATCGCCTGTTTGCCCTGGCGGCCACGGAATTTGGCAGCTGCAGCATCGACATGCTGGGCGCGGTGTTCGCCTTTCTGGGCGGCCAGCTGCACAACATCGGCACGGCCCAGCTGCACACCGTCTCCGAGCGCACCTGGCAGAAGGCGGAGCAGCTCAAGCCCGCGCTGGAGTACATCGAGCAGCACTACGGCCAGCACATCTCCCTGGACACCCTGGCCCGGCTCACCGGCTTCTCGCCGAAGTACTTCTGCCGCTACTTCCGCACCATCGTGCACCGCTCGCCCATCGACTATCTCAACTACTACCGCATCGAATGTGCCGCCCACTTCCTCGCCACCGCCGATATGAACGTGGCCGAGGTGGCCGTGCAGTGCGGCTTCGCCGATTCCAGCGCCTTCATCAAGCAGTTCCGCAAGTACAAGGGTACCACGCCCAAGCAGTACAAGATGCACATGCTGGAGGCCGGAAACCGGAATTGACATGCATTGTGCATTTGTGCAGTTTTCACCAAATTGTTCCTGCAAAATCCCCAAATACACAGTTATTTGTGCCTGCCAGATGCATCGGCGGGCATTTTTTCTTGCAATTAATTTTTTCGTCCCGCGCCAAACGGCTTGAAAACAGGTTATCGATATGTTATATTTAAAACAGCATCGCAAAAGGAATGAGTTGTGTGGTTTCAGCTTTCATATGTGACGATGACGGCTTACTTGCTGAGCAGCTCGCCGCCCAGGTGGAAGCGTGCTTTCAGGCGCGCGGCATCGCCCCGTCCGTGCGGATTTGCAATTCCGGCGCGGAACTTCGGGCGCTCCTGCCCGAATGCAAGCCGGATCTGATCTTTCTGGATCTCTCGCTGAAGGACGAGGACGGCTACCGGCTTGCCGAGGAGATCCGCGCGCAGCGCCTGCGCGCGGAAATCGTTTTTGTCACCAGCCATCCCGAGCGCATGCCCGCCGCATTTTCCTATCGACCCATCGGTTTCATCGCCAAGCCGGCCGACGCCAAGGACATCGACGCGGCCGTGAACCGCTTTCTGCTCTTCTACTGGAACATGGAAACCAGCTATTGCATCCGCACCCGGGAGCAGAGCGTGCAGGTGCCGCTCCGGGACATCCTCTATTTCGAGAGCTCAGGCCACCGGGTGTTCATCCACCTGGAGAACCGTCCGGAACCGCTGAGCCAGACCCGGCGCCTGGATGAGATTGCCGCGGAGCTGGAGGATCGCGCCTTTCTGCGAATCCACAAGAGCTTTCTGGTGCGCGCGGACGCCATTTCCCACATCGATCGCTCCAACTTGCGGGCCATGCTGAAGAACGGAACCGGCCTGCCCATCAGCCGGCGCTACTATTCCCAGGTGCTGGAGCAGTTCATTCACTATCAGCTGAGGTGACCGCCTTGACCCTGACCACGCTCACACCCGCCTTTTTGCTCGTCGGGCTCTGCATCCAATTCTGCTATGTCTCCCTGATGGAAACGCTGCTCCAGCCGCGCTTCCACTTCCGATTGCACCGGCTGGCGACGGCCGCGGTTCTGGCCGTCCTGATCATCCTGCCCGGGCTGCGCCTGCCCTCCAGCCAGCGCGTGTTGCTGTCCGCCACGGTCTATCTGCTCCTGCCCTTCGTCTGTTATCAGGGCCGCTGGGCCACGCGCCTGCTGGCCTTTGCGCTGTGGCTGGTCCTCTTTCCCTGCGCCGAGATGATCAGCGTCTGGATGGCGTCGGGGCTGGGCTGGTCCATCCTGAACATCTCGCCCGTGCAGCAGCTGCTGCTGGAGGGCATCTGCGCCTTCATCACGGCGATGTTCTATCTGCTCCTGCGCGGCACCATGCACGTCATCGAGGACCGTCTGGACCGCCAGCTGTGGGGCCGCCTCGCCGTCACCTCCCTGTCCATGGCGGGAAGCGCCACCGTGATGGTGCTGGACGCCTATTTTCTGCAGGCCCTGGAGATCAGCCCGTGGCTGGCGGAAAACCTTCCGAAGATCAGCTTTCTTGCGGCCTTTCTGCCGCTGATCGCCATTCTGGGCCTGTTTTCCCTGATTCACCAGCTCAACAACAGCATCCGCGAATCCGAGGAGGCGCGCTTCATGGAGGCCCAGGCGCGAGCCGAGCTGCGCCAGGTGCAGGCCGTGCTGGACAAGACCGCCCAGTACCGCCAGCTGCGCCACGACATTCACAATCACCTGCTGACCATCGACGCCCTCGGCCAGAAGGGCGAGTATGAGCGCCAGCACGAATATCTGATCTCCCTCAACAACGCCTTCTCCCAGACCCAGTCCCGGGTCTATTGCGGCCACCCGCTGATCGACAGCCTGCTGGAGGCCAAGCATCTGCGGATGCAGGAGGCCGGCATCGAGGTGGAGTGGAACATGCATCCCGCGCCCGAAAGCCTGCAGATCAGCGATCTGGACCTGTGCACGCTGATCGGCAACATGCTGGACAACGCCATCGAGGCCTGCGAGCGCCTGGAGGCGGATGCACCGCGGAAGATTTCCATCTCCCTGCGCATCGTGGAGCGGACGCTTCTGTTCCGGGTCGCCAACAGCTGCAAGAATGCCGGCGCCCTGCGCAGACAAATGGACTATTTCAGCCAGAAGCGCGACGGCCCCGGCGGCCTGGGCATCAAGTCCATGCGCCGCATCGTACGCGCCCACCAGGGCGAGCTGCTTCTGCAGCCCGGCAAGGACGACTGTACCATGCTTGCCACCGTTTACCTGCCCGGCGCGGTTCAGTGATCCGCCGGTTACGCCCTGCACCCATTCCGGCGCAGAATCTTCCACATACAAAAAAACGCCGCCGACGCTTGAACGTCGGCGGCGCCTTTGCACGTGCCCGTGCAGCAAGCGGCCTCACTTCAGATAGGTGTTCTTGATCCAGCCCAGGGTGCCCTTGTAGTTGACGCGGGTCCAGTAGTTGCCGCGCTTGACCACGGTGACCACGGTGCCGCGGGGCAGCACCTTCACCACGTCGTAGGACAGGCCGCCGCCGGCGCGCATGTTGACATAGCTGGCCGTGACCGTCATGGTCTGTGCGGAGGACGAGGAGGACGAAGAGGACGAGCTGCTGCCGGAGGGCTTGGTGCGGGAGATGTAGCTCTTGCTCACATAGCCCTGGGTGCCGGCGGAGTTCTTCACCAGATAGAAGCGGCCGTTCTCGCCCAGCACGGTGACCTTGGTGCCCCTGGACAGGGTGCCCATGGAGGCGGTGCTGGTGGAAGCGCCCGCGCGGAAGTTCACGCTGGCGGTGGTGTAGGCGGTGTAGTGGGAGCTGTAATAGCTGGTGCCGGAGGCGTAGTTGGTGTCGCCGTCATCGATGTACAGGTTCTTGATGTAGCCCACCTTGCCGCTGTCGGTCTTGATCTTGGACCAGATGTCGCCGTAGCTCAGCACGGTGATGTGGTCGCCGTCGTGCAGGGTGCCCAGGGACGCATAGCCGGTGCCGGGGCCCTTGCGCAGGTTCAGCGCGCCGCCGGAATAGGCCAGGGATACGGTCTCCGCGAGCGCCGCCGCGGGGATCAGTGCAAGGACCAATACAACTGCCAGGATTGCGCAAAATTTCTTTGCCTTCATCGTTCAAACCCTCCAACCTTGTCATTGATTTCCAGTCTGTTTCTTAGACAGCGATCCGTGCCAAACGGTTCCCGCCTGCGCAGGTTTTTTTTATCTTTTTTTCATTCGGTCCATGGCGATGGAATTCCTTCCGGAATTCTTTGAATTTTGCGTTGCTTCAAAGGAATTTCGCTGGTATAATTAGTATAGAAAAGAATGCTTGGGAGGGTTTTACATATGGTAACTTTCTTTGAGGAAAATCGTGCGCGCCTGGAGAACTTCAGCCGCGTTTCCAAGACCGTGGGCGTCCGTGCGGACTACGTGCAGGGCGGCGGCGGCAACACCTCTGTCAAGCTGGAGGGCGGCAACATGGCCATCAAGGCCTCCGGCTTCTGCCTGAAGGACATCGAGGTGGACAAGGCCTATGCCGTGCTGGACTACGAGGCCCTGCGCACGTTCTACTACGGCTCCAACCCCGCCGACTTCGAGGACGTGGAGAAGGCCGGCTCCACCAAAGCCAAGGAGGTCACCAAGACCATCGAGGGCCTGGCGGCGCTGCGCCCCAGCGTGGAGGCGGGCTTCCACTCCATCCTGGACACCTACGTGGCCCACAGCCACAGCGTCTACGCCAATCTGGCGGCCTGCAGCGTGGAGTGCGGCGAGATCGTGAAGGCGGCGCTTATGGATGCGGATTACAGCTGGGGCATGGTTCCCTACACCGATCCCGGCGCGCGGCTCACCTTCTCCATCCGCGATGAGCTCGCCCGCGTGGAGAAGGAGACCGGCAAGCGCCCGGCGGCCATCTTCATGCAGAACCACGGCCTGATTGCCCATCACGACGATCCCGACGAGTGCCTGCGCATCCACGAGGACGTGAACAACCGCATCGCCGCAGCCTTCGGTCTCAGCGGAACCAGCTTCCCGGCGGTGGGTGTGAAGGAGATCGAGGGCGGCCTGATCGAGGCCGACGCCCCCTTCCTTGCCGAGATGCTCAAGTCCGGCGCGTTCGACGAGAAGTTCTTCCTGGAGACCCCGCTGTACCCCGACCAGATGGTGTTCCTGATCGGCTCCTTCGCCTTCGGCAAGGGCGCGCCCGAGCAGGATCAGTGCCTGGCGGATCCCGAGACCGGCCGCGTGGTGTTCAACATGGCCGCGTCCAAGGCCCAGGTGATCGCCGAGACCCTGACCGCCGTGGTGTTCATCGCCGACGCCATCCGCAAAAACGGCAGGACCCTGTCCACCATGGGCGAGGCCGCCAAGAAGTTCATCGCCAACTGGGAGAGCGAGAAATACCGCAAGTCCCTGGCGGGCAAGAAGTAAATTTTATCCTAAAAAAGCTGGGAGCGCGGATGCACTCCCAGCTTTTTCTGCGTCACGCGGCGGCGCAGGCGGTTCTTTGCCGCGCCGGTGTCTGTGCAGCCTTCGGACCCGTCAGCGCTCCAGCGCCTTCGCAGCACCCTTGAGCTGCTCGCGAATGTGGATGTGCTGGGGACAGGCCTGCTCGCACTGGCCGCACTCCACGCAGGCGCTGGCCTTGGCCATGTGGTGGCCGTCGGTCTGCCAGCCGTAGTGTCCGGACGCAAAGTCGGCGTTGCCGTACTTCAGGTAGATGTTGTAGGCGGTGAAGACGCCGGGGATGTTGATGTTCATCGGACAGCCCTTCACGCAGTACTGGCAGGCGGTGCAGGGCACGCTGGGGATGGCGTTGAAGGCCTCCCGGGCGGCCGCGATCACGGCCTGCTCGGCCTCGCTGAGGGGCTCGAAGTGCTCCATGGTGGCAAGGTTGTCCGCCATCTGTTCCACGCTGGACATGCCGGAGAGCACCGTCAGCACGCCCTCCAGCGATGCGGCGAAGCGGATCGCCCAAGAGGATGCGCTCGCGCCGGGGCGGCTCTCCTCGAACAGCTTCTGCACCGTTTCCGGCGCCTTGGCCAGGTTGCCGCCCTTCACCGGCTCCATGATGACCACCGGCTTGTTGTGCCTGCGGGCCACCTCGTAGCACTTGCGGGACTCGATGGCCGGGTTCTCCCAGTCCATGTAATTGATCTGCAGCTGCACGAACTCCATCTCGGGGTGCGCCGTGAGCAGCTTGTCCAGCTCATCCGCCTTGTCATGGAAGGAGAAGCCCAGGTGACGGATCAGACCCTTCTGCTTCTGCTCGGCCAGAAAGTCCCAGATGCCGTAGTCGTCGAAGTAGTGGGTGCGCTGCTCGCCCAGGTTGTGCAGCAGGTAGAAGTCGAAGTAGAGCGCGCCGGTGCGCTCCAGCGAGGTGTAGAACATCTGCCGGGCCTCGGCGGCGTCCTTTGCGCCGGCCCAGGCGGGCAGCTTCGTGGCCAGGTAGAACCTGTCCCGGGGATAGCGGTCCACCAGCGCGGCCTTGATGGCCCGCTCGGACGCGCCGTTGCCGTAGCCGTAGGCGGTATCGAAGTACAAAAAGCCCTTCTCCAGGAACATATCCACCATCCTGCAGGTCTGGGGGATATCAATCGCATCGCCAATCGTGGGTAGGCGCATCAGTCCGAAGCCCAGCTTCGGCATGTTCTTTACAAAGCTCTGATCCATTCTTTTATCCTCCATGTAACATCCGGTGCTTCCATTATAGCAGAGCGCCCCCATCGGGGCAAGGCCCCCTTTGCACTGTTCAAATCCGCCTGCATCTGCTATAATAGGGGAGAAAACGGGAGGTGAGGCGCATGCGGCTGGACAAGGCGCTGTCTCTGGCGGGGCACACCCGATCGGAGGCGCGCAGGCTGATCGCCCAGGGCCGGGTGCAGGTCTCGGGCGCGGTGGTTCGGGATGCGGGCAGAAATGTGTCAAGCGGCGACGTGATGCTGGACGGCGCGCCTATCGACGCCCAGGAGGAGATCTACCTGATGCTCCACAAGCCTGCGGGCGTGGTGACGGCCACGGAGGACAAGCGCCTGCTCACGGTGGTGTCGCTGCTGCCGGAGATCTACCAGCGGCGCAAAATCGGCCCTGTGGGGCGGCTCGACCGGGACGTGACCGGCCTGGTGCTGCTGACCACCGACGGCCAGCTGGCGCACCGGCTGATCTCGCCGCGCTGGAAGGCGGAGAAGTGCTACCGGGCGCGCTGCGAGGGCGCGCTGGATGCGAATGATGTGGCGGCCTTTGCCGGGGGGCTTATGCTTTCGGACTTCACGGCGGCGCCGGCGAGACTGGAGATCCTGGAGTCCGGCGAGACCTCGCTGGCGGACGTGATCCTCACCGAGGGGAAGTTTCACCAGGTCAAGCGCATGTTCGCGGCGGTGGGGCATCCTCTGATCACACTTCAGCGGCTGCGCATCGGCTGCGTGACCCTGGACGAAGCCCTCGCGCCGGGAGAATATCGCCTGCTGACGGAGGCGGAGATCGCGGGGCTGAAAAAAATGAGCGATTTGGATGGTGGATGCATATGACGCAGCATTATTACACGCAAAATCCCGAGGTGGAGCACGACCTGCGGCAGGTGATCTTCGAGGTGCTGGGTCTGCGCCTCAACTGCACCACCGACGCCGGGGTGTTCTCCCGGGACGGACTGGACATGGGCACGCGGATCCTGCTGGAGGCGCTGCCGGAGCTGCACGGGCGGATTCTGGACCTGGGCTGCGGCTGGGGTCCGGTGGGAACGGCGCTGGGGAAGAGGTACCCCGGCGCGCAGATCGTATTGACCGACGTCAACAGCCGCGCCACGGAGCTGGCCGCGCGCAATCTGGCGGCCAACGGCGTGACCAACGCGGCGGTTGTGCAGGGCGACGGCTTTGCGGCGGTGGAGGGCGGCTTTGACGCCATCGTGCTGAACCCGCCGATCCGCGCGGGCAAGGCGGTGATCTACGCCTTGTTTGCCGAGGCCGCGAATCATCTCCGTGCGGACGGCGCGCTGTACATCGTGATCCGCAAGCAGCAGGGCGCGGAGTCCGCGCAGAAGTACCTGAGTTCGATCTATGCCGATGTGGAGCGCATCGCCCGGGAGAAGGGCTACTGGGTGCTGCGCTGCGCACGGCCGGAGGAGCAACATGAAGCGCAGTAAGAAGATGGCCCTCACGGGCATGCTGTGCGCGCTGGCGGTGGTGGTGATGCTGCTGGGCGGGCTGATCCCCCTGGCCACGTTCTGCTGCCCGGCGCTGGCGGGCCTGATGCTGATTCCGGTGTTCGTGGAGTGCGGCGAGAAGCTGAGCTGGTGCGCCTACGCGGCCATCGCAGCGCTGAGCCTGATCCTCTGCCCGGACAAGGAGGCCGCGCTGCTGTTTGTGTTCATCGGCTACTATCCGATCCTGTGCTGGCGGCTGGATCAGCTGCGCAGCGGCCTGGTGCGGGTGCTCGCCAGGCTGGGTGTGTTCAACCTTGCGGTGGTGGTCATGTACGCGCTGAGCATCCTGGTGCTGCAGATGGATCAGATCCTGAATGAGTACCGGGAGATGGGCATGGCGCTGACCCTCGCCTGCCTGCTGATCGGCAACATAACGCTTTTGCTCTACGACCGGCTGATCAAGATCCTGACCGCGCTGTACGTCAATCGCCTGCGCAAGCGGCTGCTGTAAACACGTTCGATTTCGCAGCGGGTATCCTGCAAAGCGGCATGCAAAAGATCCAACCGTTTTTCGGTTGGATCTTTTGCTTTGATCTGCCTGCCTCTGCGAACCTGACCGGCATGCGCTCATTCTTGCGTGATGCGGCGCGCCTCCATGTAGTAGCGCTTCTCGTGGGCCTGCCCCATGGAGAAGGTCTTGCGGGGCAGCACGCCCCACTGCTGAATGTAGGGGAACAGATCGGCCTTTGCAAAGGCGCAGGGCATGAAGCCCACCGCGTCCGGGCGGCTTGCCAGGCGGCGCAGCGTCTCGTCGCCGTGGATGTAGTCGATCTCCGCTTCCGGATGCGCCGCGAGATAGTCGTCCAGGAACGCCTGCAGGGCGCGCAGCGGATGATGGGCCAGGTGCAGCCGCAGCTCACGTCCCCGGGAGATGAGGGTGAGCTCGTTCTCCCCCGCGCCCTCGCCCTGCATGTGCGCCGCGCAGGCCTCGATCAGCGCCTCGGGATCCACGCCGGTGACCAGGCGGTGTATGGGCTCAAACTGGATCGCCGGGCTGTGCAGGTTCTCGATCTCCACCAGGGCATAGCGCGCGGGATGCGACGCACGATCGGCCTCGGGGATGCCCTCGCGCAGCTCCAGCCAGTAGGAGCGCGCCGCCGCCAGCGAGTGATTGCCGTCGCCCACCGCCAGGAACAGTCCGCCGCAGCCTGCATACAGCGCATCCAGAGCAGCCTCCACCCGGCGCGCCGCCGCGCCCTCCACCTTCCAGCCGCGCAGGTGGCCGCCGCCCTGCATCAGTTCGAAGTCGTAGGCGGACTCAAGTGCCGCACGGCCGGCATAGAGCGGCTCGATCAGGCTGCACGCGGGATCGTCCAGCAGCATCAGCACGTGAGGCAGCTCCAGCGCAGCGCCGCGGCGGATCTTCACCCGGGGTGGCACGCGCTCGATCACCGTGCCCTCGGTGGCGCGAATCAGGCTGCGGGAGCCGGCGGAGAAGTCGTACTGCTCCAGATCCAGGCAGGCCATCAGTCCCAGGCGCGCGCCGGACTGTGTGCTGCGCTCCACCAGCAGGTAGCCGTCGGTCACAGCAGGCCGGAGCGTGCCGTCGGAAAGATAGGCGCGCATGCATGCCTGCATGGCGGGGATGCGCGCGTCGCTCTGCTTCAGATAGACCTCCGGCAGCGTGACGCGCAGGGTTGAGGGTGCGTCGCCCACGAACTGTTCCACCTGATCCCAGTATTCGGGCTGGGAGGTGTACTGGTCCACGGCCACCACCGCCCACTTTTCCGGATCGACATTTTCTGCGGGGAGCAATAGATTTGCACTGCGAACTGCGGGATTTTTCATGCGCTTTCCTCCGGGCAAGATATTTTCATCGCCCTTCATTATACACGCATTCGGCCGCGGGTGCAACGATTGACTTTTCACATTTCTCCCACTACAATGGAGAAAATGAAGGGGGAGACCGCCATGTTCCGACGCTTTCTTCTGGCTCCGGATTCCTTCAAGGGGACGCTGGAGGCCACCGAGGTGTGTGAAATCTTCGCAGAAGCCATCCGTTCGGAGGTTCCGGACGCACAGATCGCCGCCATTCCCATGGCCGACGGCGGCGAGGGCATGACCGAAACCTATCTGAAGCTGCTGGGCGGCGCGCGCATCAGCGTGCAGGTCACGGGTCCGCTGGGCGCGCCGGTGGAGGGCTTCTACGGCCGGCTCAACGACGGCAGAGCGGTGATCGAGATGGCCGCGGCGGCGGGACTTCCGCTGGCGGGCGAGGTTCGGGATCCGCTGAACGCCACCAGCTTCGGCGTGGGCGAATTGATCCGGCACGCCGTGGAGCATGGCGCGCAACGCATTCTGCTGGGACTGGGCGGCAGCGCCACCAATGACCTGGGCGTCGGCATGGCGGCGGCGCTGGGCTGGCGCTTTCTGGATGAGGCTGGCGCTGGGCTTGCGCCCCTTGCGAAGAACCTGGGCCGCGTTGCGCGCATTCTGCCGCCGGAAAAGGCGCTACCCTGTGCGGTGACGGCGGCCTGCGACGTGCGCAATCCCCTGCTGGGCGACGACGGCGCCACGGCGGTGTACGGCCCGCAAAAGGGCGTGACGGCGCAGCTACGGCCCATCCTGGAGGCGGGCATCGGGCATGTGTCGGAGATGCTGGAGGATATGCTGGGCATGGAGCTGCGCAATGTTCCCGGCGCGGGTGCGGCGGGCGGCATGGGCGCGGGCGTGCTGGCCTTCCTGGGTGGCAGCCTGAAGCCCGGGATCGAGCTCATTCTGGATGCGGTGGACTTCGATGCGCGCCTGCGGCATGCGGATGTGGTGTTCACCGGCGAGGGTCGCATGGACCGTCAGAGCGCCAACGGCAAGGTGCCCATGGGCGTGGGCCTGCGCTGCCGGAGCGCCGGCGTGCCCTGCGTGGCGCTGTGCGGCTCCCTGGGCGAGGGCGCGGAGGAGCTGCGCAGGTGCGGCGTCACCGCCTGCTTCAGCGCCGTGCGGGGTGAAACGGACTTCGCCCGTATCCGCGAAAGCTGCCGGGAGGATCTCTACCGGCTGACCCGCAGCGTGGTGCGGCTGATGAACGCCGGGACTTGAGCGCGGCATTTCGACAAAACAGGACCACCGGTCTGGCCGGTGGTCCTGTTATTTGTATCAATGCCTGCGCACACAGCTGTACCCGCAGAGGGATGCGGCCGGGTGCAGGGAACTCAACCCAGGATCTCCTTCACTGCGGCGCACATGCGCGCGGCGGTCTCGGCGTGACCCTGCTCGTTCATGTGAATGCTGTCGGCGGGATCCGCGGTGACGAATTCGGCCGCATTGAGGAAGTGCACGCCCTTTTCGGCGGCGATCTTCCCGTAGAAGCCGGGCAGCTGATCGTTGCGGTTGATGGCGCCGGCGCCGAATTCGTCGCTCAGCCAGCTGTCGCTCAGGGTCTCGGGCAGCTTCAGCGGCGCGACCAGCAGGATCTGCGGCGCGCTGCCGCCGGGACCGTAGCCGCCGGCCTGGATGCGGTCGATCAGACGGCCGCAGCCGCGCGCGATCACGTAGGGCGGCATGCCGAAGAACTCCTTTACGTCGTTGGTGCCCAGCATCAGGATCACCAGATCCACCGGCGCCTTGGTGAGCATGACGGTGTCGATGTATTCCAGACCGTTGCGGCAGATGTCCAGCGGATCGTCGAACATGGTGGTGCGGCCGTTGAGGCCCTCCTCCACCACGCGGTATGCCGCGCCCAGCTGCTCCTGCAGCAGGCTGGTCCAGCGTACGCCCCAGGGGAAGCGGTTCAGCGTGGTTTCCTGGGGACGCTCGCGCTTGGGCATGTAGCCCCAGGTGTTGGAATCTCCGTAGCAAACGATGGTTTTCATTGTGCAATCTCCTTATGTTGTACTGTTTCAGGCCAGGGAATCCGGCGTGGGGCGGCCCATGTAGGTGCAGATGCCGTTGATCATGCCCTTGACCAGTTTGTCCTGATAGTCCGGGCTGTTCAGCAGCTTGTCCTCGGCGCGGTTGGTGAGGTAGCCCAGCTCCATCAGCATGCTGGGTACGGTGGACCAGTTCAGGCCGGTGTAGGTGTCGCTGTAATGCAGCTGGCGGTTGTACGCGCCGGTTTCCGCGACCATGGCGTCGAGGATGAGCTGAGCCGCGGCGGCGCTCTCATCCTTGCAGGCGCCGGTCTTGCGCACGTAGATGCTCATGCCGTGCTTGCTGCTGGAGGAGGAGCCGTTGCAGTGCACGCGCAGCACCAGATCCACGCCCAGCGCATTCATCATCTTGGCGCGCTCCTGGTTGGAGATGTTCACATCGGCGATGGTGCGGGTCATGTAGACCTCCGCGCCCAGCGCCTCCAGCGCGTCGCGCAGCTTCAGGCCAATCTGCAGGTTGATCACGTGCTCGGGCGTGCGGCTGACCACGCCGGCGGTGCCGCTGGAGACCTTGGCCTTGGTGGTTCTGCTGTTGGGGGCGATGGTCTCGCGGCTGGGATCGGCCTTGGCCTGGTGGCCCGGATCGATGCCGATCTTTACGCCGTCCAGCAGGCCGCGCACCTGCAGCGCGCACTGGGCGCTGAAGCCGTTGTAGGTGGTGGCGGTGATGATGCAGTCGCCGGATGCCACGGCGGTGATCTCGCCGGTCAGGGCGTCCACGCGGGCCACGTTGGGATCGCTGCTGGTGAAGCGGTAGCTGCCGATGCCGTCGGGCAGCACCCGCGCCGTCAGCGCGGCTCCGGTGCTCATGCCCAGGATGATGGACAGCTCGCTCTGGTCCAGCTCGATGCCGGTGGGCCCGGGCACCACGTTCAGCGTGCAGCCGGCGGTGAGGCCGCTGAAGCTGGTGGCGGTGAGGGAGGTGCTGCCGATGGAGAGACCGGTGATCTGGTCGCCCTTTGCCGCCGCGATGGTCTCATCGGCGATGGCGAAGCTGTGGCTCTCGCAGCCCTGGTCGAAGCTGGCGTCCAGGCGCACCGTGTCGCCCAGCGCAATGGAATAGGCCGCCTGCGCGAAGAACATCTTGTTGGGGGTCAGGCCCACGGTGAGCGCACATTCCGCGCGGAGGCCGTTGTAGGTCTCCACCGAGATCGTGACGTTGCCGGGGCTGCGCAGGGTCACAAGGCCGCTCTGGCTCACGCTGGCCACGTCGGGGTTGCTGCTTGCGAAGCTGTGCCGGCCGCCTTCGCCCTCCGCACCGTAGGTGAGCAGCAACTGCAGCTGCTTCTCCGCCAGGCTGCGCATGGCCACGGAAGGCGACAGCTCCACGCGGCTGGGCGCCTCCAGCACGGTGACGGCGCATTCGCTGGTGCGTTCATTGTAGGTGATCACGCGGATCGCCGCGCTGCCGGGCGCCACGGCGGTGACCCGGCCGGCTTCGTCCACGCTCGCCACCTCGGGATTGGAGCTCTCGAAGCGCAGCGTGCTGTCCTGGCCCTGGGGCATGACGGCTTTCAGCGCGATGCTGTCGCCGCGGCCCAGGGTGATCGCAGCGGGTTCCAAGGCGATGGAATCGGGCAGGTAAGGCACCGTCAGCGCGAGGGTGGCCTTCTTGCCGTTGTAGGTGGTGGCGGTGATGGTGGCGCTGCCGCCGCCGCAGGCGACGATGGTTCTGCCGTCGGCGGCGATGGTCGCCACGTTGGGATCCGAGCTCGACAGGCTGAAGCTGCAGTCGCAGGTATCGGTCTTGACGGTGGGGGTGTTCTGCTGGCCCACGCACAGGTACAGGCTGCTCTGCCCGAAGGAGATGGTCTTGGGCGCGGCCTGGATCGTCACGGTGAGGCTGGCCTTCTTGCCGTTGTAGGTGGCGACGGTGACGGTGGTCTTGCCGGCGCGCATGGCGGTCAGCAGGCCGGAGGCGCTGACGTTCAGGCGCTTGGTGCTGCCGCTGGTGTACTTCAGCGTGGCGCTGGCCGCGTTCTCGCCCAGCAGACTGGGGGGAAGCAGCTGGTACCGGTCGCCCACGGCGAGGGTGACGCTCTTCTCCTGGAAGGCGACGCCGGTGGGGGCGGCCTTCACCGTCAGCAGGCACGAGGACTTGACGCCGTTGTACGCCTCGACCCACAGCGTGGCGCTGCCGGCGGCCACCGCCTTGACCTTGCCGCTGATCGCGTCGATGGTGGCCACGGCGGGGTTATCGCTGCGGAAGCTGTAATATCCGGCGCTGTCGGCGCTCAGGGTGGCCGTCAGCGTGCAGGTTTCGCCAACGCCCATGGAGAAGTCCGGGCGGCTCAGGGCGATGCTGCTGGGGGCGCACTTCACCTGAACGGCACAGCTTGCGGTGCGTCCGTTGAAGGTCTTGGCGGTGATGGTGGCGCTGCCGGGGGCGACGGCGCGCACGCGACCGCTTGCATCCACGGTGGCGACGGCCGGGTCGCTGCTGGTGTAGCTGATGCTGCCCGCGGTGCCGCTGTTCAGCTTGGCCGTCAGAGACAGCGTCTCATCCACGCCCAGTGTGGCCTTCGTGGGCGAAAGGGTCACGTAGCGCGGCGCCTTGCGCACGGTCACTTTGAGCGTCGCCTTCATGCCGTTGTAGGTGCGGACCGTGACGGTGGCGCTGCCGGCGCGGGTGCCCACGATGCAGTTGTCGGCAGTGACGGAAACGTACTTGGATTTCAGCAGGTCGATGCTGTAATTCTTTGCGCAATCCTCACCGGGCGCGCCCACCTGCACGGCAGGCAGGGGCTGCTTTTCGCCCACGCCCAGGGTGATGGCGGTCTTTTCCAGGGTGATGCAGGAGGGCGCGGCCTTCACGGTGACGCTGCACGCGGCGCTGATGCCGTTGCGGGTCGTCGCGGTGATGGTGGCGCTGCCCACGGCGACGCCGCGAATGCTGCCGGTGGCGGCGTCCACGGCGACCACCGACGGGTTGCTGCTGGCGTAGCTGCGGCTGCCGTAATCCTCGGGCGCGATGCGGGTCTGCAGGGTGAGCGTCTCGTCCACGCCCAGCAGCACGTCGGACTGTTCAAAGGCGATGGAGATCGGGTCGGGATGCACCGTCAGCTTCAGCGTGGCGGACTTGCCGTTGAAAGCGGCGGCCTTGATGGTGACGCTGCCCGGCGCGACGGCGGTGATCTGTCCGCCCTCGTCCACGGTGGCGATGCTGGGGTCGCTGCTGGACCAGCTGATGGCGGAGGCCGACTTGGCGTTGACCTTTGCGGTGGCCGCCATGGTGTCGCCGAGGCAGAGATCCGCCTTGGTGGGCTGAAGGGTCACGGTGCTGGGGGCGCGCAGCGTGCTGATCCGGATGCTGGCGCTCTGGCCGAATTCGGTGTCAATCCGGATGGTTGCGGTCTTGCCCGAGCGCAGCGCCTGCACCACGCCGTCGGCGGATACGCTCGCGTAGCGCGCGTTGGAGCTGGTGTAGGTCACGGCGTGGGTCTGACCGTCGCTGAAGCGGATGGGAAGGGCCCGCTTTTCGCCCGCGCCCAGGGTGAGGCTGTCCGCGTCCACGATCAGATCGGGCGCTGGCGGCGGCACCAGGCTGTATGCGATTGCGGCCAGCGGAAGCAGGGGATCCGCATCGAAGCAACGCGCGTCGGGAGCGCAGCTGTTGCGGAAGGCCCCGATCTCCTCTGCGGACATGGGGCGCAAAAGTTTTGCATCGACCCATGCGCAGGCGATCTCCTCGCCGCCGTCGAAGTTGACCAGCAGGCGATCGCCGCTGCGGGCCGAAGCGTACACGATGCCGCTCGCATCCTCCAGCTTCAGCTTCCCCTCGCCGGAAGTCGCGTCGGCATAGCCGTCGGCGGCACCCAGCAGCTGGGCGTAGCCGGAGACGAAGTCCGGGTTCTCCGCGGCGCTCTTGGTGCAATCGATGGCGTCTTCCGCCTCGGGATCCTCCTCCTGCACGGGGAGCACGCCGTCCGGATCCTGAAGGACGTCACCTGCATCCGCAGAAGCTGTGCCGTCGTCCGGGACGGTCGTCTCCTCCGGCGGAAGATCCGTGGAGGGCGCGCTGCCTTCGCTGCCATCGCTGCCTTCTGCGTCAGCGTCCTCCGGCAGGGCCGCGCCGGTATCGGCGGCGCCGGAATTCTGGCCGTCTGCCGGAAGATCGGCGGCTGGGTTGCTTGCGCCATCCGCGGGCGGAGCCGGGTCCTCGTCCGCATCCGGAACCACCGCGCTGGTCTCAGCTGCCGGAGCGCTGTTCTGCACAGCCTGTACCGCATCGGTCGCCGGAACCTCTGGATCCGTTGCCGGCATCTCCTGCGCCCATGCGGACGGCAGGGAGATCAGCGGGAGCACCAGGCATAGCGCCAGTGCGAGTGCACGTCGAAGCTGCTTCATGTGTATCAAACCTCCGTTGGGATCCTGTGCGATGACAGAATGCACCATTATTTCGCACGATTTTACCCAATTATACATCAGAAATTTCAAATATCCAAAAAATAGGAATGAATTTAAAAAAAGCGACGGCAAACCGTAATATTTCCGCCGCGGCTGCACAAAAAAAGGGAAGCGGCTCGGCCGCTTCCCGCACAATCAGAGGATTTTCAGTTGTCCATTATTCGCCGTAGAGCTTCTCCAGGAAGGCGGCGTCCGCGATGCCGGTCTGCTCCATGCCGAACTTCTCCTGCATGATCTTGACCGCGCCTGCGGTGTACTTGCCGAACTGTCCGTCGGGGGAGCCGGACAGCAGGCCCAGCTCGATCAGTTTCGCCTGGAGCTTCTTGACCTCGTCGCCCTTGCTGCCGATGGTCAGCGCGGTGCCTTCGCTCTGTGCCGGCGCGCTGGTGGAGACGCCGGTGGAGGCGGTTTCGCTGCCGCCCTCGGTCGCGGTCTCCTCGGTGGGCGCCGCCTCCTCGGGGGCCTGGATCTCGAACCAGTAGGTGGTCTCTGCGCCGTCGTTGTAGGCGGTCACCACCATGTAGGTCATGTCACCCTGATCGGCGTTGTAGGGATAGCGCTTGTACAGCGTGGAGGTCTCGCCGCTGGTGATGGCGATGTCGGTCTTGCCGGCGATCTCCGTATCCATCAGCTGGAAGCCCTGGGTCGTCTCGCTCTCATCCTCATTGCAGAAGGTGATGGTCAGGAAGTTCTGCGGGATGATCTCTGCGCTGCCCTCGTAGCCGTTGAGGGTGAGATCGAATTCCACGGCGGCCTCATTGCCCTGCAGGTTGTAGGTGTCGGCATAGTTCGCCTCGAAGTAGGCGGGATCCTTGTAGGCATCCACGCTCAGGGTGAGGTTCAGGGTCTCGCTCTCGCCGTCCGCCGCGCTGCGATAGGCCGTGCCGTCGGTGCGGATCTGCGTGTTGAAGGTGCAGCTCTCGCCGTAGGGCACGATGATGGGTTCGGGCGTGGCCGTGGGCTCGGCAGGAGTCTCCGGAACGACTGCGGCAGCCGCGACGGCAGCCGGTTCGGCCGTGGCTTCCTCAGTGGGCTCTGCCGTCGGTTCCGGCGTGGCGGTGGGAACTGCAGTGGGCTCTGCCGTCGGTTCCGGCGTAGCGGTGGGAACCGCAGTGGGTTCCGCCGTCGGTTCCGCCGTGGGCGCTTCCGTCGCTTCGATGGTCATGCCCTCCACGGCGCTGGTCAGCGAAGTCGCGCCTTCGCTGCCGGGCTGCGCGGTGGTCACATCCACGGAATTGAACACGATGGCGGGCTCAATGCCGGGCGCCTCGGTGGGCTCGGCGGTGGGCACAGCGGTGGGCGCCTGCGTCGGCACCTCGGTGGGCACCGGAGTGGGTTCGGCAGTGGGTTCGGGGGTGGGTTCCGCCGTGGGCTCCGTCGTGGGCACCTCGGTCACCATGACGATGGGCGTCGGGGTAGGCGTGGCGGTCACCTTCGTGAAGAGACCGGGCTTGTCCTCCAGGAACAGCATGCACAGCACATAGCCCAGCACGAGGCCGAGAATGAGCATGATGATGCCGCACGTCCAGATCTTTCTGCGATAGCGCGCGCGAATTCTGCGTTCACGGGAGCTTCTGGATCGATAGTTGGCCATCTGTATATCCTCCTAAGTAATTACAACAGTCCAGATTCATTATATCATTTTTACACAAAAGCGTCAAACCTTCGCGCCGGAGAATCCTCCCCAAAACGCAAAGGTTGGGCATTTTTTACAGATCGGTCGAATTTTATTCCAAATTTGCGCAAACGGGATCCGCCGCGTCAGATGGGCATTTCGCCCTCGGAGGCGCCAAAGTCCACGCTGGGCAGCTCGTCCAGGCTTTCGATGCCGAAGTGCTGCAAAAACTTGTCCGTGGTGCGGTAGAGGATGGGCCGGCCCAGGGTCTCCCTGCGGCCGCACTCCTCGATGAAGCCACGGTTCACTAGCGTCTGCACGGAATAATCGCACTTCACGCCGCGCACGCCCTCCACGTCGCCCTTGGTGACGGGCTGGCGGTAGGCGATGATGGAGAGGGTCTCCAGCACGGCCTGGGACAGCGGCTGCTTCTGGATGGGCTGCAAGAACAGCTCCACCTGGGGCGCATACTTCGGGCAGATGGACAAAAACACGGTTTCGCCGCTGCGATTGAGCTGGATGCCCCGGTTCTCCAGAGCTAGGTGATCCCGCAGCTCATTGAGGGCCTGCTCCAGCTCCTGCACGGTCAGGTTCATGGCGTGGGCCAGCACATCCACGCGCACCGGATCGCCGGATACGAACAGGATGGCTTCGATGATGGCAGTCAGGTTTTCCAAGGTATCCTCCTCAGGCTTCGTCGGACAGGCCGAAGATGCGCAGCGCGTTTTCATAGAGCTGCTCCGCCATGCGCTCGGGCGAGACTTCCCGCAGCTCCGCGGCCTTCGCCAGCGTGTGGGTGATGAAGGCGGGCTCGTTTCTGCGCCCGCGCAGCGGCACCGGGGCCATGTAGGGGCAGTCGGTCTCGATCAGCAGGCGGTCGGCGGGCACGTTGCGGCAGACCTCCTGCAGCTTCGGCGCGTTCTTGAAGGTCAGCGCGCCGGAGAGGGAGATGTACAGCCCCGCGTCCAGATAGACCTTCGCCGCCTCCCAGCTGCCGGTGTAGCAGTGCATGACGCCCGCAGGCATGCGCCCGGCGGAAAGCCGCGCGCGCAGCATGTCCATGCAGTCGCCGTGGGCCTCCCGGATGTGCAGCTGCACCGGAACCTGCCTTTCATACGCAAGTTCCAGCTGGCGGTCGAACACGTCCCTCTGCACCTCACGCGGCGAGAGATCGTAGTGGTAGTCCAGGCCGATCTCCCCCAGCAGGCGGCACTTCGGGTGGTTCAGGTATGCAAGGATGGTTTTTTCGGCGGCAGCATCGTAGCGGCTGGCGTTGTGGGGATGGGCCCCGATGGACGCGCAGAGGAAGTCGTGCTGCTCCACCAGGGAGAACACCTTCTCCTGATTGGGATCCTCCTCGCAGGGGTCGGCCACCACGTTGGCCCGGCACACGCCGCTCTCCCGGAAGCGGGAGATGACCACAGCGCGATCCTCATCAAAGGCGGGATCGGCGATGTGGCAGTGGGTGTCAAAGATTCTCATGCGTCTCTTTCCATAGTTCGTTTTTCAGGCTGCGGCTGAACAGGCCGTCGATGGTCTCACGCACGTCCGCGCCCCGGTAGAGCACGGCGTACACGGCCTCGCAGATGGGCAGCTCCACGTGGTAGCGCGCGCCCAGCCGCACCAGCGCGTCGGCGGTGTAGTAGCCCTCTGCCAGCTTGTCGAACTTCTCGCCGGTCACCAGCATCTCGCCGAAGCGGCGGTTGTGGCTGAAGCGGGAGAACACGGTGGCCTCGTAGTCGCCCAGGTGGCACAGGCCGTAGGCCGAGAAGGGATTGCCGCCCATGGCCTCGATCAGCCGGGCGATCTCCCGGGTGCCGCGGCTCATCAGTGCGCCCTTCAGGGTGGTGAGCTTCAGGCCGTCCAGCACGCCGGCGGCGATGCCGATCACGTTCTTGGCGGCCGCGCCGATCTCGTTGCCGATCAGGTCCTCGCCGTAGTAGAAGCGGATCAGCTGGCTGGAGAACGCGTTCACCAGCCGGTGCTTGACGGCCTCGTCCTCGCTGTCGATGACCATGCAGTTGGGGATGCCCGCGTAGAATTCCTGCACATGGCCGGGGCCGAGCCACACGGCGACCGCGCAGGAGGGGTCGATGTTGTCCCGGGCCACCTCGGACAGGCGGCGGCCGGTCTCAATTTCGATGCCCTTCATGCACAGCACGAAGGTCTTGTTTTTCAGATCAAGGGGTTTCAGCTGATCCATTAGGCCCTGAAGCGCCTGCGAGGGCACGGAGATCACGATGACCTCCGCGCCCTGCGCGCACTCCAGGTCGGTGTGCAGCGCAATGCTCTCGGGAAATTCCAACAGATCGTTCCTTCGTTCGGCCAGGAAGCGTTGCATGTGGGGCGAGGATGCGCGCCCGTACAGGCGCACCTCGTGGCCAATCTTGTCCAGATACCAGGTGATCAGCGAGCCCCAGCGCCCGCAGCCGATGACCGTGACCTTCATCAGCCGATCTCGCTTCCGGGAGCCACGGAGCCGTCCACAGTCAGCAGCTTCACGCCGTTTTCATCCTCGGCGCACAGCAGCATGCCCTCGGAGACCTCGCCCGCCATCTTGCGCGGTGCGAAGTTGGCGACCATGACCACCGTCTTGCCCACCAGATCCTCGGGGGCGTAATACTTGGCGATGCCGGAGCACACGGTCTTGGTCACGCCGCCGCCCACGTCCAGGGTCTCCTTGAGCAGCTTGTCGGACTTCGCCACCTTCTCGCAGGCGATGACCTTGGCCGCGATGAGCTTGATCTTCATGAAGTCGTCGAAGGAGGCGAGACCCTCGGGCAGCTCAGCCTTCTTTTCGGCCTTCTTCTCCTGCTTCTTTGCGGGCTTTTCTTCCTTCTTGGCGGGGGCTTCCTCCTTGCCGCCGCTGAGGAACTCCAGCTCCTTCTTGATGTCCACGCGGGGGAACAGCGCCGCGCCCTTCACAACCTTCGTGCCGGGCTTCAGGCCGCCGAACTTCTGCACGCTCTCCCAGGTCTTGAGCTCCGGCTCCGTCACGCCCAGCTGCTCGAAGATGCGCGCCGGGGTGGAGGGCATGGTGGGATAGATGTGCACGGCGATGGCACGGATGCACTCCGCCAGATAGTACATGCAGTTCTTCAGGCGGGGCAGGCCCTCCTCGCTCTTGCACAGCACCCAGGGCTGGTTGACGTCGATGTAGCGGTTGCAGTCGCCGATGAGCTTCCAGATCTCGGAGAGCGCCAGGGAGAACTGCAATTCGTTCATGTGCTTTTCAACGATCCCCGGCAGGGCCTCGAAGCGCTCCCGCAGGGCCACGTCGGATTCGTCCTCCGCACCGGGTGCGGGCACCTCGCCGCCGAAGTACTTCTCGATCATGGCCACGGTGCGGCTCACCAGATTGCCCAGATCGTTGACCAGATCGGCGTTCATGCGGGTCAGCAGGGCCTCGTTGGTGTAGTTGCCGTCCGCGCCGAAGGGCATCTCGCGCATGAGGTAGTAGCGCAGCGCGTCCACGCCGTAGCGCTCCACGATGGGCGCGGGGTAGACCACGTTGCCCTTGGACTTGCTCATCTTGTCGTTGCCGAACAGCAGCCAGCCGTGGCCGAACACCTGCTTGGGCAGGGGAAGGCCGAGGGCGTGGAGCATGATCGGCCAGTAGATCGTATGGAAGCGCACGATCTCCTTGCCCACCAGGTGCACGTCCGCAGGCCAGTACTTGTTGAACAGCGAGGGATCGTCGCTGCCGTAGCCCAGGGCGGTGATGTAGTTGGACAGCGCGTCGATCCAGACGTAGACCACGTGCTTGGGATCGAAGTCCACCGGCACGCCCCACTTGAAGGAGGTGCGGCTGACGCACAGGTCCTGAAGGCCCGGACGCAGGAAGTTGTTGAGCATCTCGTTGGCCCTCGACGGCGGCTGGATGAAGTCCGGATGGGTCTCGATGTAGTCGATCAGCCAATCCTGATACTTGCTCATGCGGAAGAAGTAGCTCTCCTCGTGGGCGGTCTCGCAGGGGCGGCCGCAGTCGGGGCAGAGGTTGCCCTCCTTCAGCTGGGTGGGCGTCCAGAAGGCTTCGCACTCGGCGCAGTACTGGCCCTCGTATTCGCTCTTGTAGATGTCGCCCTGATCGTAGAACTGCTTGAAGATCTTCTGCACGACCCTCTCGTGGCGCTCGTCGGTGGTGCGGATGAAATCGTCGTACTCGATGTTCATCAGCTTCCACAGATCCTTCGTCTCCGCCACGATCTTGTCCACGAACTGCTTGGGCGTCACGCCGGCCTCGGCGGCCTTGCGCTCGATCTTCTGGCCGTGCTCGTCGGTGCCGGTGAGGAAGTAGGCGTCATAGCCCGTCATCTTCTTGAAGCGGGTCATGGTGTCCGCCGCGACGGTGGTGTAGGTGTGGCCGATGTGCATGTTTCCCGAGGGATAATAGATCGGCGTGGTGATGTAGAATTTCGGCTTATCGCACTGATTGCACATGTGCTGTCCCCTCCTGACTTTGATGAAAAAGCGCCCCTTGTGCAAAGGGGCGCCTGGGATGCGCGGTACCAACCCTGTTCACCCGGACTGATGTGCAGGCCCGGGCCTTGAATCCCTTAACGCGGGAGTACGCCGGGCGCTACAATATCGCGCGCGGAGCTCCGGAGCCATGTTCAGAGGCGTCGCGCCGCCGGTTTTCAGCTTCCCCGGCTCTCTTTGGGCGCAGTTCTTCCCCCTACTCTCTCCTTCATCGCCTTTCTTTCCATTATAATGTCCGCAAATTGCCCTGTCAAGACGGGTCGCGTGCATTTTTCCCGAAGGTATGCAGCCGCAGCCTGCAGGAAAGCATATTTTGAATCTTTACCGCCGCAAGATTGTATTTCCAATCCGCGCGATGTATAATGGAAGAAACAATGCAAGTGTTACCGAAGGAGGAGAATATCATGAGCATACTGGTCACCGGCGGCGCGGGCTACATCGGCAGCCACACCTGCGTGGAGCTTCTCAACGCGGGCTACGAGATCGTGATCGCAGACAACATGTACAACGCCAAGCCCCAGGCCCTCGACGCGATCCGCAAAATCACCGGCAGGGACTTCGCCTTCTATGAGATCGATCTGCGCGACCGCGCGGCCATGGAGGACATGTTCGCGAAGGAGTCCATCGACGCGGTCATCCACTTCGCCGGCCTGAAGGCTGTGGGCGAATCCGTGGCCAAGCCCCTGGAGTACTACGACAACAACCTCTACGGCTTCCTGGTGCTGGCGGAGACCATGCAGAAGCACGGCGTGAAGAAGCTGGTGTTCTCCTCCTCCGCAACCGTCTACGGCATGAACAACCCCGTGCCCTTCCGCGAGGAGTATCCCACCTCCGCCACCAACCCCTACGGCTACACCAAGGTGATGATCGAGCAGATGCTCGACGACATCTGCGTGGCCGATCCCGACTGGGCGGTGTGCAAGCTGCGCTACTTCAATCCCATCGGCGCCCACGAGTCCGGCCTGATCGGCGAGGATCCCAACGGCATCCCCAACAACCTGCTGCCCTATGTGGCGCGGGTGGCTGCGGGCAAGCTGAAGGAGCTCTCCGTCTTCGGCGACGACTACGACACCCCCGACGGCACCGGCGTGCGCGACTACATCCACGTGGTCGACCTGGCGAAGGGCCATCTGGCGGCGCTGAAGTACATCGAGATGAACAAGGGCAGCGAGGCCGTGAACTTGGGCACCGGCAACGGAACCAGCGTGCTGGAGATCGTGCACGCCTTCGAAAAGGCCAGCGGCCGCAAGGTGCCCTACCGCATCGTGGCGCGCCGCGCGGGCGACATCGCCACCTGCTACGCCGATCCCCGCAAGGCCGAGGAGAAGCTGCACTGGCACGCCGAGAAGAACATCGACGACATGTGCCGCGACGGCTGGCACTTCCAGGAGATGCAGGAGCAGGGCTGACGCGCGCTGCAGATCGTCGCATCCGCAGAAAGCGAAGGACACCGGTGGACAGTTTCTGTCCGCCGGTGTCCTTTTATAACGCTGAGCCCGGCTTCATGCCGGGCTTTCGCCGTCGATCGCCTCCTGCGGATCGTCCTGCAATTTCAGATAGCGCCGCAGCTCGCGGATGTACTGCTGACCCAGCGGCGAGAGGCGGATGTTCTTCCGGGTGATGTAGCCGATGTCCATCACGCTGTTGGGATTGTCCGCATCCGCCTCATAGGGCACGGCGATGAAATCCCCGCCGTTGAGCTCCTCGCAGATGATGCCGGAGCACAGCGTGTAGCCGTTCAGCCCCACCATCAGGTTCAGCGCGGTGGCGCGGTCGCAGATCCGGATGGTGCGGCTGTATTCGTTGGTGGAGAGGATCTCCTCTGCGAGGTAGAAGCTGCTGCCCTCGCCCTGTTCAAAGGAGAGGCAGGGATAGGGGGCCAGATCGGCAAAGGCGATGGAGCTCTTGCCAGCCAGGGGATGTCCCCGCCACAAATAGACGTAGGCGCTGCAATCGATCAGGTGGTGAAAGGCGAGGTCGCTTGCGCTCAGCAGCTTGCCGATGGCCTTGCTGTTGTAATCGCTCGATACAAAATGCCGATCTCGCTGCGCAGGCTCGCCACGTCGTCAATGACGTCCCGGGTCTTGGTCTCTCTAAGGGCGAAGGCGTACTGCGAGACGTCCACCTTCCGGCAGAGCTCCACGAAGGCCTTCACGGCGAAGGAGTAGTGCTGGGTGGAGACCGAAAAGATCTGCCGGTGCTTGCCGCCGCGCCCGTAGCGCTCCAGCAGGGCCTCGTATTGGCAGAAAATCTGCCGGGCGTAGGGGAGAAAGCGCAGTCCCTCGGCCGTCAGCGTCGCACCCTTGCGGCCGCGGTTGAACAGGGCGATGCCCAGCTCCTCCTCCAACGCCTTCACCGCACTGGTCAGCGACGGCTGGGACATGTACAATTGCTCCGCCGCCTTGCTGAAGGAGCCCGTCTCGCAGATCGCGATCACATACTGAAATTGCTGGAGCGTCATTGCCCGTTTTCTCCCTTGCGCCGCCTGTACGCATTATACCAATTATTCCTATATTTTATAAGGGTTTTATTAAACTGTCAATCCCATTTTTTGCAAAGAGAAGGGCGGGGACAGAAAAAAGCTGTCCCCGCCGGAAACGACGCATCGGGAGACGCCCGCCCGACCGCTTCGATGCGCGGGCCGTCGGACATACTACGGGCGAAGCAGGATGCCCGTCACCAGCTCCACCAGCTCGTCCACACCAGCCATCTTGCCCTTGCCGGTGCCGCCGTAGGCCAGCACGCCGGCGGCGGGCTCGGCGATGATGAAGCCGGCTTCCCGCAGGATGCCCAGGTTGCGCTGGACGATGCGGTTGTCGTACATGCGGTCGTTCATGGCCGGGGCGAGCACGATCGGGGCGATGGTGGCCAGGGCGGTGGTGGTCAGCATGTCGTCGGCGACGCCGTTGGCCAGCTTGCCGATGATGTTGGCGGTGCACGGCGCGATCAGCATCAGATCCGCCTTGCGCGCCAGGGAGATGTGCTTCACATCCCAGCTGGTGGGCCGCTCAAACTGGTCGCACACCACGGGATTGTGGCTCAGGCTGCGAAGCGAAAGCTCGGTAATGAATTGCTGGGCGTGCTCGGTCATGATCACGTCCACGTTTGCGTGGCGCTCCAGGGCCAGGGAGATGCACAGGGGACATGCGCGCCAGGCGGCGACGCTGCCGGTGACGCCCAGAACGATATTTTTGCCGGTCAGCACGGGGAATTCCTCCTTTCAACTGCGCTTTCATGCGCTTGCCGGGATGCGCGGAACGCATCCTCCAGATCCTGCCGGAGCATATCGCAGTCCTCAATGCCCACGGACAGGCGCACCAGCCGGTCCACGATGCCCAGATCCTCGCGCTCCTTTTGCGTCAGCGCCGCGTGGGTCATGGTGCTGGGCTGGGCGATCAGCGATTCCACGCCGCCCAGGCTGGTGGCGAGGGCGAACAGCTTCAGGTTTGCATAGAAGGCGTTCAGATCGTAGCCCTCCTTCAGGACGAAGGAGATCACCGCGCCGAAGCCGCTCGCCTGTCGCTTCTGCACCTCATGGCCGGGGAAGTCGGCAAAGCCCGGGTAGTAGATACGGGCGACCGCATCGTGGCCGCGCAGCCAGCCGGCCAGCGCCGCGGCATTCTGCTGGTGCCGGTCCATGCGCAGCGCCAGCGTCTTGATGCCGCGCAGCACCAGCCACGAATCGAAGGGATCCAGCACGCCGCCGGTGTTGGTCTTGATCAGATTCATCTGCGCCGCCAGCTCCTGGGAGCGCACCACCAGCAGCCCGGCCAGCAGATCGCTGTGGCCGCCCAGATACTTCGTGGCGCTGTGCAGCACCACATCGATGCCCATTTCCAGCGGACGCTGCAAATAGGGCGTCATGAAGGTGTTGTCCACGATGGACAGCAGGCCGTGTTCGCGGCAGATGTGTGCGATGCCCTCCAGATCGGTGATGGACAGCAGGGGATTGCCGGGCGTCTCCACATAGATGCCGGCCACGTCCGGCGTGATGGAGCGGCGCACCAGCGCGAGATCGGAGGTGTCGATGCGCTCGTAGCGCAGGCCGAAGCGGACAAGCACGGCGTCGAGCACGCGCACGGTGCCGCCGTACACGTTGTCGCTGACCAGCAGCTTGTCGCCGGCCTTGAACAGCAGCAGCGCCGCGGTCACGGCGGCCATGCCGGAGGAGAAGGCGTAGCCTGCTGTGCCGCCCTCCATTTCGGTGATCAGCGCTTCCAGCGCGCTGCGGGTGGGATTGGAGACCCGGGAATACACATACGGCCCGTGGGTGTCCAGCCCGCGCAGTCGGTAGGTGGAGGTCTGATAGATCGGCACGTTCACCGATCCGGTGTGTTCATCTCCGTCCACCACGCCGTGAACGAGGAGGGTATCGATTGCAGCCATCGGTTCAGATCCTTTCGCTTGCGTAAATTGGCGGCGGTGCGTGCACCGCCGCCGGAGGAGAGAAGAAGTTATGTCCGTTCCATTGCGGCGCGGTGCCGCGGTGCGTCAGTCCTCCACCTCGAAGGCGGGCAGAGCGGCGCCCTTGTACTGCACCCGGATGGCCTCCACCACGGGGGAGGTGTGGTAAGCGGACACGATCGCCTGGTAGACTTCGTTGTCCACGTCCTCGGTGCGGGCGGCGATGATGTTGATGTAGGGCTGGTTGCGCTCGTCGCTCAGATCCACGTCGGTGGCGTAGATGGCGTCCTCCACGGGATCCAGGCCGGAATCCACCACGTAGCCGCAGCCGATCACGGCGGCGTCCACGTCATCCAGCGAGCGGGCCAGTGCGGACAGATCCAGCTCCACGAAGTTGATGTTCCTGGGGTTGTCCACGATATCCTTCAGCGTGGGCAGATTGCCCGCATCCTCCCGGAGGGTGATCACGCCGGCCTGCGCCAGCACGTTCAGCGCGCGGCCCTCGTTGGTCACATCGTTGGGCACGGAGATGGTGCCGCCATCCGGCAGCTCGTCCAGGGAGGAAATGCGGTTGGAGAACACGTTCAGCGGAACGATCACGGTGTTGCCGATGGCGGTCAGATCGTAGCCCAGCTCGGCGATGTTGTTGTCGAAGTAGGCGTAGTTCTGGCAGGCGTTCAGATCGATCTCACCTGCGGCCAGGTTGTCGTTGGGGTTGCCGCCGGACAGGTTCACCAGCTTGATTTCGATGTTGTAGCCGCGCTCCTGCAGCACGCCCTCCACGGCGTCCCAGATGGTGGGATCGTCGGAGGTCACGCCCACGGAAACGGTGATCGGCGCTTCCTCGGCCAGGGCCGCGCCGGCGGTCAGGGTCAGTGCCAGAATGGCGATGAGCAGCAGCTTGAAGATATTTTTCATGGAAAACGCTCCTTTCAGAAAGCGGATGAAGTCTGTGGGCGGACGGCACAGCGCCGGTGGCCGCCCTAGTGGGTCAGTTTTTTGATGATGAGGTTGCCGATGCCCTGGATGACGTTGACGAAGATCAGCAGGATCACGACGGTGACCAGGGTGATGTCGTTCATAAAGCGGTTGTATCCGTAGCGGATTGCGAAGCTGCCGACGCCGCCGCCCACTGCGCCCGCCATGGTGGTCAGCCCCAGCAGACTGATGGTGGTGGTCACCAGGGCGCGGGTCAGGCCGGGCAGGGATTCCTTCAGCAGCACGTGCAGCACGATGTAGCGCCGGGAAAGTCCCATGGACTGTGCCATTTCGATGACGCCGGGATCCACGTCCGCCAGGGCCTGCTCCACCAGCCGGGACATGAAGGGTATGATGCCCAGAACCAGCGGCAGTATGGTGCCCCGAATGCCGATGGAGGTGCCCACCAGATAGCGGGTGACCGGTACCAGCAGCGCGATGAGGATCACGAAGGGCAGGGATCGAAATACGTTGATAATTTTGCTCAGCGCCGAGTGGAATACGGGATGGGCGTAGAGGCCGCCGTCCGCCGTCACCACCAGCAGGATGCCCAGCAGCACGCCCAGCACCAGGCTGAAGGCGCCGGCGATGCCCAGCATGATCAGCGTCTGCACCACCGATTCCCACAGGTCCTCCCAAAGGTAGACCACATTGGGCATGTGCACGTCCGCCCAGGCGACGATGCTTTCAATCATCTGTGCGCGCCTCCGTTTCAATCCGGGTCATTGCGGGCATGTCGTTCAGCGCGGCCTGGATCTGTTCGGCCTCGCCGTCCAGCCGCGCCACATAGCAGCCGACGGAGCGGCCGTCCACCAGCTCCACGTCGCCGTAGAGCACCCTGGCGCGCAGGCCGTAGCAGCGCATCAGCCGCTGCAGGGGATCCTCCGTCTCGCCGCCCTGAATGCGCAGCCGCACCGGAACGCCGCCGGCCGGCTCGCTGCGAATGCTTTGGGTGCGCAGCCGTGCGCCGCCGTCGTCGCGGATGATGGAGGATACAAACCTCTGGGCCACCGCACTCCGGGGCGCGGCGAATACGTCGTAGGTCGTGCCGATTTCCTGAATTTCGCCCTTTTCGATGACGGCCACGCGGTCGCAGATGTCGCGGATGACGTCCATTTCGTGGGTGATGACGATGATCGTCAGGCCCAGCTCGCGGTTCAGTCTGCGCAGCAGCCGGAGGATCGATTCGGTGGTCTGCGGATCCAGCGCGGAGGTGGCCTCGTCGCTGAGCAGGATCTCGGGCTCGTTGGCCAGTGCGCGGGCGATGGCCACGCGCTGCTTCTGGCCGCCGGAGAGCTGCGAGGGATAGGCGTGCGCCTTCTGCGTCAGATCCACGATCTCCAGCAGCCGTTGCACCCGCTGCCGGATCTCCTCGGGCCTTTTGCGCAGATAGCGCAGCGGAAGCGCGATGTTGTCGAAAACCGTGCAGGAGTTCAGCAGGTTGAACTGCTGAAAGATCATGCCGATCTTCTGCCGCTTCCGGTTCAGCGCGCCCTCGGAGAGTGCGCCCATGTCCTCGCCGCCGATGCGGATCGTTCCCTCGTCCCAGGGCTCCAGGCGGTTGATGCAGCGCACCAGGGTGGACTTTCCCGCGCCTGAGACGCCGATCACACCCATGACTTCGCCGCGGTGTACGCTCAGGTCGATGCCCTTGAGCACCTCCAGACGCGCATCTCCGCGTCCAAAGGACTTGCGCAGCCCGCGAATTTCAATCAGTTCCTCCGACATGTACCGTGACCGTCTCCTTTTGCTTTAGCTGATGCGGATGCGCGTGCACATTCGGTCGCACACCCCGCCGATATGTCTGCGTGTCATGGAAATGACCTCCCCCCTTGGGATCGTGCCGCCATTGTATCACCGGCCGCCGGCGAAAGTCCAATACGGAAAAGATATGCCGGTGCATAGATTTTTTCTATGGATGCGCCTTCGATTCCCATTCGGCTGCGGATCCAACCGATTTATATATGGCAGCCGCATTGCCCCGCCGGCGCTTCAGCCCGGGCCCGCGCGGCGATCCATAGTTTTTTTCTATAAACAGAGATTTGAAAATACGATGAAGCGATAGAAGCAAAATCCCTTGCATTTTGGACCGGCGCTGCGTATAATGTCGATAATCCCATAAAACATATGGGAATAACGAAAATGGAGGCAGAAATTCCTATGAAGCGCATTCTTTCCCTGGTACTTGTGGCAATCCTCGCGGCCGTGCTGTGCGCCGGTGCATTTGCAGAAGAAAAGATTTTGAAGGTGGGCATGGAGGGCACCTGCGCGCCCTACACCTACCACGACGACAGCGGCGCGCTGACCGGCTTCGAGGTGGACGTCGCCACCGCCATCGGCGAGAAGATCGGCTATGAGATCGAGTTCGTCGAGGGCGCCTGGGACTCCCTGTTCCCGGCCCTGGACGCCGGCACCATCGATGTGATCATGAATCAGGTGACCATCACCGAGGAGCGCCAGGAGAGCTACGATTTCTCCGTTCCCTACATCTACACGCGGCCCATCGTGATCGTCGCTGCGGACAACGCGGACATCAACAGCTTTGAGGATCTGGCGGGCAGGAAGGCGGCCGAGGGCCTGACCTCCAACTACAACGCCCTGGCCCAGAGCTACGGCGCGGAGATCGTCGGTCAGGACGTGTTTGCGCTGGCGCTTGAGCTGGTCAAGAGCGGCGAGGCCGACGCGGCGGTCAATGATGAACTGACCTACGCCTACTGGCAGGTGACCACCGGCGACTTCGATTCCACCCGCATCGCCGCCGAGTCCGAGGAGGCCACCAGCAGCGCGGTGGTTCTGCTGAAGGGCCGCGATGAGCTGCGCGACGCCATCAGCGCGGCGATCGAGGAGCTGCTGGCCGACGGCGCCATCACCGCGATCTCCGAGAAGTACTTCAACATCGACGTATCCCAGAACTGACAGACGCTGCGAAACCGAGGCCATGTACGGCGCGGAACTGCCGGGGTCGGCTGTGAACCCCGGCTGTTCGCGCGTGGAAATACGAATCTGGAGGTGACAGGATGAACGCACTGAGCGCCCTGCTGGAGAGCCGGGAGATGCGGATCCTGACCGGCGCATTTTGGCCCATGCTGAAGCAGGGGCTGATCTACACCATCCCGCTGACGCTGATCTCCTTTGCCATCGGCATGGTCATCGCCGTCGTGAGCGCGCTGCTGATCATCAATCGCGTGCCGCTTCTGTCCCGCATCATGCGCCTGTACGTGTGGGTGTTCCGGGGCACGCCGCTGCTGGTGCAGCTGTTCATCGTCTACTGGGGCATCTGCAATCCGATGAAGATCAGCAACCTGGTGGCCTGCGTGATTGCGCTGTCGCTGAACGTGGGCGCCTACGCGTCGGAGACGATCCGCGCGGCGATCCTCTCCATCGACCGGGGCCAGTGGGAGGCGGGCTACTCCCTGGGCATGACCTATTCCCAGGCGTTCCGGCGCATCATCGTGCCCCAGGCAGCCAAGGTGTCGGTGCCGCCGCTGTTCAACACCTTCATCTCCCTGGTGAAGGACACCTCGCTTGCGTCCAACATCATGATCGCGGAGATGTTCCGCAAGGCGCAGGAGTTCGCGGCCAGCTCGCTGAAGTACCTGCTGATCTACAGCGAGGTAGCGTTGATCTACCTGCTGTTCTGCACGCTGCTCAATGGCGTGCAAAAGCTGTGCGAAAAGCGGCTGCGGCTGGGAAGGTAGGTGGCGGAAGATGTATTACGTTCGGGACATTCACAAGCGCTTCGGCGACAATTACGTGCTCAAGGGCGTGTCACTGGACGTCGAGGAGCACAGGACCACGGTGCTGATCGGCCTTTCCGGTTCGGGCAAGACCACGCTGCTGCGCTGCATCAACCTGCTGGAGCTGCCGGACAGCGGCACGGTGCACCTGAGCGGCGCGCAGCTGGATTTCACGCCGGAGAAGCGCCCCAAGTATGCCGGCGCGGAGGTGCGCGCTCTGCGCATGAAGACCGGCATGGTGTTTCAGAATTTTCAGCTCTTTCCCCACAGGACGGTGCTGGGCAACATCATGGAGGGCCCGGTTTCGGTGCTCGGGCGGGACAGGAAGCAGGCCGAGGCGGAAGCGCTGGCGCTGCTGGAGAAGGTGGGACTCGCGGACAAGCGCGACGCCTGGCCCCGGGACCTCTCCGGCGGCCAGCAGCAGCGCGTGGCCATCGCGCGGGCGCTGGCGATGAAGCCGGAGCTGCTGCTGTTCGATGAGCCCACCAGTGCGCTGGATCCCGAGCTGGAGTACGAGGTGCTCAGCATCATCCGCCGGCTGTGCGCGAAGAAGCAGACCATCGTCATCATCACCCACAAGCTCTCCTTCGCCCAGGAGGTGGCGGACAGGATCGTGTTCTTCGATGACGGACAGATCCTGCGCCAGGGCAGCTGGGCGGAGATCAGCGACGGCAGCGTGCCGCGCATCGCACAATTTCTGAACATGCTGCGCTAGTGCGCGGCGAAGGAGCATGCATGAATGAAGCGGAACTGATCACATTTTTCAAGGATATTCACGCCCATCCGGAGCTGGGCTTTGCGGAGAAGCGCACCACGGCAAAGGTGCTGAGGGCGCTGCGCGCGCACGGCATCCGGACGTTGGACACCGGCCTTCCCACGGGGACGATCGCGGTGGTGGGCGGCCGCCGGCCCGGGCGCACCATCGGCCTGCGCTGCGATATGGACGCCCTGCCCATTCAGGAGGAAACCGGACTGGATTACGCCTCGGTGAATCCGGGCGTGATGCACGCCTGCGGCCACGATGCCCACACGTCGATCATGCTGGCTGCGGCGACCCTGCTCAAGGCGGAGGAGGACCAGCTCGACGGCAGCGTCAAGATCATCTTCCAGCCCTCAGAGGAGAGCGCCAACGGCGCGTCCCGGGTGATGGCGACGGGTCTGCTGGACGACGTGGACGAATTCTACGCCGTGCACTGCTATCCCTGGTTCCGGAGCGGCACGCTGGGGATCCGCGAGGGAGCGGTGATGGCTGCGCCGGACAGCTTTCGCATCGAGGTGCGCGGCCGGGGTGTTCACGCAGCGCAGCCGTTCAAGGGCGTCGATCCCATCCCGGCGGCCGCCACGATCGCCCTCGCAGCCCAGGGCATTCTGCGCAGAACGGTGGATCCCTTCTCTCCGGCGGTGCTCTCGGTGACCCACATTGCGGCGGGCAGCACGTGGAACGTTCTTCCGGACTCCGCACTGCTGGAGGGCACGGTGCGCACCCTGAACCCGCAGGACCGGGAGCGCATCCGGGCGGAGCTGCGGCAGCTGAGTCAATCGGTGGCCGAGGCCCACGGCTGCACGGCGGCGTTTCACTGGGGCGCAGGTCCCGCGGCCGTCATCAACGACGCTGCGCTGTGCGATGCTGCGCGCCGCCTGGCGCTGGAGATGGGCTTCCGGGTGGAGCGTCAGGAGGACACCATGGGCGGCGAGGACTTCAGCGTCTATCTGGAAAAGCGCCCCGGAGCCTTTCTCCGCGTCGGCACCGGCGGCGGCTATCCCAGCCACCATGCGAAGTATTGCGTCGATCCGTCGGCGCTGTGGCCCGCCGCGCGCTTCTTTGCGTGCCTGGCCATGGAGCGCGCGCGACCGTAATTTCCCCCTTGGCAGGGCGCTCCGCTTCCCTTATAATGGATGTGGGGCGCCCGCCTGCGGCTGCCCGCTCCCGATGGAAATCGAAGCTGGAGGTATACCTATGAACGAACGGATTTCCGACCTTCGCGCGCGCACGTCCCGCCTGCCGAAGGCGCAGCTGGGCTTCTTTCCCACGCCGCTGTACCGGCTCGACCGGCTGTCCGGCGAACTGGGAATCGAGCTGTACATCAAGCGGGACGACTTCACCGGCATGAACCTCTTCGGCGGCAACAAGGTGCGGAAGCTTACGTACCTGCTGGGCGAGGCCGTGCGCCGGGGCGCGACCCACGTCATCACCTACGGCGCGACCCAGTCCAACCACGCCATGGAGACCGCCGCCGCGTGCCGGAGGCTCGGCATACAGCCCATTCTGTACTTGACCGTGGTGGTGGAGCCGGAGCCGGCCAGCCATCGCGCCAATCTGCTGCTGGACAACGTGCTGGGCGCGGAGATCCACACCGTGCCCATTCTGCCGGGCGAGACCGAGGAGGACGCCGATGTGCGCGCCGCCGCGATGGGTGCGGCCCGGGCCGCGGAGCTGAACGCCGAAGGCAAGCTCTGCCTCGATATCCCCATGGGCGGCGCCAGCCCCCTGGGCTCCGTGGGCTTCGCGGACGGCATGGCTGAGCTTGCGGCGCAGCTGGAGGCGCTGGACAACCTGCGCCTGTCGAAGATCTACCATGCCACCGGCACCGGCGGCACCATGGCGGGCATGCACGCCGGGCGGACGCTGCTGGGTAGCGATGTGGAGATCATCTCTGTGGCGGCCAGTCCGAAGCAGGAGGAGGCCTACATCGACAAGGTGCTCCGGCTCTGCGGCGAGGCGCTCGATCTGCTGGGCAGCGATGCGCGCCCCGATCGCGCCGACCTGCACCTGGATCTCACCCAGTGGCAGCCCGGCTACGAGCAGCCCAGCGCGGCGGCCTCCGAGGCCATCTGCCTGCTGGCCCGCACCGAGGGCCTGTTTGTGGATCCCGTCTACACCGGCAAGGCGTTGGCGGCGCTGCTGGCTGACGTGCGCAGCGGAAAGATTGCGAAGGGCGAGCGCGTGCTGTTCTGGCACACCGGTGGCGCGACGGCGCTGTTTGCCGAGCCGGAGATCCTCGGCAAGCTCTATTGATGTACACTGCGATTCCTGCGGATCCTCCGAACTGCAATCTCACACCGGCATCCTGAAGAGGGATGCCGGTATTTGTTTGGAATTGCGCCGGCGCTGACACAGCTCCGCCCGATGTATTTAACGGGAACTGCGTTGAAGCCCGGAAGGTTGTTCAGTATCATAATAGTTAAGTAGCGAAACCAAATTGAGGAGGTCCCTCCATGTACGAGGAAGCGACAAAATACCTGTATTCGCTGATGGCACGGATCGCCAAGATTTCCCGGCGGCAGCTCTCCGGGTCCAACGGCGAGGAGATGTACGCCAACGACATGGCGCTCTTTGCGCTCCTGTTCTGCCAGCAGGATCCGGATGGCCCGGTGCGGCTGCGCATGACGGACGTGAGCCGCTTTCTGATGATCTCCAAGCCGGCGGCCACGCAGACGGTGAACCACCTGGTGGAGCACGGCTTTATGGAGCGTGTCAGCGACGAAAGCGACCGCCGCGTGGTGTACATCCAGGCCACGCAGGCGGGGGAGGCGGCCTTTCAGGAGAAGCTGAAGGAGCGCTTGGTCTACATCGAGCGCGCGGTGCGCCGCGTCGGCCTGGAGCGCGCGGCCCAGCTGGGCGAGATGCTGGACGAATTCGTGGATGCGCTCGTCACGGTGACTGAGGAGAACGAAATGTAATCACTTCGGCGACGGAGGAACAAACGAAATGCTATCGAAATTCAGCGTCAAAAAGCCCTACACCGTAATCGTAGGCATCATACTGGTGATCGCGCTGGGCATCATTTCCTTTCAGAATATGACTACGGATCTGCTGCCCAGCATGGATCTGCCCTACGTGATCGTCTACACCACCTACACCGGCGCCACGCCCGAGCGCGTGGAGAGCGACGTGACCCGCCCGCTGGAGGCGGCCTTCGCGACGCTCACCGATGTGGAAAACATCTCCTCCACCTCCAGCGAAAACCTGTCGCTGGTGGTGCTGGAGTATGCCGACGGCGCGGATATGAACACCGCGATGATCGAAATCTCCTCCCAGGTGGACCAGCTCTCCGGCGGCTGGGACGATTCCATCGGCACGCCGGTCATCATGAAGCTGAACCCGGACATGCTGCCGGTGACGATCTCCACCGTCTCCATGGACGATGCGGATCTCTACGAGCTCTCCGAATACGTGGAGGAGACGCTGGTGCCCCGGTTTGAATCCGTGGACGGCGTGGCGCGCGTCACGGCCTCGGGCATTCTGACCCAGCAGGTGGACATCACCATCGAGCAGAGTCGCATCGACGCGCTGAACAGTGCCATCCTGCGGGAGGTGGACGAGGAGCTGGCCGACGTGGAGGCGCAGCTGAAGGAAGCCCAGAGCCAGCTCTCCTCGGGCAAGTCCCAGCTGGGACGCATGCGCGCAAGCACCTTCGCCCAGATCGACGAGGGTCTGGCCGCCATCGACGCGGGCAGCGCCCAGCTGCCCATGGCCGTCGAGCAGCTCACCGCCCAGCGCGCGGAGCTGAGCGCCCAGCTGGAGAGTGCGCAGGCGGCGCTTGCGCAGCTGGAGGGCCTGGCGAACATGTCGGAGGAGGAAAAGGCCCAGCTCAAGCAGGTGGCCGAGACCCTCGGCGCCCTGGAGACCCAGCGCGACGCGCTGCAGGCCCAGCTGGACGCCCTGGAGGGGGAAGCGCCCCCCGACGCGCTGCTCAAGCAACTGGAGGACGCGCAGAAGGCCCGCCAGGATCAGGTGGCGCTCAAGGCCGCCCAGGAGAAATACATTTCGGATCTGTTGCTGCTGGACGCCGAATCCCTGCAGGCGACCATCGTCTCTCTGGAGGGCGACATCGCCGCCAACGAGGCCGAGCTTGCGGATGTGCGCAGCCAGCTGGAGGACGCCATCAACCGTCGGGACGCCGCCCAGCGCGAGGTGGACAGCCTGACCGCCCAGATCGAGGCGCTGGAGAAGGCCCAGGCCACCGCAGCTGCGACGGATACCCCCGAACCCGATGCGAGCGCCGACACAACGGCCACCCCTGAGGCCGAAGCAAGCGCAGAACCCACCATCGATATCACCGCTGCACCCACCATGGAGGCGGCGCAGGACGCGACCATCGCGCCCACACAGGCCGAGGAGACGCAGGATGCGCTGCTGGCGTCCCTGTTCGGGGGCGCAGCCCGGGCCGAGGGTGCGACACTGGAGGAGCTGCGCGCGCAGCTGGCGCTGGCCGAAGCGGAGCTTGCGAGCGCCCAGGCGGAGGTGGATGCGCTGTCCGCCCGCCACGACGCGCTGCGGGAGACACTGAACAAGCAGAGCGCGGCGCTTGAAGAGGCGAAGGATTCCCTCGCGCTGCTGGACGGCGGCGACATCGCCATTCAGGGCCGCATCGAGGAGGCGCAGCGACAGATCGCGGCCTGCGATGCGCGCATCGCCGAGCTGGATGCGGAGATCGCGGAGCTGACCGAGGCCATCGAGGGCAGCGGCGACCGCGAGGCGCTCATCGCCCAGATCGCCGCGCTGGACCAGCAGATCGCCGCCGTGAAGGAGAGCGACGCCTACAAGGCCTACCTGCTGATCTCGGACAGCGACAGCCTGAACACCCAGTATGCCCAGGCCCAGCTTGCCGTGGCCCAGCTGCAGGCCGGCATCGAGAGCATCGACTCCATGCTGGAGAAGCTCAACCAGGGGATCCTCCCCGGCGGCATGATCGAGGGCGTTGCGGAGGACACCAACCTGGCCGACGCGCGCCAGCAGCTGCTGGACGCGCGGGCCCAGGCCGAGAGCGGCTTTGCGCAGGCCTCCGCCGCCCTGCGCGAGGGCGAGGACGAGCTGGCCGAGGCCTGGAACGAATTCATCGAGAACCGCGACGAGGCCCTGGAGAACGCCGGCATCGACGGCATCATCACCACCCAGACCGTCTCGGCCATCCTGGGCTCCCAGAACCTGGATCTGCCGGCGGGCTACGTCTCCAACGGCGACGACCGCTATCTGGTCAGCGTCGGCACGGAGTTTGCCTCTTTGGCGGAGCTCAAGCAGCTGAAGCTGATGCACCTGGGCCTGGACAGCGTGGACGACGTGCGCCTGCTGGACGTGGCCAGCGTGGAGATCAGCGACAACAGCGCCGACCTGTTCACCCTCGTCAACGGCGACAGCGGCATCATGCTGTCCTTTGAGAAGCAGTCCACAGCCTCCACCGCGGAGGTGGCGGAGAACATCACCGCCGAGAGCGAGCGCCTGATGGCGGAAAATCCGGGCCTGCACGTGGTGGAGATGATGAACCAGGGCGATTACATCAATCTGATCATCGATTCCGTGCTCAGCAATCTGCTCTACGGCGGCATCCTGGCCATCGCCATCCTGCTTTTGTTCCTGATGGACTGGCGGCCGACGCTGATCGTGGCCATCTCGATCCCCACCAGCGTGGTGGTGGCCTTCGTGTGCATGTACTTTACCGGCATCACGCTGAACGTCATGTCCCTTTCGGGCCTGGCGCTGGGTGTGGGCATGCTGGTGGACAACTCCATCGTCTCCATTGAGAACATCTACCGCCTGCGCGACGAGGAGGGCCTGCCCATCCTCACCGCCAGCATCCGCGGCGTCAATCAGGTGGCCGGCGCGCTGTTCGCCTCCACGCTGACCACGATCTGCGTGTTCCTGCCGGTGGTGTTCATCCAGGGCATGGCCCGGGATCTGTTCAGCGACATGGGCCTGACCATCGCCTTCTCGCTGCTGGCCAGCCTGGTGGTGGCCATGACCGTGGTGCCCTCGGCGTCGGCGGCGCTGTTCAGGAAGTCCAGGCCCAAGAAGCACCGCCTCTTCTCGAAGTTCCAGAAGGGCTACACCGTCCTGCTGCGCGGGGCGCTGCGGGTACGCTTACTGGTGCTGCTGCTGGCGGTGGGACTGCTCGCCTTCAGCGTGTACCAGGTCAAGGATATGGGCATCTCCTTCATGCCTACCGTCAACTCCACCCAGATGAGCGCCACGCTGAGCTTCAACGACGCGCAGTACAGCGACGATGAACAGCAGCAGATCGCCCTGTCGGTCATGGAGCGCGCCATGGACATCGACGGCGTGAACGACGTGGCCCTCTCCGGCGACAGCATGTCGCTGATGGGCGGCATGGGCGGCGGCTCCAGCTTCTCCTACTACCTGCTGGTGGACGAGACGGACGACCGCACCAACGCCGACGTCGTCAGGGATCTGAACGCGGCCGCGGCCGAGTGGGCCGATGGCGAGCGCGTGATCTTCACCGCCAAGGAGAGCACCATGGACATGAGCGCCATGGCGGGCAGCGGCATCTCCATCGACATCACCGGCGACGACATCGAGGATCTGCGCGCCGCCGCAAAGGAGGTCGCAGCCCTGTGCCGCCAGGTGGAGGGCGCGGAGAACGTCGACGACGGCTCCGATGCGGCCGAGCCCAAGCTGGCCATCACCGTGGACAAGGAGCTGGCCAACGACAATTCCCTGTCCGTGGCCCAGGTGTACCAGTACGTCGCCCAGCGCCTCTACGGCGCAGTGGAGCTGACCGAGGCCACGCTGGACGGCCAGAAGTACACCCTCTACGTCTCCGAGGACCGCAACAGCGACCTGACCGCCGACGACCTGATGGACATGGAGATCGAAGTGACGAGCGCAGGCTCCACCAGGCAGGTGCGCATCGGCGACATCGCAACCATCACCGAGGGCGAGAGCCTCGCCAGCATCCGCCGCGCCAATCAGAAGCGCACCGTGTCCGTCAGCTTCGACGTGGCCGACGGTTACAGCGCGAACCTGGTGCAGCGGGATCTGGAGGCGCTGCTGGAGACTTACCAGCCACCCGAGGGCTGCGAGGTGGGCATCTCCGGCGAAAACGAGACCGTCATGGGCTACATGGGCGACCTGGGCCTCATGCTGCTGATCGCCGTGCTGTTCATCTTCCTGATCATGGTGGCGCAGTTCCAGTCCTTCAAATCGCCGATCATCGTCATGTTCACCATTCCGCTGGCCTTCACCGGCGGCCTGCTGGCGCTGATTCTCACCGGCATGGATCTCTCCCTGGTGGCCATGGTGGGCTTCCTGGTGCTCTCCGGCGTGGTGGTCAACAACGGCATCGTGTTCATCGACAGCGTGAACCAGCTGCGCATCGGCGGCATGTCCAAGCGCGAGGCGCTGGTCGAGACCGGCCGCATCCGCCTGCGCCCGATTCTGATGACGGCGCTGACCACCATCCTGGGCATGAGCACCATGGCCCTGGGCACCGGCATGGGTGCGGAGATGATGCAGCCCATGGCCGTGGTCACCATCGGCGGCCTGAGCTACGCCACGCTGATGACGCTGTTCGTGGTGCCCGTGCTCTACGACCTGTTCAACGGCGAAAAGATGAAGGCCCGCGAAATCGAGATGATGAAGGAGGCCGCCGGCATGAAGCGCGAGGGCTTCGATGACGCCGCGCCTGCACAGATGCCCGCCGCACCTGCTCCGGCAAGGGACGCTGCTGCACAAACTCCTGTACAGGCGCCCGATGCGCCCGCCGAACCGGCAAGCGCGCAGGATCCCGCCGCACAGAGCCCCGAAGCGCCCGCTGCGAAGGCTCCCGACGATCCCAGGCCGCAGCGACGGCTGAAGGTGCGCTTCTGACGCGCGAAGGCGATCCACCGAACACCTCGATGGATCGCCTCCCACCATTGCAACGCATGCAAACGAAAAATTCCAACCGAACGATGAAAATCGGTTGGAATTTTTGCTTTCCCTGTCATATGAAGCTGAGAATTCCGCTCGCCTGCGCCATGCCGCGCTGCGGCTTTCGCTCGGATGCCGAACGGCTCTGCCCGCCGAAGCTCCTCAGATCTGCGCGCCATGCCGCTCACACGCCCAGCTCGCTGCCGTGGCGCTTGAGCCACTTCTTCCAGTCCTCGTACTCCGGCATCTGCCTTTCCACCAGACTCCAGAAGCGCGGCGAGTGGTTGAACTCGATCCGGTGGCACAGCTCGTGAATCACCACGTAATCCAGCACCTGCGGCGGCGCCATGATCAGCTTCCAGTTGAAGTTGAGGTTCCCCTTGGCGGAACAGCTGCCCCAGCGGGAGCGCTGGTCCCGCACGGTCACGCGGCCGAATTCCACGCCGATGCGCGGTGCAAAGCAGTCGAGGCGCTCCCGTATGCGCACGAGCGCCCGCCTGGACAGCGTCTGACGAATCGCGGCGCGCACCTGCTCCTCGTTCTGGGGATCAGGCAGGAGCAACCGGCAGATCTCCCCGTCCAGCTCCAGCTCCACGCGGGGTCCGGCCGACAGCTCCAGCAGCAGCGCGCGTCCCTCCACGCAGATGCGGCTGCCGCTCTTGACCGGATGCCTGAGCCGGTTCTCCGCCAGCTGATGCTCCAGCGCGGCATGCATCTGCGTCAGTTCGTCCATGCGGCTGCGCACCAGCGCGTCCACATCCCGCAGGTGCATGTAGCTGGGCGCGTACACCCGCGTCTTGCCCTCGGGCAGCGCCTGCAAGAGCACGTCCCTGCGCTGGGAGCGGATCAATATGTATTCCAGCCTGCGGCCCTCGCCGCACACCGTGCGAATCATCGCCAGGCGCCCTTGCGGGAGTGGCAGAGGATGGCGGCGTCGTACTTTTCCGGCGACTGCATGATGTCGTACAGGCCCCGGGCGGCGCACTTGGAGGGCGCGTCCGCGATGCGGCAGGGGATGCCCAGCGTGTCGCCGATGCGCTTGTCCAGACCAGCCAGCTCTGCGCCGCCGCCCACCAGCACCGCGCCGGAATCGTTCAGGTCGGCGGAGAGCTCCTCCGGGGCCTCGCTGACCACGTGGGCGCACAGCCCGGCGATCTCCCGCACCACCTCCTCGCAGGCGTGCAGCACCGGCAGCGTCTCCACGTCGAAGGCCTCGGGGCGGCGGCGCTCCAGACTGAAGCCGGTCATGTGCATGATGATGTCGCTGGGCGCGGCCTCGGGAAGCGCCGTTCCCAGGGTGTGCTTGATCTCCCGGGCGGAGCCCAGGCCGATGCGGTAGCCGCCCTCGGTGCGCACGATGCGCTGAATGCGCGCGTCGATGCGGTCCATGCCGTAGGGCAGGTGGCCGAAGGCCGCCACGCGGCCCAGGGTGAACAGCGTCGCCGTCACCTTGCCCGCGCCCACGTCCACCACCAGCTTGGCCTCGGGGCTGTGCAGGTCCAGGCCCGCACCGACGGCCGCCGCCGCGTCGCTGCGCACCAGCACGGCCTCGCTTGCGCCCGCGTCCGCCGCGACGGTGAGCAGGGCCTCCTGCTGCACGGGCCGGGCGAAGGGCGCGCAGGTCAGCATCGCGCCGAAGCGCTTGCTGCGGCTGAGCACGTCCATCTGGCGGTACAGCCACCTGAGCATGCGGTCGGCGTAGAAGTTGTTCTCCAGCACGCCGTCCTTCAGCGGAGCGCACACCTCCACGCCTTCGCAGGTGCGGCCCGCGATGCGCGGCCAGCCGCGCCGCCGCCTCCAGCGTCGCGCCCCGGTTGTATTCCGCCATGCGCACGTATTCCGTGCCCAGATCGATGCCAATGTCCCAGCGCATAAGCCTGCCTCCCCATTATTTTACCTTCGTATTATATCACAGAATATCCTCACGAACTGGAACAATAATTCGACAATATCCGCATCTCATGTGGCAGAGGCGCACCTTCGCATCTGCCACAGCGCAAAGATCGCCAGCGCCGCAACACAGATTCCCGCGCCGGCGAAGAAGGCGTTGCCCCGGCCGATGCCCTCGGCCAGCAGACCGCCGCCCAGGTTGCCGATCACCCGCGCCGCGCCGAAGGATACCATGTTGAGCAGCATCTGCCCGCTGGTGCGCAGCTCCGGCGCGACCCTGTCCGCGATGTACTTCGCCATGGACACGCTGAGCACGATGAAGCCACCACCGTGGAGCAGCTGGGTCAGTAGCGCGGCCGGAGCGCTTCTGCACAGCCCCAGCAGCAGCCAGCGCAGCGCCATCACGCCCGCAGATACGCACATGGGCCTGACCGCGCCGAAGCGGCGGTAGATGCGGTCGCACAGCAGCAGGTAGGGCACCTCGCTGGCGGCGGAGATCAGGTAGCTCAGGCCCAGCAGGGCCTCCGTGCCGCCGGGCAGGGCCTTGAAGTGGGGCGCGTAGAAGGTGTAGAAGTAGCCCATTGTACTCTGCACCGGCAGCAGGAACAGGATCAGCACCAGCAGCTCCTTGTTCTGAAGCAGCCGCGCAAAGGGCACGCGGGCGCGCTGCCTGCCCGGAGAATCCGGCAAAAGCTGCGCCGCCCCTGCCGCCGCGACCAGCAGCATCGACGTGCACCACACCGCGCCGCCTGCGGGAAGGGACAGCGCGCCGTAGATGGCACCCGATACCGCGAAGCTCAGTCCGCCCGCAAGCCGGTACGGGCCGAAGCTGCCGCCCTCGCCCAGGCCCTCTAGCAGAATCGCGTCGCCCAGCGGCAGCAGCGCGCAGAAGAAGGCGTAGAACAGCGCCGCGACCACGATTTGCAGCATGAAGCCCTGTCCCAGCAGCGCCGGAAGCAGCGCGAGCGCCGCCGCGATGCTCAGCAGGCCCAGCAGCCGCGTGCGCTTTTGCGTCCGGTCGCCCAGCGTGCCCCACAGCGGCTGGGCCGCGATGGCCGCAAGCGCCGTGGCCGCGCTGATATAGCCCAGCTGCTCGCTGCGAAAGCCCAGTTGGGTGTAGTACAGGCTGATGTATCCCTGATAGACGGCGTTGGCGCCGTAGTAGCCCAGCGAGAACAGCGCCCAGCGCCAATGGATCCTCGGAATGCTCCGTCGCAAGGCCCCGCCCCCTTCCATTTCGGCTAGTATCTGCATCCTCCGCCGGAAAAACACGCGCCGCGCCGCATTTTTCCTTGCAACCAATGGGAAAATGGTTTACAATAAAACGGGATTGGGCGCGCATGGAATTGCCGCCCGGAGAGGAAAACGAGAACCATGATACGAATGATCGCCACGGATCTGGACGGCACGCTGCTCTCCATCGGGAGCGCTCTACCGGAGGAGAACGTGCGGGCGCTTCAGCGCGCGATGGAGGCCGGTGTGCAGGTAGTTCTGTGCAGCGGACGCATGCTGGAGGCCACGCTGCCCATCGCGCAGGCCATCGGGGTGAACGCGCCCATGGTGCTGTTCAACGGCTCCATGGTGTACGATTGCGCCGCCGAACGCACGCTGCACAGCCGGTGCATTCCCCGCGAGACCGCCCTGGCGGTGCTGCGGGCCATCGAGGCGCGGGGCGCCTATGTGCAGGCCTTCCCCGGCCGCGGCTACTACTTTGAAGCCGCCACGGAGCACACGCAGGTCTATCAGAACAAGATCAGCGTCGTCGGCTCGGCGGTGGGGAAGAAGCTCTCCGACTGGCTGGAGACGGACGTGTACAAGCTGCTGTGCATCGGCACGCCGGAGGAGACCAATCGGATCGCCCGGGAGCTGGGCGAGCTGTTCCCCGAAGTGAGCTTCGTCAAGTCCAGCCAGACCTACCTGGAGATCGTCGCCCGGGGCGTGGACAAGGCCGACGGCCTGCGCGCCGTGAGCGCCGTCACCGGCATCGGCCCGGAGGAGATCCTGGCCTTCGGCGACGAGCAGAACGATCTGCCCATGCTCGCCTACGCCGGCACCGGCTATGCCATGGAGAACGCGCCGGAGGAGGTGCGCCGCCAGGCGCGCTTCATTGCGCCGCGCAACAGCGAATGCGGCCTGGCGAAGATTGTCAACCTCTATCTGAACGAAGGAAGAATGGGAAGGGGCTGAAGCCATGATTCGCGAAAAGGACTTTGTCGAGGCGCTGAGCCTGACCCGCGTGTACGACGCCAAGCAGAAGTACCTGCCCATCGGCGTGAGCAATTCCAATCGCCCCGGCCTACAATTGGCCGATTACTGGGACTTTTTCGCCTACGAGCGGCCGCAGCTGCTGGGCCTGGTGGAGATGACCTACCTCTCCAGCCTGGACGAGAGCACCCGGCGCGCGCGGCTGACCAAGCTGTTCAACTACAAGCTGCCCTGCATCGTCATCTGCCGCGGCATCCCCTGCTTCGACGAGATGCTGATCCTCGCGGCGGCCCACAGGATACCGATCTACTCCACGCCCAAGGAGACCACCAAGTTCGAGCTGGAGATGATCCGCTATCTGAACAACGTGCTGGCCCCCCACGAGACCCGCCACGGCGTGCTGGTCAACGTGTTCGGCACGGGCATGCTCATCACCGGAAACAGCGGCGTGGGCAAGAGCGAGGCGGCGCTTGAGCTGGTCAAGCGCGGTCACCAGCTGGTGGCCGACGACGTGGTGAAGATCCGCCGCATCAACGACAACCGCCTGGAGGGCGAATCGCCGGAGCGCGTGCGCCACTTCATGGAGATTCGCGGCGTGGGCATCATCAACGTGGCCAACATCTATGGCGCGGGCGCGGTGCAGCGCAGGAAGTCCATCGACATGCAGGTGCACCTGGAGATGTGGCAGGACGGCAAGGAGTATGACCGGCTGGGGCTCACGGAAAACTACACCGAGATTCTCGGCGTGAAGATTCCCTCGCTGCTGCTGCCGATCCACCCGGGCCGCAACCTGGCCGTGGTGCTGGAGGTGGCCGCCCGCAACTTCCGCCAGAAGCAGATGGGCTACAACGCCGCCATCGAGCTTGCCAAGCGCAGCGCGGAGATCGCTCAGCGGGACATGGCCGAGGACGACGACTTCAACGAAGAACCCGAATAATCTATTCAGAAGAATCTATATGGAGGCATTCCTATGCTGAACATCGGCATTGACCTCGGCGGCACCGGCATCAAGGCCGGTCTCGTCGATGAAAAGGGCAACATTCTCTACAAGCTCAGCTGTCCCACCCTGGTGGAGCGCGGCCACGAGGCTGTGATTCACGACATGGCGCAGCTTTCCCTGCGCGTGGTCGCAGAGAGCGGCCACAGCCTCGACGAGGTCTCCTCCATCGGCATCGGCATCCCCGGCATCATGGATCAGGCCACGGGCATCGTGCCCTTCTGCACCAACCTGGCCTGGCACAGCGTGCCGCTGGTGAAGCTGATGCAGCAGGAGATCGACAAGCCTGTCTATGTCAACAACGACGCAACCGTCGCGGGCCTGGCCGAATCCGTGGCCGGTGTGAGCGCGGGAAGTCGCAGCAGCGTGTTCGTCACGCTGGGCACCGGCGTGGGCGGCGGCGTGATCCTGGACGGCAAGGTATTCATGGGTGAGCACGGCGTTGCCACCGAGATCGGCCACATGATCACCGTGGCCGGGGGCGAGATGTGCACCTGCGGCAACCGCGGCTGCTGGGAGCGCTACGCCAGCGCCACCGCGATCATCCGCGAGGGCCGCCGCTTCTGCGAGGCCCATCCGGATTGCCCGCTGGCCCGCGAGGTGGGCGGCGACCTTACCAAAATCGAGGCCCGTACGGTAATCGACCTGGCCAAGGCAGGCGATCCCGACTGCGTTCAGATCTTCGACAACTACTGCTACCACCTCACCGTGGGCCTGGTGAACCTCATCAACCTGTACGATCCGGAGATCATCGCGCTGGGCGGCGGCGTGTCCAAGACCGGCCAGTTCCTGCTGGACAAGGTCAACGCCCTGCTGCCGGAGATGATCTTCTTCAAGGACATGCCCCATGCCCGCATCGAACTCGCCCGCCTGAGCAACGACGCCGGCATCATCGGCGCGGCCATGCTGGGCGCACAGGAGGCCTGATCCATGCGCGCCTATGAACGACTGCTGAACTACGTTCAGTTCGACACCGCCTCCAATGAGGCCAGCGAAACCTGTCCCAGCACCCCCGGCCAGCTGGAGCTGGGCCGTTCCCTGGTAGAGGAGATGCGCCTGATGGGCGTGTCCAACGCCCGCATGGATGAAAACGGTTACGTCTACGGCGAGATTCCTGCCAATGCGGAGGGCTATCCCACCATCGGCCTGATCGCCCACATGGACACCGTGGACTGCGTGCCCGCGCTGCCCATGCGCGCGCGCATCGTGGAAAACTACGACGGCGGCGCGGTGCAGCTTGAGGGCGGCGACACGCTGGATCCCGCCGACTATCCGGAACTCAAGCTGCGCGCGGGCAAGGATCTGATCGTCACCGACGGAAGAACCCTGCTGGGCGCGGACGACAAGGCCGGCGTGGCCGAGATCATGACCGCCTGCGAACAGCTGCTCCAGCAGAACCTGCCCCACGGCGAGGTGCGCATCGCCTTCACCCCGGACGAGGAGATCGGCCGCGGCGCGGACCGCTTCGACGCGAAGGGCTTCGGCGCGGACTTCGCCTACACGGTGGACGGCGATGAGTTGGGCGGCATCGAGTACGAAAACTTCAACGCGGCCTCGGCGCAGCTGACCTTCCACGGGCGCAGCGTGCACCCCGGCAGCGCCAAGAACAAGCTGGTCAACGCCGCGCTGCTGGCCATGGAGTTCGATTCCCTGCTGCCGCCCCGGGAGCGCCCGGAGCACACCGAGGGTTACGAGGGCTTCTACCACCTCTGCGGCGTGAAGGGCGAAACCGAGCTTGCCGAGTCCGTCTACATCCTTCGCGACCATGACCGTGCACGCTTCGAGGCGCGCAAGGAAACCGTCGCGCGCATCGCCGCCTACATGAACGAAAAGTACGGCGCGGGCGCGGTGGAGTGCAATGTGCAGGATTCCTACTACAACATGCGCGAGGTCATCGAGCCCCGCATGGACATCATCCGCCGTGCCGAGGCCGCCTTCCGGGCCGTGGGCGTTACGCCCTTCGAGAAGCCCATTCGCGGCGGCACCGACGGCTCCAAGCTGTCCTTCATGGGCCTGCCCTGCCCGAACCTCTCCACCGGCGGCATGAACTACCACGGCCGCTTCGAGTGCATCGCCGTGCAGGACATGGATGCGATGGCCGATATGCTGGTGGCGCTGCTCACCCTGAAGGGCTGATAAGGAGAACACCATGCGCTTTGTCAAGATGCACGGCATCGGCAACGATTTCATCGTCGTCGACGCCATTCACAACGAAATTCCCGACCCCGCCGCCCTTGCGCGGCGGCTGTGCGCCCGGCGCTTCGGCGTGGGCGCGGACGGCCTGATCCTGATGGTTCCCAGCGATCGCGGCGACGCGATGATGCGCATCATCAACAGCGACGGCAGCGAGCCGGAGATGTGCGGAAACGGCGTGCGCTGCGCGGCGAAGTTCCTCTACGACAGCGGCCTGTGCCGCAAAGCCGAGCTGGACGTGGATACGCTGGCGGGGGTCAAGCACATCGCCCTGGACATCCGGGATGGCCGCGCCGTGGCCGCCACGGTGGACATGGGCTGCCCGGACTTTGCCCCGGAGCGCATCCCCGTGGCTGCGGACAGCAACGTCATCCGCGTGGAGCTTGCCGGGCGCGAGGTCTCCTTCCTCTGCGTCTCCATGGGCAACCCCCACGCCGTGACCTTCGACCTCTACCCCGACGATGCGGATTTCCCCGCCCTCGGCGCATTCATGGAGAGCCATCCGCTGTTCCCGGCGAAGGCGAACATCGAGTTCTGCCGCGCTGACAGCCCCACCCACGCGAGCGTGAAGGTGTGGGAGCGCGGCTGCGGCGCGACGCTGGCCTGCGGCACCGGCTCCTGCGCGGTGCTGGCTGCGGGCGCAAGCCTGGGCCTGCTGAAGCGCAGCGCAGAGATCCAGCTTCCCGGCGGCGTCCTGCGCGACGAGTGGCGCGCGGACGGCCACATCTACATGACCGGCCCCGCCGAGACCGTCTACACCGGCGAATTTGAATAGGCGATTCCATCAAAAAGGAGCTGTCCCTCGAAGGGATAGCTCCTTTGATCTGCGTTTTCAGCCCTCCTTGCGGGCAATGGCCGCGCCCACGAGCCCCGCGAACAGCGGATGGGGGCGGTTCGGGCGGCTCTTGAACTCGGGGTGGAACTGGCAGGCCACGAACCAGGGGTGATTCTTCAGCTCGATCATCTCCACCAGATCGCGCTCCTCGTTGCGACCCGAGGCGATCATGCCGTGGGCCTCCATCTGCGCAAGGTACCTGTTGTTGAACTCGAAGCGGTGGCGGTGGCGCTCCTCCACGGCCTCTGCGCCGTAAATCGCGCGGGCCTTGGTGTCCTCCTTCAGCGCGCAGCGGTAGTGGCCCAGTCGCATGGTGCCGCCGGTCTGCACCAGACCCTTCTGGTCGGCCATGATGTCGATCACCGGGTCGGGCGTTTCCGGGTCAAACTCGGTGGAGGAGGCCTGCTCCAGACCGCACACGTGCCTCATGAATTCGATCACCGCGATCTGCAGGCCCAGGCAGATGCCGAGGTACGGCATATCGTGCTCCCGGGCGTACTGCGCCGCCAGCAGCTTGCCCTCGATGCCGCGGCTGCCGAAACCGCCGGGCACCAGGATGCCCTGCACGTCGGCGAAGATCGCGTCCAGGTCGGCCCCGGCCTTACTGAGCTCGTCGGCCTGCACCCACTTGATGCGCACCCGTGCGTTGTGGGCGATGCCGCCGTGCTGCAGCGCCTCGACCACGGAGAGGTACGCGTCGTGCAGTTCGATGTACTTGCCCACCAGCGCAATGGAAACCTCCTTCTCCGGCTCCTGGAAGCGCTTCACCAGCAGCTCCCAGTCGGCAAGGTCCGGCTTGCGGATCTCCATGTGCAGCGCCTCGCACACCTTGTCGGCGAAGCTCTCCTTCTCCAGCATCAGCGGCACCTGATACAGCGACTCCGCGTCCAGATTCTGGATGATGTACTTCGCGGGCACGTTGCAGAACTGGGCCAGCTTCTGCCGCATCTCCATGGGTACGGGATAGTCGCTGCGGCACACCAGCATGTTCGGCTGGATGCCCTGGGACTGGAGCTGCTTGACGGAGTGCTGGGTGGGCTTGGTCTTGAGCTCCTGGGAGGACTTCAGGTAGGGAATCAGCGTGACGTGGATGAACAGCACGTCCTCCCGCGGCACCTCCCACTGGAACTGGCGCAGCGCCTCGATGAAGGACTGGCCTTCGATGTCGCCGATGGTGCCGCCGATCTCGGTGATGACCACATCCTTGTCCTTGGCGATGCTGTACAGCTTGCTCTTGATCTCGTTGGTGACGTGGGGGATGATCTGCACCGTGCCGCCGTTGTACGCGCCGCCGCGCTCCTTGTTGAGCACGGACCAGAAGATCTGCCCGGAGGTGACGGAGGAATCGCGGGTCAGGTTTTCGTCGATGAAGCGCTCGTAGTGGCCCAGATCCAGGTCGGTCTCCATGCCGTCCTCGGTGACGAACACCTCGCCGTGCTGGTAGGGATTCATGGTGCCGGGGTCCACGTTCAGATAGGGATCGAACTTCTGGTTGGTGACCGAGTAGCCCCGGGCCTTCAGCAGCCGTCCCAGGGACGCTGCGGTGATGCCCTTGCCCAGTGAGGATGCGACGCCGCCGGTGACGAAGATGTACTTTGCCATGATGTTTCCTCCTTCGATTGCCTGGATGGGATCGGCCGGTAAACCGGATGTTTTCCGCCCGATTTCTGCCTTTCGTGGTGCGCCAAAACATAAAACGAGGGCGTCCACCGCTGCCTCAATGGGGGCACTTGGCCCCCTATGGCTTCGATGAACGCCCTTGCACATCAAACTTATGGAAAAATATTATACTCGGAAACGCCCGCTTGTCAACGGATTTTTTTGTTAACTTGCCTTTGCCGTGCAGTGCCTGCGGGAGGCCGCGGCGGTCAGGAGCACCGCGCCCGCGACGGAAACCAGCTGTATGCTGTCCAGCGCGCCGCGCACGCCCAGCAGATCCAGCATCCGTCCGCCGAGGAAGGTGGCCGCCAGGCTCCCCAGCGTGAAGGCCGTGCCCACCAGTGCCTGTCCCTTCAAAAAGTCCTCCGGCGGCAGCATTGTGGAGACGTACTCCACCGTCGCGGGCACGTAGAAGGCGTAGCTGGCGAACTGAAGCAGCGCAATGATGTACAGCGCCGCCGGTGTGGCAGCCAGCGCCGTCAGCAGATCCTTCGCCACCCAGACCCACGCCGTGAGGCACAGCATCCTGCCCACGCCCATGCGCCGGCTCAGGCGGCCGTAGAGCACCATGGCGGGCAGCTCCGTCATTGCCGCCACAGCCACGGCCACGCCCTGCTGGGCGCTGCCGCCGCCCAGGTTCTGCATGATCTGCAGCATGAAGCTGTCGATGAAGATGTGCGCGGTGGAGAGAAGCACCACGCCCAGCAGCAGCAGCGCGAAGTGCGGATGCCGGCGCAGCAGGGGCTCGCGTCTGCACCGGTCTTCGCCGGGAACCGCAGCGGTGAAGGAGGGCGCGCGGAAGGCGAGCAGGCAGGCGATCAGCAGCAGCATCGTGCCCAGGTACAGCGCCGGCAGCATCCGCGGGCGCATGCGGTACAGCAGCCGCCCCACCAGCGCGCACATCACGGAGTAGGCCGCCGAGCCCACGCCCCGTGCGAAGCCGAAGTTGACCTCCACGCCCCGCAGCGCGTAGCCCCGGTGCAGCGAGTTCACCGACGGCTGCATGGCCGATTGCAGCATGAAGATGCACACGATCAGCGCCGCCAGCGCGCCGCGCCCCAGCGGCAGCGCAAGCACGATCACCGTCATCGCCGCCATGATTGCGTAGACGCAGGCCATGCCGGAGCTCAGGCGGATGCCGCTGCGGTTGAACAGGGCGGCGAACAGCGGCTGCGCGACGGCGGAGAGCGCATAGGCTGCGCCCAGAATCGCGCCGATCTGACTGTTGCTGAAGCCCCGGTCCAGCAGGTAGGCCGAGGCGAAGTTGAACATCAGTCCGCAGGTCATCCAGAACAGGCCGTGGATCCCTGCGTAGAAGAGGGTAATTTTTCTGCCCGAAGTTCTCATAGCAATGCTCCTCATTGGAAATCCCGCAGCATTGTAGCACCGGCGTGTGAAGAATCCAATCTCTTTTGCGAAAGCTTTGGGAAAAGCGTTGCCCCGCAGCGCCGCAAACGGTTATAATGCACTTGATTCAGTGCGCACAAGGGAGGGAAACATCATCGCAAACTATCTCTACGTATCCACATCCCCCGACGGCTGGCGCAACCTTGCCGTGGACGAATACTTCCTCGACCACGCCGGGCCGGACGACATGCTGCTCTACTTCTACGTCAACCGCAACGCGGTGATCATCGGCCGGGGCCAGAACCCCTGGGCGGAGTGCAACCTGCGCGCCATGGAGCGCGACGGCGTGCAGCTGGTGCGCCGGATCACCGGCGGCGGCGCTGTGTTTCACGATGCGGGCAATCTGAACTTCTCCTTCATCGCCGGCGAGGGCCGCTACGATCTCGAGCGCCAGCTGGGCATGATCCTCGAGGCCGTGCGCGCCCTGGGCATTCCCTGCGAGTTCTCCGGGCGCAACGACCTGCTGGCCGACGGGCGCAAGTTCTCCGGCAACGCCTTCTGCAGCCGCGAGGGCGTGCGCCAGCACCACGGCACGCTGCTGATCGACGCGGATCTGACGCGGCTTCAGAACTATCTCAACGTGGATCCCCGCAAGCTGCGCTCCAAGGGCGCGAAGTCCGTCCGCAGCCGCGTGTGCAATCTCCGGGAGTTCGTGCCGGAGCTGACGTCGGCGCAGATGCTGGAGTCGCTCAAGCTCGCCTTCGGCAACACCTACGGCCCCTACATGGAGCTCAGGGACGACAATCTGGACGAAAATGCCATCGCGCCCTACGTGGAGAAGCAGCGCTCCGGGGAGTGGCGGCTGGGAAAGACCCCGCGCTTTGATCTGGAGATCGAAAACCGCTTTTCCTGGGGCAACGTGCAGCTGCTGCTGACCCTGCGCCACGGCCGGGTGGATGAAATCCAGGTCTACTCCGACGCCATGGACGCCGGCCTTGTGGACGCGATTCGCGCGCGGCTGCTGGGCGTATCCTTCGGGGCGGTCCCCATAGCGGAGGCGCTGCGCAGCTCGGAAAAGCCGGAGCTCAGGGAGCTGGCGCAGTATATTTCCGTTCAGAATCTGTAAATTCCCGGCTTGCTTTTGCCCGGGGGCGAGGAGTATAATGAAGTGGGAAACGAAAGCTACACAGGGGGAATGCAAATGAATCTCTGGCACGATATCAAGCCCAGCCGCATGAGCACCGACGATTTCCTGGCGGTCATCGAGATTGAAAAGGGCTCCAAGAACAAGTACGAGATGGACAAGGAGACGGGCATGCTGCGCCTGGACCGCATCCTCTACACCTCCACCCACTATCCGGCGAACTACGGCTTCATTCCGCGCACCTACGCCGACGACCAGGATCCCCTGGACGTGCTGGTGCTGTGCAGCGAGGCCATTCGCCCGATGAGCCTGGTGCGGGTGTACCCCATCGGCTACTTTGCCATGCGCGACGGCGACGCGATGGATGAGAAGATCCTGGCCGTGCCCTTCGGCGATCCGGTGAACAACAGCTACCACGACGTGGCCGAGTTGCCCTCCCACATCGCAGATGAGATCAGCCACTTCTTCAACGTCTACAAGGGCCTCGAGGATGGCAAGGACACCGAGATCGTGGGCGTGTTCGGCCCCGAGGAGGCCAAGCAGGTCATCCAGAAGTGCTACAACCGCTACATCGACGAGTTCTGCCGCTGAGGGAGGACGGATGCGCAGCGTCGTTTGCGACGGATGATGCAACCTCCGGGCGTGCGCAAAGCGCTGCCGGTCACAGACCGGCGGCGCTTTGCTGCGTTTATCTCAGCGCACCAATCGCAGCGGGCGGATCAGGCACAGCGGGAGAGGAGCTGCGCGCGAATTCTCCATCCGTGGAGAAAGCGGCCCGGACAAATCTCCATCCGTGATCTGCAAATCTCCCGGCTGTGAGAAAATTTCTCCGGGAAATCTTCGCAGAAAATGTAACCTTTTGCGCCGCTGAATCGTGTTCTTTTCAGGAAGGCAAGAAAAGCCTGTCCAAAGAAAGGGAGCGAAAATATGAATTCCAGCGATTACAACAAGTATCTTTCCGCCATCAAGGCCGCCAACGATTCCACCGACCGCGAGGCCCTGCGCCAGATCCAGAAGCAGCTGATCTCCAAATACGGTCTCGATGACCGCGACGCAGATTATCTCATCCGCCAGTTCCGCTACAACGTATAAAGGGGGGCTTTCCAGGAAAATCCCCGGGGGAAAAGCGGGGAAGGAAAGCGGCGGCCCCGGCGCCTTCAAGGCGCCGGGGCCGTTTTTGCCGCGGCGCAGGCATTGGCCGGAGCCGCCGCCTGCGCGCGTCCGCAGGTAAAATGCTTACATCAGGTGGGTATCCACGGGGCTGAAGTCCAGGTAGGCCTCCTCGCCCACGTTGAAGATGCGCCGTCCCACCGGGTGGTTGTCGGTGATGCGCACCTGGGTGTCGCCCACCATCACGTGATAGTTCTGATAGGAGCCCATGAAGCAGGACAGCGTAACCTTGCAGGGCAGGATGCCGGTTTCGCTGACGCGAATGCCCTCGGGGCGCAGCATCAGCGTGTGCTCCTCGCCCGCAGCCACGACGCCTGCGGGGCGCTTGACCGGGAAGCGGATGCCGCCCAGATTGACGTTGACCACGTCGGCCTCCACGCCCTCCACCTGCACCTTCAGGAAGTTGGCCTCGCCGATGAAGTCCGCCACGAACTCGCTGGCCGGGCTGTAATAGATCTCCTGGGGCGTGCCCATCTGCGCGATGACGCCCTTGTTCATGATGATGATCTTATCGGAGATGGACATGGCCTCGGACTGGTCGTGGGTGACGTAGACGGCGGTGATACCGAATTGTTGCTGGATGCGGCGAATCTCGGTGCGCATGTACACGCGCAGCTTGGCGTCCAGATTGGACAGCGGCTCGTCGAAGAGCAGCACGCCGGGCTCCACGATCAGCGCGCGGGCCAGCGCCACGCGCTGCTGCTGGCCGCCGGAAAGCTGGTTGGTGAAGCGGTTCTCCATGCCCTCCAGGCCCACCAGCTTGAGCATGTCGAACACCTTGGTGCGAATCTCCGCCTTGGGCACGTGGCGCAGCTTCAGGCCGTAGGCCACGTTGTCGAAGATGTTCATGTGGGGGAACAGCGCGTAGCTCTGGAACACCATGGCCGTGTCGCGCTTGTTGGGGGTCAGTTCGTTGATGGCCTCGTCGCCCAGGTAGATCTCGCCCTCGTCCGGGGACTCAAAGCCGGCGATCATGCGCAGCGTGGTGGTCTTGCCGCAGCCGGAGGGGCCCAGCAGGGTCACGAACTCGCCCGGCTCGATGTTCAGGTTGATGGAATCCACGGCCTTGAAGGGCTTGTTGGTCTTGGGATCGAGATATATTTTGGATACGCCCTCCAGGCGCACACCCTTTTTGATGTTGCTCATTGGACACACTCCTTCATGTTCAGGCGACTGCCTTCTTTTCCTTCACGCGACGGCTGCGCCGCATATAGTTGACGATAATGTTCATCAGCGCGATGGCGGCGTAGACGATGAACATCATGATGGTCGCATAGGCGCAGGCCACGCTGTACTGGCCGCGATCCACAACGGTCATGATCTGCGGGGTGATCAGCTGCCAGCGCGCGGAGATCAGGAAGATGACGGCGCTGGTGGCGGTGATGCTGCGCGCAAAGGTGCTGACAAGGCTGGAGAAGAAGGAATCGCTGATCAGCGGCAGGGTCACGGAGGTGAACACCTTGATGCTGCCCGCGCCCATGTCGTAGGCGGATTCCTCGATGGACTTGTCAATCTGGTTGAGCGCAGCCACCGCCGATCGTGTGCCGATGGGCAAACTTCGCACCACAAAGGCGATGATCAATATCGAGCTTGTGCCCACCAGCACCATGAAGCCGGAGTGGAAGATGCCGGTGATGTAGCCGCGCAGCAGCGCAATACCGAGCACCGTGCCGGGCACGGCCATGGCGAACATCGTGGCAAATTCCATGAAGCGCTTGCCGATGAATTTCTTCTTGACGATCAGGTAGGCGATGATCATAGAGAGCACGGAGGTGATGATCGCGGCCACCAGGCTCAGGTACAGGGAATCGGTGAAGGGCTTGGTGTCGCGGCCCAGCACGTTTACGAAGTGCTTCAGCGTCAGCGTGAAGTCCTTGCCCCAGAGCTTAAAGCACGCGCCCACGGGCACCATGGCGTACATGCCGATGACGAAGATGCCCACCAGGGTGCACAGCAGCGTGGTGGGGATGCGCACGGAGCGATCCTCGATCTGCATGCGCACGCGGCTGGCCTTGCCCGACAGCGTGGCCACGCTGCGGCGCTCCAGCACGTACTTCTCCACCACGAACAGGATCATGCTGATCGTCAGCAGCACCACCGCCATGCCCGAGGACGAGCGGGTGTCGAAGTTGGAGATCTGCATGTAGATGTAGGCGGCCAGGGTGTCGTAGTTGCCGCCGATCATGATCGGGTTGGTGAAGTCAGCCACCGACTCGATGAAGGAGACCAGGAAGGCGTTGCCCAGGCCCGGCAGCAGCAGCGGCAGCGTCACGTCCTTGAACACGCGCCAGCGGCTCGCGCCCATGTTGCGGGAGGATTCCTCCAGCGAGGGATCGATGTTGCCCAGCAGGCCCTTGATCATCAGGTAGACCACCGGGAAGAAGGTCAGGATCTGAACGATCAGGATGCCGTGCATGCCGTAGATGTTGGCGTTCTTGATGCCCAGCAGGTGGTAGGTGATCAGGCCCTTCTTGCCGAAGATCATGATCATCGACAGCGACAGCACGAACGGCGGCGACACGATGGGCAGCATGGAGACCACCTTGAAGATGCCGCGCATCTTCGTCTTGACGTACACGTCCACGTAGGCGAAGAGGAAGCCCACGATGGTGGAGCACAGGCCGCTGATCGCGCCCAGTTTCAGCGTGTTCCAGACGACGCTGAGGAACTTCTTGGAGCGGAACAGGGAGAGGTAGACCTCGAAGGTGAAGTCGGTGGAGTCGATGTTGCGGTAGCACACGCCCAGCTGGTTGCACAGGTCGAGAATGTCGTCGGCGCTGGTGCCCACGACCTCGGCGTCCGCATCCTCGGTGGTCTTCTTCGCGGAGGCATTCACGGCCCGGGCGAAGTCCTCGGTCAGTGCCGGATCGGACTCGATCTGATTGAGCGCGTCCTCGATGCGCGCGCCCAGCTCGGCCATCTTCGCCTCATCCCGCTTGCCCTCGCCGCGGCGGTACTCGTTTGCGTAGTTCACGCAGTCGTCGCCCAGCTGATAGAAGATGCTGTCGGCCAGCGCGGGGTCCTGCTTGACCAGCGAGGTCAGCTTCTGACCGTTGGAGGTCAGGGAGTTGGGATAATCGGTCTGGAAGCTCTGCGTCAGTATGGTGCAGAGCGGATACACGACAAACAGAAGCAGAAACGCCAGCACAAGCACGATGGCGAAAATCATCACCGGATCGGCCAGCAGTTTCTTCCGGTCAAGCTGTTTGCTCCTTGAACTTGCCACAGGCAAACACCTCATTTCTCCTCGATTTTGAGATTGCAGCCGGAGTCCTTTGCCTCCGGAGGTCAAAGCTGTTTTGATCTATCCCTGTCAGGCATCCGTCGCCCGACCCTCAGAGATGCCTCACAGGGATAGACCGCGATTGCGTGGGGCGGCAGCGCCACCCCACGCCGTTCATTTGCAAAAACCGCCCCGAGAGGCGGTCTTTGCGTTCATTCCGTTTGGGCCGGAATCAGTCCTTGGGCTGGATCTTGTCCGCGTTGATCGCGCCGGTCCAGGCTTCGATGATGTGGTTCTTGTTCTCGCCGGTCCAGGTGGAATCGTAGTCGATCAGATTCACGCCCATATCCAGGATGGCCTGTGCGGACTCGGGATCCTTCGCACCTTCAACAGTCAGGAACTGCAGCGCGCCGACGGTCTGGCCGATCTCCTGGCATTCGGGAGTCATGGCGAACTGGATGAACAGCTTGGCCTCGTCCAGGTGCTTTGCGCCCTCGATGATGGCGGTGCCGCCGACCTCGTAGCCGGTGCCGTCGGAGGGAGCCAGCAGCTGGATGTTGTCATAGCCCTCTTCCTGATACATAAGTCCGGTGTGCAGGAAGCCAACGCCGATGGCGGCCTCGCCGGTGGAGACCATGGCAGAGGTGCCGGAGCCGGTCTTGACGTAGGTCACAACGTTGGGGTCAATGCGGGAGATCAGGTCCAGAGCCTTCTCCTCGCCGTAGAGCTGGAACAGGATGGAAGCGGTCATCACGCCGGTGCCGGTTGCGCCCGGGTTGGCCATGACGATCATGCCCTCATACTCGGGCTTGGTCAGGTCTTCCCAGCAGGTGGGTGCCTCAACGCCGGCCTCCTCCAGGGCGTCCATATCGCAGATGAAGCCGATGTAGCCGGAGTAGATGCCGAACCAGTAGGGCTCGCCGATGCCGAAGTTCTCGGACTTGTAGGGAGCATGCTGGCAATCCTCATAGGCGTACAGCAGGCCTTCCTTTGCGGCCGCAATGTAGGGATCCCAGGTGCCGCCGTACCACACGTCGGCCTGCGGATTCTCGCGTTCCTCAAGGATGCGGGTGTAGCAGTCGTTGCCGGACAGGCGGATGTAGCTGGTCTTGATGCCGGTCTTCTCCTCGAAGGCCTTGACCACCGCCGCGCCGTGTTCCTCATCACAGCCGACGTAGACCATCAGCTCGCCGCCCTCGCAGGCGCGCCAGTCGACTTCTTCTGCCAGTGCGGACATGCAGCCCAGAGACAGAATCAGGGCCAATGCAAGAACCAAAATCTTCTTCATTTTTCCTTCTCCTTATCAGATAATTCTTTTTGGCGACCGTACCTGTCGCCATCCAATTTATTTTAACATGCAGGCAATAATCTGTCAATATAATCCAGACCAATGCCTGATCAATTTATTTTTTTCTGTTAATTATGTGTTGCGAAGTTCCTCCAGAAGCGCCGCACAGCCGCGCTCGATCTGCTGGTACACCTTGGAAAAGTTGCCCGTGTACCAGGGATCCTCGATGTCCTCGCCGGTGCCGGCGTGGGCCATCAGAAGCGAAATCTTGCCCTCGGGATCCTCCGGGATGATGCGGCGGATGTTGCGCAGGTTGTACATTTCCATGGCGATGAGGTGGTCGTAGTCGGCGTAGTCCCTGCGGGTGATCTGCCGGGCGGTCTTGCCCTTGCAGGAGATGCCGTGGCTGGCCAGCTCGCGCCGCGCCGGGGGATACACCGGATTGCCGATCTCCTCCGCACTGGTGGCGGCAGAGGCGATCTCGAAGCGGCCCTCCAGCCCCGCCTTGCGCACCAGGTCCTTCATGATGAATTCCGCCATGGGCGAGCGGCAGATGTTGCCGTGGCAGATGAAAAGGATGCGTATCATAGTAAAATTCACTCCTTTTTTGCCTGATATCTTCCGATATTCAAGCGTTTTATTGTATTTTCTTCACTTCGCATTTTTTGAAAAACGGAAGGTTTTTGCCTGTTTTCAGGGCAAAAGTTGTACGAAAAGTTGTAAAAATCGCCGCTTTTGACCAATTTACAACTGCCGATATCTTCCGTTTTACTATGGCAGAACACCCTTGGAATGGGGAATATCCTACCATTTTCCCTTCTGTATCTTCTGGAAGTCGCTCTTTGCGTCCTCAAAGTCCCAGTGCGTGTAGGTATTGAGCGTGACGCTGATATCAGAGTGCCCCATCAGGTATTGAAGGGTTTTCGGGTTCATTCCTGCCTTTGCCATATTGGAGCAATAGGTGTGGCGGCAGACGTGCGGCGTTATCTTGGGGATAGGAACCTTGAATGTGGCATTGTATTTCCCGCAAATCCTTTGGAAGAAATGCTCCCAATGGAGTGCGACCATCGGCATACCATTCTTATCCAGATACAAAAACCCACACTTTCCATCTATCATCGGTTCCACCTTGGGCGGCTTGCGGTTGGCAATGATGCGGCGAAAGCATTCATATGTACCCTCTGCCATAGGAATGAGTCTGTTGCCGCTGTCCGTCTTTGTCTCTTCTATTACATAACGCATATCCCGCGTTCTCTGTAATTGGCGGCTTACAGAAATCGTCCGCTCCTTCATATCAAGGTCTGAAAGCGTCAAGCCTACGAACTCAGAAATACGAAGCCCGGTCTTAAACAGGATGTAGATGCCTTCATAATATCTGCGATAGTGCTTATCCCTCTCCACAAACTCAAGAAAAGCACGCTCCTGCTTTCTGGATATAGCTTCACGGGTCATACTGTCATTGACAACAACCGTTGCGAGTTGAAAATCAAACGGGTTCTTCCGCAGCAGGTCATCATCCACAGCCATCTGGAATGCGGGACGAACAACTCCCCGAACACAGTGAATTGTGCTATACCCTCTGCCATCCTTTTGTAGTTTGATAAGCCACGCCTTCGCGGTGGATAGCTTCACCTTGCCTATCTCCAAATCGCCAAACGCTTCCTTCTTCAGGATATTCAGCACAAATTGATAGTTGGCTCTTGTGTTATGGCGAACGCCTGTCTTCTGCTGGATGTATCTCTCAGTCAGTTCATAGACGCTTACCTGATTTCCATATGGTTGGATGCCATCCTCCAAATCCTTGTTGATTTGCCGAATGCGTTCCCGCAGCGAAGGCTCATCCTTCTTTCCTGCCGAAACCTTGTCTCCTTCTTCCAGCTTCCAACTATAGATATACTGTGATTTTCCGGCAGCGTCAGTATATTTGTAGGTATATCTGCCGTCCTGCCGTTGGCTCTCTCCTGTCCGTAATACTCTACCCTTGTTGTCTTTTCTCTTCCCGGACATATGAACTCCTTTCCGTGTGGAAAGAACCAGATATGACGCTTATATTCTACCATATAAAAACGGAAGATGCCACCGCTTTTATGGCACTTTTGATTTACATAAGGGAAGATAGAGGGAGATAGGAAAAGATAAGGGAGAATTAGGTAAGTTTAAGCAAGATAAGGGGAGATAAGGTTCCTTCCTGTTGGTTTTGTCATATTTTCGTCTAATTAAATTAACGATTTTTAACACAGCTTTTTTGCCACTTTGAACCCATATAAACCGAACATATTGTATATATACCGCTATTAAAACCACAATATATCAACTTTTGTTAATAGTATGTTATCCCTAATTGGCTAAGTAAGTTGTTTCCTATATCCAGCCGTGCTATAATGGTCTCACAAACAAACGAGAGACACAACAAAGGAGGCAAGGACAATGGAAAACAACCTCTGCGATGATGTAGAATACCGCTACAGCGAAAGCAGCCAGATGCTCTATATTGGACTTGCCAACGATGACCGATACTACAAGCAGCCCAAGCGCGCGGCAAAATATGATTTCGGTCGCAATGCGGATAAGGAAGAAAAGAAGGTCAAACTTCTTAAAGGTCTCTACCGCGAACCCTATCGGGACGGATGGAAATATACCGTGAATGGAAAGGTTCATCCCGATTTGGTAGAAACCATCATCCGCTATGCCAACTATGGTCGCTATGTTGATGATGATGGAAATCGCATCCCCTTCACCTACCTGCGGCACAACCGCAAGGCACTTGGCATTCACTACCTGCTTGAACGCTATGTCGCGTTTATGACAAGACCCCGCTACTCTTATGAGGTCTTCCGCGACCACGCTCAGGTTCCCTACTTCCCAACGCCGGAAAACTATGATGGAACCAATATCCAACCGCCAATTCTCGGTTCCAAATACAATTATATGAATATAAAAAAGTCCCTCTGCTTCCTTGTTATAAGTGAAGTAGCAGGGCAAGGAGTTCTATTATGGCAAATTATCAAGGTTTGAATTGTATTATGGGCGAAATCACAACTATGGTATCGGATGCACGGTATCCGCATGACCAGCACATATACGACTACTTCACAGCAACAGAAAAATTCGTCCGCACGGTTGTACCGCAGTTGTTTCAAGATTGTATGGAACAGTTCAGGGAAAGATTGGTGGTAGAGTTTGAAACCTACCTGAACGGGCAGAAAATCCATCACGACCAGTTAGCCGCAGCCATCGGGGATATATTGGAGAGGTCTATTGGGGAAGCTGTGAAGAATGTGAGCATCAGGATTTGACCGGGTGAATAATCCACTATATATCCAAAAACCAACAAACCCTTGCGAAAATCACTTCGCAAGGGTTTTTGTCATATCTGGTTCAGTTTTTCACTCTTCAAAAGTTGTAAAAATCGTTGTAAATTGGTTGGAGCGTGTCTCAAAACCCTTGTGCCATCGCATTAAATGGGCGAACGGCAGATGTTGCCGTGACATATAAACAGGATTTTGATCATGCTTTTTCACCTCTTGAAAAGTCCTAAGTCTTGGTCGGAATACCTTTCATTGGTTTTATGATACACAATTGCGGGGCGGTCGTCAATCGCAATTCGGGTGCATCCTGCGAACGGGCGCCGGGTTTGCGGGAATGGCCGGGGCTTCCCTTGTCAAGCTGCCGTTTTTTTCGTATAATACCCCCAGGGAGGCGATACCATGGCGAAGCGCGACAGCCGGAACACCCGCGGGCGCATCATCAATGCGGCCTGGGCGCTGTTCTACGAGCAGGGCTACGAGGACACCACCATCGAGGAGATTATCGAGCAGTCCGGAACCTCAAAGGGCTCCTTTTACCACTATTTTGAGGGAAAGGATGCGCTTTTGGGCACGCTTTCGGATCTGTTTGATGAGAAGTATGCGCAATTGCGGGAGATTCTGCCGCCGGACATGCACGCCTTCGACAAGCTGATGTACTTAAACCGGGAGCTGTTCCGGATGATCGAGGACCGGGTGTCGCTGGACCTGCTGGCGCGGCTGATCTCCACCCAGCTGGTCACCAAGGGCGAGAAGCACCTGCTGGATCACAACCGCATGTACTACCGCCTGCTGCGCAGCATCATCTCCGAGGGCCAGCGGAAGGGCGAGCTGTGCACGGAGGCCTCGGTCAACGACATCGTCAAGACCTACGCGCTGTGCGAGCGCGCGCTGATGTACGACTGGTGCCTGTGCTCTGGCGAGTATTCGCTGGCGAACTACGCCCAGAAGATGATGCCGGCCTTCATGGGCATGTACCGGGCGGACATTTAACAGAAGTTCAATGATCAGAACAGAATTCGTTTTGAATCGTGTATAGAATTCATTCTACTTAAAATATCCCGAAATTACAGCCGAATCAAGCGTGGATATGGACTGAAGTACAGAATACAGTATGGACTGTGTTCTGTATTTCGGTCTATTTATGTATGTGATATAATTGACGGCAAGTTGCCGGAAGCGGGCGCATGTGTGGCGCATCCGGCGTACGGGGAATGCCGATGGGGGAAATATGCCGGCATTCCCCCACAAAAGAGGGGGATTGGAAACTATGACGAGTGCAAATCTGTTGATGCTGATTGCCATCATCATCTATCTGGCGGGAATGGTCGCCATCGGCTGGATCTATTCCAGGCGCACGTCCAGCGTAGGCGACTTCTACCTGGGCGGCCGCAAGCTGGGCCCGCTGACCACGGCGATGAGCGCCGAGGCCTCGGACATGTCGTCCTGGCTGCTGCTGGGCCTGCCGGGCGTGGCCTACATCTCGGGCATCGCGGACGCGGCCTGGACGGCCATCGGCCTTGCGGTGGGCACCTATCTGAACTGGCTGATCGTGGCAAAGCGCATCCGCGCCTACACGGCCCATGTGAACGCCATCACCGTGCCGGACTTCTTCTCCAAGCGCTATCATGACAGGCGCAACCTGCTGAGCTGCATTGCGGCGCTGGTCATCATCATCTTCTTCGTGCCCTACACGGCCTCGGGCTTCGCGGCCTGCGGCAAGCTGTTCAGGAGCCTGTTCGGCATGGACTACACGGCGGCGATGCTGCTGAGCGCGGTGGTCATCGTGGGCTACACGGTGCTGGGCGGCTTCATGGCGGCCAGCATGACCGACCTGATCCAGTCCATCGTGATGACGGTTGCGCTGATCGTGGTGTTCGGCTTCGGCATCTCTGCGGCGGGCGGACTGGGCGCGGTGATGGAGAATGCGCGGGCGCTGCCGGGCTACCTGAAGCTGACCCAGAGCTACGACATTGCAAGCGGCTCCGCTGCTCCCTACGGCGCGCTGACCATCGCCTCCACGCTGGCCTGGGGCCTGGGCTACTTCGGCATGCCCCACGTGCTGCTGCGCTTCATGGCCATCGGCGACGCGCAGAAGCTGAAGTTGTCCCGCAGGGTGGCCAGCGTGTGGGTGGTCATCTCCATGGCGGCGGCCGTGATGATCGGCGTGGTTGGCAACGCCATCTCCGCGGTGGGCGCGGTGGAGAGCTTCACCACCTCCTCCGAGGCCGAGACCATCATCATCCGCATCGCCGACCTGATCGCAAGCCACGGCTGGCTGGCGGCGCTGGTGGGCGGCATGATCCTGGCGGGCATCCTGGCGGCGACCATGTCCACGGCGGATTCCCAGCTGCTGGCGGCGTCCTCCAGCGTGTCCCAGAACCTGTTCCGCGATTTCCTGCACATCCGCATGAGCAAGCGCGCGGAGATGGTGCTGGCGCGCGGCAGCGTGGTGGCGATCTCCGTCATCGCGGCCTTCATTGCGGCGGATCCCAACAGCTCCGTGTTCAACATCGTGTCCTTCGCCTGGGCGGGCTTCGGCGCGGCCTTTGGCCCGGTGGTGCTGCTGGCGCTGTTCTGGCGGCGCTCCAACAGGGCCGGTGCGCTGGCGGGCATGATCGCCGGCGGCGCGATGGTGTTCATCTGGAAGTACCTGGTGCGTCCGCTGGGCGGCGCATGGAACATCTACGAGCTGCTGCCCGCGTTCGTGTTCGCCGGCATCGTGAACATCGTGGTCAGCCTGCTGACCCCCGCGCCGGACAAGGCCGTGACCGACGAGTTCGATGCGGTGAAGGCGCAGTTTTGATTGCGCAACCTTAGAGGACGAGCACAATATCGGCATATCTGCCGGGAAGAAAAGCCGCACGTTTTGTGCGGTTTTTCTCATAATTTAAAACTGCTGTAATAATTTTCCCTTATAATGGACTTGGGTTCAAAACAAAACCATATGGAAAGGCGGTTACTCCCATGCTTAAGAAAGTTTTGGCTGTTCTCCTGGTCGTTTCCATGATGCTTGCAGGCTTCGCTGTCGCCCAGGAGGCGGAGACGGCGGAGGTTGCGCATCAGCCCGTCGTGATCCTCTACACCAACGACGTCCACTGCGGTATCGAGGACGCCATCGGCTATGCCGGTCTCGCGGCCTATGAGAAGGCCTACGAGAAGCTCGGCTACGAGGTGATCCTGGTCGACAACGGCGACGCCATCCAGGGCGGCCCCATCGGCACCCTGTCCAAGGGCGAGTACATCATCGACATCATGAACGCCGTGGGCTACGACATCGCAACCATCGGCAATCATGAGTTCGACTACGGCATGGACCAGTTCATGGCCCTGCGCGAGAAGGCGGAGTTCCCCTATGTCTCCGCGAACTTCTGCGATCTCGAGGGCAATCCGATCCTGGATCCCTACGTGATCAAGGAGCTGGGCGGCTGGAAGGTCGCGTTCGTGGGCGTTTCCACCCCGGAGACCTTCACCAAGTCCACCCCCACCTACTTCCAGGACGAGGAAGGCAACTACATCTACAGCTTTTGCCAGGGCGAGGAGGGCGCGAAGCTCTACGCCGCCGTGCAGAAGGCCGTGGACGACGCCCGCGCCGAGGGTGCTGAGATCGTGGTGGCCATGAGCCATCTGGGCACCGACGGCTCCAGCGTTCCCTACACCTCCAGCGACCTGATCGTCAACACCACCGGCATCGACGCCGTGCTGGACGGCCACTCCCACTCCGTCTGGGAGATGGAGCTGGTGCAGAACGCCGCGGGCGAGGACGTGATCCTCTCCTCCACCGGCACCAAGCTGAACAACGTCGGCTCCCTGGTCATCGAAGCCGATGAGGAGCAGACCCCCGTACTGACCACCGCGCTGCACAGCGAATCCCTGTTCCAGGACGAGGAGGCCGAGGCCTTCATCGCCACCGTCAAGGCCCAGTATGAGGAGACCCTGAACCAGGTCGTGGCCACCACTGCCGTCGATCTGACCACCAAGGATCCGGCCACCGGCGAGCGCGCGGTGCGCACTGCGGAGACCAACCTGGGCGACCTGTGCGCCGACGCTTATCGCGTGGTGCTGGGCGCTGACATCGCCTTCGTCAACGGCGGCGGCGTGCGCGCAGACATCCCGGCCGGCGACATCACCTACGGCCAGATCCTGAGCGTGCATCCCTTCGGCAACATGGCCTGCCTGATGGAGGTCACCGGCCAGCAGATCCTGGATGCGCTGGAGATGAGCTCCCGCGCGCTGCCCGACGAGTGCGGCGGCTTCCTGCAGGTCTCCGGCCTGAGCTACGAGATCAATGCGGGCGTGGAGTCCAGCGTGGTCGTGGACGATGCGGGCAGCTTCGTTGAAGTCGCCGGTGAGCGCCGCGTGCAGAACGTGCTGGTGGCTGGCGAGCCCATCGATCCCGAGGCCACCTACACCCTGGCTTCCCACAACTACATGCTCAAGTCCGGCGGCGACGGCCTGAACATGTTCCAGAATGATACCCTGCTGCAGGACGAGGTGCTGATCGACAATCAGGTGCTCATCAACTACATCGTCGATACCCTCGGCGGCGTGGTCGGCGAGGAGTACTCCGATCCCTACGGCCAGGGCCGCATCACCATCGTGGAATAATTCCCCGGCGGCGCGGCGCCGCAGCCACGGCGAGGCGCCGCGGCCACAACGCTTCGCGGTGTAAGCGAACGAATCCCTGCCCCGGCAAGAATGGGGCAGGGATTCTGTGTTCCTTTCCGATTGATATGCCTGTTTTTACCCGAAATCCAGTCCGGCAGGAATGGACTGGATTTCTTATGTCTGGTTTTGGAAATACTGCTCGGTGTCGCTCCGCACTGTAGGGGGGATGCCCTCATCCCGCCGTCAGAGTACGTCCACCACGGTCAATTTTTCCCCATCCACCCGGAAGCGCAGCTCCAGGCCTGCGAAGGGGAAGCCGTAGATGCGCTCCGGATCGTCCTGATAGGAGGGCCGAGGGTCCTGGGACAGCACGCCGGTGAGGGCCGCGCGCTTGTCCGCAGGCACGCGCAGAAGCAGCGCCTCCGGGAATTCCACCTCCAGGTGATGATGAACCGTCTGCTCGGTAAAGCCGCCGGAGGCCTCGGGGTGGGAATCGGCGTAGGGGATGTAGGGCTTGATGTCCAGGATCGGCGTGCCATCCAGCAGGTCTGCGCCGGACACGAGCAGCACCGGCCCCAGCTTCGGGTCGCGCTCCACGCCCTCCAGCCGCACCGAGGAGAGCCCGATGGGGTTCGGTCGGAAGGGTGAGCGCGTGGCGAACACCCCCAGCCGGGTGTTGCCGCCCAGCCGTGGCGGACGCACCGTGGGCGACCAGCCCTTCGATTCGGAGAAGTTCCAGATCAGCCACAGGTGGGTGAACTGCTCGATGCCCCGCAGCGCGTTCTCGTCCCGGTACTCCGGCTCGAACACGATGCGCGACTTCAGCTCCGGCACCAGGGCGCTCTGGCGGGGAATGCCGAACTTCGTGGGGAAGTCGCTGTGTATGCGCGCGATGATGTTGAATGAAAGCTCCTCTGCCATGACCTGCCTCCGGATTGCCTGTATTCTATCGGAATTGTACCACAGAAGGGCATGTTTGTCGATAATCTAGGATATGAAAACCGCCATCCGATTTCGGACGGCGGTTCAGTCTGACAGGGGGACGTGTTCCCCTCTACACAGATTTACCTCTTCAGCGCGGCCTCGGGCTTCTTGTCGAAGTAGTATTGCCACCGGGCTGAGCAGCGCCACGGCGATCAGGTTGGGAATGGCCATCAGGCCGTTGAAGGTGTCGCAGATGTCCCACAGCAGGCCCAGGTCGATGGTTGCGCCCACGATGGCGACCAGGGAGTAGATCAGCAGGAAGGGCTTGTTCACCTTCGAGCCGAAGAGGAACTCCACGCAGCGCATGCCGTACAGGCCCCAGCCCAGGATGGTGGACAGGGCGAAGCTGCACATGGCGACCGCGGTCAGGATGGACACCCAGCCGCCATAGGTGGCGGTGAAGCCGCTGATGGTCAGCGCCGCACCTGCCGCCTGGCCGTAGTTCACGGCAACGCCGCTGCACAGGATGACCAGCGCGGTGAGGGTGCAGATCACGATGGTGTCGGCAAAGACCTCGAACACGCCGAACAGGCCCTGCTTGACCGCATCGTCGGTGTCAGCGGAGGCGTGGGCGATGGACGCGGTACCCAGACCGGCCTCATTGGAGAAGATGCCGCGGGACACGCCCTTCTTCATGGCGGTGAACATGGAGCCGATCACGCCGCCGGTGATGGCTGCGGGGTTGAACGCGCCGCGGAAGATCATGCCGAACACGCCGGGCACATTTTTGATGTTGATGACGACCACGCCCAGGCCCAGCACCACGTACAGCAGCGCCATGAAGGGAACCAGGCGTTCGGTCACGCGGCCGATGCGCTTGATGCCGCCCAGCAGCACCAGGCCCACCAGGAAGGCGATCAGGATGCCGATGGCCAGGTTGATGGCCTTGATGCCGCCCTCCGGAGTCAGGCCGAAGCTGTACAGCGCGGAGTTGATGGAGGTGATGATGGCGTTGACCTGGGTGGCGTTGCCGGTGCCGAACACGGTCACAGCGCCCAGCGCCGCGAACACGCAGCCCAGCCACATCCACTTCTTGCCCAGGCCGTTCTTGATGAAGTACATCGGGCCGCCCACCCAGTCGCCCTGGGCGTTGCGCTCGCGGTAGTGCACGGCCAGCGTGACCTCCACCAGCTTGGTGCACATGCCCAGCAGCGCGGAGACCCACATCCAGAACACTGCGCCGGGGCCGCCGATGGCGATTGCGCCCGCCACGCCCGCGATGTTGCCGGTGCCCACGGTGGCGGCCAGCGCGGTGCACACCGCCTGGAAGGGGGTGATGGCGCCCTTGGAGGCCTCGCCGCGCCTGAAGATGCGGCCGATGGTCTCGCGCATGGACGTGCCGAACCTGCGAATCTGGATGCAGCGGGTGCACAGCGTGAGGTACAGGCCCACGCCGATGATCAGGATCATGGCGGGCACGCCCCAGACGAAGTTGTTTACGGCCTTGTTGACGTTGGTGATGAAGTCCAGCATGGTCAATCCCTCCGGTTCTTGTGTTGTGCATCCTTGGAGGGACAAAAAAAGCCCCGTCCTCATGATGCCTGCATAAGGACGGAAGCTGTGTTCCGCGGTACCACCTTACTTTGCCTGCACCTCGCGGCGCAGACCTTTTCGAGTCGATGACTCCCTCGCTTTATCGGGCGAACCCGGCGACGCTTAGTCGGACGAACCTTTCGCGCGCTGCTCCGGGAGGGCCGCGCATGCCTGCCCCTCCGCCTCGCACCAGCCGGCGGCTCTCTGTTCGGGCGACGGTATGCGCTCGTTCCCATCGACGCAATGTAAAGATTATAGCGCAGTCTTTGCAATTTGTCAAATGTTTTGGGGCTGGTACGCAAAAAACTTTTCCGACATAGTTTGCATCGGGCCCCGATGAATGAGGCCCGGAAGGGAAGGATTTTCAATGGGAGTCACCGTTTCCAATAAGCAGCTCAGCGCTGCGAGCATCAGCTGCGGTGGCAGTTTCAACGTGCGCCTGTCGCTGGCGGCCGCGCCGGACATCATGGACAATCCCACCGACATGGTACTGATCCTGGATCGATCCCGCAGCATGACCGGCAGCCCTCTGGCGAGCCTGAAGGAGGGCGCCAAGACCTTCATCGACATCATCGACGAATCCACCGACGGCACGCAGGACGGCCAGATTGGCGGCGGCAGCCACATCGGCATCGTGAGCTTCTCCACCACGGCGACCCAGGATGCGCAGCTGATCACCTCCGTTGCGGCGCTGAAGAACACCGTGGACGCCCTGACTGCGGGCGGCTCCACCAACCACGCCGACGCCTTCACCAGGGCGCTGCAGCTGTTCAACCCCGCCTCCACCAACGCCAGGGTGATGATCATGTTCACCGACGGCAGGACCACCTCCGGCGGCGACGCGAACGCCGTGGCGACGCTGGCCAAGGCCCAGGGCGTGCTGATCTACGTGATCGGCCTCGTGGGCGACGGCGGCCTGGATCAGCAGGCCATCGAGGACTGGGCCTCCGATCCGTCCTCGACCTACGTGTCCATCGCGCCCACCGAGGCGGAGCTGGTCAAGCTGTTCGAGGATCTGGCGAAGAACATCTCCAAGCCCGGCGCGACGAACATCGTGCTGCGGGATCAGGTGGACTCCTGCTTCCGCATCACGGGCCTTTCCGCGCCCACGAAGGGAAGCGCAACCCAGATCAACGACACCACCGTGGAATGGAGGATCGATGCGCTGGGCGCGACCCAGCCCGAGGCCGCGACCTTCGAATTCACCGTGCGCCATGTGGGCGACTGCAGCGGCGATGTGGAGGTCAACGAGGCCATCACGTACAGCGACAGCGAGGGCAACGTCGTGCACTTCCCGTCCCCGGAGATTGAGATCGACTGCGGCACGGATGTGCATCCCGAGCCCTGCCCCGAGCCGGTGGACGTGGAAATCGACGGCTGCGAGAGCGCCGTGGAGTACGATGCCGGGACCCTGGCGCTGGATTCCCTCGGACGCATGCTCCAGCTGGACGTGACCCTGCAGCGGGTCTGCCCGAACCGGCGCGTGGCGCTGGCGGTGATCCTCAGCGAGGTGGATGACAACGGCGTGGAATACAAGCGCGGCATCAAGACCATGACCATTCCGGCCCACACCCGCGCCACCTGCCAGGATGTGAAGTTGCGCTGCATCCGCTTCGTGCTGCCGGAGGATCTGGACGTGTCCGGCACCGCCAATGGGATCTGCAACGCGCGCAGCTTCAGGGCGCGCTTCATCGCCCACTATATCGACCACGATTTCGATTGCTGCGATTTGCTGTAAGCGTCGAATGAAAAAGCCGAAAGGCTTCCGGATGCCCCGCGGCGTCCGGTTTACATGGAGACCGCCGGAAGCTGGAACAAACCGCCGGGATTGTTCACGGAATCGGACAAAAACCGCCGGCACGCTTTGCCGCCGCGCGCTTGCATATCGCCCTGCCTTGTGCTATGATAAATCCAAACGGGAAAGGAATACCAGGGAAAGATGAGCGAAACAACACCAAAGATTTCTCCGGAGGAGCACATCGACGCGGAGGTGAAGGAGGCTACGGCAGGAGATGCTGCGGCGGAACATCCGGCGATTGAGGAGAAGGAAAGCGCCGCCTGTGCGGACAAGCCTTCGACGGCGGCGGACGTCGAGTCCGAAGCTGTGATCGGGGACTGTGCCGGAACATCCGGAGCGCCGGCGGAGCCGGAAGAGGTGGGAGAGGGAGCCGGTACGCCCGCACCGGAGCCGTCCATGGCCTGGCACCGCTTTCTGACGGGCTTTTATCTCTATCTGGCGGCGGCGTACCACCTGCTTCAGGGGGTGTGGATGTTCCGCGGCGGGCAGTATTTCGCCGCAGAAATTCGCGACCGGGTGTATGAGGGCCTGCCCGGAATGCGCATGCTGGATTGGGGGCTTGCCCTGGCTGCGGCGGTCGCGGCGCTTCTGTGCATTGCGGCGGCCATACAGCTGCGCCGGCGCAGGAGTGCAGGGCCGAAGCTGCTGCGGGCGGCGTACCTGCTGCTGATCGCAGGGCAGCTTGCCTTCGCGGCGGGAAGGTATTTCATCGCCGGACTGACGCCGTTGAGCGTCGCCACGGTGGGCCCGCTGCTGTACTATCTGGCGCTGCTGCTGGTGAACGGCAGCTATTATCGCAGGCGGCGCAGCGCCTTCGCGCGGCGCAGCTGAACCAAACGGGAGGAACATCTCTATGAAGGCGGAAAAGACGCTGTATGTGGTTGTGCCCTGCTACAAGGAGGAGGAGGTGCTTCCGGAGACCGCGAAGCGCCTGAAAGCCAAGCTCACAGCGCTGATCGCCCAGGGCAAGATTTCGCCGCGCAGCCGCATTCTGTTCGTCAACGACGGCTCGAAGGATCGCACCTGGCCGATCATCGAGGAGCTGCATGCCCGGGATCGGATCTTCTCCGGCGTGAACCTGTCCCGCAACCGGGGGCATCAGAACGCGCTGCTGGCGGGACTGATGACCGCCGTGCAGCACGCGGATCTGATGGTGTCCATGGACGCGGATCTGCAGGACGACATCGACGCCATGGACAAGATGATCGACGCCTACCACGAGGGCTACGACGTGGTCTACGGCGTGCGCGCGTCCCGCAAGACCGACAGCTTCTTCAAGCGCTTCACGGCGGAGAGCTTCTACAAGCTGATGAAGGCCATGGGCGTGGACATCGTGTTCAACCACGCGGACTATCGCCTGATGAGCCGCCGGGCGGTGGAGGGCCTGGCCGATTTCAGGGAGGTCAACCTGTTCCTGCGGGGCATCGTGCCGCAGATCGGCTACGCCTGGACCACCGTGGAGTACGATCGGGCCAAGCGATTCGCCGGGGAGAGCAAGTATCCGCTGAAAAAGATGCTGTCCTTCGCCTTCGACGGCATCACCTCCTTCAGCGTCAAGCCCATGCGGCTGATCCTGGTGCTGGGCGCGGTGATCTTCGTGCTGAGCCTGCTCATGCTGCTGTGGGCGCTGGTGGAGTGGGTCAGCGGAAAGACGGTGAGCGGCTGGGCCTCGCTGATCTGCTCGATCTGGATGATCGGCGGCATACAGCTGCTGGCGCTGGGCGTGATCGGCGAGTACATCGGCAAGGTTTACAGCGAAACCAAGGCGCGCCCGCGCTACATCATCGAGCGGGTGCTCAACGACGCAGACAACGACGAAAATCGTTGAAATTCAATTTGGAAACGGAGTGTATGAAACATGGAACGCAAGAATGTGTGGAAGGAATACGATGCGCAGGCGCTGGATCGCCTGGAGGCCTTTGCCAGGGACTACCGCGCCTTTCTGGACAATGGAAAGACCGAGCGGGAGTGCACCGCGCTGTGCTGTGCCGCGGCTGAGGAGCGCGGCTTTGTGAACCTGGAGAAGTGCATCGCCGAGGGCCGGCAGCTCAAGCCGGGCGATCGCGTGTACTGCAACTGGATGGACAAGTCCTTCCTGCTGTTCGTGATCGGTGAAAAGCCGATGGAGCAGGGCATGAACATCCTGGGCGCGCACATCGATTCCCCGCGCATTGATATCAAGCAGAATCCCCTCTATGAGGACGCGGACCTGGCCTATCTGGACACCCACTACTACGGCGGCATCAAGAAGTACCAGTGGGTGGCCCAGCCGCTGGCTCTGCACGGCGTGATCGTGAAGAAGGACGGCACCCGCGTGAACGTCACCGTGGGCGAGGCCGAGGACGACCCGGTGTTCTGCATCTCCGACCTGCTGCCCCACCTGGCGCAGGATCAGATGAAGCGCGACGCAAGCAAGCTCATCGAGGGCGAGGAACTGAACCTGATCGTGGGTGGCCGCCCGGTGGCCGACTGCGACAAGGACGCCGTGAAGCAGGGCGTGCTGAACATCCTGAAGGAGACCTACGGCGTGGAGGAGGAGGACTTCCTCTCCGCGGAGCTGGAGATCGTACCCGCGGGCAAGGCCCGGGACATGGGCTTCGATCGCAGCATGATCCTGGCCTACGGCCACGACGACCGCGTGTGCGCCTATCCGTCCATGCGCGCCGTGCTGGATCTGGAGGGAACCCCCGAGCGCACCGCATGCTGCGTGCTCACCGACAAGGAGGAGATCGGCAGCGTCGGCGCCACCGGCATGGATTCCATGTACTTTGAGAACATCGTGGCCGAGGTCTACGCCCTCACCGCCACTTACAGCGAGCTGGGTCTGCGCCGCGTGCTGCGCAACAGCTACATGCTCTCCAGCGACGTCTCCGCGGGCTTCGATCCCAACTTTGCCGCCGCCTTTGAGAAGAAGAACGCCGCCTATCTGGGCCGGGGCATCTGCTTCAACAAGTACACCGGCGCACGGGGCAAGTCCTCCTCCAGCGACGCCAACGCCGAGTATGTGGCCCAGGTGCGCCGGATCATGGACGACGCAGGCGTGGCCTTCCAGACTGCGGAGCTGGGCCGCGTGGATCTGGGCGGCGGCGGAACCATCGCCTTCACCTGCGCGCGCTACGGCATGAACGTCATCGATGCCGGCGTGGCGGTGCTGTCCATGCACGCCCCCTACGAGGTCATCAGCAAGGCCGACCTGTTCGAGGCCTACAAGGGCTACGCGGCCTTCCTGGATTTCGTCGGTTGAGCCGCATCAAAGAGGACCTGTCCCACGATGCCGTGGGGCAGGTCCTTTTGCGTGCGGGAAGCGGGTTCCGATGCGGCGCGGCCGACGCCGGGGAGAACCCGCTCAGCGGATGAAGTTGGTGCGGTCCCGGGGCTCGGGAAGCGGGGCGCTGAGTCCAGCGATGCGGCCCAGCTCGATGCAGCGCAGCAGCCAGGCCATGTTCCGGGCCAGCATGCGCATGGTTTGCAGGCCCTCGCGATCCTGGCGCACCTCTTCGGGTGTGTTCCCGTGCACCTGGTTCCAGTATTGGGAGGTGGGCACCACCATGTTGTTCATCATGAAGTACATGTTCAGGCGATTGAAGGCCGCTGTGGAGCCGCCGCGCCGGCAGGAGACCACCGCTGCGCCCAGCTTGCCGGCCATGCGCGCGCCGTTGGAGTAGAACAGGCGATCCAGGAAGGCGCAGATCCGTGCGGATGGCCCGCCGTAGTACACCGGCGACCCGGCCACGACGCCGTCGAACTCGTCCAGGCGACTGGCGATGCGGTTCACCAGGTCGTCAAAGACGCAGCTGCCGCTGCCGGCGCACTTGCCACAGGCGATGCAATCGGCGATGGGCTCCTTGCCCAGCCACAGGATCTCGCTCTCCACGCCCTCCTTCGCCAGCTCCAGCGAAATCTCGCGCAGGGCGGTGAAGGTGCAGCCGCGCTGGTTGGGGCTGCCGTTGATCAGCAGAATTTTGCTCATGTAAGCTCGCTCCCTTCAGTGAAATGGTCGAAAGAAAACACCCCGGCATACGACCGGGGTGTGAAAGCAATCCGAAGAGATCAGGCCTCCGGGATATCGTCGATGGCGAACTCGTCTTCCGGAACGGAATCCAGAGCTTCGTCCTCGAGAACCTCGCGGATGGACAGGCTGATGCGCTTGGCTTCGGTGTTGACGTCCAGAACCTTCACGCGAACGATGTCGCCGACGTTCACAGCGTCCTCAACCTTGGCGATGCGGGTCAGCGCGCACTGGGAGATATGTACCAGGCCGTCCAGACCGGGCTCCAGCTCCACGAATGCGCCGAAGGTGGTGATGCGCACGACCTTGCCCTCAACGACGGAGCCGACCGGGTACTTCTCGCCGGCGACGGTCCACGGACGGGGCTGGGTCTGCTTGTAGCTCAGGGAGATGCGCTCGCGCTCGGGATCCACGTTCAGGATCTTCACGTCGATCTCCTGGCCGACGGAAACCACGTCGGAGGGGTGCTTCACGCGGCCCCAGGACAGATCGGTCACGTGCACCAGGCCGTCCACGCCGCCGATGTCGACGAACGCGCCGAAGTCCGCCAGACGGCGAACGGTGCCCTTGACGATGGAGCCGACCTCGAAGGTGTTCCACAGCTCCTTCTTGCGGGCGGCTTCTTCCACCTGCAGAACCTGCTTGCGGGAAGCCACGATGCGCTTCTTGGCCTTGTCGATCTCGATGATCTTCAGGGTCATGGTCTGGCCCACGAACTCCTCGATCTTCTCAACATAGCGCAGGGAGAGCTGGGATGCGGGAATGAAGGTGCGAACGCCCATGACGTCCGCCAGCAGACCGCCCTTGACGGCTTCCTTGCCGACGCCCTCAACGAATTCGCCGGCTTCCTGCTTCGCAACGATTTCTTCCCAAGCCTTGCGGTTGATGATGTTCTTCTGGGAGAGCAGCACGTTGCCCTCGCCGTCGTTCACCTTCACAACCTCGACTTCGATTTCGTCGCCGACCTTGACATCGGTAGAGGAAAGATCAGACTTCTTTACGAGACCGTCAGCCTTGTATCCAACGTTGACGCATACTTCGTCTTCGGTGATCTGAACCACGGTACCAGTGACGATCTGGCCGGGGCGGAGCTGAACAAGCGTTTTTTCAACGTCTTCCATGGACATTACGGCCTGTTCCTGGGTGTCATCAACGGATACTTTCTTCTCGATGTCGTTCATTCTTGCAACAACCTCCTTAATTATACAATCCGGTGTGGATGCACCGGCTGTAATCCCAATAACATCGGATGCGGAAATTTGGAACTGCTCCAGCTCCTGTGCGGTTTCGATGAACAGAGTGCGGGGGCATGCGGCCTTGGCAAGCCGATACAGCTTTGCGCTGTTGGAGCTTTGCCTGCCGCCCACGACGATCATCACGTCCGCGCGCTGTGCGAGCTGCGTGACCTCGCGCTGACGGTCCTGCGTGGCGGGACAGATCGTGGCACGGATATCCGGATGCCGGATTTTGTCCCGGAGCAGCGCGCACAACTCGTCAAAGCGGCTGCGCACCATGGTGGTCTGGCAGACGATCAGCGCCCGATCCATCTCGGGAAGGGCCTGCGCGTCCTCCGCACACATCACGGTGTACCCCGGAGGATCGGTCCAGCCCAGGATGCCCACCACCTCGGGATGCTCCCGCTCGCCCACGACGATCACGGGAACGCCCGCCTCCGAGGCTGCGCGCGCCATCTCATGGATGCGGGCCACGAAGGGGCAGGTGGCGTCCAGGATTTCGCAATCCCGGGCCCTGAGCGCTTCGATCTCCCTGCGGCCCACGCCGTGGGAGCGGATCACGACCCGCGCGCCCGCCGGAACCTCCGCAATGGAGTCCACGCTGGTCACGCCGTCGTGCCGAAGCTTTTCCACCATTTGCGGGTTGTGGATGATCGGGCCGAGGGTAATCGCCGGCGCGGCTGCCGCGGCGGTGTCCACCGCCCGTCTCACGCCGAAGCAAAAGCCCGCGTGCCTGGCAACCAGTATCTCAGCGATCGGTCTCAGTCCCTTCCGTCCGCAGCACCGAAACTCGGATTGGAATTCAGCGAACAATTAAAAATTCCGCTAACGTCCGTTATTCGACGGAGTCAGCGGAATTCCTGCAAGAATATTCTGGATTAACTTTAACTTAATGTTAAGTTTTTGAGGAGCTGCGCAGGGCCCAGATGGCGTCGCTGATGCGGTCGGTGGCAGCAACCAGCGTATCGTGGTCGCAGCGGCGGCCGAAATCGGACAGATCCAGCGGCGCGCCGAAGCGGATGTCCACGTGATGGAACAGGCGGTAGGGGCCGTCGATGTAGGCGGGAATCACCGGCACGCCGCCGCGCAGCGCGATCATCGCCGCGCCGGGCAGCATGGGCGTGGGGGTGTTGTCCCTGCTGCGGGTGCCCTGGGGGAAGATGCCCAGGCCGAAGCCGTCCTTGAGCACCTTCATGGAATTGCGGATGGCCGAGAGATCGGCGTGGCCGCGATCCACCGGGATGCCGCCCAGCCAAGTGACGAAGGGGCGCAGGAATTTGTTGTCGAACAGCTCCTTCTTGGCCATGAAGTACATGCGGCGCTTGCGGGGGATGCGGGTGGAGACGAACAGCGGATCCACGGCGGAGCAGTGGTTCAGGCAGAGCACGAAGCCGCCCTCGGCGGGCAGGTACTCCGTGCCCGTCACCTTTCGGGGATAGAGGATGTCGAAGGCCGGGCGAAGCACCGTCCAGGCGAAATTGTAGAATTTGTTGCCCATGCTTATGTCACGCTCCGATTGCCTCGCGGGCCAGCTGAACGACTGCGTCCAGCGCCTGCTTCAGCGTCATATTCGATGTATCCAGAAGGTGCGCATCCTCGGCCCGCTGCAGGGGAGAGGCGGCGCGGTGCATGTCGTTGTAATCCCGCTCCACGATGTCGTCCAGCACGCTGTGGAACGCGGGGGTTTCGCCCTTCTCCCGCAGCTCGGCGTAGCGGCGCAGCGCGCGCACCTCCGCCGTGGCGGTGAGGTAGAGCTTCAGGGTGGCGTTCGGCAGCACCTTGGTGCCGATGTCGCGGCCATCCATGACGATGGAGATGCCCTTTGCGGTCTCCTGCTGCAGGCGCACAAGGTAGGCGCGCACCTCCGGCACCGCGCCCACGGCGGATGCGGCCATGGAGGCCTCCGGCGTGCGGATGGCCTCGGTCACGTCCTCATTCTCCAGCAGCATGTGCTGCGCGCCGCCTTCAAACTTCACCTGTACGCTTACGCCGTCCACGCGGCGGGCGATCTCGTCCGGATTCTCCAGCAGGTTCTTGCGGAGGAAGTACAGGCCCACCGTGCGGTACATCGCGCCGGTGTCCAGATACATGGCGCCGAGCGCCTGTGCGGCGGCGCGGGCGACGGTGGACTTGCCTGCGCCCGCGGGGCCGTCGATGGCGATGGAAAAGATCTTCTGCATGTTCGTGGTCCCCCGGATCAGGCGATGTTGCCGCTGGCCAGCTCTGCGATGGCGTGGGCGAAGATGCGGGTGGCCTGCATCATGCGCTCGATGTCGATGTACTCGTCGGCGATGTGGCAGCAGTCCTCCTGGCCCGGGAACACCACGCCGAAGGCCACGGTGTTGGGCATCATGCGGGAGTAGGTGCCGCCGCCGATGGCCAGGGGCTTGGCATCGTCGCCGGTCAGCTCGTTGTACACCTGCATCAGGCCGCGCACGATCTTGTGATCTGCGGGGACGTGGTGCGGGGTGTGGCCGCCGAGCTGGCGCACGCACACGCCGTACTTCGATACCGTGCGGGTGATGTTGCCCAGAATCTCCACCTCATTGGTGCACAGCGGATAGCGGATGTCCAGCGTGGCGCTGAAGTCCGTGCCGTTCCAGCGCAGAATGCCCAGATTGCAGCTCAGGTTGTGGGAGATTTCGTCCGCGCACTTGATGTTCAGGGAAGCGCCGTCCGGCTCCATGCCGATGCACTCGGTCATCATATTGAGTGCCGGCTGCACGCCCGCGCCCGCGCCGATGGCCTTCAGCGCGATCAGCAGCACGCTCGCCGCGTTCACGCCCAGCTCCGGCAGCGAGCCGTGGGAGAGCACGCCCTCGGCGCTGATCTCCGCGCGACCGTCGCCCAGATCCTTCACGGACAGCTTCTGATGGACCGCCGCCGCGTGATCTGCAATCCTCTTCTCGATTTCGGCGCAGGAGACCTTCTCCGTGCCGACGATGGCGTAGGCGTGTGCGGGTACCACGTTGGGGCGCTCGCCGGCGTAGAGCTTGTACACCGGAATCTCGGCCTCCGCCTCGCCTTCTCCGCGATAGGAAAGCTCCACGTTCACGCCGCCCTTTTCGATGTTGATCACCGGGAACTCCGCGTCCGGGGAGAAGCCGTAGTCGGGCATCTTCAGCTTCGAGGCGTAGTAGCGCATGTCGCTCATGCCCACCTCCTCGTCGCAGCCCAGGATCAGCCGCACGCCATCCTTCAGCGGAACGCCCGCGTCGCGCACCGCGCGCATGGCGTACAGCGCGCACAGCGCCGGGCCCTTGTCGTCGATGGTGCCGCGTCCGAAGATCTTGCCGTCGGCGATCTCGCCGCCGAAGGGATCGTGGGTCCAGCCCTCGCCTGCGGGCACCACGTCCAGGTGGGCCAGCATGCCCAGGGTCTGCTCGCCACTGCCCATGGAGATGTCGCCCGCATAGTAGTCGATGTTGCGGGTCTCAAAGCCGTAGTTCCGGGCGGTCTCCAGCGCCGTGTCCAGCATCCGGGCCACCACCGGGCCGAAGGGCTTGTCGCCGTCGCTGCCGGAGGAAACCGAGGGAATGGAGACCCACTTCTGAATGTCGCGGATCAGCTCGTCCTTGAGCTCCATCACGCGCGCGTCAATCTTGTCATAATCGATGAACATTGGTCACAACCTCCAGTGGTTTTGTCATGCCTCTATTATCCCCTTTTTGGAGGGATTTGTCAATCGCAGCGATTGCGCCGGAAGCAATTGCAAAACTTAATTTTATCCAGCTTGACAACATGTATAAATCCACTACAATATTGTAGGCTATCCGATAATTTTTTTGGAGGAATATATTATGAAGAAACTTCTCTCTCTGGCACTGGTTCTGGCGCTGGTTCTGATGGCCGCAGGCGCGGTTGCGGAGGTTCAGGTAATCTCCTACGAGAGCCGCGGCGTGCAGGTGCCCGCCACGGTTGTGACCCCCGACGGCGTTGAGGAATACCCGGTGGTTGTGATGTGCCACGGTCACGGCGGCAGCCGCGAGGAGAACGTGGGCTTTGCAGCCGTCGCCGATGCACTTGCAGCGCAGGGCGTGGCGTCCATCCGCATGGATTTCCCGGGCTGCGGCGAGAGCACCGAGAGCTTCCAGATGAACACCCTGACCAACATGGAAGCGGACGTGCTGGCGGCCATCGACTACGCGAAGGCGAACCTGAGCGTGAGCAAGGTTGGCCTGTTCGGCTACAGCATGGGCGGCCGCATCGTTCTGGAGCTGCTGGCAAACGGCACGCCTGCGGACGCGGTCGTGCTGCTGGCACCCGCTGGAGATACGACCAACCTGAAGAACCTGTTCGGCGGCGAGGAGGCCTATGACGCCATGCTGGCAGAGGCCGAGGCGAACGGCTATGTGACCTTCACCACCATCTACGGTCAGGTGCAGGAGCTGAGCAAGGAATGGTTTGCCGATCTGCAGAAGATCGAGAAGCCGGCGGAAGCGGCTGCTGCGGCTTGGAATGGCCCGGCGCTGGTGATCTGGGGCAGCGATGACGAGGCCGTGAGCCCCTCCATCTCTGAGAGCGTCGCCACCGCCCTGAACGCCCAGACCCAGGACGCCACCGGCGAGGGCCATGGCTACGGCTTCTACAGCGAGGACGACACGGTGCGCAACACCGTCGCTAACGCGACTGCGGACTTCTTCGCGGCGAATCTGAAGTAAGCGCAGAGAAATGAGAACCGCCCGCATGAGGTTGATGCTTCATGCGGGCGGTTCTTTGTAAGTATGGGATGGTTCAGCTTGACACTACGGTGTGAAGCGTGCTATAATAACGGCAGGAAGGGATGACGCTTTTGGTAGGGCTTTTCCCCTCCGAAATGGATTGAGCCGCCTGTCCGTCAGCGCTGGATGGCGGCTTTGCTTTTACTTTTTCTTGTTATTTGAGTTGCGACCAAATTGGATCGCTTTCAACACAAGAGAGGCAATCATTATGACGAGATAGAGCATCTCAAAGTCAGTCATGATCTCACCTCCTCTGCTTTTGTTGAGCGTCAGAGGTGAAAAGCCAAGCGCCATCTTCTTCCTTCCTGCCGGGAAGCCTTGCGGCTCCATGGGAAGTATAGCATGGGTGGGGCGAGGCTGTCAATTTGAGAATGTCACAGGGGACGGTTCGCGTTGACGCGCAGAACCGTCCCCTGTGGCATGTTTATTCTTCGGATTCGCCCTCCGGGCTCTGCACATCCGCCGCGTGGAGCATGGCGTAGACGTTCTCAGCCACCGGGCGGGTCATGCCGGGAACGGCGCAGATTTCGTCGAGGGAGGCGTTCTTCAGGGCCTCCACCGTCTGGAAGTGCTTGAGAATCGCCTTCTTGCGCTTCTCGCCCACGCCCGCGACCCCGTCCAGGCGGGAGGACACGCTGGCGCGGCTTCTCAGCTTGCGGTGGTGGGTGATGGCGAAGCGGTGGGCCTCGTCGCGCAGGCGCTGGATGAGGTGCAGCGCGTTGGAGTGGCGGTCCAGCAGGATGCTCTCGTCGCAGTCCGGCAGCACGATCTCCTCGATGCGCTTGGCCAGGCCGAACATGGGGATGTCCAGCCCCAGCGCGTGCATCGCGTCCTGGGCGGCGTTGAGCTGGCCCCGACCGCCGTCGATCAGGATCAGATCGGGCAGATCGGAGAATTTGCCCTCCCGGGGGTCCTCGCCGGCCTCGCCGCGCTCCTGCAGCTCCTTCAGGCCGTGAGTCAGGCGGCGGGTGATCACCTCGTGCATGGAGGCGAAGTCGTTCGCGCCTTGCACGGTCTTGATGCGGTAGATGCGGTACTGGTCGTGGCGTGCCACGCCGTCGATCATCACCACCTGGCTGCCCACCGAGAGCACGCCCTGGGTGTTGGAGATGTCGTAGCCCTCGATGCGCCGGGGCGGGTGCATCAGCCCCAGCACCTCCCCAAGCTCCTCGCACGCGCCCACGGTGCGCTCCCGGCTGTTCGCGGCGCGCTTGTCCAGCTTCTCGGCAAGGTCGCGGGCGTTCTTCAGCGCCATGCGCACCAGCTTCAGCTTTTCGCCGCGCATCGGCGCGAACAGGTAGGTGCGCCTGCCGTGCAGCTCGGTCAGCAGCTCCTCGATCACGCTCTTCTCCGGGGGATCGGCGGAGAGAATCAGCTCCGTGGGGGGCAGGTTCTCCGGCGTGTAGTACTGCAATATGAACTGGGTGATGATCTCGCCCGGCTCCTCGTCGCCCGCACCCTCCAGCGTGAAGTTCTCCGAGCCGATCAGCCGCCCCGAGCGGATGTAGAGCATCTCCACCAGCGCGTCCGCGTCGCGCTTGAGCACCGCGATCACGTCCCGGTCGTCCTGGGCGGTGGAGATGGCCTTCTGCTTCTGCATCACGCTCTCCACGGCGCGGATGCGGTCGCGGTAGAGCGCGGCGCGCTCGTAGTTCATCTGGGCGGAGGCCTCGCGCATGCGGGAAGTCAGCTCGTCGATCACCGGGGCGTACTTGCCGTTCAGGAAGTCGATCACCGGCCTAAGCTGCGCAGCGTAGTCCTCCTTGCTGACCAACCCCGCGCAGGGAGCCAGGCACTGGCCGATCTGGTGGTACATGCAGGGCCTTCTGGGCTTGTCCGGATTGATGGCGGTGGTGCAGTTGCGGATGGGGAACACCGTGCGCACCACGTCCAGTACCTCGCGCACCACCGTCGCGCCCTGATAGGGGCCGAAGTACTTCGCGCCGTCCTTGGCCTGCTTGCGCACCAGCTCCGGCTTGGGGAAGTCCTCGCGCAGATCGATGCGGATGTAGGGGTAGTGCTTGTCGTCCTTGAGCAGGATGTTGTAGTGGGGGCGGTGCATCTTGATGAGGTTGCACTCCAGCGCGAAGGCCTCCATCTCGCCGTCCACCAGCATGATGTCGAAGTCGTCCACCTTCTCCACCATGGCGCGCACCTTGGGGGTGTGGCTGCGGGAGGCGTGGAAGTACTGGGACACCCGGTTCTTCAGGTTCTTGGCCTTGCCCACGTAGATGATCCTGCCGCCGGACTTCATCAGATAGCAGCCCGGCGAATCCGGCAGGTTGTGAATCTTCCATTCAAGCTCGGCGTTCATGACTTACAGGCACACCCTCTTTTTCAGAATCAGTGCGCTGAGGCAGGTGAACAGGGCGGTGAAGCCCAGGTTGACCAGCAGCGTGGGGATCGCGGAGGTCAGAACTGTCTGCAGATCGACGAAGTCCTCCACCAGAGCTTCCGGCGCGGCCAGCGTGGAGACCTTGCCCACCAGGATCAGCAGCACGAGGAACAGCACCGCCGAGAGCAGCTTTGCGCCCTTGCCCCGCGCGGCGATGGCGGCGGAGAGGGTCGCGGAGAGATAGCCCATGGAGACCACCGAGATCACGCTGATGAGCAGCGAAACCACGGCGTACAGGCAGAAGAAGCCCAGCGCCGAAAGGTCGATCTCCATGCTCTGGGCGAAGTATTTCAGCATGGGGATCATGCCGCGCACGTCGAACACCTCGTCCATGAAGATCATGGCGGAGCCGAAGCAGGCGAGAATGCACACCGCCAGCATGACGATGGCGAAGCACAGCGTGAACAGCAGCTTGGAGAGCACGATGGACAGCGTGGAGCGCGGCACCATCAGCATCAGATACCCCGATCGGGTGCTCAGCTCGCCGGAGTAGGCGCTCACGCCCCGCACCAGCACGTAGATGTAGGCGGCGAAGCAGTAAAACATCAGTCCGAACAGCGAGACGCCCATCAGGCCCTCCCGATTCATCATTGCGCCCAGCGGCGCGGCCAGATACAGCGCAAGCGCCGCGCCCAGCATCGCCATCAGGCTCGTGCGGCTGCGGCGGAATTCATATTTGATCAGCTTCAGCATGACGCTTCCTCCTCCCTGCGGGAACCGTAGATTTCCCGGTAGAGATCCTCCAGGCTGCTTTCGCGGCACAGCGCGTCCATCGTGCCTTCGCGCACCAGCTTGCCGTGCCGCAGGAACAGCGCGCAGTTTGCAAGGCGCTCGGCCTGTTCAACGAGGTGGGTGGAGATCAGCAGGATGCGCTCGGGAGAGCGCCGCGCGGCGATCTCGTCCAGCACCCAGTCCCGGGTGAGCATGTCCACGCCGTTGATGGGCTCGTCGAACATCATTACCTTCGCGTCGCGGCTGAGGATCAGCGACAGGCGCAGCTTGGCGCTCATGCCCGAGGACAGCGTGCGGATCGGCGCGCGGGGGTCAAGCTCCGCGCGGTCGATGCGGGCCTCATAGGCAGCGCGGTCGAAGTCGGCGAAGAAGTCCGCGTAGTATTTCCCCGCGTCGCGCACGCTCATGTAGTTGTAGAAGTAGTTCTCGGTTGGCATGTAGGCGATGCGGGCCTTGGTCTTGGGGCCGATGGGCATGCCGTCCAGGGTGATTTCGCCGGAGCTGGGGCTGGCGATGCCGGCGATCAGCTTCATCAGCGTGGTCTTGCCGCTGCCGTTGGGGCCCAGCAGCAGGCAGGTGTCACCGCCGCGCAGCTGCAGACTCACGTCCTTCAGGGCCGTCACCCGGCGGTAGCGCTGGGTCAGGTTGTTGATCTTCAGTTTCATTTTATATCCTCCAGAATGGTTATCCCACGTATTGAATGGCGTACTTCAGCGCCTTCGCGGCGGTCTCCGCGGCCAGGTTGCCGCCGGCGCCGCCCTCCTCGATGACCACCGACACCGCGTAGGGGTGATCGTTCTCGAAGAGGAAGCCGGTGTACCAGGCGTTGGTCTCCTTGGTCTTGTCATCGCTGGTCTCGGCGGAGCCGGTCTTGCCGCAGACGGTGTAGCCGCTGACCGCGCCCCTGGTGGCCGTGCCGGATTTGACGGTCTCGTACATGTACTCGGCGATGGTGCTGGCCGTGGAGGCGCTCATCACCTGGCGGTAGGCGCTGGACGCGCCCTTGCGGGTGGTCTGGCCCAGGGAGGTGGTGATGTTCTTCACCAGATAGGGCTGCATCATCACGCCGCCGTTGGCCACTGCGCCGGAGATCATCGCCATGTGCAGCGGGGTGACCAGCACCTCGCCCTGGCCGATGCCGGCCCAGACCAGGCCGTTCATGTTGCGCATCTCAGCCGGGAAGGAGGAGTTGTACACCACGAAGTCGCCGAACTTGAAGTTTTCGTTGAAGCCGAAGGCCTCGGCGGTGGCGCGCAGGCGATCCGCACCCAGCTGGTAGGCCAGCTTGCCGAAGGTCACGTTGCAGCTCTTGGCGAATGCCTGCTTCAGCGTCACGTCGCCGTGGGCGGTGCGGCCGCTCATGCAGACGATGCTGCCGCCCTCGTACTCCCAGGTGCCCGAGCAGGTGAAGATCTGCCTGACCACGTTGGGGTCGTAGTCCAGGGCGCTGGCCAGCGTCACAATCTTGAACACCGAGCCGGGGGTGTAGAGGCCCTGCAGGCAGCGGTTCAGATAGGCTGTGTCGGCCACGCCCTCCACGCTGTCGCTGGAGAGGACGTAGGGGTCGTAGTTGGGCATGGACACCATGGCCAGAATTTCGCCGGTCTTGTAGTTGGTCACGCACACCGCACCCTTGTATCCGCTGGGGAAGGCTGCGGCGACGGCGGCCTGCAGCTGTGCGTCCACGGTGATCTGGACGCTGGAGCCCACGTGCCGGGCGTCGTTAAACAGCTCGCTCAGGCGGTCGGTGAGGCCGGTGGAGAGGTCCAGCAGCGTTGCGGAGTAGAAGCTCTCGATGCCCGTGCCGGACATGCCCGCCGTGTCGCCCACGGTCTGGGAGAGCGCCCGCCGGGCGGCGGTGTTCTCAAGGTACACGCGCTTGCCCTCGTCGTCGGTGGTGGCCAGCACCACGCCGTCGCGGTCGGTAATGTCGCCGCGATCCGACGAGCTGCGTGCCAAACGGGGGTTGTACACGTCCGAGGCCCACACGTCGCCCTGGGTATACACCGTCACGCCGTACCACGCGCCCGCGCAGAGAAACAGCGCCACGATCAGCGTGCCGATGATGCGCATGTTGCGCCGCAGCTCCTTCACGGGCGCACCTCCTCTCGCAGGGCGATTTTCTCGATGTCCCGGGCCTCGTCCTCGGCGTTCATGGAGGAGATGCCCAGCAGCATTCCCATCGAGAAGAAGGTGCTCACCAGCGACGAGCCGCCGTAGCTCACCAGCGGCAGCGTCACGCCCGTCAGGGGCAGGAGCTTCGTGTTGCCGCCGATGATCAGCAGCGCCTGCAGGCCCAGCATGGCCACCAGGCCGAAGGCTGTGATGGAGTGGAAGCTGGTGCGGGCGTTCATGGCCACGATCAGCCCGCGCATGATGATCAGCACGTACACCGCCATCAGCGCGATGGAGAAGATCAGGCCGAATTCCTCCGCGATGGAGGTGAAGATGAAGTCGGAGTGGTACAGCGGCACGTTGCGGGGCATGCCCAGGCCCAGGCCCATGCCGAACAGGCCGCCGGAGCCGATGGCGATCAGCGCGTGCACGATCTGATAGCCCGCGTCCAGCGGGTCGCTCCAGGGGTTCTTCCAGATGGCCACGCGATCCTGCACGTAGGGCATGGCGTTGTAGGCGATCACCGCCGCGCCCGCGCCCATGCCCAGGCCTGCGATGCAGAGCGCTCCGTTGGAGCTGGCCACGTAGTACATCAGCACCGTGGTGAGGAAGTACAGAAGCAGCGCGCCCAGATCCCGCTCGGTGAGCAGGATGCCGCAGCACAGCGCCGCGAAGGTGTAGGGCAGGCAGCGGGCAAAGCGCGCGCGGTTGCTGAAGCCCGCCGCCAGAATCACGATCAGCACCGGCTTCATGAACTCGCTGGGCTGGCCGGAGATGGGGCCGAGGTGAATCCAGTTGCGCGCGCCGTCGTACCAGCCGCCGATGGGGGCCGGCAGCCACGGGGTCACGAGCGCCAGCGCGCACAGCGCCATCAGCAGCGGCGTGCGCTTCTTCCAGTCGGACAGGCCGCGGATCAGCCCCGCACCGATGAACATCGCCACCACGCCCACCAGCGCGTAGATCGCCTGGCTGCGGGGCGTTTCTTCGGAGCGGCAGATGTCCGACAGCGCGATCAGTCCCACCGAGGCCAGCAGCAGCACCAGGATCAATATCGCCCGGTCCACCGGCCAGATTCTGCCCATCAGGTTCGTCACAAGGATGGTGACCAGCGGAATCGCCGCCGCCAGAATCAGCGGTTGCAGGGACGCGGTCTCCGGCTTCAGCGCGATCAGGAGCATGGCCAGCGCCTGAAAGATCACCACTGCCGTCAGCAAAAGACGCGTGTTGGAGCGCATCAGCGCCTTCCGCATCTTTTCCACCTTTTTTTGCGTTCGCATTGCCATGCCTCCCTTCTCAAATTATCTTGCGCAGCCTCACCGGGGATGGCGGTTCTCGATGAAGGCGCGGATCATGTCGTTGGTCAGGCTCACGTCGTCGGCGGGGATGCTCAGCTCGTCCCTGTGGTACCAGCCCGCCAGCGACAGCTCCTCCCGGTCCATGGTGATGTCCGCGGAGCCATCCAGATCGGCAAAGTAGCCCAGCAGCAGGTCGGTGTCCACGCCCCAGGGCTGGGTGGCCCAGTAGCGGATGTTCTTCACGTGCACGCCGGTCTCCTCAAACACCTCGCGCTGTACCGTCTCCTCGGCGGTCTCGCCGATCTCCGTAAAGCCCGCGATCAGGGCGTAGTTCTTGTACTCCCGTCCGGAGTACTTGGTCAGAAGGATCCGGTCGCCGTCGGTCACGCCCACGATGATCGCCGGGCAGATCTTCGGGAAGATGCTGTTGCCGCAGTCCGGGCAGGCGAGCATGCGCAGCTTGCCGTCGTGGCGGGTGGGCTTGCCGCAGCGCCCGCAGAAGCGGTTGTCCCGGTACCACACGTAGAGGTGCCAGGCGGTCATCTCCGCGTACACCGTGTATTTGGGATGCAGCCTTCGGTGGGCGCGCACGCTGTCGTAGCCGAAGCCCTCTGGGAGCGCTGCATCCGCACGCAGCTCCGCCAGGAAGTAGGGCGTTTCATCGATGGAGAACAGGTACACGCTGCGCAGGATGGAAGCCTTCAGCTGCTCCCATTCCGGCAGGATCACCTCGCCGTCCCGCAGCGAGACGAGGATCTCCCTGTCCCGGAAGGCGCATACCTTTGCGCCGGGGCCGATGTTTTGGGGATGGTACTGGTTGTTCAGATGTCGGGGCGCGATTTCCTGTAACATGGCACAGTGTCTCCTGAAGTGAAAGTCGTCATTGGTGGGAAGCTCATTCGTCGTCGTATTCGTCGTATTCGTCGGGCGCGTCGGCGTCGTAGTCGTAATCCTCGGGACTCAAGCAGCTGGCGGGATCGGAGAAGAACAGATCGTCCTCGTGTGCGCCCGTTTCGAAGATGGAATCGTCGATGAAATCGTCCAGCTGCGGCGCGCTCCTCTCCTGGGCGCGGCGCTGGCGCAGCACCGTGCGGTGAATCTCCTCCGGGGCGCTGTCCGCGCCGGAGAGCACCAGCAGCAGCGAAACCCGCCCCAGCTGGAGGACGTCGCCGTCGCGCAGCAGCACCTCGCGTTCAAGGTTTCCATGGTTGCGGCGAATCCGGGCGCTGGCGTGGCCGCGCACGAACAGGCCGTCGTCGGTCATCAGGTAGTAGGCGTGGCGGCGGCGCACGCTGCTGTGGCGCACCCGGATGTCCGCCGTCTTGGCCGAGCCGATGCTGCCCTCCAGCGTCACCGGATAGCGCATGCCCGGCTTGGCGCGCTCGCCGCCGTCCATCACCAGCATCTCGCCGATGATGCCGGTCTCGGGGGACAGCCTGCGCAGCTTGCGGGCGCGGCGGCTGTCGACGGAGGTGATGCGCCAGGCGCGCAGCACGATCAGCAGCATCAGAAACGCGAACACATAGCGCATGGCCAGCGCCAGAATCTCATATGCGTTTGCGCTCATGGGCACACCCCCTTTTTGAACTCTATCCATCCCCGATTATAGCGGAGTTTCTCACCCGGCGCAAGTGCCTTTGCTTCCTCAGACGGGCGATGTGCCCGCATTGTTGCCGCTTTGTCCGATTTTCAACAAAATCGATTCCAAAAGGTCGGATTTCGTCCAATTCCTGTGACGGTGTTCATGTTATAATAGATAGCGGATATATATGTGGAGTATTTGGAGTGAGAAACTTGGAGCTGACTGTCGGGACCTATCTGATTGTTCTGCCGCTGGTGTTTCTGGCGGCGCTGGTGGACTCCATCGGCGGCGGCGGGGGACTGATCTCCCTGCCGGCCTACACCCTGGCGGGCCTGCCCTACGGCCTGGCCTCCGGCTGCAACAAGTTCTCGGCGTGCTTCGCCTCCATGGCGGCCACGTTCCGCTTCTTTAAGAGCAAGAAGATCCTATGGCTGCCGGCGCTGTTCGCCATCGCGGGCACGCTGCCCTGCGCCTGGTTCGGCACCTGGCTGTCCAACCGCATGGGCAACGAATTCATGCACCTGTTCATGATCGTGGCCATTCCGGTGGTGGGGGTGCTGGTGGCGCTCAAAAAGGACGTGCGGACGCAGCCCAAGCCCATCACCCGGGGCCGGCTGCTGCTGTGCCTGCTCAGCGGCGCGCTGATGGGTTTCTACGACGGCTTCTTCGGCCCCGGCACGGGCACGTTTCTGATTCTGCTGTTCTCGTCGCTGATCGGCATGGACATGGTCACGGCCTCGGCGACGGCCAAGCCGGTGAACCTGGCCAGCAACATGACCTCGCTGATCACCCGCATCTGCGCGGGCCAGGTGATCTATGCCCTGGCGGTGCCGGCCATGTGCTTCAGCGTGTGCGGCGCGTGGATCGGCTCGAAGCTGGCGCTCAAGCGCGGCGCGAAGTTCATCCGCTATGTGATGCTGGGCGTGCTCATGCTGCTGGTGGTGAAGCTGGTGGTGGATCTGATCCCGTAGTGCAATGTGACGCACAGAAATTTTCCGCTGCCCGTTTGAATGGAAAAATCCGGTCGATACTGGGTTCGGAAGCCATTCGACGGACACAGGAGGTTGCATATGAAGAACAAGATTTTGCGGGCCGCACTTGCGCTGCTGCTGGCGTGCGCGCTGCTGCCCACCGGCGCGCCGGCGCGCGCGCTGAGCCTCTTTGGGAGCGATGACGGCATTGTGCAGAGCACCCTGGAGGACGACGGCGTGCTGCGCGTATACCTGAAGTCGCTGGGAGATCCCCAGAACCTGACGCTCACCCTTGCGGGCGTGTACACCGTGGAGCACGATGCGGGCTTCCGCTTTGCCCGGAACACCGAGATCGTGCTCAGCGACAGCGGCGACACCATCTACCTCTGCGTGGGGGGACTGACCCTGGACATGGGCGATTCCCTGACGCTCACGCGCCAGGCCTCCGACGAGGCGGAGAACGGAATTTACATCGCGGAGTCCGAGAAGGACAACCTCTACGTGGGCGATCTCACCGTCACCCGCAATGATGGCGGCGGACTCAGGCCGGTGCTCTCGATTCAGATGGAGGACTATCTCTGCGGCGTGGTGGCCTACGAGATGAGCGACTCCTGGCCGCTGGAGGCGCTCAAGGCCCAGGCGGTGGCCGCGCGCACCTACGCCATGCAGCGCAAGTGGAACGCAGGCGACCGGGACTACGACCTGGTGGACACCACCGCCGATCAGGTGTACAAGGGCTACGATCCCCAGTACACCAACGTGCTTCAGGCGGTGGAGGAGACCGCGGGCGTGGTGGGTACCTACAACGGCGGCTTCGCCACCTGCTACTACACCGCCAGCAACGGCGGCACCGTGGCCCTGCCCAGCGACGTCTGGAGCGGCGACGGCGACTACGGCTATCTGATGCGCAGGGACGATCCCTACGATCTGGCCAATCCCAACAGCCTGGTGACCTCGCTGCACTTCAGCCGCAAGGCCGAGGGCAGTCCGAAGCTCAAGGCCATGCTGCTGGACGCGGCGGACGAAGCCCTGGCGGAGCAGGGCATCGAGGACATTCGCATCGAGGAGGTGCTGTCCGTCACCCCCGCGGAGGAGAAGGTGGAGGGCAGCCGGATGTATACCAAGCTGCGTTTTTCGCTGAAGCTGAGTTATTCGGAGATGGTCTACATTGCGGCGGAGGGCGACATCGGCGCGCCCATGCCCGCCACGGACAGCGCGGCTGCGAACCAGGTGCTGTTCTCCATCGACTATCTGCGCCGGCTGCGCAGGGCCTGCCCCTTCGAGCTGGGCCCGGTGCGCAGGGAGCTTGCGGAGCCGGTGGAGGTGGAGCTGGACGTGTACGGCCAGATCAAGGATGAGCTGGATCTGGGCCTGAACGGCAGCGACTACGAGCTGGTCAGCGTGGTGGAGGAGGGCGACGGCTACACCATCGAGCTGCGCCGCTTCGGCCACGGCGTGGGAATGAGCCAGCGCGGCGCCCAGCGCATGGCCGGCGTGGAGGAGATGGGCTGCACCGAGATCCTGAAGTTCTACTATCCGGGCATGACCCTGGAGAAAATCGACTGGGATGCGCCGGAGCTTGAAGAACTGGAGGCGCTGCCCGAGAGCGTCGGCCGGGCCCGGGCTGAGCCCACGCCCACCCCGACGCCTGCGCCGCTTCCGGAGCTGGAGGACGGTCAGTACTATGCCGTGGTGCAGCTGGGCGACGCTTCGTCCACGCTGAACCTGCGCCAGGCGCCCACGACCCAGTCCCAGGTGGTGGCCCAGCTGGCCAGCGGCCGGCGGCTGATCGTCTGCGGCGAGGCCGATGGCGAGGGCTGGGTGCAGGTGCGCACCGCGGAATACGAGGGCTATGTGAAGCTGGAATACCTGAAGGCGGAGTGAGCCAATCGACGGGAGGATCATGCGCTATCTGAAACGGGCGGCGCTCGCGCTGCTGTTGCTGATTTGGATCGCGCCGGCCGCATCGGTCGGCGCGCTTGCGCTGTCCGGGAGCGACCCGATGCTGCTTGCGGACCTCTCCCGCGCGGACTTCCAGTTCGATTACGTGCCCCAGGCCAACAGCAACTACGCGCTGTACATCTTTTCTGCGGACGGCGGCAGCGTGGAGGCCCATGCGGAGCTTCTCGAAGGCGGCGAGGTGATCGCCGAGGGAGAGGGCTACGGGGAGCTGTTTTCCATGTGGCTGGTGGCGGGCGAGACCTACACCGTGCGCGTGCATGGCAGCGGAAACGCCCTGATCGAGGTTGCGCGCGACACCCTCAGCCGCTGCTTCAGCCAGCCGCTCGAGGCCCGGGAGAACGAGCCCAGCCAGAAGATGATCGCCCACGCCTACGACGCCCACTGGTACAGCTTCCGGGCGGAGGAGACGGGCATGCTGATGCTCACCTGCGTGCCGGGGGAGGCGGATTCGGAGGCGGCGCCCGCGCTTCGGGCCATGCTCTTTGACGATGGCGGCGCGCTGGTGGCCCGCTTCGAGGAGCTGCCCGGCGGGGCCTGCATGCTGCGCGCCGTGACCGAGGCCGGGCGAAATTACTACCTGCGCGTCAGTGCGCCGGCGGGGGAGACGGGCTACTATTTTCTGAACCTGCACCGCCCGGAGGAGCGCGGTCTGGAGGCGCTGCAGTTCTCCCGGGCGGCGTACAGCCTGGCTGCAGGCAGTGAAATGCAGATGGAGCAGCAGATCCAGGGCGACGCCCTGCTGTGGGTATCGGAGAATCCGGAGATCGCCCTGGCGCTGCCGGACGGACGGATCCTGGGCCTGCGCCCGGGCCAAACCCGCATCACCGCCTACGGCATGCACTCCGAGGCCAGCTGCACGGTGAACGTGGAGTACGTGGCGCTCGAGGGCCTGGAGATCGCCGGCGAGGCCATACGCCTGAGCGTCGGCGACGACGCGGACGTGATCGTGGAGTTCACGCCGGGGGACGCCTCCGACCAGCGGCTGCGCTACCGGGTGGAGGATCCGCGCATCGCCAGCGTGTCCCGCGACGGCGTGATCCGGGGCCTGCAGAGCGGCGAGACCACCCTCACCGTGGCCGACGTGCGGGGCAGCGTGTCCGCCAGCGTGCAGGTGATCGTCACGCCGGCGGTGCGCAAGTACCGGGCGCTGCTGGTGAGCGAGCAGAACTATCCCTTCGAGGAGAATACCGTGCGCACGGGCTCGGCAACCTCGGCGCAGGCGATTGCCACGCTGCTGGAGACGGCGCAGTTCGAGGGCGCGAGCTTCGTCACCCGCAGCCGGGAGGATCTGTCCAAGGCGGAGCTGATCGCGGAGCTACGCAGCGCCTTTCGCGGCGCCACGCCCCAGGACGTGTCGCTTTTGTACATCACCTGCCACGGCTCCTATGCGGGCGGCATGAGCTTTCTGGAGCTCTCCGACGGCTCCTCCATCTCGGCGCGGGATCTGGAGCGGGAGCTGCGCAGCATTCCCGGCACCGTGGTGGTGTTCATCGACAGCTGCGGCAGCGGCGGCGCCATCGGCGCGGCCTCGGAGTATGAAAACTTCGCCAGGGGCGTGACCGGCGCGTTCTCCGGCGCGTCCATTCGCGGCAGCAAGTACAAGGTGATCGCCAGCGCCGGCCTGGATCAAGACAGCTACCGCATCGCCTTCAATGCCGAGGCGAATGCGGGCGAGATGGCCACGGTGTTCGCCCGGGCGCTGTGCGACGGTGCGGGCTGGGATCTGGATCGCAATGCCCGCGGCACCATGGGCGCGGACCAGAACTACGACGGCAGCATCACGCTGAACGAACTGTATCAGTACATGTCCGGCCGCGTGAACTGGTATCTGGAGAACGCATCGTCGCTCACCGGGCAGAGCTACCGCCAGAGCGTGCAGGTCTATCCCGAGGGGGATCCCTTCGTGATCTTCACCCGGGAACTTGAATAGGGGCTTCAACAGAGATTTGGGAGGTAGAGATATGGAATTCAATGCGTCCGAAGTCAAGGATCGGATTGTGGAGTGGATCCGGAACTGGTTTGAGGAGAACGGCAGGGGCTGCTGCGCCGTGCTGGGCATCTCCGGCGGCAAGGACAGCTCCGTGACGGCCGCGCTGTGCGTCGAGGCGCTGGGAAGGGATCGCGTGGTGGGCGTGCTGATGCCCAACGGCGAGCAGTTCGACATCGGGGTGTCCCGGAATCTGGTTGCACACCTGGGCATCCGCTCGGTGGAGATCAACATTCACGCCGCCTACGAGGGCCTGATGGAGCAGCTGCGCGCCACCCTGGGAGACGCCATCACGCCGCAGACCGTGCAGAACCTGCCGGCGCGCCTGCGCATGTCCACGGTGTACGCCGTGTCCCAGAGCGTCAATGGACGCGTGGCCAACACCTGCAACCTGTTCCCGGCTGACGGTGCAGGAGGTCAAGGCCGTGGGCCGATCTCTCGGCCTGCCGGAGGAGTTCGTGGAAAAGCCGCCCATCGACGGCCTCTGCGGCAAGACCGACGAGGACAACCTGGGCTTCACCTACGCCACGCTGGACCGTTACATCCGCACCGGCGTGTGCGAGGACGAGAACACGAAGGCGCGCATCGATCGCCTGCACCGCATCAACCTGTTCAAGCTGGAGCTGATGCCGGTGTTCGAGCTGGATCCCGCGCTTGCCAGCAGGTACGAATGAGGCGGAAGCGCTTCTGAAAACCGGGGAAACGAAACAGGCGCTCCGGCCGCTCCTTCGGCGGCCGGGGCGCTGTCCGCCGGCGTACATATAGATATGTAGATTTGTTTGGAAAAAACAAGGCCCGCAGCCCTCAGGACTGCGGGTCAATCTGTTTTACATGGATCAGTTTTCGGTTTCTGCGGGGAGCTCGAGCACCACGTCAACGGTCACGAAGTCGTAGCCGCCGCCGACCACCAGGTCGGAGCCGATGCTGGAGCCGCTCTGGCTGGAGCTGTCGCCGCTGTTGCCGTTGCCATTGCCGTAGCCATAGCCGCCGTAGCCGCCGAAGAAGTTGCCGAAGGGGTTGTTGCCGTAGTAGTAGCTGTTGCTGTTGTTGTTATTGGTCACGGGGTAGACGTTGTTGTAGCGCACCACGGTGACGGTCACGGTATCGCCCGCATTGAACTTGTCCAGCACGCCGGTGAGCTCGCGGAAGCTGGTGACGCGCTCGCCGTTGATGGCGTAGATGAAGTCGTACTGCTTCAGGCCAGCCGCCTCGGCCGGGCTGCCTGCGTTCACGCCGTAGATGCACACGCTGGCCGGCGGGTAGTTGCTCATGGGCTCGTCGGGGCCCTCATAGTCGGCCACGGTGATGCCCATCTGCGGACGGATCACGCTGCCGTTCTCGATCAGCTGCTGGGCGATGGGGTAGGCGGTGTCCACCGGGATGGCGAAGCCCAGGCCTTCAAAGGTGACGGAGGAGTAGGCGCTGCCGGAGTACTTCAGGGTGTTGATGCCCACCAGCTCGCCCTTGTAGTTGAACAGGCCGCCGCCGCTGTTGCCGGAGTTGATGGCCGCGTCATGCTGGATGTAGTCCACGTTGCGGGTGGTGTTGTTGCTGGAGACGTCGCTGCGCTCCAGTGCGGACACGATGCCCTGGGTCACGGTGTTGGCCAGAACCTCGCCGCCGGGGTTGCCGATGGCCACCACGGTGCTGCCCACGATCAGGTCGCTGGAGGAGCCGATGGCCACGGGAACCAGCTGCTTCGCCGCATCGCCGGTCACCTGCAGCACGGCCAGATCCAGGGAGGAATCCGAGCCGGTGAGCACGGCCTCGGTCTTTTCGCCGCTGGGCAGCAGCACCTGGAAGCTGTCGCCGCCCTCGATGACGTGGTAGTTGGTCAGCACGTAGCCGCCCTCCTGAATCACCACGCCGCTGCCCTGGGCGTACATGGTCTCCTCAACCTCGCCGGTGGAGCGGTTCCAATCCTGCACGTTGGTGATGACGCCCACCACGCTGTTGCTGTTCTTCTGGGCCACGTACACCGCCGGGCTGGGATCCGATACCGGTTCCGCAGCCGCAGTCTGCGCGGTCTCTGCGATGGCGTTGGCATTGCGGCTTTCCAGGCCGCCGATGCTCATGCCGCCGATCACCAGTGCGCACGCCAGCGCCAGACTGGAGATCCAAAGCAGCGCGCGCCGCATGTCATTGCGCCTTGCATTGCGTTTCATATTTGTCACTTCTCCTTTGAAAACAGAATAGCCGTTTCGATTTGCCGTTCCGCGGAGGACGGTTCCATCGCTTCGGGTGGAAGCGCCCTTTCCCCTTGGAACGCTTGTATTATATATCCAAGATCAGGGAAAGTCAATGAACAAACATGCTGGAATTTGTGAACGAACTGTAACTCTTTTTTTGGTCATAATTGGATCAAATGCGTGGCGAAGGCGCCAAAAGCGGAAATCGGGGGAACGCGACCGTGCGCGATCCCCCGAATCCTACGTCAGCTACGGGCTGCGGCCTCGGAGCTGTCGTGTCCGCGCTCGCGGAACAGGAGCGAAATGCACCACAGGCCCGCGATGCCCACGATGGTGTAGATGATGCGGCTGATCACCGCGCCCTGGCCGCCGCAGATGTAGGCCACCAGATCAAACTGAAACAGTCCCACCAGCAGCCAGTTGATGGCGCCGATGATGGTCAGAACCAGGGAAGTGCGATCCAACATATTCATATTCTTCCTCCTTTTTATCCTGCGGTTCTCCGCACGATGCAATCATTGTTGCCAGAATTTCGCAGAATATACGTTCTCGCGCAGGTTTGCCGCACATAGATAATTCCCACTTCAGGATCCAGGGGGGATGGAGAATGTTGCATGCGCTTCAATGGCAGAGGGGTATGATGGCGATGGATGGCCTGCAGGCGCTGGTGCGGCGCGCTGTCCGGCCGACGGCGCTCATGGGTGCGATGTTCCTCTTGATGCGCGCGGAGCTGCTGATGCGGATTGCACCGCTGGCGGCGGCGCTGCTGGCTGCGGGACTTGCGGCGGGGGAGAATCCGGCGGTGTTGGTTGCGGGCTGCCTTCTGGGCGCGCTGCGGCTGCCGCTGGGAGATTCTGCGCTGCTCTCGGCGATCTGCTGCGCGGCGGTGCTGGCGGGGGAGCTGCTGTGCAGCCTGATCCCGGCGGCGAAGAGGGGCGCGCCCGAGACCCGGGCGTCGCTGGTGGCCGGGCTGGGCGTGCTGCTTGTGTCGCTGGTCTGGGCCGGCGGGGACGCCCTCGATTCCCTGCGGGCGCTGGCCTGCGCGGCGCTTGCGGCAACGGCCGCGCCGTTTTTGCTGCCGGCGCTTCAGGTTCGAAAAAACCGGCGCCATCTGATGCTTCAGGAGCGGGTGGGTGCGCTGCTGCTGGCCTGCGCCTGCATTGCGGGACTTCAGCGGACGCTCCCGGCTGCCGCAGAGGCTGCGGCGGCGCTGGGCGTACTGATCGCACCGGGACTGGGCGCGGCTGCGGGCGTGCTGGGAGGCGCGGCCCTTGCGCTGGGAGGCGCTTCGCCGCTGAAGCTGGGGGGACTGGCCCTGGGCGCGCTGGTGGCCGGATGGCGCGGGTTCGAAAAGCGTTGGCAGCGGGCGCTGGCAATGTGCGCCGCGTCGCTGGTGTACCGGCTGGCAGTGGGAGCGGGCGCGCCCGGGCCGCAATGGGCGCTGGCAGCGGCGCTGATCTATCTGATGCTGCCGGAGAGCGCTCTGAAGCGCGCGGCGGTGTTCACCTCGCCGCCCCACAGCGAGGCGCGGGAGCCGGATCGCATTGCCCGGGAGGTCACGGCCCAGTCGCGGCGACGGCTGCGGGCGCTGGGCGACGCCTTTGGCGACATGGCCGAGGGCTGTGCCGCACCGACGGACGTGCCCGGTGAGCAGGAGCTGATCTGCGAGATGCGCGAGCGGCTCTGCGGCGGCTGTCCGGGCTACGGGGACTGCTGGAACGGTGCGGACAACCGGGCGGTGCGCTTCCTCTGCCAGCTGATCACCGAGGCGCTGGATCGGGTGGATGCGCCGCCGGGGATGCGGGTGCTGTTCTCCGATGGGGAGATTCCGCCGGACGTGCTGCGCATCTGCCGCCGGGGCCGGATGATCCCGGATCGGCTGGGACTGCTGCTGCGGGACTTTGCGGAGAAGCGGAGGTCGGAGATCAAGAGATGTGCCACGGGGCAGCTGCTGTCGGTGCAGCTCCGGCAGGCGCGGGAGATCCTCTACGATCTGGCGGACCGGCAGGCGGCGCCGGTGTCCTTTCGCGGGCGACGGCTGGAGCAGCTGGGCGCGGCGCTGGACAGCGCGGGACTTACGGACTGCGACGCGGCGGCCATCGGCCTGGACGGCGCGGAGATCTGCCTGACCCGGGAGGGCGGCTGGAGCCGGGAGGAGGTGCGCCGTGCGGGGCGCGCGCTGGGGAAGGCCTTCGGCGGAGGCTTTGTGCCGGAGCTTCAGGGGGATGCGCTGCTGTTTGCCCAGCGGCCCCGCTATGCGCTGGAGACGGGCGTGCGCTGCCAGTCGGGCGTGGCGGGGCAGATCAGCGGGGACAGCCACCTGGTGCGCGCGCTGAGCCGGAGCAAGCTGCTCCTGATGCTCTCCGACGGCATGGGCAGCGGCGAGGCTGCGGCGCAGGAGAGCGCGGAGACGCTGCGGCTGCTGTGGCGCTTCCTGTACGCGGGCATCTCGTTTCCGCTGGCGCTGGAGACGGTGAACCAGCAGATGCTGATGCGCAGCGGGGAGGACATGTTTGCAACGGTGGATCTGTGCGCGGTGGATCTGAACACCGGCGTTGCGGAGTTTTCGAAGCTGGCGGCCAGTCGGTCGCTGATCCTGCGGGGCGGGGAACTGCTGCACGTGGAGGGCGGCCGGCTCCCGCTGGGCATTCTGGAGCGGGTGCAGCCGGCGGTGACGCGGGTGCGGCTCAGGCCGGGGGACGTGATCGTGATGGGCTCGGACGGCGTGATGGAGGCCGGCGACGGAATGATGATCGACCGCCTGGTGCGGCTGAGCGGAGACTGCACGCCGGAGGCGCTGGCGGAGCGGCTGGTGCGGGAAGCGGGCCTGCGCCGGGGACGTGGACGGATCGACGATCTCACCTGCATCTGCGCCCGCATCGGGGACGTGCGCCGCCGTGCGGAAACGGCTCCCACGCGCAGGGACGACTGCGGCTGAGGAAAGCTCCGGAGAAAGGGGATGGTTCGCGGCGCGGGCGAATTGCTTTTCCGCCGCAGGTATGGTAAACTGATGGCAGAAAAATATGACCCGGGGAGGAAACTACATGAGCAAACAGCTTTCGGTACTCTTTGTCGGCGAGTCCTGGATGATCCAGACCACGGAAACCAAGGGCGTGGACTCCTTTACCACCTATCGCTATGAGGAATGCGCAAATTACGTGGGCGACCGGCTGCGGGAGGGCGGCATCGCGTTCACCCACATCCCCTGCCATCGCGTGGAGTTCGACTTCCCGCAGACGCTGGAGGAGCTTCAGAAGTACGACGTGGTGATGCTCAGCGACGTGGGCGCAAACACCATGCTGATCTCCACGAAAACCTTCTTCGCCAGCGAGCGCACGGTGAACAAGCTGCACCTGATCCGCGATTACGTGCGCGCCGGCGGCGGCTTCTGCATGATCGGCGGATACCTGACCTACATGGGCATCGAGGCCAAGGGCTGCTACAAGCGCACCGCCATCGAGGAGATCCTGCCGGTGGAGCTGATGAGCTGCGACGACCGCGTGGAGTGCCCCGAGGGCTTCTGTCCGGAGACCGTCGCGCCGGAGCATCCTGTGATGGACGGCATCGACGAGCCCATGCCCTGGATGCTGGGCTACAACCGCACCGTGCTCAAGCCGGGCGCGACGCTCATTGCGCGCCGGGAGGACGATCCCATCATCGCTGCATGGGACTGCGGCGCGGGCCGCACCATGGCCTACACCTGCGATTGCGCGCCCCACTGGGCCTCGCCGGAGCTGTGCAACTGGAAGCATTACAGCCGCCTGTGGCAGAACATCGTCCACTGGCTGGCCAGGGCCTGAGTACAAAACGCCCCGGACGGATCCGATCCGCCCGGGGTCTGTATATTTTGGGAAGCAAAGGAAGGGGACAGAAAAAGAGCACTGAAAATGCGCGATTTTCAGTGCTCCGGTTTGGTGCGGTCGACGGGACTTGAACCCGTACGGTCTCCCACACGCCCCTCAAACGTGCGCGTATGCCTATTCCGCCACGACCGCAAGAACATTTATATTATACTCACGGGTCGGGCAAAAGTCAAGCCCTTTTACGGGAAAAAAGCGCATTACAGCGGATCGGCGGTGGTGCGGGTGAGGATGGCGCCGGGCACGGCGTCGGCGGCGCGGCGGGCCGCTTCCTCGCTTTCGAAGGCGGCAAAGACCGTGGAGCCGCTGCCGGTCATGCGGACGAAGGCCGCGCCGAGGGAGCGGAAGCGATCGATGAGCGCGCCGATCTCCGGCATCAGGGCGATGGCCGGCGTCTCCAGATCGTTGCAGGACAGCGCCTGCGCCCGGGCGAAGTCGCGCGCCTTCAGCGCCCCGGCCAGGGCGAGGTTGTCGATGCGGGACATGGGGTAATTGCCGGCACTCCAGGCCTTGAACACCGCGGGGGTGGACAGTCCGCCGCCGGGCGTGACCATCACCAGCGGAATCATCGGCGGCGATTCAAGGGGCGTCAGGATCTCGCCCACGCCCTCGGCACGGGCCATGCCCTGCTGCAGGCAGAAGGGCACGTCCGCGCCCAGCTTCAGGCCGATCTGCTGAAGGGTGCGCAGCGGCAGGCGCAGGTTCCACAGACGGTTCAGGGCGATCAGCGTCATTGCGCAGTCCGCGCTGCCGCCGCCCAGACCGGCGCGGGTGGGGATGTTCTTCTTCAGGGAGATGCGCGCGCCGTTGTGCAGACCCAGGGTCTCGTTCAGCGCGTTGGCGGCGCGGATCACCAGGTTGCGGTTGCCGATGGGCAGCTTCTTGCCGTCCACCGTCAGGCTCAGAAAGCGGGCCGGCTCGAAGCTGAGCACGTCGCACAGCTCGATGCTCTGCATCAGCATATCCAGGCTGTGGTAGCCGTCCGGACGCTCGCCGCAGATGGACAGCGACCAGTTGATCTTCGCGCGGGCGTGCAGTGTCAGCTTCATGAATCCTCCGTAACGACGCTCTCGAATTCGCCGGTGCGCTCGATGGTGGGCATCTGGTGCACCGTGCGGTTGCGCCGGGTGTGCACGGCAAAGAAGATGCAGGCCGCGATCAGCAGCACGACCAGCAGCAGGATCGCGATCCTCAGCCGCTTTCCTGCGCGCCGGCGGTCCTTTTGGGGCTGGCGGCTTGTGCGCTCCGGCTCCGGTCGCGGTGCGGGCCGGCGGGTGTAGCTGTCGCCCGCAGCGGTTCGTGCGGTCGGGCGGCGGTTGACGTCGTAGTCCGGGCGGGACTTGTAGCCGCCGGAGGGCTGGGAGCGATAGCTGCCCGTGGGCCGCCGGTTGCCTGATGAACCCTCGCCGAAGCGGCCGTTGTAGGGGTCGCGTTGTCTATCCATGCATCAGCGCTCCTCTTTGGTGGTTGCGGCCGTCATTCGGCGTCGAAGTCGGTGGGGGCCTCGTCGGCGCTGTCCTCCGTCGCGGAGACGGTCACGGTGGGCTTTGCTGCGGGCTCGGTTTCGGTGGCGCCGTCGTAGCTGTGGCCGCACACGGCGCAGAAGGCGTCGTTGCCCTTGCGCATAGCGCCGCACTCGGGGCAGTAGGTCACATCCCCGGCGGTGGGCGCAGGCTCGGTCTCGGGGGTGGGCTCCGGCATGCGGCGGCCGCAGCTGGAGCAGAAGCGCGCGCCCTTGGCCATCACCGCGCCGCAGGAGGGACAGCGGTTCTGATTGCGCAAAAGCATCTTCTGGCGCTCCAGGGATTCCAGGCGATCGCGCAGCTCGGCGACCTTCGCGCACAGCGGCGCGAGGGCGACGGCGTCAGTGCCCTGGGAGTCCACGTAGATGCGGCCGATTTCCTGATACAAATCCTGGATTTCCCCGGCGATGCTGCGGCTCTCGCTGGACAGGCGGGTGATCTCCACGCTGTCCTTGGTCTTGTTCGTCACGGACTGTGCGGCGCTGGTGAACTTTTCCTTGAAATCATTGAAAAATGCCATCTTGATCCCTCCATTCGGATGCAGATTGTTGCATTGCATATGTCGATGCGGTATCCATGGGATTCCACCTCCATGATACCCCCTTTTCGGGAAAAAATCAACCATAAGGTCGCAAACGGGGAGATGCTTTCCTGTGTGCTCCCCCCGTCCACAAAAATAATTAACCCGCGGATTGCTGTTCGTGCCCGAAATATCTGCTATAATAGGAGGGAGATGAGCAAACAGGAGTGAAAATATACATGGACTTCAAGCTTTCCATTGCAAATGAAATTCTTACCGCAGCGGAGCGCGCCTTTGGCGAGACCGGCCTGCAGCCCGCGGACATCGCCGCGGCGCTGGAGATTCCGCCGAGCACCGACATGGGCGACTATGCCTTCCCCTGCTTCAAGCTGTCCAAGGCCCTGCGCAAGAGTCCGATGATGATCTCCGACGCCCTCGCCGCCAACATCCAGGCGGACTACCTGGGCCGGGTGGAGTCGGTCAAGGGCTATCTGAACTTCTTCATCGACCGCGCCACCTACGCCGAGAAGGTGGTGGAGGCGGTGCTCACGCAGGGCGAGAGCTACGGCTCCGACAACTCCGGCGCGGGCAAGACCGTGGTGCTGGATTATTCCTCCATCAACATCGCCAAGCGCTTCCACATCGGCCATTTGTCCACCACGATGATCGGCAACGCCCTGTACAAGCTGCACAAATTCTTCGGCTGGAACGCGGTGGGCGTGAACCATCTGGGCGACTGGGGCACCCAGTTCGGCAAGATGATCGCCGCCTACAAGCGCTGGGGCGACCACGACACCGTGGCAAACGGTGGCGTGGACGAGATGGTGAAGCTCTACGTGCGCTTCAACACCGAGGCCAAGGAAAACGAGGCGCTCAACGACGAGGGCCGCGCATGGTTCAAGAAGATCGAGGACGGCGATCCGGAGGCCCTCGAAATCTTCAACTGGTTCAAGTCCGTGACCCTGAAGGACGCGGAGCGCGTGTACGACCTGCTGGGCGTGAAATTCGACTCCTACGCCGGCGAGTCCTTCTACAACGACAAGATGCAGCCCATCATCGACGAGCTGCGTGAAAAGAACCTGCTCAAGGAGGATCAGGGCGCGCAGATCGTGGATCTGGAGCCCTACGGCATGCCTCCGGCGCTGATCCTGCGCTCCGACGGCGCGACGCTTTACATCACCCGCGACCTCGCCGCCGCCAAGTACCGCAAGGACACCTACGACTTCGACAAGTCCCTCTACGTGGTGGCCTACCAGCAGGATCTGCACTTCCGCCAGCTGTTCAAGGTGCTGGAGCTGATGGGCTACGACTGGTACAAGAACTGCGAGCACGTCTCCTTCGGCATGGTGTCCTTCGAGGGCCAGACCCTCTCCACCCGCGAGGGCCGCGTGGTGTACCTGGAGGACCTGCTGAACACCTCCATTCAGAAGGCGCGCGCCATCATCGACGAGAAGAGCCCCGATCTTGAGAACAAGGACGAGGTCGCCCGTCAGGTGGGCGTTGGCGCGGTGGTGTTCTTCGCGCTGTACAACAACCGCATCAAGGACATCGACTTCTACTGGGATCGCGCGCTGAACTTCGACGGCGAGACCGGCCCCTACGTGATGTACACCCACGCCCGCGCCTGCTCCGTGCTGCGCAAGGCAGGGGATTGCGACGCTGCGCCGGACTATTCCGCGCTGTCCGATCCCGAGGCCCAGGACGTGGTGCGCATGCTGGAGCAGTTCCCCGAGGTGCTCAAGGCTCAACAAGTTCTACTACGAGCACAAGGTCATGGTGGACGACCTCGGCGCGCGCAGCGCCCGCATCCATCTGACCCGCGCCGTGAAGCAGACCATCGCCAAGGCGCTGGATCTGATCGGCCTGGAAGCGCCGGAGAGAATGTAATATTATGTGGCGGGGGAGTTTCTCCCCCGCCACTGCCACCCCCTCAGCCGCCGAATCCATTGCGCTTGCGCGCAGGCTTCAGCAGCTTTTCAGAAATTCGCCGCGCGATGAACGCACAACGAATTTCTGCAAGGAAGATATTTTCCCTCCGGCAAATGGGATTTGCCTGCATGAAAATATCCCATTTTTGACGTACACGCCGCCAAAAATGATTGAACAGGCTGTTCTGCGAAACGTCATTCTATATCGGGACGGAGGATACATCCCCCTCCAATTTTTTAAGGAGAACCCATGCTGGAATATCTGAATCGGAATCCGGGAATTGCGGCGCTGATCGCCGCGGCGGTGGTGGCGATCGCGCTGCTGATCGTGGTGGCGCTGATGCTGTCCGGACAGAACCGGCGCGTGCGGCGGGAGCGTGAGCGCATGCTCACCCAGCTTCGCCGCGAGAGCGAGGGCCAGGCGAGGAGCGTGGAGCGGCTGAACCAGGCCGTGGGCGAATCCCTGCGGCAGGTGGCGGAGCTGGGCGGCGCGCTGGACGCGCGCATGGAGGCCCTGACCCGGCAGAGCGACGAGAAGCTCACGGAGATGCGCCGCATGGTGGGTGAGAAGCTGGACGGTCGGCTCAGCGAGTCCTTCCGGGTGGTGAACAGCCAGCTGGCAGACGTGCACAAGGGCATCGGCGAGATGCGCGAGCTTGCCGCCAACGTCACCGACCTCAAGAAGGTGCTGGGCAACGTCAAGACCCGCGGCGTGTGGGGCGAGGTGCTTTTGAAGAACCTGCTGGAGGAGCTGTTTGCGCCGGAGCAGTACGTGGCCAACGCCGCCATTCCGGAGGGCTCCCAGCAGCGGGTGGAGTTTGCGCTGAAGATCCCCTGCCAGGGCGGGGACGACATGCTGCTGCCCATCGATTCCAAGTTCCCCCAGGAGGACTACGTGCGCCTGATGGACGCGGAAGCCGCAGGGGATCAGGCGCTGCGGGAGAAGTGCGCCCGCATGCTGGAGCGTGCGCTGCTGGAGCAGGCGAAGATCATCTCGGAGAAGTACATCCGACCGCCCCAGACGGCGGACTTCGCGGTGATGTTTTTGCCGGTGGAGGGCCTGTACGCCGAGGCCGCTCGCATGCCGGGGCTGATCGAGAAGGTGCAGGTGAAGTACCGGGTGCTGGTTGCCGGGCCGGGCACGCTGTGCGCGCTGCTCACCAGCCTGCAGATGGGCCTGCGCACCAGCGCGCTGGAGAAGCGCAGCGGCGAGGTCTTGCAGCTCTTTGATGAGCTGAGAAGCGAGTTTGCCCGCTTCCAGGAGGGCATTGCACGCACCCGCCAGCGCATCGATCAGGCCGAGGCCGAGCTGGACGCGTTGGAGACCCGCGCCCGGAAGATTTCCAAGAAATTGATATAAGCGGCGAGGCACCGCGGCAGGCGGGACCTGCTGCCACATGCCTGTCGCGGCAGGCAGGGCCTGCAGCCACAACGCTGCGCGGTGTAAGCGATCGCACCCCTGCCCCCATAGATTCAAGGGGCAGGGGTGCTGTGTTCCATTTCTATACATCGATCTCTTCGAGCACGAAATCCAGTTCGGCAGGAATGAACTGGATTTCTTACGTCTGGTTGAAAAAGGATTACCGCTTGTATTCTCTCCGCCCAACCGTAGGGCGGGGTGCCCACACCCCGCCGCATTGCTTTTTATGTGCTGGGAAGCGCTTCCAGCAGCTGAAGCCACTGGGCGCAGGCGGCGGCGTGAATCAGGCGCAGGCTGCCGGGATCGGTCTCGGCGATGGCCGCATCCAGGCGCGCAAGCGCACCATCGACGCCTTCCTGAAACAGCGCCGCGATGCCGTTGCTACCGGTGCAGTCCGCCAGGGCCGACTGCGCCCGCTCTCCCTGGGTGCGGTACACCTCCAGCAGTGCGCGAATGGACGTTGCGTCGGTGCCGCCGTTTTCCAGCGCGGCGGCCAGCGCACCGGTCTCCACGGCTTGGGCGCGCAGAAAGTCCACCGCGCCGGAGATCGCCGCGATCTGTTCCGCGCTGCCCCTGAGCTTCAGCGTAAGGCCCTCCGACTGGCGGCGAATGACGCCCGCCGCGTCGGGATCGGACACCGCCTCCAGAATGATCGCATATTCGTCTCCGTCGGGTAGGATCAGCCCTGCGCCGTCCTGTCCGTCGCAGTAGGCCGCACGGATCCGGGCCTCCAGCGGGTCGGACACCCGCTCGGCGCAGAGGAAGGAGATGTCCATGCCCTCCATGCGCACTTCGGCGGTGGAGGGGAGCTGCGCGGCTGCGTCATCTGCATGCTCCGGCCCGGACAGGGAGATCGCGTAGACAAAGAGCATGGTCAGCATCAGCGCCAGCGCCAGTGCGATGGGACTGGGGCGGCTGCGGCGCACGCGTATGGTGCCCAGGCCAGCCGTCTGGCGCGGGCCTGCATTGCGCTTGGAATGAATCAAAAAAACACCTCCCGGCGGGAATGGTCTCCGCCGGGAAGCGCCTCGGCACGTCCGCCCGGCAATTCATTCTATGCCGGAGGCGTGCGAACCATGCCGGAATGCAGGGATTCAGCCCCGCGCGTCACCGTTCAGGATCGCGATCGACCGCTGCCGGTCGCGTTCCAGCTGCATGCGCAGCGCCTCTACGGACGGGAACTTCACCTCGCCACGCAGGTATTCCACGGTCTCCACCACGATGCGCATGCCGTAGATGTCGTCGTGGAAATCGAACAGATTGATCTCCACCGTGGGCGCGCCGTCGGGCACGGTGGGGTGCCGGCCGATGTTCAGCATGCCGGGGTGGCGCTGTCCGTCCACGGTGCACCAGGCGGCGTACACGCCGTTGGGACCCTCTCCATCCCAGCGCTCCGGGCGGATGTTGGCGGTGGGGAAGCCGATGGTGCGGCCCAGCTGCTTGCCCTGCACCACGATGCCCTCGATTCGGATGTTCATCGCAACTGCCCCCGCTTTCTGCGCGCTTTGGCGTTGGCAGTCTCCTCCGGCAGGGGAAGCCAGGACAGAAATTCCCGCAGCATGCCGTCCCACAGCGCCCAGTCGTGCCGGCCGGGCAGCATGCGGAAGCGATAGTCGATCGCGCCGCCCGACATGGATTCGAAGAAGGCCTTCGTCTCCATGCAGCTGTCGCGCAGCACGTCCGCATCGCCGCAGGCGTGCCAGATGCCGATGGGGTCGCTTCCGGCATTGGCGGCACGGGCGCTTTCGATGATCTCGGCGTCCCGCAGCTCCAGCCCGTTCCCGAAGGCGCGCGCCAGCATGGCCCGGTTGCGATCCGCATCGGGGCGATACTCCAGGTGCCCCGCGGAGAAGCAGCCGATGGCGCGGAAGCACTCCGGGTGGGCGAGTCCCAGCTTCAGCGCGCCGCAGCCGCCCATGGAGCAGCCGGCGATGAAGTTTTCCTCCCTGCGCGGCGACATGGGGAAGCAGCTGCGCATCACATGGGGCAGCTCCAGCAGCAGGTAGTCCCGGTAGCGCTCGCCGTGAATCATGTTCTCATAGCAGCTCAGGCCGCCGTCGGGCATGACGACGTGCAGCCCCGCCTCCAGGGCGTAGCGCTCCACATTGGTCTTGCGCAGCCAGGCGCTCTGGTCGTCGCCCATGCCGTGCAGCAGGTACAGCGTGGGCCTGCCTGCCGGCGCTTCGATCCTGCGGTCCAGCGCGAGGATCACGTTCACGCCGGTGAAGCGGTTCAGCTTCTCCGAAAAGAAGCGCATCTGAATCAGCGACATGCATCCACCTCCCCGCCGAGCATCCAGTCCAGTGCGCACGGAAGCTCCCGATCCCAGCATTTCCACGAATGGTCGCCGGGCGATTCCCGGTACGTCAGATTGTAGCCGAGCGCTTCCAGGTGCGCGCGCATGCGCACATTCATATTGTAGAGAAAATCCTCCGTGCCGCACCACATGAACAGCTCCGGCCGGTTTTGCGTCAGAGCGGCGGCCGCGGCAAAGAGGTCGTTTTCCGAACCGGGGATCTGATCGATGGGGCCGAAGACGTCCTCCCAGTAGGCGCGCTCCTCCAGCGGCTCTTGCAGAAAGGGCAGCGCCGCTGCGTCCAGTGCGCCGGAGAGCGCGGCGGCCCTGGAGAAGGTCTCGGGATGCTTCAGGGCGCACTTGATCGCACCGTAGCCGCCCATGGAGTTGCCGGCCACGAAGGTATCGGCGCGGTCGTGGGACAGCCGCGGGAACATGCGGCGGGCAATCTGCACCAGCTCCACGGAGATGAAGCGGAAGTACGCCTCGCCGTGAGGGGTGTCGCAGTACCACTTCAGGCCCGCATCCGGCAGGATGACGGCCATGCCGCGCTCCTCGGCATAGCGCTCGATGGAGGTGCGTCGCTGCCAGGTCGTGTGATCGTCGGTCATGCCGTGCAGCAGAAACAGGGTCCTCCAGTGCGCATCCGCGCTGTGCTCGGGCAGAATCGCGTCCATCTGTGCGGCGCGCCCCAGTACATCGGAATAGAAATCCACGTGCAAAAGTGCCATTGCTGCGTCCTCCTTGCCATTCATGCACTATTATAGCGGCCGGCGCTTCGCTGCGCAAGAAATTTGATGAAAGTGTGACCGTAAATCTATTTTGCTGTGCTGAATTCGGGATTTTGCCCCTGAAATCGACGTTTCATGCTATACTGTAGACTGTAAAACCATACGAAAAGGAGGTTTCACACAGATGGGTGAACGCAAGGATCGCAGGCTGCGGCGCGAGGAACAGGCCGCGCTTGAAAGAGATAGAATCGAAAGAGAAAAGGCGGAAAATGCGGAGGCGGCCGCGGCGGAGGCAAGCGAGGTGCCCGCGGCGGAGGCAAGCGCACAGCCGGAACCGCAGGCCGTGCCCCAGCGGGAGAACGCGCCGCGCCGCAGGGAAGACCGGCCCTCACCCCAGCGGGGCAAGCGTCGCGGAAAGCGCCGCCGCAGGCGCAGCCGCATCGCGCTGCAGGCGGCGGTGGTGCTGCTGGCGTTTGCGCTGCTGTTCGGCATCGTTCTGGGCTATGCGGTGGGCCGCAGCGCCGGCATCCGACAGGCAAGCCAGGCCGGTGCGCAGCCGGATGCGCTGAACACGCTTGCGCCGAAGGACGCCGCCACGCCGAGCGCGGAGCAGATCGAGGCGGAGAATGCAGCGGCGCTGAGCGCCCTCTCCGGAGAGGACGAGCAGACGGACGGCGATTCCGCACTGCTGATGGGCATCGAGGACTTCGGAACCGAATCCGGCGCATCCGTGCCTGCGGAGGGCGAGGGGGAGGTCGTGGCCGAGTTCAACGGCGGTCAGCTGTACAGCGGCGAGGTTCTTGAGGAGTACAACGCCGAGCTGGCGCGCTACGTGTTCGAGGGTTACAGCGAGGCGGACGTCTCCCAGGGCCTGCTGGACGAGGTGCTTGAGAACATGGTCGCCGAGCGCGTGCTGGAGGTCCATGCGCAGGAGATGGGCCTGTACGAGCTCACTGCGGAGGATGAGGCGCAGATCGCCGCCCAGGCGCAGCAGGATTACGAGGAGCAGGTGCGCTATTACCGCAGCCTGGTGCGCACCGAGGGCATGAGCGACGAGGAGACCGAGGCGGCTGCCCGGGAGGAGCTGCTCGCAAACGAGGGCGTGAGCCTGGAGACGCTCGAGGCCGACATCAAGGCCGGCTGGTGGATGGAGAAGCTCTACGACGCCCTGGTTGCGGACGTGACCATCGGCTCCTCGGAGATTGTGACCGCCTACAACGAAGCGCTGGCCGATCAAAAGGAGCGCTTCCTGGCGAGCGCGGAGGACTATGAGACGGCGCAGCTCAGCGGCGAGGTCATCGTGTACAACCTGCCCGGCTACCGTGAGATCAAGATGCTCAGCCTGCCCTTCGACAGCTTTGACACCATCGAGAAGGTGGACGATCTCACCCTGACCATGGCCAATCTGGACGCCCAGGCGGATGCGGAGCAGATCGCAGCGCTGCAGGCGGAGATCGACGCGTGCTACGCGCCGCTGGAGTCCCTCGCGGAACAGATCCTCGCGGAATTCACTGCGGGAACGGATTTCGACAGCCTGGTCAAGACCTACGGCGACAGCGCGGATGCCGACAGCTGCTACATCTGTGCCGACAGCGCCCTGTGGACCCAGGAGGTCATCGACGCCGCCATGGCCCTGCGCGTGCCCGGCGATGTGAGCGCCGCCGTCCGCACCGGCGACGGCGTGTATCTGCTGCAGTACGTGGGCGACGTGCCGGAGGGCACCGTGAGCATGAACGACGTCTACGACGCCATCTCCGCCCAGACATTGGAGACCGCGCAGTACATGGCCTACGAAAACCAGATCAACAGCTGGATCGAGGAGGCCGACGCAAAGTTCTATCCCGAGCGTCTGCAGTAGTTTACCCGCGCTTTTCCAAGAACTGCGATTTCGGGGAGAATCTTGCAGCAAACCTTCCAAAAATCGGTCCGTATGCCTATCAAAAGTATTGGAATGCGAAAAGTTCACAAAAATGAAACGCAGAGTAAACGCGCATAATCTTATATGCCGCTGCGGATGATGGTACAATTAAGACTATGATTTGTATAAATCGGAAAGACAGCTGACTGTGCCTGACGGACGCACGGCCCATGCGGCGCGGCGTCTGCGGAGCGGTCGGCAGCACAAGGTGGTAAGGAAATGAGTACAAAGACGATGTTCTACATCCTGAAGCGCGTCCTGCTGGCGATCCTCACCATTTGGGTCGTCATCACCATCACGTTCTTCGTGATGCATGCGGTTCCGGGCGGCCCCTTCATGAGCGAGAAGGCCATCACCAAGGAGGCGCAAGCGGCGCTGGAGGCCAAGTACGGCCTGGACAAGCCTCTGGGCGTACAGTACGTGACCTATCTGAAGGATATCGTCACCAGGTTTGATTTCGGCCCGTCGCTGAAGCAGCGCGGCCGCCAGGTCATCGACATCATCGGCGACGGCCTGCGCACCTCCGCCAAGCTGGGCCTCATCGCAGCGGCCCTCGCGGTGGTGATGGGCGTGGTGCTGGGCGCGGTGGCAGCGCTCAGGCGCAACACCCTGGTGGACAAGTTCATCATGGTGCTGACCACGGCCTTCATCTCGATGCCGTCCTTCATCATGGGTTCCTTCCTGCTGCTGTTTTTGTCGGTGAAGCTGGGCTGGTTCCCGGCCAACGGCTCCACGGCTGCGGGCCTGGTGCTGCCGGTGGTCACGCTCTCGCTGTCGCCCATGGCGAACATCACCCGTCTCACCCGCTCCTCCATGCTGGATGTGCTGGGGCAGGACTACATCCGCACCGCGAAGGCCAAGGGCGTCTCCGGAAGCAAGATCATCTTCGGCCATGCGCTGAAGAATTCCCTGATCCCCGTGCTCACCTATATCGGGCCGATGCTGGCGTTCATCGTCACCGGCTCCATGGTGGTGGAGCAGATCTTCGCCGTGCCGGGCATCGGACGGCAGTTCGTCTCCAGCATCACCAACCGCGATTACACGATGATTATGGGCACCACCATCGTGCTGGCCTCCCTGATCGTAATCATGAACCTGGTGACCGACATCCTCTACAAGGTCGTCGATCCCCGCATCGAATTCGAATAAGGAGGCGCAGGCTATGTTGAATGCAAAGAATCCCTTTTCACTCCAGCAGCGTCTTGATCCCGACGCCTTCCGTCCGGCGACCGCCGAGGAGAAGGAGTATATCTCCAAGATGCGCCCGTCGTCCACCTTCTTCAGGGACGGCGTGAAGCGCCTGCTGAAAAACAAGGTGGCGACGGTGAGCCTGATCATCATCGTGATCATCACGCTGTCCTCCATCATCCTGCCCTACGTCTGGCCCTACTCCTACGATCAGATGCTGGGCGTGCAGCCGGGCCGTCCGGCGGACGCATCCTACAACAACCTCGCGCCCTTCCAGTACGGCAAGTCGGAGCTGAAAAAGATTGAGAACGGCGAGAGTGTGTTCCCGCACATCTTTGGAACGGACGCCCACGGCCGCGACTACTTCATCCGCGTGGTCTACGGCACGCGCATCTCGCTGGCCGTCGGCTTCTTCGCCAGCATCATCGTGCTGATCATCGGCATGACCATCGGCGCCATCGCGGGCTACTGCGGCGGCAAGGTCGATCTGATTATCATGCGCATCGTGGACATCATCTACTCATTGCCCGACATGCTGGTCATCATCCTCTTGTCGGTGGTGCTTCGGCAGGTCATCAATCTGGAGGGCACGATCCTTGAGAAGATCGGCGCGAACATCATCTCGATGTTCATCGTGTTCGGTCTGCTCTACTGGGTCAGCATGGCGCGCCTGATCCGCGGCCAGATTCTCTCTCTGCGCGAGCAGGAGTACGTGCTGGCGGCCCAGGCCACCGGCGCGAAGGGCAAGTGGATCATCATGAAGCACCTGCTGCCCAACTGCATCTCCGTGGTCATCATCTCCACGGCGCTGCAGATCCCCAATGCCATCTTCACCGAGAGCTTCCTGTCCTTCCTGGGCCTGGGCGTCAACGCGCCGATGCCCTCGCTGGGCTCCCTGGCCTCCGACGCGCTTAACGGCATCACCTCCTATTCCTACCGCCTGATCTTCCCGGCGCTGGTGATCTGCCTGATCGTGCTGAGCCTGAACCTGTTCGGCGACGGCCTGCGCGACGCCTTCGACCCGAAGCTCAACGCCTGATGAAAGGAGAATGCGAACATGGCACTGCTTGAAGTAAATGAACTGCGCACCTCCTTCTTCACCGATGCGGGCGAGGTCAGGGCCGTCGACGGCGTGTCCTTCCAGCTCGAGCGCGGCAAGGTGCTGGGCATCGTGGGCGAATCCGGCTCCGGCAAGTCGGTCACGGCCTACTCCATCATGCAGATCCTCGCACCCACCGGCAAGATCATCGGCGGCAGCGTGAAGCTGGACGGCCAGGAGCTGGTCAACGCGGGCGAAAAGGTGCTGCGCACCGTGCGCGGCAACAAGATTTCCATCATCTTCCAGGATCCCATGACCAGCCTGAATCCCACCTACACCGTGGGCCATCAGCTGATGGAGGCGATCCTGCTGCACACCAAGCGCAACAAGCAGCAGGCGCGGGAGCGCGCGCTGGAGATGCTGCGCCTGGTGAACATCAATCAGCCCGAAAAGCGCATGAAGCAGTATCCCTTTGAGCTCTCCGGCGGCATGCGCCAGAGGGTGATGATCGCCATGGCGCTGGCCTGCGAGCCGGATATCCTCATCGCGGACGAGCCCACCACGGCGCTGGACGTGACCATCCAGGCCCAGATCCTCGACCTGATGCGCGATCTGCAGAAGCAGCTGGGCATGGCCATCATCATGATCACCCACGACTTGGGCGTGGTCGCCCAGATGTGCGACGAGGTGGTCGTGATGTACGCCGGCTCCATCTGCGAGCAGGGCACGGCGGACGAGATCTTCTACAATCCCCGCCACGAGTACACCAAGGGCCTGATGCGCTCCATTCCCACCGCGGACACCAAGGGCCAGCGCCTGCAGCCCATCACCGGCACGCCCATCGACCTGCTGAACATGCCCGCGGGCTGCCCCTTCGCACCCCGCTGCGAGTCGGCCATGAAGGTCTGCCTCACCCAGCGCCCCGAGCGCATGTTCATCAACGACGACCACATGGCCACCTGCTGGATGAACATCAAGCGCGGCGTGGAGGACGGCCTGATTACCCTGGAAGGGGGTGCGGACAATGTCTGAAAACAAGAACCGCCCGCTCGTTGAGGTCAAGAACCTCAAGGAATACTTCGATATCAACATGGGCTTCTTCCGCTCCAAGCCCCTCAAGGCCGTGGACGACGTCTCCTTCACCATCAACAAGGGTGAGACGCTGGGCCTGGTGGGCGAGTCCGGCTGCGGCAAGACCACCGTGGGCCGCACCATCCTGCACCTGTACAAGCCCACCGCCGGCGAGGTGATCTTCGACGGCAAGCCCATCCGGACCAAGCAGGACATTCAGGAGTTCCGCAAGAAGGCCACCATGGTCTTTCAGGATCCCTACTCCTCGCTGAATCCCCGCATGACGGTCTCCGACATCGTCGGCGAACCGCTGGACGTGCACAAGCTCTACTCCAGCAAGCAGGAGCGCCAGGAGCGCATCCTGGAGCTGATGGGCTACGTTGGCCTGAACAGCGAGCACGCCTCCCGCTACGCCCACGAGTTTTCCGGCGGCCAGCGCCAGCGCATCGGCATCGCCCGCGCCCTGGCGGTCAATCCCGAGTTCATCGTCTGCGACGAGCCCGTGTCCGCACTGGACGTGTCCATTCAGGCGCAGGTCATCAACATGTTCGACGATCTGCAGGACAAGCTGGGCCTGACCTACCTGTTCATCGCCCACGACCTGCTGGTGGTGCGCCACATCTCCGACCGCATCGCTGTGATGTACCTGGGCAAGATGGTGGAGCTGGCCGAGGCCAACGAGATCTACAACCACCCGCTGCATCCGTACAGCCAGTCGCTGCTGTCCGCAGTGCCGGTGCCGGATCCCAAGATCGCCCGCGCCAACCAGCGCATCGCCCTCACCGGCGACATTCCCAGCCCGCTGAACGCGCCCTCCGGCTGCCCGTTCCGCACCCGCTGCCGCTACGCCACCGAGGCCTGCGCCCAGTCCATGCCGCCCTTTGAGGAGGTCGCGCCGGGCCACTTCGTTGCCTGCCACCGGGTGAAGGAGATCAACTGACGCCGGGCGTACGCTTCCCGGCCCAAACGCCGCAACGCGATCCGTTTTTCATTCGGCAAGCCTCATGAAAAAGTCCCCGTCAACGGTTAACCCGTTGACGGGGGAGGGTAGGCCCATCCAAAGGGGCCTGACCGCCGGATCGCCCAATCGTGCTTCTTGGATGCAAGCGCATCAAAGAATAAATACTTCTATTATCAGAAGGGGGAACTCATCATGAAGAAGTTCGTTGCTCTCATGCTGGTTCTGGCCATGGTTCTCTCCTGCTCCGCGATCTCGCTGGCAGAAGAAACCGCCACTTCCATCGCTGTCTGCATCGCCTCTGAACCCGACACCATCGATCCCGCGCTGAACTCCGCAGTCGATGGCGCGACCCTGACCGCGCACCTGTTCTCCGGCCTGGCCAAGTGGGCCCAGAACGAGGAGGGCAACCTGGTCATCGTTGCCGACTCCGCCGAGGAGCTGACCGAAGGCGTTGAGAACGAGGACGGCACCGTGACCTACACCTACACCCTGAAGGACGGCCTGACCTGGTCCGACGGCCAGGCGGTCACCGCGGGCGACTTCGAGTTCGCATGGAAGCGCGCTGCCTCCACCGAGCTGGGCGCCGACTACGGCTATATGTTCGAGGTTGTCAAGGGCTATCCGGATGATCTGGCTGTCACCGCCATCGATGACAAGACCCTGGAAGTGACCCTGAACAACGCTGTTGCCTACTGGAACGAGCTGATGGCCTTCCCGGCATACTACCCGGTTCGCGAGGACGTGGTTGCCAACGAAGCCTGGGCCACCGATCCCTCCACCTACGTGTGCAACGGCCCGTACACCATCACCGGCTGGGAGCACAACAGCAAGATCACGCTGACCAAGAACCCCAACTACATCGATGCGGACTCCATCCTGATGGACACCATCGAGTTCTACCTCTCTGACGACGCCAACAACATGCTGTCCAACTTCGAAAACGGCAGCTGGCAGCTGATTGACGACGTTCCCACCCAGGAGATCAAGCGCCTGGAGGCCGAGTATCCCACCGAGTACTTCGTCGCCGGCCAGATCGGCACCTACTATGTGTGCTGGAACATCAACCAGAACCTGCTGCCCGCCGACAGCGAGCTGACCGGCGTCGAGGCTGAGGCCGCCAACATGGAGATCCGCAAGGCGATGAGCCTGCTGCTGGATCGCAACTACATCGTTGAGGAGATCGGCCAGGCCGGCCAGGTTCCCGCTTCGGGCTTCGTTCCCATGGGCATGACCGACGCCGACGGCTCCGAGTTCTACATGAACGCCGGCGACTCCGAGGACTACATCGGCTACTATGACGTCTCCGAGGACGCCTACATGGCGAACTGGGACGAGGCCATCGAGATCCTGAAGAAGTACTACGACTACGACGAGGCCACCTACACCTTCACCAACGCTCCCACCATGGAGTACCTGTACAACACCTCTGAGGGCCACAAGGCCATCGGCGAGTACCTGCAGGGCGTGTGGGCTTCCGTGGGCATCACCGTGAACCTGGTCAACCAGGAGTGGAACACCTTCCTGAACACCCGTAAGGACGGCGGCTACACCATCGCCCGCAACGGCTGGCTGGCCGACTACAACGATCCCATCTCCTTCCTGGATATGTGGATCACCGAGTCCGGCAACAACGACGTGCAGTTCGGCAGGGATGCCCATGCGGACATCGCCATGTACAGCCTGGATCTGACCGACCTGGGCTACGACGTCAAGGTTGAGAACGGCACCTGGGCCGAGACCTACGATGTGCTCATCGACCTGGTCAAGACCTGCACCGACACCGAGACCCGCTACGCGCTGATGCACAGAGCCGAGGACCTGCTGATGTCCACCGGCTGCATCACCCCCCTGTACTTCTACACCGACATCTACATGCTGGATGACGCCGTGGAAGGCTTCTTCTCCAACCCGCTGGGCTACAAGTACTTCATGTACTGCACCATCGCCGAATAATCCATCGGCGAAAGGGTCGGGAAACCGCCGCATGACCTGTAATCGCAGGCGCATGCGCGCGGCATAAACCGAAGCATTCGGCACACCATTTTGCATCAATGCAGGATGGTGTGCCGATTTGTTTTTGGACGAGCGGTGCCGCCCGGCCGCCGGCGAATGAATCGACCTCCTCCTGATGGATTCCCATGCGGATGCAAAAGCGCCCCCTTCGAAGGAAGGGGGCGCTTTTGCGTGCCCGCGCAGGATCGTTTGCCGCCTGACCGGGTGGAGCTGCGGGGCGGAAAAATATTCTATAAACGCAAGAAAATCAGGGAGAATATGTGGGGCAAAAGGGTCAAATTTGAATGAGGAAGGGGCTGCTGTTGCAAAAACCGGTGCGCGGCCCGCAAAAATCGGAATTACTGCAGGAAAAACATTCAGATAAAATATAAAAAAAGTCTCACAACAAAAGCGATGCTCGAAAATGTTTCGATACTCGCAAAAATGTGAGATGGTCAATTTACAACTGTCGCAAATTTTTCTTTTCTGCGGCCGTTGATTGAAACATGCGTCCCTCCGCACAAAATCTATACCGCAAACACATATTACTACAATTCCCATGTTTTGTCAACGTGTTAAGGTGCAGGTTTTACGATTATTTACATAAAGCGTTAACGGAAATGTTACGATTCGTACGGCGAGACCCGGAATCGAACATAATTTCGTCGATTTTTTGTCAAAATTGGTTTGCAAGCCGGGACTGTCCGAAAAGATACTTTAAGCCGTCAAACCAGCCGTCGGGGCGCGGCGGCAGAAAATACACATGAGGAGGAGAGAAAATGGCACGACACGGCGAGAACATCTACCGCCGCAAGGACGGGCGCTACGAGGGGCGCTTCGTCATCGGCAGAACGGAAAAGGGGAGGACGCGGTTCGGCTACATCTACGGCACGCAGTACACCGCGGTGAAGCAGGCGCTGACGCTGAAGAAGGCGGCGCTGGCGGAAAACCGGGGCTTCGCCGCCGCCGGGTGCACCACGCTGTGCATGTGGATGGACCACTGGATGGAGGCGGAGCTGCGCGGGAACATCAAGCTGTCCTCGTGGCAGACCTACCGCAACATGTGCCGGAAGCACATCCTGCCGGTGCTGGGGGAGATGGACATCGCAAAGATCACGCCGGGCGTGACGCAGGCCTTCGCGGCGCAGATGCTGGAGAAGGGCCTCGCCGCAAGCACGGTGAGCGGGGTCTACCGGCTGCTCAGCGCGGCGCTGCGGCACGCAGTGGAGGAGGGGCGCATCCGCAAGAACCCCTGCAAGCGGCTGCGGCTGGATCGCCTGGAGAGCCCGGAGCAGCGCGTTCTCAGCTGCCGGGAGCAGGAGCGGCTGCGGGAGAGCTGCGGGTGCGAGGACCTGTCCACGCTGCTGGGACTCTACACCGGCATGCGCCTGGGCGAGGTCTGCGCGCTGAAGTGGTCGGACATCGACTGGGAACACGAGACCATCGCCGTCCGACGCACCGCACAGCGCATCGCAAGGTTCAATGGCGGCACGATGCTGGCGGTGGGCACGCCCAAGACGCGGCATTCCCAGCGCATACTGCCGGTTCCGGCCTTCCTGATGGAGATGCTGCGGGAGCGCTGCGGCAGCGCAGCGTCGGAGTACGTGTTCGGCAGGCGCGGGCACGTCGCGGAGCCGCGAACCCTCCAGCGGCGGTTCCAGCGCTTGGCGAAGCGCCTGGGCATACAGGGCGTGCACTTCCACACCCTGCGGCACCCGTATGTCAAGCACACGACAAAAAATATAATTCTGAAAAGCAGAAAACCCAAACTATCAGATAATCGACCTGATAATCTGGGTTTTCTGCTTTTGTAATTGACGTAGAGCAGATCATGAATAGCTAGATACCTTAAATTCGCTATTTCTACTTAAAGTTCTTGATAATCCCACAAGGCTGTAGAAAATCTAGATAGTGTAGTTTTTGTTTTGGGAACCGAAACCACCAAAAGTTTTCGAGGACGCGTCATTGCAACATATGCTATGCGAATAAGCTCTGTGTTCAGATTTCCACTATTAAGCACCGCAGGCGACGTACGAAACGTGGCTCAGCGGCGCGCAGGAGGGCGCGGCGGTCACGTTTGCGGACGGCACCATCAGCGCTGCGCTGAACGGCTTCGGCTTCAACGTCGGCGGCGAACTGCCGGAGGGAGCGGAGCTGCAGGTCAGCCAGCTGAGCGACGCGGAGAAGGAAAGCATTCGCGAGAGCCTGGGCATCGAGCTTGCCGATGGCGACCAGACCTACGCCTTTGACATCAAGATCGCGGCGAACGGCCAGGAGTGGCAGCCGGAGGATCTGGGCGTCGAGGTGAACATCACGGGCGTGGACACCGCAGCGGACAGCACGGTGGACGTCTATCACATTCTGGACACGGAGGAGGCCGTGGAGACGGCCGCCGAAACGGGAGCGCTGCAGTCGGCGGCGGCAGCGGCGACCTATGGCCTGACGCGCTCGTTGGAAGCGACCAGCGCCGCGCTGGGCACGGAGAACACCCTGAGCTATGAGCAAATCCGCAGCGCAGACGGCAAAGTCACCGTGGGCGAAGGCAGCATCTCCTTCCACACCACCAGCTTCTCGGTCTACTACGTCGTGGCGGGCACGAACAAGTATTCCGACTGGGGGACCAACGCCTCCGAACTGACGAACGGCGAAACCGTGACCTATTATATCGAAGCCGGAACGACGTTGACGTTCATCAGTGCCAACAATGTGACTTGGACTCGCACCAGCGGCGACGGCACCTATTTTACGGCCAATAGAAGCACCTTCACGGTCGCAGCCAATGCCCCTACCGGCACCACGGCGACGTATACGTTCACGTGGAGATCGTCAGGCAAAGATTATTCCGCTACGCTGACCTTCATCGTCTCCGATCACAATGAGATCATCAAACAGTCGATCGCGGGCTATCCGGTCATCCTGTCGATTCTGGACTATTCCCAGAACAGCAGTGCGTATGGCTCGATGCCTTCTGAGCCGGGCGTGACCCTGGATGTAACCTACCGTCATATCTCTCAGAGCGGCAGCAACTATGCCGTGCAGGACGGTCGTACGACCTTCTCCAGTTCCTCGACCGGCATTATCTCCGAGGACATTGTGAATGCTCTGGTGACCTCCACGGACGGCTCCTCCACGGTCGGCATCTACGACGCGGACGGCAGCGACTGCATGGCGTACATCAGCGGCATTGAATGGGACAAGGTGCTGACGGTGCTCGCGAATCTGAACGCTGTAAAGGCGACGGATGGTACGATTCTCACGACCGACAACATGAGCCAATACGAAGTGATTCCCTACGTCATCAAGCTGATGTCCGCTACGGACGTCGGCTGGCACATCGACTGCGTGGTCAAGCCCACGTCGGATATTACGCTGTCCTACGACCTGAACCTGAAGAACTATATCGCCCCCGGCATCACGCTGCCGAACACCAGCGTGGGTAAGTCCCCGCTGACGGCGACGGTGGGTTCGATTGAGGGCCTGACGAACAATGTCATCGATGCCACCCTGAACGGCGAGGACTATCACCTCACCTTCCTGGGCTGGAGCACCGATCCCAACGCAACCACGCCCACGTATCAGCCCGATGGCTCGATCACGATAGAAGATGATACCGTCCTCTACGCGGTCTGGAAGGATGAAAAAGCGCCGGGTTCCCTGACGATTAAAAAGGTGGTCACAGGCGCAAATGATCAGAGCTTCATCTTCAATGTGACAGGGACGAATGGTTACAGTGCGCAGGTCGTTATTACAGGCGCTGGTTCTGTGACATTGACAGGTCTGCAGCCAGGTGCCTATACCGTCACAGAGGATACAGATTGGTCGTGGAGATTCAGCCTGCAAAGTGGCACATCAAACCCACAAACTGTTACAATCATCGGCGGCGGATCGGCTGAAGTGTCGTTTACCAATGTCAAAAAGACCGATCAGAAGTGGCTGGATGACGAGAGTTCGGTCAAGAATGAGTTTGCTACAGTGACAGAAACGGAGGTGAGCGACGATGATGCGGTATAAGAAATTCCTTCTGGGAGCGGTTCTGGTCGTCCTGCTGCTGACCTTCGCCGTTGGCGGCACCCTCGCCTACCTCGTCACCCAGACCGATCCCGTCGTAAACACCTTCACCCCTGCGGACGTTAGCACGGAGATCCAAGAGACATTTGAGAATAACGTCAAGTCGATCGTGCAGATCAAAAACACCGGAAACATCCCTGTTTTCGTCCGGGTGAAGGTTGTCGCCAACTGGTACAAAGATGGTGCAATTGTAGCCCCCTGGACGGACAATATCGACTATAATACTGTTTTCTGGACAAAGAATGGCGATTACTACTACTACAAAACCGCCGTTGCCGCCGATGCTTTGACTGAGAACCTGTTCCAAAATGAATACACCTATTTGGCCGCGGATGTTCCTGTCGAGGGCGCTCATCTTGAGATGACCATCATTCATCAGTCCATTCAGGCCGAGCCCACCAGTGCCGTACAGGGAGCCTGGGGCTTTGTTCCCGGCAGCAATAATTAAGGAGGCGCGAGACAATGAAGAAGAGAAGCATATGCCTGGCGCTCCTGATGGCGGCGCTGCTGTGCGGCAGCGCGCTGGCGGCGTCGGTGAGCTACGAGGGCGGCGCGGAGAAATTCGTGTTCCTCCCGGGCAGCAGCCTGAGT
>SFET01000005.1 GCA_004557125.1 Clostridiales bacterium | reverse complement strand
CTCCAGACCCGCGACCATGCGCAGGGTGGTGGACTTTCCGCAGCCGGAAGGACCGACCAGCACGATGAACTCCTTGTCCTCGATCTCCAGGTTGAAGTCACTGACTGCCGTTACGTCACCGGGATAGATCTTGTAGATGTTCCGCAATGATAAGCTCGCCATTGCATGCGCCTCCTTGATACTTACTCGCTACTTCATATTATAACAAAAAGCCAATGATTTGGGTATTGTTCGAATCCACAAAAATAATGTTCGGGTTTTGACGATTTGCAGCACAGCACGCCCGACCCGGCCGGACGGGTGCGGAGATAATTGGGCGCGAATTTGACAAGCCTGCATTTTTTTCGAAATTCGCTGAAAATGATTTGGCGTTTGGACGGATTTGTATTATAATAAAAAGGGAGAGATCCCGCAGCGCGCGGCGGAAAGGCAATTTGGAGGTGGACGGCATGATGCAGATTCAGGCGATTCTCAACCACATAGGGAATCTGTTTACCAACCTGTTTGTCCATCCGGACTGGCGCAACATTCTGGACATCGCGCTTTTGACGGTGCTGATCTACAACCTGCTGAAGCTGGTCAGCTACACCCGGGCGAGCTCGCTGTTCAAGGGCATCGTCTTTATCCTTGCAATGGCGATGATCTCCGATGCACTGGAGATGAATGCCGTCAGCTGGGTGCTGCAGCAGATCATCAGCGTGGGCGTGGTGGTGCTGGTCATTGTGTTCCAGCCGGAGCTGCGGCGGGTGCTGGAACAGCTGGGCCGATCCAAGCTGGCGCGGCAACTGTTCGGCTCGCAGAAGCGGCAGCGCAACGCGCAGATGGAGCAGCACGTCTCCGAGATCGTCAAGGCGCTCATCGACATGTCCCGCAAGAAGATCGGCGCGCTGATCGTCATCGAGCGCTCCACCAAGCTGGGCGACGTGATCGAATCGGGCACGGTGGTGGACGCGGAGATCTCCTCACAGCTGATTGAAAACATATTCGAACCCAACACCCCGCTGCACGACGGCGCGATGATCATCCGCGACGAGCGCATCGCGGCGGCGGCCTGCATACTGCAATTGTCCGACGACTATTCCATCTCCCGGGAACTGGGCACCCGCCATCGGGCGGCCATCGGCATTACGGAGGCCACCGACGCGGTGGCGCTGATCGTATCCGAGGAGACGGGCATCATCTCCATGACCCGCGAGGGCAAGCTGACCCGCTATCTGGACAGCAAATCGCTGAACATTCTGCTGCACGAGCTGTTCACCCCGGACCGCACGCTGTCGTCCTGGATCATCCAGCCCGGCGGAAAGGAGCAGAAGGATGAAGTTTGATCCCGGCAAGGCCGATTGGAAGCGGATTGCTGCGTGGTGCCGCAGCGCAGCCAAGCGATTCTGGACGGTGTTCACCCGGCGGTTCTGGATGAAGCTGCTGTCGCTGCTGCTGGCGGTCCTTTTGTGGAACTACGTCGTATCCAGCAACCATACCATCACCCGCAGCAAGACGCTCTACAGCATCAGCGGATACGTCACGGGCCAGTCCACCCTGACCACCTACGGCTTGGCGCTGCTGGACGATCCCACCGAGCTTTTGAACAACGTGACCGTGCGCCTGGAGGTGGCCCAGTCGGACTATGCCCAGGTGTCCTCGGACAACGTGCAGGTGACGCTGGACTTCTCCAGCGTGCGCACGGCCGGCACCCAGGAGGTGAGCCTGAAGGCCACCACGGCCTACGGCAAAGTGACGGACATTCTGCCGGAATCCGTTGCGCTGACCTTTGAGACGCTGGACTCCCGATCCGTGCCCGTGAGCGTGGAGATGACCGGCGAGAAGAACGCGGATTACTGGTACAACATCAGCCGCACGAACCCGTCGGTGATCACCGTCAGCGGCGCGGCGTCGGTGGTGCGCAGCATCTCCCAAGCCCGGGTGTATTCGGATGTGACGGGCGTGGAGGCATCCTACATGCGCGCCGAGCCCTACGTGCTGCTGGACGGCGAGGGCAACGAGATCACCCAGTCCATGCTGACCCGCTCCTCCTCCTCCATCACCGTGGTGGCGGACGTCTATCCCACCGAGGAGATTCCCATCTCCACCGACATTGAGGATGTGGTGAGCGGCCGCGTGGCGGAGGGCTATGCCGTCAAGGAGGTCTCCATTCAGCCGGAGAGCATCACTGTGGCTGCCGAGCAGGAGCTGCTGGACGGCATCAATGAATTGCTGATCGAGCCGGTGTCGGTGGAGGGACTGAGCCAGAGCTTCTCTGCCCGGGCGAAGATCTCGCTGCTGTCCGACTTCAAGAACGTCTCCGCCGAGGAGGTCTACGTGAATGTGACCATCGGCGAGGAGGACGTGAGCGAGTGGGTGAGCAATGTCACCCTGAGCTTCGTGGGCAAGGCGGAGAATCTGCAGCTGGAGTGGCAGGGCGACGACATTCAGGTGTACGTCACCGGGCCGCGCAGCGCCGTGGAGGCGCTCAAAAAGGACGGCATCCCCGTGACCGTGGATCTGACGGATCTGGGCGCGGGCACCTATACCTGCGCGCTGCGCTTCCCCACGGAAAACTATCCTGACGTCAGCTTCGAGCCGGAGACGCCGGTGCTGACCGTCAGTTTGAGCGAGGCTGTGCCGGAATAGTGCACGGATTACTTTAGGAGGAATCCCCTTTCATGACGCAGACGGGATATACCAATGCCATCGTCAATGCGATGCTGGGCTGGCTCAAGGGCCTGGCCAGCTGGGTGCTGCGCCTGTTCAACCTCTCCGGCGGGTTCTCGCCGCTGAAGTTCCTGGCGGACAACTGGCTGAAGCTGCTGATCATCCTGCTGGTGCTGGGCGTTGTGATGGATCTGCTGGTGTGGCTGATCCGCTGGCGGCCCCACTGGGTGTGGTTTCGCAAAAAGCGCGTGATCATCAATGACAAGAACTTCTTCGCCGGCGAAAAGTATGTGGATGCGGACGGCGAGCCGGTGTCCCGCAGGCGCAGCGCGCCGGCTGCACGGCCGCGGCGCAACTGGGAGGACAGCGACTTCGTGGTGCGCACGGCGGCTTCCCGCAGGCGGGAGAGCCAGGCGCGGCAGATGCGGGGCAAGGCAGGAGATGGGCGCAGGGTGCGCCACGTCAAGTCCATGCAGCTGGGCCGCCAGGAGGAAGCGGAGAACCGGGATGTGTTCCAGGATGATCTGTTCAACGTGAATGCAAAGCAGAAGTTCTCGGACAAGTATGAGGACGAGGTGTTCAACGTCTCCAATCTGCCCCGACCTGAGAAGGGACAGAGGCAGGAGGCGCGCGGCAGCGGTGAAAGGCATCCGGTTCGCAACGGCGAGCGGCGCGCGTCCCGCAGCGGCGAGGAAAACGCGCCCCGCGGCGGTGAAAAGCGCCCGGAGCGCAGGACCGCAAAGGAAACAAGGAAGCGGCGCTGACCGATCGGCCGGCGCCCTTTTCATAGCGATCTCTGAAATGAGGAGGAGTGCGGATATGAAGGATTTTACCTATTGCCTGCCCACGCGCTTCGTGTTTGGACATGGCGCGGAGAAGAAGGCCGGCGCGGAGCTTGCGGCGATGGGCGCAAGGCGGGTGCTGATCCACTTCGGCGGCGGCTCGGCGGTGCGCAGCGGACTGATCGACCGGCTGGAAAATGATCTGCGCGATCACGGCATGGAGGTGTCCCGGCTGGGCGGCGCGAAGCCCAATCCCCGGGATGACAAGGTGTACGAGGGCGTCGAGCTGGTGCGCCGGGAGGAAATCGACTTCATCCTGGCGGTGGGCGGCGGCTCGGCCATCGATTCGTCCAAGGCCATCGCCCACGGCGCGTGCTACGACGGCGACTTCTGGGACTTCTTCTGCGGCAAGGCGAAGGTGGAGAAAACCATGCCCGTCGGCGTGGTGCTGACCACCTCGGCTGCGGGCAGCGAATCCAGCAACAGCTGCGTCATCATGCAGGAGGAGACGAAGATCAAGCGCGGCCTGACCACCGAGCTGAACCGGCCGAGGATCGCCTTCATGAACCCGGAGCTGGCCATGACGGTGCCGAAGTACCAGATCGCCAGCGGCGCGACGGACATCCTGGCCCACATCATGGAGCGCTACTTCACCTGCGAGACGGAGGTGGACCTCACCGACCGGCTGTGCGAGGCGGCCATGCAGGCGGTGATCCGCGCCACGCGCATCGCGGTGCAGGATCCAACGAACTACGACGCGCAGGCGCAGCTGATGTGGGGCGGCACCATCGCCCACAACGAGACGGTGGGCGTGGGCCGCGTGGGCGACTTCGGCTCCCACCAGATCGAGCACGAGTTGTCTGCGCTCTACGATGTGGCCCACGGCGCAGGGCTTGCCGTGGTGTTCCCGGCCTGGCTGCGCTTCCATCTGACGAAGCCGGAGCACGTGATGCGCATCGCCCAGTTTGCAAACCGCGTGTACGGCGTGAGCATGAACTTTGAAAACCCGGCGGAGACGGCGCTGCGGGGCATTGAGGCCCACGAGAGCTTCCTGCGGGAGATCGGCATGCCGGTGACGCTGAAGGAGCTGGGCGCGCGCAGCGAGGACATCCCGCTGCTGGCTTCAAAGACCAAGCGCAATCCGGGCGTGGACGCCACCGGCCGCGCCTGGCCCGTGACGGGAAAGGAAATCGAGGAGATTCTGCGCATCGCAGACCGGTAAAGGAAAAAGCCGCCCGAGGTTCCGGGCGGCTTTTCTGTCTGTACAGGCGGTATCTGCAAAGCGGCGCCGCTGCAGGGATGCGGCGGCGCCTGAGGGATGGAACATAGGAAGTTTGTAGAAACAGGCCGGCACATCGGGGGTTGTGCCGGTCACAAAAGGGGAAGGAGGGTAATCTGATCGGCCTTTCCTGCCGACGCTGTTATTATAGGAGGCGGCTGTGAATGGCGGATGTACAAACTGTGAACAAATGCGGGAAAAAACCGGAAAATCCCGGCAGGCTGCTCAGTCCATCATCTGGGCGATCTCCGCGTCGCTGAGGCTGGGCTGCAGCGCCCGGTTGATGCCGCCGGCGATGAGGGTCGCGCAGTTCTTCACGATGGCGTCGATGTCCCGTGGCGTGACGATCAGGTTGCCCAGCTCCGTGCCCAGCAGCTCGCGCTCCATGGATGCGAGGGCCTCCTCGCCGGAGTCGCTCTCCGGGGTGGCGAGCAGCGCGAAGGCGTCCCGGGCCAGCGTTGCGGCGTAGACCACGGTGGGCACGCCCACGGCGATCACCTCCACGCCCAGACTCTCGCGATTCAGCGCCTTGCGGTGGTTGCCCACGCCGGAGCCGGGCTGGATGCCGGTGTTGGTGATCTGGATGGTGCAGCCGATGCGACCGGAGTCCCGGGCGGCCAGGCTGTCGATGCACAGGATCGAGCGGGGATGCAGCTTGTGGGCCAGGCTCTCCACCATCTCCACCGTCTCCACGCCGGTCACGCCCAGCACGCCGGGTGCGATGGCGCACACGCTCCTAAGGCCGCTGCGGGCGTAGTCTCCGGAGAGCAGGTGGCGCGTGACCAGCGTCTTGTCGATGGTGGCGGGGCCAAGTGAGTCCGGGGTCACGCCCCGGTTGCCCAGGCCCACCACCAGCACCGGCGCGTCGTCGCGGGGCTCCAGCATGCGGGAGAGCTCCTCGCCCAGCAGGTTTGCCATGGCCAGGCGCGCATCGGGGTCGTGCTCGCACAGCAGGCGGCACTCCAGCGTCAGGTAGTTTCCGCAGGGCTTGCCCAGCTGACGGGCCGCGTCCTCCGTGTGGATCACCACCTCGCTCATCTGAATGTCGCTCTCCTCCCAGCGGTGCACGTCCACGCCGGGGAAGGAGGAATCGCATCCCAGGTTCTCCATGGCCAGATCGGTGCGCACAGCAGTCATGAAATCACTCCTTCTATAATACTAGATGCAATTTGCGTAGGGAGGTGAACAATTTGCCGAATATCAAGTCTGCCATCAAGCGCGTGAAGGTGACCGAGAAGAAGAACCTGCGCAACCGCATGATCAAGTCCGCTATGAAGACTCAGATCAAGAAGTTCGACACCGCCGTATCCGCGAACGAGGCCGATGTCAAGCTCCTCAGCGCGACGCAGGGTGCGGTTGACAAGGCCGCGGCAAAGGGCGTTATTCATAAGAACGCTGCGAACCGCAAAAAGGCTCGCATGGCCAAGCGTCTTGCCAAAGCCGCTCAGTAAGGTCACCAAAGTGCAACAGAGGGAACGCGATTGTTTATTGCATTGCGTTCCCTTTGTGTTATACAGAATTTTCGCTTCCACTTTGAAGGAGGATCAGCATGGAGGATCTGTTTTCCGCATCCGCCCGCAGCCTGGCCCCGCTGGCCGACCGCATGCGCCCGCACACGCTGGATGATTTCATCGGTCAGACGCAGATCGTGGGCAAGGGGAAGCTCTTGCGCCGCGCCATCGAGGCCGACCGGCTCACCAGCTCCATCTTCTGGGGGCCGCCCGGCTGCGGAAAGACCACGCTGGCCTCCATCATCGCCGAGAGCACCCAGGCCGCCTTCGTCAAGCTCAACGCCGTCACCAGCGGCGTGGCCGACGTGCGCGAGGTGCTGCGCGCCGCCCAGGACCGGCTGAACCTCTACGGCCAGCCGACCTATCTACTGCTGGACGAGTGCCACCGCTGGAGCAAGGCCCAGTCCGACTCCATCCTGCCCGCCATCGAGCAGGGCGTGATCCGCTTCATCGGCTCCACCACCGAAAACCCGATGATCGCCATGACCCCCGCCATCGTCAGCCGCTGCCGCCTGTTCCACTTCGAGCCGCTGTCGGCCGAGGAGGTCAAGTGCGCCGTGCTCAACGCCATCGCCGATCCGGTGAACGGCTACGGCGATCAGGAGGTGCAGATCGACGACGATGCGCTGGATCACATCGCTCTGGTGGCCAATGGAGACGTGCGCAGCGCCCTGAACGCGCTGGAACTGGCGGTGCTCACCACGCCCATGGAGGCCGACGGTGCGATTCGCATCACGCTGGAGGTGGCCGAGGAGTCCATCCAGAGCAAGGTGATTCAGATGGACGAATCCCTGTTCTACGACATGCTCTCCGCCTTCTGCAAGTCGCTGCGGGGCTCCGACAGCGACGCGGCGCTGGCCTGGTTCGCCCGGATGAACCATGCGGGCGTGGACCCCAGGATCATCGTGCGGCGGGTCATCGCCCACGCCAGCGAGGACGTGGGTCTGGCGAATCCCATGGCGATGCTCCAGGCCGTCGCTGCCATGCAAGCGCTGGAGGCCATCGGCATGCCCGAGGCCAAGCTGCCCATCTCCCAGGCCATCATTGCCGTGTGCGAGAGTCCGAAGTCCAATTCCGTGGTGATGGCCATCGACCGAGCCATGGAGGACGCGGAGCGCGGCGGCTACCAGCCGGTGCCGGTACACCTGCGCGACAGCCACTACCGGGGCGCGGATCAATTGGGCTGCGGCGAGGGCTATAAGTACGCCCACGACTATCCCGGCCACTACGTGCGCCAGCAGTACGCGCCGCTGGAGGCCCGGGGCATGCCCTACTACGAGCCCAGCGAACAGGGCTATGAAAATGAGATTCGCGCGCTGCGGGAGCGACGCGGCTTCGACGACGCGCCGGATCCCTCGAAGTGACGCGCCGTCGCGTTGAAAATTGAACGGATGATTGGCGGAGGCTGCCGCGCGCACGCCTCCGCTTTGCGTACCTTCCGGGCGAAAGCCGCCCATCGGCTGTCATGGAAAGTTAACGAAAACAGGTTGATTGCACCGGAGCCATTCCTTATAATGGGATTGTGTTCAGCCCGGATCGGGTTATACTGGGAACATGGAGTGGTTGGAATTCATGAGTGTCGATCGCAGAGCGCGCGAGTTGACAAGTTTTGATATGGAACAGTCCCGCAGGCGAAGCGGCAGCGGCCGCACGTCCGGGAGCGGTAAGAATGGGAGCGGAAGCGGCGCAAAGCGCACTTCCGCATCTTCAGCTGCGCGGAACTCCGCGGCGGGTGCAAAGCGCACCCCGTCGGGAACGAAGGCGGGCGCGAGTGCGTCCAAGAGGAGCAGTGCGTCTGCCAACGGCAAGCGCAGTTCCTCCGCAGCGAACCGCGGCGCGCGCACGTCGCAGCGCAGGGGAAGCCGTGTGGAGGAAAATCCCCTGGCGCGGCGCAATTCCCACGTCGCCTACGCACCGGCCGAGGCGCCCCGGCGCACCCCAGCGCAGGCGCGCTACGAGGCGTTTGACCGCTACGATGCGCCGCCGCGCAGGCAGGGACAGCGCCCGCCCCAGCGCACGGGGCGCGACCGGGTTCCGCCGCGCAAGAAGAAGCGCAGGCGTAGTCCGGTGAATGGAACGACATTTTTCCTGCTTTTGCTGATCGTGGGCATGATCGGCATCGGCGTGTGGCGGCAGCGCGCATACGCGGACTTCACCGCGATGAAGGCCGTGGTGGCGCAGCAGACCTTCTATGCCGGAACGACCGTGGAGGGCGTGGACGTCTCTCAGATGACGCTGCAGGAGGCGCTGGACCACTGGAACGCCCAGATCGAACCTCAGTACCGCGAGATCGCGGCGGTGCTCAACGACGGCACCCGCCTGACCGCCGCGCAGATGGGCTACTTCAGCGACTACGAGACGGTGCTCGCCGGCGCGTGGAATGCCGGGCGGCAGGGCTCGCTGGTGGAGCGCTACAACCGCATCGCGCTGCACATGGAGTCGCCTTCGAGCTACGAGGTCACGCGCTGCCTCTACGACGATGCGGTGGTGCGCAGCTTCGCCACCCAGCTGGCCCAGCAGGTGGACGCCGAGCCGAAGGACGCGGCGCTGCTCTCCTTCGACACCGGCAACCAGAGCTTCCAGTTTGAGCCGGAGCAGCCGGGTCGCACACTGAACCAGGAGAAGCTGGTGGCCTCCATCGAGGGCGCGCTGGCGGCCGGCGGTGGCAGCATTGTGCTGGAGATCGACGCGGTGCAGCCCGCCGTGACGCTGGAGAATGTGTCCGCGCAGTACGGCATGATCAGTTCCGCCGTGACCAACGCATCCTCGTCCAGCTCGAACCGCCTGGCGAACATCAAGCTGGCCATCTCCTACATCAACGGCACCTGTCTGACACCGGGCGAGACCTTCTCCTTTAACGATACGGTGGGGGAGCGCACCACGGCCCGGGGCTTCAAGACCGCCACGGCCTACTCCGGCGGAACCGTGACCGAGGAGGTGGGCGGCGGCATCTGTCAGGTGTCCACCACGCTGTTCAACGCCGCGGTGAAGGCCAATCTGACCATCAAGGAGCGCTCCTCCCATTCGCTGACGGTCTCCTATGTGGATGTGGGCAAGGACGCCGCGGTGGACTGGGGCAACAAGGATCTCAAGTTCACCAACTCCACCGACGAGAACGTGTACATCTGCTGCTATCTCAGCGACGACAAGCGCGTGTACTTCGGCATCTTCGGAAAGCTCCTGCCCGACGGCATGAGCATCACCCTGGAGAGCCAAAAGACCGGCGACATCGACTACGAGACGGAATACCAGGTGGACTTCACCATGGCCTCTGGCAGCTCCAAGGTGATCCAGAAGGGCAAGAAGGGCACCTCCGCCGTGACCTACAAGGTCTACTGGGACGCAAGCGGAAACGAGATTCAGCGGGAGCAGCTGTGCAAGAGCAACTACAAAGCGACCAAGGAAATTATTGCGTACGGCCCGTGATTGAATTTTCCCTCGGGCTGTGCTATACTGACGATACAGAGAGGTGAAACAAATGGCGAAGCTGTATACCCGTGAGGAGGCGCGGCGCCGCAGGGTGAAGTTCCAGATCTTTGCGGGCATGTTCGATTTCATCGCCGTGCTTGCCGGCGTGCTGGTGATCATCGGCTGCGTCATTCTGCTCACCGCGCTGGTGCGCTGGGTCATCGCGGATGTTCCCGTGACCTTCAGGACGCTGTGGGAAATCTTCATGAAGGCAGTGGTCGTGCCCGAGGCGTGACGCGCTGCCGACAGATTCAGACGATAAAAAGCCCAGAGAAAACGCGAGAGGGTTGAAGACTTTTCACATTGAAATCGTACCCGGCGGCGTGTACGCCGGGTACGCAGCTGATTTTTATGCAGAGGAATTTATTCCTCGGAGTAAAAATCGCTTCCTTGCAGATTTTGCGGCCGGAATCCGAAGGATTCAAGCAAAATCTGGAAAGCAGTCGCGCTACTGCCTTTGGCAAGCGCGACCAGCCCGCCAGAATCCAATGGATTCTTGGCGGCGCTGCCGGAAACTCCGCTTTGCGGAGGTTCCGGTGCGTTGAGGGGGTGGCAGCGGCGGGGGAGATACTCCCCCGTCCACCAGCTTGTCAAAATTCTTTTTGACAAGCTGAAATCCGGCGTGCAACATCGCCGGATTTGTGCATACAGAGGACAAGGCGCTGGGAGATGAGCTTATGAGGACATCCTGGGCACAGCTGGAACAGGAGATTGGCGATTGCCGGAAGTGCCGCCTGTGCGAGACGAGAAACAACGTGGTTCCCGGCGAGGGCGATCCCCACGCGGCGCTGATGTTCATTGGCGAGGGTCCCGGCCGGGACGAGGATCTGCAGGGCCGGCCCTTCGTGGGTCGCTCCGGCGAGCTGCTCACGCGGATGATCGCCGCCATCGGGCTGGAGCGCGAGCAGGTGTACATCTGCAACGTGGTGAAGTGCCGCCCGCCGCAGAACCGCAATCCCGAGCCGGACGAGGCTCAGGCGTGCCTGAACTATCTGCGCGCCCAGGTGGCGCTGGTGCGGCCGAAGATCGTGGTGCTGCTGGGAAAGGTGGCCTGCCACTACACGCTTCAGCAGGAGATTTCCGTCATGCGCGAGCACGGCCAGTGGTACGAGCGCAAGGGCGTGTGGTTCATGCCCACATTCCACCCCTCGGCGCTGCTGCGCGATCCCTCCAAAAAGCGCGAAGCCTGGGAGGATTTTCAGAAGGTTCGGGCCAAACTAAGCGAAATTCAGGCGGAAGCCGGGGACGCGGAGGCGGATAAGTGAGCGGCGAATTGGACAGAATGCGCGCGGAGCTGGAGCGGCTCATCGCTGAGCTCTATGAGGGCGAGCGCAAGATTCTGGTGCACGGCGAGGGCGCGCCGGATGCCCGGGTGATGCTGGTGGGCGAGGCCCCTGGGGAGCAGGAGACGCTGCAGGGCCGGCCCTTCGTGGGCAAGGCCGGGAAGAACCTCAATGAGTTTCTGGAGCTGGCCGGCCTCAGGCGGGAGGAGCTGTACGTGACCAATGCGGTCAAGTTCCGCCCGACGAAGCTCTCTGCCGCCGGGCGCATCGTGAACCGTCCACCCACACGGGAGGAGGTTCAACTGTTTCTGCCCTGGCTGCGGCGGGAGATTGAGCTGGTGCGGCCCGGCGTGATCGTGACCCTGGGCAACGTGCCGCTGCGGGCGCTGACGGGGCCAAAGACGGTGATCGGCGATGCGCACGGCGCGTTCCGGGAGGTCGAGGGCCTGCGCCTGTATCCGATGTATCACCCGGCGTCGCTGATCTACAATCCGTCGCTGCGGGAGGTCTATGCACAGGACGTGCGCCGGCTCGCGGATTGTCTGCGTAAAGAAGAAAATGGATAAAAAGTAAGTTTGCGCAAATTTCTACTTGCGCTTCCGATACATTTGTGTATAATAACATGGTGTATATGAAAGGAAAAATTTCCCGCAGAAGTCCTGTCGCAGGACTGAAGCGAAAAACCGCCGATGCTGGGAGGAAGTATTCATGGGTCTGATCAAATGTCCCCGCTGTGAACTGAATTACATGCTCGATACCGACAAGATGTGCTCCGTGTGCAAGCGCGAGGTGCGCGGCGAGAGCGAGCAGTACGAGATGATCGAGCTGTGCTCCGAATGCGGAGAGAATCCGGTTGTGCCGGGCCAGGAGCTGTGCGCCTACTGCCTGAAGGAGCTGACACAGCGCGAAGCCGATACGCAGAACGAGGAGACCGTGGTGGCGGACGCCTCCAACATCGGCGATATCGACTCCGTGAGCACCATGGACGAGATCGAGCTGGATCTGGGCGATGACATGGATGACGAGGCCTTTGCCGACGAGGATGACGATTTCTTTGCCGACGACGATGACGAGGACGGCGAGGACGACGAAGATCAAGAGGATCTCTGATCGTGATGGTCTGGGCGATCTCGGATCTGCACCTGCCTGCGCGGCAGAAGCCGATGGACATCTTTGGCCCCCACTGGGCGAACCACTTTGAGCGGATCAGCGCCGACTGGATCGGGCGCGTGCAGCCGCAGGACGTGGTGCTGCTGCCGGGGGATCTGAGCTGGGCCATGCATCTGGAGGAGGCGCAGGAGGACTTGGCGCGCATCGGCGCATTGCCGGGGATCAAGCTCCTGCTGCGGGGCAACCACGACTTTTGGTGGAGCTCCATCGGCCGCGTGCGCCGCATGCTGCCGGAGGGCTGCTTTGCGCTGCAGAATGACAGCCTGCTGTTGGACGGCGTGCTCTTTGCCGGATCCCGGGGCTGGACGATTCCTGCCGAGCCGGACGGGGACAGCGACGATGCGCGCATCTACCGTCGGGAGCGCCAGCGGCTGGAGATGTCGCTTCGCAATGCCCGGGAGCGCAGCGCGGATGCGCCTCTGATCGCCATGATGCACTATCCGCCGCGCACGGAGTCGGCCGAGGGCTTTTCGGATCTTCTCCGGCAGTACGGCGTGCAGGACGTGGTCTACGGCCACCTGCACGGCGCGGGTCTCGCCGGGGCGATCTGCGGCGAGGTGGATGGCGTGAACTATCATCAGGTTTCCTGCGACGGGCTGGATTTCCGGCTCGCACCAATCATGAAGTGAATCAATGCTGTCGGATTGTGTTCGGCGGCATTTTTCACCGCCCTCTGCGGCGGGATGTGTTACAATGGAGGAACAGATTTGGAAAGGGGTGCGATGAGTGAACAAGCGGCTTCTACTTTTGCTGAACCCATGCGCGGGGCAAAAGCGCGCAAACCGTTATTTGCCGGAAATCGTTCGCCTGTACAATGACCGCGGCTATGAATGCGCGGTGTACGTGACCGCCTGCAGCGGCGATGCGACGCCCTATGTGCGCGATCATGCCGCGGAATACGAGCGCATTGTGTGCGTCGGCGGCGACGGCACGCTGAACGAGACCATCGCCGGCCTGGTGGAGAGCGGCATCGACCGCCCGGTGGGCTACATCGCCGCCGGAACCACCAACGACTATGCCAACAGCCTGGGACTGTCCACGGACATCATGCAGGCGGCACAGGACGCCGTGGACGGCGAGGGCATCCGCTTCGATCTGGGCTGCTTCAATGGCCGGCAGTTCATCTATACCGCCTCCTGCGGCGCCTTTGCGCGCACCTCCTACACCACCCCACAGGTGGCCAAGAACCTGCTGGGACATCTGGCCTACATACTGGAGGGCATCCGCGATCTGCCCAGCCTGAGGCCGATCCGCATGCACGTGGAGTGCGACGATCGGGTGATCGACGGCGAGTTTCTGTTCTGTGCCGTGACCAATTCCATTTCCGTGGGCGGCATCCTCAAGCTCAACCGGGATCTGGTGCGCCTGAACGACGGCCTCTTTGAGGTGATGCTGATCAAGAATCCCCGGTTGCCCAGCGAACTGACCCGGATCCTGATGGCCCTGCGCAGCTCCGATCTGCCCTGCGACATGATCCACTTCTTTACAGCGGATCATCTGACCGTCGAGACCGAGGAGGACGTGGAGTGGACGTTGGACGGCGAGCGCGGCGCGTGCTGCCGGAGGTTTGAAGTGGTCAATCTCCATCAGCGGGTGGAGCTGGTGCTGCCCCGCAAGGCGGCGGAGACCGTGCCGGTGGAGCCCGTCGATGCGCCGGAGGAGGCGGACGGCGGGGAAGAAGTTCCGGCGGGGGAGATCCATGGCGAAGATCAACTATCAGATTGAGATGGAGCGGGAGATCGCCCGCATCCATGCATCCGGCACGCGGCCGCTGCTGGCGCTGCACAGCTGCTGTGCGCCCTGCTCAAGCGCCGTGCTGGAGCGGCTGAATGAGCACTTTCGCATCGCGCTGTTCTACTACAATCCGAACATCGCTCCCGAGGCGGAGTTTCGCCATCGCGTGGAGGAGCAGCAGCGACTGGTGGAACAGATGCCCCTTCGGGAGGATCTGAGCGTCGCGGTGGGCGAATACGAGCCGGAGCGCTTCCATGCGAAGGTGCGCGGCCACGAGGGCGATCCCGAGGGCGGGGAGCGCTGCGGCATCTGCTTTGAGATGCGCCTGCGCAGAACCGCCGAGTATGCCCGCAGCATCGGCGCGGACTACTTCACCACCACGCTGTCCATCAGTCCGCTGAAGGACGCCCAGCGCCTGAACGCAATCGGCGCGGCCCTGGCGGCGGAGTTCGGCGTGAAGTACCTCTTTTCGGATTTCAAGAAGAAGGACGGCTACCGGCGCTCCTGCGCGCTCTCCGAGGAATATGGACTGTACCGGCAGGACTTCTGCGGCTGCATCTACTCCCGCATGGAGCGCGACCGGATGCGTGCGGAGCGGGACGAGCGCTGAGCGCGGCACATTGTGCACCAAATAGGAAATATCCGTTGACAATGAAACCCTTCGCGTGCTATATTGCATGCGGAGGGTTTTGAATTATGACGCAGATATCGACCAGGGAACAGGTGCTGCGCGCCCTGCTGGACGCACAGGAGAGCATATCGGGAAATGAGCTGGCGCGGCGGCTGGGAGTCTCGCGCAGCGCGGTGTGGAAGGCCATCGAGCAGCTGCGCAGCGAGGGCTACGCCGTGGAGGCCGCCACCAACCGGGGCTACCGGCTCGCCGGCGGCGCCGACGTATTGAGCGTCGCGGAGATTGAGCACTATCGCAGACCGGGGAAGATCGGTTCTTCCATCGAGCTGCACAGGACGATCGATTCCACCAACAACCGCGCCAAGGAGCTGGCCGCCCAGGGCGCGGCCCACGGTACGCTGGTGATTTCGGGGCAGCAGACGCTGGGTCGGGGCAGGTTCGGGCGCGCATTCTACTCCCCGGAGAACAGCGGCGTGTACATGTCCTTCATTCTGTGGCCGCAGATCTCTGCGGACCGGGCGGTGAGCATCACCAGTATGTCGGCGGTGGCCGTGGCGCGCGCCATGGAGAAGGTCGCGGACGTGCAGGCCTCCATCAAGTGGGTCAACGACGTGTATCTGGGGCCGAAGAAGGCCTGCGGCATCCTGTGCGAGGCGGGGCTGGACTTTGAGAGCGGCCAGATGCAGTACGTGGTGGTGGGCATCGGCGTAAATGTAGGCTTCATGGACTTCCCGGAGGAATTGCGCGACAAGGCCACCTCCATCTCCAACGCCTGCGGCCGGAGCATCTCCCGCAGCCGCTTCACCGCGGAGCTCATCAACGAGATGAACGCCCTCTATCCCCTGCTGGAGAGCGGCGGCTTCATGGAGGAGAGCCGCGCGCGCTCCAACGTGATCGGCCGGGAGATCGAGGTGCTGCGGGGCGAGGAGCACTATCCTGCCACGGCCATCGGCATCGACGACGCCGGCAGCCTGATCATCCGCACGGGCGATGGCGCGGAACAGGTGCTGCGCTCCGGCGAGATCAGCGTGCGCTTCCGCTGAAATCAAAAGTAAAACAAAACAGGGCGCGCGAAACGTTGCAGAATCCAACGTTTCGCGCGCCTTTGCGTGCAGAATGCGGTTCAATCGGGAATCCGGCTGAGCTGGAGCGCCGGTGCGCCCAGCAGCGCGGGGACCTGTGGATCGTGGGTGACCCAGATGGTCGTGCGGCCGGCGCAGGCGCGCTGAATGTGCCTGAGCACCTGCAGCCGGGTCTCGCCGTCCAGGCCGGTCAGCGGTTCGTCCAGCAGCAGCAGATCGTAATCCGCGGCCAGTGCCCGGGCCACGGCCACCCTGCGGCGCATGCCGCCGCTGAGCAGGGATGTGCGCTGCCTTGCCGCGCCGTTCAGTCCCAGCTGCTCCAGCAGGTCTTGGGCATCCTTTCGGGTGAAGCCCGGCCGGGCGGTGAGCAGCAGGTTCTTTTCGGCGGTGAGGTTCTCCAGCAGGCGATCCTCCTGAAAGACCGCGCTGATTTTCCACCCTGCGGCGCCGCGGATCTCGCCTCCGTCCGGAGCCTCCAGACCGGCGATGAGCCGCAGCAGCGTGGTCTTTCCGCAGCCCGAGGGACCCAGCACGCAGCTGATCTGACCGCCGGGAAAGCGATGGCAGAGATCCTGCAGCACGCTGCGCCCGCCATAGGACTTGCACACGCGCATAAGTTCGATGTCCGGCATGGCCAGGGAAATCACATCCTCTCCAGGCGCGCGGCGGCGCACTTCAGGGCAAGGGAAAGCAGTCGGGCGCACAGCGTGCTCAGCAGCACGATCAATAGCGTCCAGGCGAACAGGTCGCCGGTCATCAGGTACACCTTGGCCTTGTACAGCCGCTCGCCGATGGAGCCGGCGGGAATGGAGATCAGCTCCGCCGCCACGCCGGACTTCCAGGCCATGCCCATGGCCGAGGCGCAGGCGTCGCTGAGCGCGGGTAGTGCGGGCAGGCCGTAGACGTACACCAGTTGCCGCAGCGGCTTCATGCGAAACAGACGCGCCATCTCGATGCACCTTGCGTCGGTGCGCTCCAGCTCGCCCAGGGTTTGGGCGTAGATCAGCGGAAACACCACCAGGAAGCTGATCAGCACGGACAGATTCCTTGAGGGCACCCAGATCAGCGCCACGATGACGAAGGAGGCCACCGGGATGGCTCGCAGCACCGCATGCAGCGGCGCGAGCAGCTCCCGCACCCGCCGCCAGCGCAGGGACAGTCCCGCAGCCGCGACGCCCGAGAGCACGCCCAGCAGAAAGCCCGCCAGGATGCGCGCCATGGAGAAGAGCGCCGCGCTCCAGAAGGCGGCGGTGCGGGCCAGTGCGGCAAAGCGCACCAGCACCGTCACGGGGGAGGCGAGGAGGAAGTCCTGTCCCACCGCCATGGCCGCAGCCTGCCAAAGGATCAGCCAGAGAGCGACGGCCCAGGGTCGGATGTGGTCGCGATTTGCAGCGCGCGCAGCCGGGCGCGGATCAGGCTTCCGGGACGTAATAGAACTGCGCATCGGGCAGCGCACCTCCCACGGATTCGGGATCCTGGGCATAGAGCACCTCGAGGTAGCCGGAGAGCTTCTTGAGCATTTCCTCCCCGGTGATGCACACGATGTTGCACTGGGGCAGCGCCGCCTCCGCCACAGCGGCGGTGACGATATCGTAGGCCTCGATCAGCGCCGCCGCGCCGGAGATATCCGTGCCGGTGTACGCGACCGATGCGGCGTAGTCCTCGAGGAAGGCGTCGACGACATCGGGATGTTCCGCGACGAAGTCGCTGCGGGCTACCACCACGCCGGTGATCATGGCGCTGCCATCCGCATCCTGCAATGCGTCCCACTCGGCGGTGAGATCCAGCGCCATGCGCATGTCCTCGGCCTTGGTGAGGGCGGTGGTCAGGAAGGGCTGGGGCAGCATGGCACAGGCGCCGGCGTCGTTCATCAGTGCCGCCAGGCACTCGCTGTGCTCGGACTTGTACTCGATGGTCACGTCCACGCCCGGCTCCAGGCCGCTCTGGCGCAGGATGTAGTTCAGGGCGTACTCCGGCGTGGAGCCCTTGCCGGCGGAGTAGATGGTTCTGCCCGCCAGGTCGGCGACGGAGTGGATGGTGTCGCCGCGCTCAGCGATGTAGAGCACGCCGAGGGTGTTCACGGCCAGCACCTGCAGCTCGCCCCCGGTGCGCTGGTAGAGCACGGCGGCGAGGTTCGCGGGCAGCGCGGCCACGTCCAGCGCACCCTGCACCAGCTTCGGAGTGATTTCATCCGCAGCGGCGCAGATTTCGAAGGCGTAGTTGCTGCCAGCGTCGTCGGACATCATCTTGACCATGCCCATGGCGGTGGGGCCCTTCAGCGCGGCGACGCGCAGGGGTTCTGCGAGGGCGCAGGTCATCAGCAGCATCATGCACAGTGCGGCAGCGAGGATCTTTTTCATGGGAATCATTCCTTTCCGGGAGTGTGTATGGCTCCGGAATTCTCCGGAGGCGGATGCGTAAGGGGCGCCGCGGGCCGACGACGGGCCGGTCTCGTGCGGCGGGGCGTACCCCGCAGGCAGCATCGGACGCATCTATTGTAGACCCTCGGGGCGGAAATTGTCAACCCGCAGCCGGCTGGGAAAATTGACAGCCGCGGTTGACAAACGGCGGCGCGGGATGTATATTGTTCACAGATCCAAGTGTAGATTTCAAGGAAAGGACGTATAGATTATGAAAATCGCCATCGGCAACGATCATGCCGCCTATGAGCTGAAGCATCACATTCTCAAGTATCTGCAGGACAAGGGCCACGAGGTGATCAACTTCGGCGTGGACACCGGCGAGCGCACCGACTATCCCTGCCGGGCGGAGGACGTGGCGAAGGCCGTGGTCTCCGGTCAGGCGGAGCGCGGCATCGTGATCTGCGGCACCGGCGTGGGCATCTCCATCGCCGCCAACAAGGTGCACGGCATCCGCTGCGCCTGCGTGTCCGAGCCCGTCAGCGCAAGGATGTGCCGCGCCCACAACGACTGCAACATGATCGCCTTTGGCGCGCGCATCGTCGGCCCGCAGCTGGCCGAGGCCATCGTGGACGCCTTCCTGGAGACGGAGCCTGAGGGCGGCCGCCACGCCGAGCGCGTCAAGCTCATCATGAAGCTGGAGCAGGAGCAGACCACGCACTGATACATTTGAGAGAAGCCCTTCCGATTCGCGTCGGAAGGGCTTTTGTGCGCTCAGTTATCGTCCAGCTCTCGCAGCCAGGCCTGTGCGCAGGCGTCGGAGGGCATGCGCCAGTCGCCGCGCGGCGAGAGGGTCACGGAACCGACCTTCGGGCCGTCGGGCAGGCAGCTGCGCTTGAACTGCTGGGCGAAGAAGCGGCGCAGGAAGGTGCGCAGCCATTTGCGGATGGTCTCCTCGTCAAATTCGCCGTCGAAGGCATGCAGCGCCAGCCGCAGAATCTTTTTCGGCGTGCTCCCGAAGCGCAGCAGGTGGTAGAGGAAGAAGTCGTGCAGGGCGTAGGGGCCCACCAGATCCTCCGTGCGCTGGGAAATCTCGCCGTCGGCGGAGGCAGGCAGCAGCTCCGGGGAGACGGGGGTGTCCAGGATGTCCATGAGCACCGAGCGCAGCGCGGGCTCGGCCCGGTCGGCCTCAAAGCGAATGATGTGCCTGACCAGCGTCTTGGGCACGGAGCTGTTGACGGCGTACATGGACATGTGGTCGCCGTTGTAGGTGGCCCAGCCCAGCGCCAGCTCCGACAGATCGCCCGTGCCGATCACCAGCCCGCCGCTCTGGTTGGCCAGATCCATCAGCACCTGGGTGCGCTCCCGGGCCTGGGCGTTTTCGTAGGTCACGTCGGTGACAGAGGGGTCGTGGCCGATGTCGGAGAGGTGCTGCTTCACCGATGCGGCGATGTCGATCTCCCTGAGCGTCACGCCCAGCGCCTCACAGAGAACCACGGCGTTGCTCCTGGTGCGGCGGGTGGTGCCGAAGCAGGGCATGGTTGCCGCGAGGATGTCCGTGCGGGGGCGATGCAGCGCGTCCATGGCCCGTGCGGCCACCAGCAGCGCAAGTGTGGAATCCAATCCGCCGGAGATGCCGATCACCGCCGTCCTGGCGCGGGTGTGCTCCAGCCGCTTCTTCAGGCCGCAGGTCTGGATGCGCAGGATGTTCTCCGTGCGCTCCCGCACGGTTGCGGGGTTCGAGGGCACGAAGGGGTTGGACTCGACGGGGCGGGAGAGGGGCGTTTCCCGGATTTCCTGCGCAAAGGTCACGCGGGGCAGCGCATCTCCGCCCCGGAAACCGGTGTTCTGGTGGCGGTCGTGGCGCAGGCGAAGCAGATCGACCTCGGTGAGGATCATGCCGGAATCATCAAGCGGCTGCTGCTCGGCAAGCGTTGCGCCGTTCTCGCAGATCAGCAGGTGGCCGGAAAAGACCATGTCCTGGGTGGATTCGGAGGGCGCGGCGGAGGCGTAGGCGTAGGCGCAGATCTCCCGGGCGGAGGTGGCGCGCACCAGCTCCCGGCGGTAGGCGGCCTTGCCGATGAGCTCGTCGGAGGCGGAGGGGTTTAAAAGGATCGTCGCGCCGGAGAGCGCCATGGCCTCCGAGGGCGGGGAGACCACCCACGCGTCCTCGCAAATCTCGATGCCGAAGCAGTAGGAATCCAGCGCCTCGTGGGCAAAGAGCAGCCCCGCGCCGAAGGGAACGCTCTGACCGCAGAGGGAAATCTGCTGCACCTGACCCATGGTGCCCGGTGTGAACTGGCGCGCCTCGTAGAATTCACCGTAGTTGGGCAGATGAACTTTGGGCACCGCGCCCAGAATCCGGCCCCGGACGATGGGCACGGCGCAGTTGTACAATCCCGCGCCAACCCGCAGCGGCAGCGAGACGATGGTCACGGCGTAGAAATCCCGGCTGGCTTCAACGAGCTGTGCAAGCGCCGCGCGGGCCCCGTCCAGCAGCACGTCCTGGCCGAACAGGTCGCCGCAGGTGTAGCCCGTGATGCACAGCTCCGGCAGAAGCAGCAGGTTGGCCCGGGCCTCCTCGGCCCTGTGCATGGCGCGCAGTATCTCCTCCGTATTGGCCCGGGGGTCGGCCACGTGCACCGGAATGCTCGCGGCGGCGATGCGAATGAATCCGTCCTTCATAAAAATGCCTCCTCATAGGGCTCCCGGAGCGTCCGGGAACGCGCGCAGCCGATCATCCTCCATCGGATGACCGGCTGCAAACAGATAAATAGAAAGTGGGTCGTGGAAGGACGGCTTCCCCCTTGAAGCCGCCATGGCTGTGAAAGTTCCGTCAGCGCACGCTGAAGAGCATCGCGCCGTAGGAGGGATAGGGCCAGCAGGACGCGTCGGTGTAGATCTCCATCTCGTCCACGGTGGCGCGAAGATCGATCATGGCGGAGAGCACGCCGTCGTGATAGCTGCGGGCCAGCGTCAGGCTGTCGCCCGTGGCGTTCGCCAGCGCGTCGTCCAGCCGGTGCACGCAGCGGTGCGCTTCGCTGAGCAGCTGCGAAAGCTGTGCGGCGCTCTCGGTTTCATATTCCGCGTCGATGCCGCCCAGCTGCTTCTTGGAAAGGGCGGTGTCCACCAGGCGGCGAATGTAGCCGCTCACTGCGGGCAGGATGTCCTTGCGGGCCATGTCCAGCATGGTGCGGGCCTCGATGTTGACCACCTTGACGTAGTTCTCCAGCAGGATCTCCCGCCGGGACTCCAGCTCGGCCTGGCTGAGCACGCGGTGGCGGGTAAAGAGTTCCACGTTCTTGTCCGCGAGCAGGCAGGGCGCACAGTCCGGTGTGGCGCGCAGGTTCAGAAGGCCGCGCTTTTCCGCCTCCTCCAGCCAGGCATCCTCGTAGCCGTTGCCGTTGAAGATGATGCGCCTGTGGGCGACGATCGTCTCCTTGATCAGCGCGTGCAGGGCGCTCTCGAAATCCTCCGCCGCCTCCAGGCGGTCGGCAAAGATGCGCAGCTCCTCCGCCACGGCGGTGTTGATGACGGTGTTGGTGTCCGCGATGGAGGCCGAGGAGCCCAGCATGCGGAACTCGAACTTGTTGCCGGTGAAGGCGAAGGGCGAGGTGCGGTTGCGGTCGGTGGTGTCCTTGGGGAAGCGCGGCAGCGTGTGTACGCCCACCTTCAGGACCTCCTTCTCGTGACTGCCGTAGGCCGCGTCAGTCTCAATGGCGGTGAGGATCTCGGTCAGCTCTGCGCCCAGGTACATGGACACGACGGCCGGCGGGGCCTCGTAGCCGCCCAGGCGATGGTCGTTGCCGGCGGAGGCCACGGACAGCCGCAGCAGATCCTGATACTCATCCACGGCCTTGATCACCGCGCAGAGGAACAGCAGGAACTGGGCGTTCTCATAGGGCGTCTCGCCGGGCTCGAACAGGTTCACGCCGGTGTTGGTGGCCAGCGACCAGTTGTTGTGCTTGCCGCTGCCGTTGATGCCGGCGAAGGGCTTCTCGTGCAGCAGGCACACCATGCCGTGCTTGCGGGCGATCTTCTGCATCAGCTCCATGGTGAGCTGGTTGTGGTCGGTGGAGATGTTGGAGACGGAGAAGATCGGCGCCAGCTCGTGCTGGGCAGGGGCGGCCTCGTTGTGCTCGGTCTTGGCAAGGATCCCCAGCTTCCACAGTTCCTCGTTCAGCTCGGTCATGAAGGCCTGCACCCGGGGCTTGATCGCGCCGAAGTAGTGGTCGTGCAGCTCCTGACCCTTGGGCGGCTTCGCGCCGAAGAGGGTGCGGCCGGTGTAGATCAGATCCGGGCGGCGGTTGTACATCTCCGCGTCGATCAGGAAGTATTCCTGCTCCGGGCCGACGGTGGTCTTGACGCTGGTCACGTCGGTGTTGCCAAAGAGCTTCAGCACGCGCAGGGTCTGGCGGTTGATGGCCTCCATGGAGCGCAGCAGCGGCGTCTTGTTGTCCAGGGCCTCGCCGCCGTAGGAGCAGAAGGCCGTGGGAATGCACAGCACGCCGTCCTTGATGAAGGCGTAGCTGTTGGGATCCCAGGCGGTGTAGCCCCGGGCCTCGAAGGTGGCGCGCAGGCCGCCCGAGGGGAAGCTGGAGGCGTCGGGTTCGCCCTGAATCAGCTCCTTGCCGGAGAATTCCATGATGACCTTGCCGTCGGCGGTGGGGGAGATGAAGCTGTCATGCTTCTCGGCGGTGATGCCGGTCATGGGCTGGAACCAGTGGGTGTAGTGGGTTGCGCCCTTCTCGATGGCCCAGTCCTTCATGGCGTTGGCCACCACCACGGCCACGTTGCTGTCCAGGTGGCGACCATCCTTGATGGTCTTTTGCAGCTGCCGGTAGGTCTCCTTGGGGAGCCGCGCCTGCATCACCGTGTCGTTGAATACGTTGACGCCGAATTCTGCGGATACGTTCATCATGGATTCCAAACCCTCCATTGCGCTTGTATTTTCCATGGAAAAACGGCGGGAGCGCACAAAAGCGCGGCTCCGTTGCCGTTTCGACGATTTCATATGTTATTATAAGGAGGCGCATCGGTGCGCGTCAAGCGTGCGGAGTTTAAATCCAGTGCAGACGGGACCGCAAAGCGCTACTTTTTTGCAGGGTCGATCTGCTTTTGCCTCTTCGGCGGCGCGGGCTTGTCCTCCAGCAGCCACTCGCGCAGCAGGCGGTGCTCCGGCGCCTGATCCAGCCACAGGGCGGTGGGCACATAGCCGTTTTCGCGCATGCTCACAGCGCTGCTGCCGGCGATGATCACGTGATCCAGCAGCGGAATCCCCACCACGCCCAGCGCGCGCAGGAGCGAAAGCGTGCAGTCGATGTCCTCCTGGGACGGGCGCAGGGTGCCGCCAGGGTGATTGTGGCTGATGACCACCGCCGCAGGTCCCACGCGCATCAGCTCCGACAGCACGTGCTTCAGATTGAACAGCGCGCCGTCCAGCGTGCCCTCCTGCAGAAACACGCACTCCATCAGCCGGCCGCGCGCGTCCAGACACAGCAGGTAGAAGCGCTCCACCTTCAGACCGTGAAAATTGGCCGCCAGATAATCCGAGGCCAGGGGCAACCGGTGCAGCCGGGGATGCGCGCCGAAGCGCTCCAGGGCGATGTGCCGGTTCAGCTCCGGCAGCTTGCTCAGCAGCAGCGCGTCGTGGGGATGCAGACCGGCCTGCTCCAGCATGTGGGGCGACACGGCAAACAGCGCGTCGGCCGAGGCATAGTTCTCGCGCAGCCTTCCCACGACGGCGTGCATGTCCTGCTTGGGATGCATGTGGCCCAGCAGGCCGTCGAGGGCGTCGAAGGCGCGATCGCTCTTCCGGCGCGCGGCGGACTTCATGCCTGGGGCAGTGCGCCCGCTTCCCGCAGTGCGGCGCGCACCTGGTCGGGGTCCTCAATCCGATCGCCCATGTAGTAGCCCTGCTCCTCCTCACTATACAGAAGCTCCGCAGCGCCATCCACGCCGATGCCACCCTTGACGAACACGAAGTTCAGGGCGATGGGGCGCTCGATGTCGTACAGATCCAGCACGGCCTCCCGGGCGGACAGGCGCTCGGCGTCGGGGCAGCTGTCCAGAAAGGCGTTCAGCTGCTTCAGTTCCTCCTCGCTGAGACGAATCTTCAAGGCGATTCCTCCTTTGTAGGGCGATGGTATGCAATCAACTTTCCATAACAGTTTAACCCAAGCGCCCCGGTTTGACAAGGGGTTGCGGGCAAAAAAGCGTTGACCCGCGCCGGGAAAACACGTATAATGAAACATGAACACATATGTCTGTGACGCGCGCGGCTCCGCCGCGCCGCATGAAACCGGATGCACTTTGCACCGATAGGAGGTACCGGCTTGAAGACCGCCCAGGGAAAGCTCGCGCTGCTGGCGTTTTGCCTGCTGCTGGCAGCGCTCTTGTTTCTGCCGATGCGCGCCGGCCAGGAGGATTCGCTCCGGCTGATCCCGGCTGCGCTGCGCATGTCGGTGGGGGACAGCTATCAGATCAGCTGCGCACTCAGCTCCGACGACATGGATCAGCGCCTGCGCTTCTACTCTGAGGATGCGCGCGTGGCGACCATCGAGGCCGACGGCACGGTTGTGGCGCTGGCCTCCGGCGAGACGGTGATCCACGCGGAAGCCTCCGGCGGCGCGACAGCGCAGCTTCAGGTAGAGGTGGAGGGCACGCCCCTGCGGGAGCTGAAGCTCAATGCCCAGGAGGTGCACATCTCCAAGGGTGAGATCAGCGGCCTGAAGGCCAGCTACAACAGCGACGCCTCGGATGTCCGCCTGCAGTGGGTCTCCGCGGACGAATCCATCGCTGTGGTGGACTCCGCCGGGCGCATCGAGGGCGTGGGCGGCGGACAGACCTACGTCTCCGTGGTGGCGCCCAACGGCCTGACCGCCAGCGCGAAGGTCTATGTGGATGTGAAGGGCACTGCGGTGCACATTTCTCCCAACAACCTGACTCTGGGCGTGGGCGCCAGCGTGCCGCTGAAGCTGTCCTATCTGCCGCTGGACTGCACCGACAGCGCCCAGCGCTGGGCGAGCTCCGATCCGGCTGTGCTCTCGGTGGATGAAGGCGGTGTGCTGCACGCAAACGGCGTGGGCACGGCCTACGTGAGCGTGCTGACGAAGGATCGCCTGACCGCCGGCATGGAGGTCACGGTGGAGCCCGCGCCGAAGGATCTGCAGCTGGATCCTTCCCGGGCCACCATCGAGCGCGGCGATACCCTGCAGATGCAGGTGATGTTCCTTTCGGAGGACGGCAGCGTGGACAAGCAGAGCGACCATCTGGTGGTGTGGGCGTCCTCGGATGCGAGCGTCGCCACGGTGGATGCACAGGGCTGCGTGACGGCCCTCAGGAGCGGCAGCACGAAGATCAGCGCCACCGCCGACGGCATCACCGCCACCTGCCGGCTCCAGGTGCAGGTGACGATTCAGGAGATCCTGCTGGATCACGACGAGGTCTACCTGCTGAAGGAGGAGACGGGCGCGCCCATCCAGCTCAATTGGGTCATCAGCCCCGTGGACGTGGACGATCCCACCGTGCATTTCGCAAGCGACAACGAGCAGGTGGCGCAGGTGACGAAGGACGGCCTGGTGACCATGACCGGCGGCTACGGTACGGCGGTGATCACCGCCTCCAGCGACAGCGGCGCCTCGGCGAGCTTCGTCGTGAACGTGGTGACGCAGCTGCCCGAGGCGGAGCCGGAGCCCACGCAGGAGGCTGCGCAGGGAGTCTATGCGGACTACAATGCGGAGGACGACGGAACGGGCGACGAAATCACCGGCAGCGATGCGCTGCTGGAGGACGACGGCTTCTCCGAAAGCGACCTCTACGAGGACAACATCTACGGCGAAACTCCGCCGCCCGGCGTGACGGTGGTTGGATAAAACGGCGAGCCGCCGCTGCCACATCGCTGGCGCGGTTTGAGCGAACGAATCCCTGCCCCGGCAAGAATGGGGCAGGGATTCTGTGTCTCTTTCCTGATGGATATATCGCTTTCCCCGAAATCCATCCCGTAGATCATGGGAGGGATTTCTCACGTCCGTTAATCGTAGGGCGGGATGCCCTCACCCCGCCGGCGGCGAGGCGCCGCTGCCACTTGCCTGTCGGCATTTGAATCGAACGAACCTCTGCCCCCACTTGTTCAAGGGACAGAGGTTCTGTGTTTCGTTCCTTGCGGTATGTCTGCGCACCCCCCCCAAATCCAGTTCGGGCAAGAATGAACTGGATTTCTTGCGTCTGGTTTTGGAGAATTGCCGCTCAGATTCGTCCCACAAGGTCGTAGGGCGGGATGCCCTCACCCCGCCGGCGGCGAGGCGCCGCTGCCACTTGCCTGTCGGCGTTTGAATCGAACGAATCCCTGCCCCCACTTGTTCAAGGGGCAGAGGTTCTGTGTTTCGTTCCTTGCGGTATGTCTGCGCACCCCCCCAAATCCAGTTCGGGCAAGAATGAACTGGATTTCTTGCGTCTGGTTTTGGAGAATTGCCGCTCAGATTCGTCTCACAAGGTCGTAGGGCGGGGTGCCCTCACCCCGCCGACGGCGAGGCGCCGTAGCCACTTGCCTGTCGGCGTTTGAATCGAACGAATCCCTGCCCCGGCAAGAATGGGGCAGGGATTCTGTGTCTCTTTCCTGATGGATATATCGTGTTTCCCCGAAATCCGTCCCGTAGATCATGGGATGGATTTCTCACGTCCGTTAATCGTAGGGCGGGGTGTCCATACCCCGCCGCATGAATTGTGTTCAATTCATGGGAAAGAAGGGATAGAGCTCGCTCCAGTCGTGAATGCGCAGGCAGGGAATGCGGGGATCAAGCTCAAGAGATTCATGATAGGCGCAGCCCAGATCCCGATCGTAGTACACGGGGAAAATGCCCGCCGCATGGGCCCCGGCCACATCGCATTGCGGATTGTCGCCCAGGAACCACGTCTCCTCCGGCGCAAAGCCCGCCTTCTTCAGCGCCAGCTGGAACAGCCGCGGGTTCGGCTTGCGCAGCACGTAGTCCGCGCTGGAGAGCACCGGATCGAAGCGGTGGTTGGGAAAGAGCCGTTCGCTCCTGCGCCGCAGGGAGGTTCCCGCGAAGCCCATGTTGCTGATGACGCCCGTGCGCACGCCGCTTGCCCGCATGCGTGCAAGCAGCTCCTCCACGCCCGGCGTGGGCACGCAGGGCGCGGCGGCGTCCCAGTAGATCTCCTCCAGTTGATCCATCGGCAGGGAGAAGTGCAAATCGAAGGTCTCGAACAGCCACCTCCAGCGCAGCCGGTTGGGGATTTCCGCGCCGGCGGCATGGGCATTGCGGCGCAGGTCGTGGAAGGTCTCCCGGAAGGGGCGCAGCAGCTCCTCGCCGCTCAGGCCGGTCGGGGGATCGGCGTACTTCAGGATGGCATCGAAGCCGTCCTGGGCGCGGTAATCGTCCTCGTGGGCCAGGGTTTCGCCGTAATCAAAGAGTACAAAGCGGGGCGTTTGCAGCGGTGCGGACATGGCGTCTCCTCCTGAAGTATGTTTAGGGAAAGTATAACCGCTGCGGGGGCAAAAATCAAGGTGGAATCGGTTGACACACAGCGCGCGAATTCTTATAATAAACCCAGAATCCGGGCAAAATCCATCCAAATTATCCTGCAAGCGAGGTTTTGAGAATATGATTACATCCATTTCCCTCAATCCCAGCATCGACCGCACCGTGACGGTGGACGGCCTGAACGTGGGCGGGCTGAACCGCGTGCTGTCCCAGACGGACGTGGCTGCGGGCAAGGGCGCCAACGTGGCGCTGGCGGCCGCTGCCCTGGGCGAGGAGAGCGAGTGCATCGGCCTGATGTACCGCGAGGGCGGCGCGCTGTACGAGCGGCGCTTTGCTGCGGGCAGCGTGGGCTGCGATTTCCTCTGGTGCGACGGCGCGGTGCGCGTGAATGTGAAGGTGTTCGACCGCGTCAAGGGCGAGATCACCGAGCTCAACGCCTCCGGAACGCCTGTGACGGGTGCGCAGCTGGAGGAGATGACCCGCCTGGTGCTGGCGCACGCCCGGCGCGCGGAGTATCTGGTGCTCACCGGTTCGCTGCCGCCAAAGTGCCCCGTGGACTACTATCGCACGCTTGCGGAGGCCGCGGCGCAGGAGAATTGTCGGGTGCTGCTGGACGCCGACGGCGAGCGGCTGCGGGAGGGCCTGAAGGCAAAGCCCTTCCTGATCAAGCCCAACCGCTACGAGCTGGAGCTGCTGACCGGCCGGAAGCTGGAGACGCTGGACGCGCTCATGGATGCGGCGCGGGATTGCCTGCATCAGGGCGTGGAGGTCGTCGCGGTGTCCATGGGCGGCGAAGGCGCGCTGATCCTGCGCGGCGACGAAGCCTGGCGCATTCCGGGGCAGAAGGTGGAGGTCAAGTCCACCGTGGCCGCGGGAGATTCCATGATCGCCGGCCTGGCTGCGGGCTTCCGCCGGGGCTGCTCCCTGGAGGACGCATTCCGCCTGGGCGTGGCCGCCGCGACGGTGCGCTGCATGACCCCGCCGGAGGAGATCCTTCGCTGCGCGGAGGTGGAGGCGATGGCGGAGAAGCTGCGCGCGGAGAAGCTGGCATGAGGCGGTTTCGCAGGCAGCTGCACGCGCTGATGAACCACATGGGTGCAAACGCCATCTATGTGATCGCAGCGGGCTTTGCATCCATCATCCTGATCGGCAGCATATTGCTGGCCCTGCCCTGCGCCACGCGGTCGGGGGCGAGCATCGGCTGGTTCGATGCGCTGTTCACCTCCACCTCGGCGGTGTGCGTCACGGGCCTGATCGTGCGGGACACGGCCACCACCTTCAACCTCTTCGGCCAGGTGGTGCTGCTGTGCCTGATCCAGCTGGGCGGCCTGGGCTTTATGACCTTCGCCACGCTGCTCTTGCGGCTCATCGGCCGCCAGGCCTCGCTCCAGGAGCGCATGCTGATCCGCGAGTCCCTGAATGAGGAGAGCGTGGGCGGCATGGAGTCGCTGATCCGCTGGGTGGCGGCGAGCGCGTTCACGGTGGAGCTGACGGGCGCGGTGCTCCTGTCCTTCCGGTTCGTGCCCCTGTATGGCCCCTGGAAGGGCGCGTTCTATTCGATCTTCCATGCGGTGTCGGCCTTTTGCAACGCGGGCTTCGACCTGTTTGGCAACTACTCCAGCCTGACCGGTTTCCGCGGCGACGTGCTGGTGAACCTGACGGTGATGCTGCTGATCATCATTGGCGGTTTGGGCTTTGCGGTGCTACGGGACCTGAAGAACCGGCGCAAAAGCCGCTATCTGCATCTGCAGACCCGCGTGGTGCTGAGCGCCTACGGCACGCTCCTGCTGTTCGGCTTTGCCTTCACGCTGATCTCCGAGTGGAGCAACCCGGCCACGCTGGGGAACCTGCCCTTCGGGGAGAAGCTGCTGGCGGCGCTGTTTCACTCGGTCACGCTGCGCACGGCGGGCTTCAACACCATCGATGAGGCGGCGATCCGACCGGCGGCGAAGCTGGTCTCCAGCCTGCTGATGTTCACCGGCGCATCGCCCGCCTCCACCGGCGGCGGCGTGAAGGTGACCACCATCGCGGTGATCTTCCTGGCCGTGCGCATGACGGTGCGGGGCGAGCATTCCATCGTGGCGTTCAAGCGCAGCATCTCCAACGACCTGGTGCGCCGGGCGCTGTCGGTTACGCTGATCGCGGGACTGGTGCTGCTGATCGACACCGTGACCATCTCGCTTATGCAGCCGGAGCTTCCTCTCATGGACGTGCTGTTCGAATGCGCGTCGGCGGTGGGCACCGTGGGCGTATCGGCCTTCGGCTCCGCGAACCTGCACACGATTTCCCGAATCATGATCATCCTGACCATGTTCATGGGGCGCATCGGGCCGCTGACCATGGCGCTGGTGCTGGCCCACCGACAGAATGCGGTCAGGCCCCGCCTGAACTACCCCGAGGGCCACATCATGATCGGCTAAAAGGAGTATGTATATGAAGAAAAAGCAATATCTGGTCATCGGACTGGGGCGCTTTGGCTCCGCCGTGGCCACCACCCTGCACGCCGAGGGCATGGAGGTCTTCGCCGTGGATAAGAATATGGAGCGCGTGGAGACCCACAGAAGCCGCCTCACCGACGTGGTGCGCGCGGACGCCATGGACAAGAGCGTGCTCATGCAGATCGGCGCCGCCAACTTCGACGTGGCCATCGTCACCATCGGCGAGGACATCAAGGCCAGCGGCACCATCACCATGCTGCTCAAGGAGATGGGCGTGAAGTGCGTGATCGTGAAGGCCTTCGACGAGTTCCACGGCCGCATGCTCACGAAGCTGGGCGCGGACAAGGTAATTTTCCCCGAGCGGGACATGGGCCAGCGCATCGCGCATAATCTGGTATCGGAGAAAATTCTGGATTTCATCGAGCTTTCGCCGGACTATTCGCTGATGGAGGTGCGTCCGAATCCCGAGTGGGTGGGCCACACGCTGGGTGAGCTGAACCTGCGCGGCCGCTATCAGACCAACGTGGTGGCGGTGCGCTCGGGCGAAATGGTCAACGCCATGCCGGATCAGAACACCCGCATCGGCGCGGAGGATGTGATGCTGGTGGTGAAGCCGGCGGAGTCGGGAAAGGGCTGATGGAATCCGGCGAGGAGGCCGGAATGGATCAAACGCGCGCTGTGCTTTTGTTGACCGATCCGCTGCGAAAAGCGGAATCGGCCGGTTCTGCCGTTGCGGCCTCGCAGCGGCAGTTTGTTTCCGATGCAGACCCCACCGTGGCGGTACTGCACTTTCGCCGTGGCGAGCGCTGTCTTCCCCAGGCCCAGGAGGCGCTGTGGCGGCTGCGGCGGCGCTTTGGCTGGATCTGCGTGACCGGGGAGGGCGCCTGCGCGGGGCTTGCGCTGGCGCTGGCCGCACAGCTGCCGGTGGATCGCGTGGCGCTTCTCGGCGGCAGTCCCTTTGGCGCGGTGCGGACGGATGGCGGCGCGATCGGGCGCGCCCGGGAGCTTGCCCGGGTGGATGCCTTCGCCCGGCGGAACCTGGCTCTGGTGGTTGCGGAGATCCTGCTGGTGAACGTGCCCGACGACGAGCGCCGCAAGCTGATCCGGGGCCTGGGCCGCGGCGCGGATGTACACCGGTCGGAGGGGACCGTGGATCCGACCGCTCTCCTGGAACCCTGGACAGAATAACGGAAAATAACTTGCGCATTTGATGGAAATGTGTATAATATACTATTAGACACTTTTGACTTTTCAGGATTGCGAGGAAAAAACGTATGAATGCAAGAATTGCCAAAGTTCTGGGCCTGGTGCTGGCACTGGCCCTGGTGCTTTCCGGCTGTAATTTGATTGAAGTGGATGCCGACATGCAGGCCGATGAGGACATCGCCAAGCTGGACAAGCTGTTCAGCAAGGTGGTGGCCACCTACGACGGCGGCGAAGTGACCGCCGATGAAGTGATGGGCGAGTTCTCCAGTGCCTACAACCAGACCTACTACATGTATCAGTACTACTTCGGCCAAACCATGACCGCCGACGATGTGCACGGCCTGATGGAGGACGCCATCAACGAGCACGTGCGCAGCGAGATCGCCGCAGCCCACTTCGATGAGACGATGGAGCTGACGGAGGAGGAGCTAAACGAGGTGGAGCGCCTGGCACAGGAGGAGTATGACGAGATCAATGACAGCGTCCTGAGCTCCGCCGAGGGCGACAGCGACAAGGCCAAGGCGGCCAATGCCCGGGTGCTGCTCAAGCAGAACGGCATGACCTACGATTCCCTCTACGACTACCAGCTGCGCACCGCGAAGGTGGAGAAGCTGGAGCAGAGCCTGCGCGACGCCGTGACCGAGGTCAGCGACGAGGAGCTGCAGGCCGCCTACGAGGCGCAGGTCTCGGAGAACGAGGACAGCTACACCGACGGCTCCAGCTTCGAGAGCGACATGACCGGCGAGAGCGCCATCGTGTGCTGGATGCCCGAGGGCTATCGCACGGTGAAGCACATCCTGCTGATGCCGGAGGACGAGCTCAAGACTGCTTACACCGACGCCGTCTCCGCGCTGGAGGACGCGCAGAGCGATCTGGACGATCTGCAGGCCGAGCTGGATGCGCTGAACGACGATGACGCCACCGAGGAGCAGCGCAGCGCCGAAGAGATCGAGGCCGACATTGCCGCCGCCGAGGAGACCGTTGCCGCCGCGCAGAGCACCGTCGAGGCTGCCGAGCGCGCCTGCCTGAACAACGTCAAGGACAAGACCACTGAGATCTACGCCCGCCTGGAGGCCGGCGAGGACTTCGCCGATTTGATCGCCGAGTACGGCGAGGATCCGGGCATGCAGAACGAGCCCACCGCCAGCCGCGGCTACTATGTGAGCGCCGCCTCTGTCAACTGGGAAGTGAACTTCCGCGATGCGGCCATGTCCCTGGAGAACGTGGGCGACTACACGCTGGAGCCCGTGGTCAGCGGCAGCGGCGTGCACATCATTCGCTACGAGTCCGACGTGACCGCCGGCCCCGTGGCCCTGGACGAGGTGCGCGATGCCCTGTACGAGCAGACCCTGACCGAGAAGCAGGAGGCCAACGTGACCGACACCATCGACGCATGGGTCGAGGCAGCGAATCCTGTGGTGGACGTGGAGGCCTTCGAGGCTGCCTACACCGGCGAGGAATAATCGAAGAATTTCGGGATCGATAAATGCAAACGGCGTGACCGCAATGGTCACGCCGTCTGGCTTATCTATCACATGCCCGAAGAGAACGCAGGAACCGCTGCGGCAGAAAATGCGCGACGGTTCTGTGCGGATTTCGGCTCTATGCTCAGATGTACTTCTGCATTTGCTTCAGCGCGGCCTTCTCCAGTCGGGAGACCTGGGCCTGGGAGATGCCGATCTCCTCGGCGACCTCCATCTGGGTCTTGCCCATGAAGAAGCGCTGGCGGATGATGTGCTGCTCCCGCTTCTGCAGGTGGTCGATGGCGTTCTTGATGGACAGGTCCCGCACCCACTCGTCCTCGCTTACGCGCTTGTCCCGGATCTGGTCGGCCACGTAGATTGCGTCGCTGCCGTCCTGGTACACCGGATCGGAGAAGGAAATGGGATCCTGGATCGCCTCCAGCGCAAAGATCACGTCCTCCTCGGGCAGCTGCATTTCGTTTGCGATCTCCGAGATGCTGGGGTCGCGGTTGTTGCGTGCGGAGAGCGCGTCCCGGGCCTTGAGCGCCTTGTAGGCGGTGTCGCGAAGGGAGCGCGAGACGCGGATGGGGTTGTTGTCCCGAAGATAGCGGCGAATCTCGCCGATGATCATCGGCACGCAGTAGGTGCTCAGGCGCACGTTCATGCTCAGGTCGAAGTTGTCCAGCCCCTTCATCAGGCCGATGCAGCCCACCTGAAACAGATCGTCCACGTTTTCACCCCGATTGTGAAAGCGTTGCAGCACGCTCAGCACCAGGCGCAGGTTCCCCTGGATCAGCGCGTGGCGCGCCTGCTGATCCCCGGCGTGGGCGCGCTCCATCAGCTCGCGCATGGTTTCGTGGGAGAGCACCGGCAGCGTCGCCGTGTTCACGCCGCAGATTTCCACCTTGTTCAAGGCCATTTGGTTCACCTCCAACACGTGCAGTATTGCCCGTGGGAGGTCGGGGTATACCAAAATGAATTGACCCGGCCGAGAGAAATCTCCCTGCCGGGTCAGTGATATGTGCGCTTTATTCCTCGTCGGTGGTGTAGCAGCGCAGAATCTCGCCGAAGAACATGGTGTGGAAGTCGCCAGCGCCGTAGACACCCTTTGCAAGAGATGGATCCATGCGCTCGGGGGTCATGTCCTGCCTGAGCAGCGTGCGGCACTCGAAGTGCAGCCCGCACTCGCCGATGATGGGCGCATTCACCGCCTGTGCGGGCACCGCGGTCAGGCCGTGGCCGTCGAACTTGTTCACGTCGCGCCCGGACTTCGTTCCGGCAAAGAGCAGCTCCGCGCGCAGCAGATTCTTTGTGGGCACGCTCACGGTGAACTCCCCGGCGCGCTCCAGCAGGCCGTAGCTGTGACGCTGCTTGCGCACCAGCGCGATGAACACGGGCTTCTTCCACAGATAGCCCACGCTGGCCCAGCCGATGGTCATGGTGTTGGGCGTGTCGCCGCCCACGTTCAGAAATACGCCGCCGTCGGCAAGATGGGCCGTGGTGGTGGCAAGGGCGTCCAGATAGTTGAGTTCCTTCATGGGATTCACCTCCGTGGTTGTTATATGCGCCTGGATGTGCGCACTTGCGCTCAGTTGTGGTACAGGCGGTTGGTCTGGTAGGCGGGGTCGAAGGTGATGTTCATGCCCAGGCGGTTGAACACGTTCTCGTCCACCTGGGAGAGGATCACGCTGGAGTGGGCCTCGCAGCCGCGCAGCTTGTCGATCTGATCGATGGCGGTGGCGGCGGTGGGGTTGGTGGCCGCGCAGATGGCCAGGGCGATCAGCACCTCGTTGGTGTGCAGGCGAGGGTTGCGGTTGCCCATGTGGTTCACCTTCAGATCCTGGATGGGCTCGATCACCGCCGGGGCGATGAGCTTGATCTCGTCCGGGATGCCGCCCAGCGCCTTCAGCGCGTTCAGCAGCGCTGCGGAGGACGCGCCCAGCAGCGCGGAGGTCTTGCCGGTGACCACCCGGCCGTCGGGCAGCTCGATGGCGGCGGCAGGCTCTCCGGTGGCCTCGGCCACGCGCTGCGCCGGCAACACCGTGCTGCGCATCTCGGGTTTGATGCCCAGGGAGTGCATCAGCAGCTCCTGCTTCTGGAGCTCGCCCGGCTCGGCGTTGCCCTCCCGCAGCAGCCGCGCGGTCTTGTAGTAGCGGCGGATGATCTCTGCGCAGGAGGCTTCGCGGCAGGCCTCGTCGTCCACGATGGCGTAGCCGGCCATGTTCACTCCCATGTCCGTAGGGCTCTTGTAGGGGCACTCGCCGTAGATGCGCTCGAAAATGGCCCGCAGCACCGGGAAGATCTCGATGTCGCGGTTGTAGTTGACGGTGGTCTCGCCGTAGGCCTCCAGGTGGAAGGGATCGATCATGTTCACGTCGTTGAGATCGGCGGTGGCGGCCTCGTAGGCCAGATTCACCGGATGCTTCAGCGGCAGGTTCCAGATGGGGAAGGTTTCAAACTTGGCATAGCCCGCCTTCACGCCGTGCTTGTGCTCGTGGTAGAGCTGGGACAGGCAGGTGGCCATCTTGCCGCTGCCCGGGCCGGGTGCGGTGACCACCACCAGCGAGCGGGTGGTGCGGATGTAGTCGTTGCGTCCGAAGCCCTCGTCGCTGACGATCAGCGGGATGTTGGCCGGGTAATCCTTGATGTAGTACTGGCGATAGACGCTCAGACCCAGCTTCTTCATCTTCGCCTCGAAGATTTCGGCGGAGGGCTGGCCGGTGTACTGGGTCAGGCAGATGCTGCCCACATACAGGCCGAAGTCGCGAAACACGTCCACCAGGCGCATCACGTCGGAATCGTAGGTGATGCCCAGGTCACCGCGCTTCTTGTTCTTTTCGATGTCGTTTGCGTTGATGGCGATCACGATTTCCGCCTGATCCTTCAGCTCCAGCAGCATTCGAATCTTGTTGTCCGGCGCGAAGCCCGGCAACACCCGGGAGGCGTGATAATCGTCGAACAGCTTGCCGCCGAATTCCAGATACAGCTTGCCGCCGAACTGGGCGATGCGCTCGCGAATGCGCTCGGACTGAAGCTGGATGTACTTTTGAGAATCAAAACCGATCTTCATTCTGCCAACCTCCATTGTATCAGCAAAATCAAAAGCGGGCACCCATATGGGCGCCCGCTTCAGTGGCCCTTACCAATATAGCATATTTTTGATGGTCTGACAAGGGAGCGGCTGTAAAATCCGAGGAGACTCAGCCTTCCGAGCCGTCGGAATAGACGTAGGGAATGCCCTGGTTCTTGGCGTATTTCTCTGCGTAGGAATCCGGGGACACGGTAAGGTTGAGGTTGGAACATGACTGAAACGCATGTTTGCCGATGGAGGTGACGCTTTCGGGGATGGTGATGGAGGTCTGGGATTCGCAATAGTAAAACGCATACTCTCCAATGGAGGTGACGCCGTCGGGGATGGTGATGGAGGTCAGGGATTTGCAATAGTAAAACGCAGAATCGCCGATGGAGGTGACGCCGTCGGGGATGGCGATGGAGGTCAGAGAATCGCACCAGGCAAACGTTTCATAGCCAATGGCAGTAACCGCATATCCGTCCAGCTTTGCCGGAATGGTCAGGTCACTTTCGTTGCCATTGTACTTGATAATGGTTGCGCTGCCGTCGCCGTTGATGGTGTATTTGTAATCCCCGCAGGTCAGGACCTCCTTCCACTCCAGAGCTACGCCGCAGGGGAGCGCCAGCAGGCAGGCCAGCGTCAGGGCAAGCAGCTTCTTGAACATGTGCATATCTCCTTTGTGTGATAATCTGCTATGATTATAATGCGGAATAAAACATTTGTAAACAAAAAATGAAGGGGATGCGCCCTGCACGGAGGCGCATCCCCTTGATGATTCATATGAAGTAATTTTAGTCCACCAGCAGCTCGGCGATCTGGACGCAGTTGGTGGCGGCGCCCTTGCGGATCTGGTCGCCGCAGCACCAGAGGGTGAGTCCGCGCTCGTCGTCGATCAGGTCGCGGCGGATGCGGCCCACGTACACCAGATCCTGGTCGGTGGTGTCCAGCGGGGTGGGATAGTTGCGGCCGTTGAGATCCTCGATCAGCACGCAGCCCTTGGCGGCCTTGACGGCTTCGCGGGCCTGTTCCACGCTCATGGGCTCCTTCGTGACGAACTGCACGGAGATGGAGTGGGAGCGCATCACCGGCACGCGCACGCAGGTGCAGCACACCTTCAGATCGGGCAGGTGCATGATCTTGCGGCCCTCGTTCTGCATCTTCATCTCCTCGGTGGTGTAGCCGTTGTCCAGCTCGCTGCCGATCATGGGGATGACGTTGGAGAGAATCTGGCAGGGGAAGGTGCTGTTTTCAATCGGCTTGCCTTCGGCCTGGGCGATGATCTGGTTCTCCAGCTCGCGCATGCCCTCCACGCCTGCGCCGGACACCGCCTGATAGGTGCAGGCGACCATCTTTTCGATCTCCGTGACCTTGCGGATGCCGCTCAGGGCCACCAGCGTGATGATGGTGGAGCAGTTCGGGTTGGCGATGATGCCCTTGTGGAGCTTCGCGTCCTCGGGGTTGATCTCCGGAACCACCAGCGGCACCTCGGAATCCATGCGGAAGGCGGAGGAGTTGTCGACGAACACCGCTCCGGCCTTCACGATTGCCGGAGCGAAGTGCTTGGCCTGGGCGTTCTGCACCGCGCCCAGCACGAAGTCCATGCCGCGGAAGGAGTCCTCGGTGGCCTCCTGAATGGCGATCTCCTGACCGCGGAAGGAGATGGTCTTGCCGGCGCTGCGGGCGCTGGCCAGGGGGAGCAGGGTTCCCACGGGGAAGTTGCGCTCCTCCAGAACGCGGATCATCTGCTGGCCGACTGCGCCGGTGGCGCCGAGAATTGCGACATTGTAGGTCTTCATGCTTCGTTTCCTCCCTCTTTGTTCATAAAGCCGTCGTAGAGCGTGCGGATGGTGCGCTCAAAGTCCTTGTTGTGCACGCCCACGATGATGCTGATCTCCTCGCTGCCCTGGGCGATCATGCGGATGTTGATGTTCTGCGCGCCCAGCGCGCCAAAGAGCTTGGCGGAGCTGCCGGGAACGCTGACCATCCTGCGGCCCACCGAGGCGATCAGGGCGATGTTGTCGTCCATCTTGATGCGGTCGGGCTTCAGCTTGCGCTTGATGTCCGAGATGATGTCGTAGATGCGGTCCTGAATCTGTGCAGTGGGCATCACCACGTTGAAGCTGTCCACGCCCAGGGTGATGTGCTCCACCTCCACCTTGCAGGTCTCCAGCATCTCCAGCGTCTCGCGGATGATGCTGGTGTCGGTGGAGATGTGCTTCTTGTAGATCGTGAGCACCGTGAAGCTCCGCCGGCCCGCGATGCCGGTGATCAGCCGCTTGTTCTGCACCAGCTTCTCGTCGATGGTCTCCAGGATCATCGTGCCCGCGTCCTGCGGACGGTTGGTGTTGCGGATGTTCAGCGGAATGTTCTTTTCCTTCACCGGAAGGATGGATTCCTCGTGGAGCACGGACGCGCCCATATAGGACAGCTCCCGCAGCTCCTGGTAGGTGATGTACTTGATGGGCTTGGGGTTCTCCACCACCTTGGGATCGGCCATCAGGATGCCGGACACGTCCGTCCAGTTCTCGTAGATGTCCGCGTCCAGGGCGTTGGCCACGATCGCGCCGGTGATGTCGCTGCCGCCGCGGGTCATGACCTTGATGCGGCCGTTGGGCAGCGCGCCGTAGAAGCCCGGCATCACGAAGCGCGGGGCCATCTCCGCCCGGGCGGCGATGTTGGCGTAGGTCTTTTCGTAGTCGATCTGGCCGTCGTAGGAGAACACCACGCAGTCTGCCGCGTCCAGGAAGGCGTAGCCCAGGTATTCGCTCATCAGCTTCGCCGTCAGGTACTCGCCCCGGGACACCAGATAGTCCACGGAAATGTCCTGATTCAGCTCACCGCGCAGCTTCTGGAACTCGCTCTCCAGATCACATTTCAGGCCCAGCTCATCCCGGATGCCGTAGTAGCGCTCCTCGATCATGGAAAAGATGTCCTCGTAGGACACGCCGTAGTTGATGTGGGCGTGGGTGAGATAGAGCAGATCGGTAATCTTGTTGTCCTTCTTGTAGCGCTTGCCCGCCGCCGACACCACCACGCACATGCGCGCGGGGTCGGCCTCCACAATCGCCTTGACCTTTTTGAATTGCTCGGCGCCCGCCAGAGAGGAGCCGCCGAATTTTGCCACCTTCAGCATATGCTTTTATCCCCTTTGAAGTCCCGCGAAGAACGCGTCCTTATGATTTGCCATAAGATTATGCATCTCCTGCACGGACACCGGCACGGTCTCGATGCAGCTCTCGCCGTCCAGCACCTCGCTCCGGGCGATCCATTCCGCCGGGATGACGTTCGCGTCCGCGATGCGGATATAGTACGGATGGCATGCGGCGGAGTTGTCCGGCTGCACGCGCTTGCAATTCTCGCTCGTCATGTAGCGCGCGCCCGCGGCGATGCTCTGCACGTCCCGCAGCACGTTCGCGGCGGTGGGCAGCTTGCCCGCGCCCTGGCCGGTGTAGCTCATCAGGCCGTAGCTCTCGCCGCTGTACCAGGCGTAGTTGACGTTCACCAGAATCGCGGCCTCGGGGGAGTTCGCAGCCACCAGCGTGGGCTCCACATAGGCGCTGATCGCGCCCTCGGCGTTGCGCTCGGCCCTGGCGCACAGGCGGATCACCAGATTGTTCGCGCGGGCGTAGGTCACGTCCGCCATCTTCACCGCCGAGATGCCCCGGGTGGGAATGTCCTCGGGCCTGAGGTACGCGTCGAAGCCCACCGAGCAGGCAAGGATCAGCTTGCGCTGGGTGTCCAGACCGTCCACGTCGCTGGAGGGATCGCGCTCGGCGTAGCCCAGCGCCTGCGCCTCGGACAGCGCCTGCGCGTAGTCCATGTTCTTCGACTGCATGGAATCGAGAATGTAGTTGGTGGTTCCGTTCAGGATGCCGCCCAGCGCGGTGATGCGGTCGATCTCACGGGCGATCTTCAGGTTCGCCAGATAGGCGATGCCGCCGCCGCAGGCCGCGCCGTAGAGGAAGGCCACGCCCTTCTCGTGGGCCAGGGCCGTCAGCTCCTCACCGTAGGCGCTCACCAGCAGCTTGTTCGCGGTGACGAAGTGCTTGCCGCTCTTCAGCACCTCCGACGCGAATTCGTAGGCGGGATGCAGGCCGCCCATGGTCTCCACCACCAGCTCGATCTCCGGATCGGTGGTGATGTCCTCGATTTTGTCGGTGATGTAGTCCGCCTGGAAGCGCTTTTCCAGCACCTTCTTCACCTCGACGCCGTCCAGCCTCTGCGCAATCTCAAATACGCCGCTGCCGATCGTTCCCATGCCGAGCAGTCCGATCTTCATTCCTATCCACCTCGTTTGTTTTCGTCACTCTGAAAGTCTTTACAATAAAAACACTTGTTTTTGTGCGGAAAACATTGTATCATAGATTTTGCTGGATTGCAAGTTATGTTTTCAGAAAGAGGTATAGATTATGAGTGGATTTTACAGCACGCGCGGCGACAAAAACAGCGTAAGCGGCCCCCAGGCGGTGCTGCGCGGCATCGCGCCGGACGGCGGCCTGTATACATTGATGGAGTTTCCGAGCATCCCGCCGCAGGAGCTCGTCGGCGCGTCCTTCCAGGAGATCTCCCGGCGCGTGCTGGGGGCGTATCTCACGGGCTACACCCAGGAGGAGATCGACGGCTGCGTGGAGCGTGCCTATGCGAACAAGTTTGACGTTCAGGAGATCGCCCCGCTGAAGCAGGTGGGGGACAAGTACGTGCTAGAGCTGTTCCACGGCCCCACGGCGGCGTTCAAGGACGTGGCGCTGTCGGTGCTGCCGCAGCTGATGCGCTGCGCCATGGAGAAGGAGAGCCGCAGCGACCGCATCCTGATCCTCACCGCCACCAGCGGCGACACCGGCTCCGCAGCGCTCACCGGCTTTGCAGACGTGCCGGGAATCTCGATTGTCGTGTTCTATCCCGACAAGGGCATCAGCCCCATTCAGCGCGCGCAGATGACCACCATGGCGGGGGAGAATCTGGGCGTGTGCGCCATTTCGGGCAACTTCGATCAGGCCCAGACCGGCGTCAAGCGCATCTTCACCGAGATTTCCCCGGAGTTCTGCCGGGAACACGGCGTGTCGCTCTCCAGCGCGAATTCCATCAACATCGGCCGCCTTGCGCCGCAGATCGTGTACTATTACAGCGCCTATCTGGAGCTGGTGCGCGCGGGCAGGATCGCCATGGGCGACAAAGTGGACTTCTGCGTGCCCACGGGCAACTTCGGCGACATTCTGGCGGGCTACTTTGCCCTGCTGTCCGGGCTCCCGGTGGGCCGGCTGATCTGCGCGTCCAATGAAAACAACGTGCTGACCGACTTCCTGGCCAGCGGCACGTATGATAAGAACCGCGACTTCCACGTCACGCTGTCCCCGTCCATGGACATTCTGGTGTCCAGCAACCTGGAGCGCCTGCTCTACAACGCACTGGACAACGACGCAGCGGCGGTTGCGGAGCTGATGACCCAGTTGAAGGAGACGGGCCGCTACACCATGCCGGAGAAGGCCATGGCGAGGATCCGGGAGCGCTTCGTGGGCGCTTGCGCGGATGATGAAGCAGCGCTCGCGGCCATCGGACGGGTGTTCCGGGAGACCGGCTATGTGATGGATCCCCACACGGCGGTGGCCTGGCGGGCCGCCGAGGACTGCGCCCGGACGGACGCGCCCTGCGTGGTGCTGTCCACGGCCTCGCCCTTCAAGTTCCCGGCCAGCGTGCTGCGCGGCCTGGGCGCGGAGGTGCCCGAGGATGCGGGCGAACAGACCGCGCTGCTGGAGAAGCTCAGCGGCGAGAAGGCCCCCGCAGCATTGGCGGGCGTGCTGGAGCGTGAGGTGCGCTTCAAAGATGTGATCGATCCGAACGACATGATGCAGTATGTGCTGGGAAAGGCGGCGAGGGCATGATTACGATTCGCGTGCCGGGAACCACGGCGAACCTCGGCCCGGGCTTCGACTGTCTGGGACTGGCGCTGGGCGTGTACGGCTACTTCACCTTCGAGGAGCGGGAGAGCGGCCTGGAATTTGAAAACGTGGCTCCCGCGTTTCAGAACGAGGACAACCTGGCCATTCGCGGCTACCGCAGGGCGATGCAGGAGATGGGGCTTGATCAGCCGGGCATCTACCTGCACATCGAATCGGACATCCCGGTGTCCAGCGGCCTGGGCAGCAGCGCCAGCCTGATCGTGGCGGGCGTGGTGGCGGCCAACGAGCTGCACGGACGGCTGCTGAATTCCCAGACCCTGCTGAATCTGGTGACCGAGCTGGAGGGACACCCGGACAACGTGGCCCCGGCGCTGCTGGGCGGCGTGACGGCCTCGCTGCTCTACGGCGGCAACGTGATCACCATGCAGTGCCCGATCTCCGATCAGCTGCGCTTCGCGGTGCTGATCCCGGACTTCAGCCTGTCCACGGCGGAGATGCGCGCGGCGCTGCCCAAGCAGATTCCCTTTGCGGACGCGGCCTACAACATCGCCCACGCGGCGGTGCTGCTGAAGGCGCTGGAGGCGGGGGACTTCGACGCCATCGCCGCGGCCATGGACGATAAGCTGCACCAGCCCTACCGCTCGCCGCTGATTCACGAATATGAGGAGATTCGCAGCCGCGCGCTGGAGGCCGGGGCGCTGGGCTTCGCCATCAGCGGTGCGGGCCCGACCCTGTTCTGCGTCTATCGGGACGAGGGCTTCTACTGGCGCATGAAGCAGGCGGTGCGCAGCCTGAAGCACCAGTGGCGGGTGATGCCGCTGCCGGTGGATCGCGTGGGCGCGGTGGTCGTGGGAGGCGGACAGGAATGAAGAGCGACTTCCTGATCGTGCACAAGAAGATCCTGCCGGTGTACTATGAGAAGGTGCTGGAGGCGCGGCAGCTGCTGGAGAGCGGCGCAGTGCGGGATGTGAGTGCCGCGGTGCGCGCTGTGGGCATCTCCCGCAGCACCTACTACAAGTACAAGGATTTCATTTTCAGCCCCGACAGCGGCGAGGCGGGTCGCAAGGCCGTGATCTCCATGCAGCTCTGCCATGAGATCGGCGTGCTCTCCACGGCGCTGAACCGCCTGTCCGAGATGGGTGTGAACGTGCTCACCATCTCCCAGAGCCTGCCGATCCGGGACGCCGCCAGCGTCATCATGACCCTGGACATCGCACGGATGAACGTGAGCCTGGACGAGGCCACAAGGGCGCTCTCCGGGATCTCCGGCGTGGAAAACGTATATCTGGTCGCCATCGAGTGAAACCGAAAGGCTGCATTCCCAAAAACGGAGCGCCGCCCGCGATATCGCGGGCGGCGCTGTTTTTCAATCGGATCCGAATGCCGGCATTCATCCGGCGTTCGGATCTTTTGCTTTTGTGGAATCCGTGCGGAGGCTGCGCGCTCAGGCGAGCAGGGCGGAGATGGTCGCTTCGTCGGCGATGCCGCTCTGGTTCTCCAGGCCCGCTTCCTTCTGGAAGGCGGCGACGGCATTCAGCGTGACGCTGTCATAGATGCCGGTCTGGGCAATCTTGAGCTGCTGCTGAATCCACATGACGGCTTCGGTGGGATCCTTCGCGCCGCCAAGCTGGGTGTTGACCGCAGCGGTGATGGCGTTCAGCTGCTCCTCGGTGACGGCGGATTCGGGCTTCGCGGGTTCGTCGGTGGGCTCGTCCGTCGGTTCATCGGTGGGTTCATCCGTGGGTTTGTCCGTCGGCTCGTCGGTGGGTTCGTCCGTCGGCTCGTCGGTGGGCTCGTCCGTGGGCTCGTCCGTCGGCGCATCGGTGGGTTCGTCGGTGGGCGCCGGGGTCGGCTCGGGCGTCGGCTCAGGGGTCACGGTGGGCTCCTCGGTCGGCTCGGGCACGTAGGCGAAGAGGGCCTCCAGGAAGTCCGCGTCCACGCTGCGGCTGCTGCCTTCGATGCCTGCGGCTTCCATGTAGGCCTCCAGCGCGCGACTGGTGGCTTTGTCAAAGGTGCCGCTGGCCTTCTCGGTCATGAAGCCCAGCTCGCGCAGCTTGTTCTGCAGCTCCTTGACGCGGATGCCGGTGTCGCCGCGCTTCAGGGTGATGAAGCAATCGCACTTGGGGGCGCTGCTCTTGTACAGGGCCTTCAGGGTCTTGGTGCCGGCGATGCCGTCTGCCTTGAGGCCTGCTTCCTTCTGGAACAGCTTCACGGCCTCCAGGGTGCGGCTACCGAAGTCGCCGTCCATGGGCGCGGCCAGATAGCCCAGCTCGCGCAGGCGGGTCTGCAGCTTCTCCACGCGGATGCCGCTGTCGCCCTTGGAGAGGGTCACATAGGCCACATACTCCGGCGCATCGGCGGCGAACAGGCGCTGCTGCACGGAGACGCTGGCGACGCCGTTCTGGCTGACGCCGATGGCGTCCTGGAAGTAGCGCACAGCGCGGCGGGTCTTGCTGCCGAAGATGCCGTCCACAGCGCCGCAGTCATAGCCCAGCTCGTTCAGACGGGTCTGCAGCGCACGCACCGCTTCGCCGCGGTCGCCGACGCTCAGGGAAGTGTAGCCGGTGCTCACCGCGGGCTCGGACTCCGTCGGAACCTCGAGGGCGATGTAGCGGATGCCGGCCTCCACAGGATTCAGGTTGGCGAAGTCGCCCTCCTGTTCCACGGCGGCATTGACCACGATGTAGGGGAAGTCCGCGGAATAGATGCTGTTGAGGGGATCGGGCTCAGTCATGGTGACCAGCAGGCCGCCCAGGCGCTGATCCTCCAGCTCGGCGTTGTACAGGCCGACGCCAGCGTAGAGCGTGCCAGCCTCGTCGAAGGCGTAGCGCTCAATGGTGATGTAAGTGACGTTTGCCTCGTCCAGCAGCACGCGGTAGCTGTCGGTGGCGGCGTCATAGCGGATATCGGTGCTGGTCTGCGGCAGCTCCGGGAGCTGCTGCATGCCGCCGAAGGACGCCCAGGCATACTCCTGAATCAGGCTCGCCGGGATCGTGAGGGAATCGCCCTCGCCGGTGACCAGCGCGTTCAGGGTGGACCAGTTCTGACCCATCAGCAACAGCTGCGTCCAGACGAACGTCGGGTCGTTGGCGTCGTAGGCGACCTCGCCCTCGATGCCCATGTTGCGTGCCAGGCTGTCGAGCACCGGGATCATCTCGTAGAGCTTATCCTCGGTGGTCATGGGTTCCAGGATGGTCAGCTGGGGATTGCTCACAGGCTCGGCAAATGCCAGCGCGGAGATCGCCAGCAAAGCGACCATCAGGATGCACAGGATTCTCTTCATGTTTTCACTCCTCCCCATCGGTTTCAACCGATGTGACCCTTAGACGCTGCAGGGCAGAGGAAAGTTCGCAAGAATCTTCGATTTTACATATTTGACACAAGTATGCATGCGAAGGCATTCCGATGGCTAAGCGGAGAAGTCGTCTGCCGGGACGTGCTGATCCTCCAGGGGGAGATCGCGGAAGAATTGCAGCACGAAGGGCAGGGACAGCAGGCCCGCCAGCACGTCCGCACAGGGCTGTGCCAGCTGCAATCCGGGAATGCCCAGCGTCGAAGAGAGGATCAGCAGCAGCGGAAGGAAGCACAGGCCGCCGCGCAGACAGGCCAGCAGCAGCGCTCGACCCTTCTGGCCGCAGGTCTGGAACAGCATGCCGGGGGAGAGGTTCAGCGCGGAGAACACCAGGCCGACGCTGGTCATGCGCAGCGCTCGGCTGCCGATGCGCAGCACCTCCGGATCGCTCTGGAAGCGGGAGATGATCTGCGGTGCGAAGGCAAAGCCCGCCAGGCCCAGCAGCGCCAGCACCACCGCCGTCGCCTTCAGCGTGAAGCGGAATGCCCTGCGCAGCCGGGCGAACTTCCTGGCCTGATAGTTGAAGCCGGCCACAGGCTGGAAGCCCTGGCAGATGCCGATGGCGATGCTGAGCATGAAGCTCTGACAGCGGCTGGTGATGGCCATGGCCGACACGCAGGCGTCGCTGAAGGCGCCGGCACAGTGGTTCAGCGCGCCGCTGGAGACGCTCATCAGGCCCTGGCGGAACAGGTTCGGGAAGCCCGTGGAGAGGATGTCCCAGATGGTGCGCCAGTTGGCGGAGAAGTTGCGGGGTGCGAGGCGGCTCTGGGCGTGGCGCTGGAACAGCACCAGCAGCACGATAAAGCTCACCGCCTGGCTGAGCGCCGTGGACAGGCCCGCGCCGCCGACGCCCATGTGAAAGCCGTAGATGAAGATCGGGTCGCCGATGATGTTCAGAATGCCGCCCAGGCTCAGGCCGATCATGGCATAGAAGGCCATGCCCTCGTAGCGCAGCACGTTGTTGAGCACCAGGCTGCCGATCATCAGCGGCGCAGCGATCAATATGTAGCGGCCGTATTCCGCGGCGTAGGGGAGGATGGTGTCCGTGCTGCCCAACAGGCGCATCAGCGGGCGGATCAGCGGCACGCCCAGCAGCAGAAACAGCGCGCCGATGCCCAGCGCGAGGAAGAAGCTGGTGGAGGCGTAGTGGGAGGCTGCGTCGGCGTCCCGATCGGCCAGCAGGCGGGAGATCACGCTGCCGGAGCCGTGGCCCAGCATGAAGCCGATGGCCTGCAGCACCGTCATCAGCGTGAACACCACGCCCACCGCGCCGCTGGCGCTCACCCCCAGCGTGCCCACGAAGTAGGTGTCGGCCAGGTTGTAGATGTTGGAGATGAGCATGCTGACGATGGTCGGCACGGACAGGGAGACGATCAGATGCTCCACCGGCGTCTGGGTCATCTTGATGTAGTGCTGCTCGGACTGATTCATGGCTGTGCCTCTCTCTGGTATTTCGTTGATTTCATTATAGAAACGCGGGTGTTAATTCCTCTAGCACGCCGGAGGGATTGCGGTGCGGCCCGAGCGCAGCAAGGCCCGCCTTTGCAAGTTGTTTCAAAGGCGGGCCCTGAGGTGAAGCGTTTGCTTACAGCACGGTGAAGGTGCCGATGATCTGCGCGGCGGAGACCATGAAGTCCGCGTCGGACTGGGGCGTGAACACAAAGTTCAGCACCCGATCGTTCAGCAGCGCGGCGCAGCAGCTCACGTCGGCGTCGGTGAGGTCATAGATCACGAATTGCGTGCCGTTGAAGTCGTACACGCCGGAGGTCTGGGGCTGGGAGGTCTCATCGATCAGCGTGTGCAGGGCTTCGATGTCCCCGCAGTCGGTGATCCAGCTCTGAATGTAGAGCCAGCATTCGCCGGCGGCGTCACTCAGGCAGTAGAGCACGCCGCTCTGCGCCATCTCGTCGCTGACCTCGTAGTGCAGCCAGTCGCCGGGCAGCTCCAGAGAAAAGCCGTCCTCAAAGGCCACGGTCACGGCCTCGACGGCTTCCTGCGATTCCGCTTCCACAGTGGCATCCGCCGCATCCGGCTCCGCAGCTTCCGTGCTTTCCGGCGCATCCACCTCCGGTTCGACGGCGTCCGCTGCATCGGATGGCGCCGTGACCACCTCCGCGGCCACGATCCCATCCCCGGCCGCACTCAGGTCGGGCAGCGCCTCCTGCGCCAGGGCTGGGCAGGCAAACAGCAGCGTCAGCGCGAGCAGCGCGCAGATCCATTGCTTCATGAACAGAGCTCCTTTCTTCCGGCGCATGTGTCCGGAACCGTTGACTGGACTTTTCGGGGGATCACCTGGAATCCCGCCGGCGGAAGATCCAGAATTTGCTGGCAAAGTAATTCAGAATGACGACGATCACGTTGGAGAGCAGCTTGGCGATGCGGTGGTCCATGCCCAGGAGCACGGTCGCCTCCACAAACACCACGTCGAAGCCCAGGGACAGCAGGCGCGCGGTGACGAAGCCCGGCACCTCGCGGCGCAGCACCTCGCGGCTCCAGCCCGGGCTGCGGAACACGTACTTCTTGTTGGCCCAGAAGGCGAAGGCCACCGAGAGGATCCAGGCGGCGACGGTCGCCACGAGGATCAGCGTGGGATGATCCGCTGCACAGCCGGTGAGCGCGGCCCAGCCATGGGTGACGCCGATGTAGACGCCATAGTTGATCAGGGTGGTCAGCGCGCCGACCACGCAGTAGACGAAGAGCTCGCGAAAGCGGTCGCTCCCCAGGAATTTCTTCAAACGATTCATATGCATGCTTCTCTCATTCTATCTCCTGTATTATAACATCGGCGGGGGAGGCGGTCAACGGCTTCCCCGATTTGTCAGGATTGCGTCACTTTTCAAAAAAGACTCGCCCCGGTTCCATCGCATCGGGATGCAAAAGGCGAACCGTCAAAGTGACGGTTCGCCATGAAAACGAAGTCTGTGAATTGCTTACAGCACCCGGCGCCCCCAGGAGAAGGTGCGGTTGTAATAGCCGCTGCTCAGATTGCTGGTGATCACCTTGCCGCCTGCGGAGGAGGCGTGGATGAAATTGTTGCTGCCCAGGTAGATGCCGACGTGATCGCAGAGATCCGCGTCGTTGCTGTTGGTGTTGAAGAATACCAGATCGCCCACCTTCAGGCTGGAGATGCTGGAGATCTTGGTGTAGCTGCTGTCGTAGCCCTGGCTCTCCGAGGTGCGCTTGAGGGTGATGCCTGCGGCATTCCGGAACACATAGTAGGTGAAGCCGGAGCAGTCGAAGCTGTTCGGACCGTTGGTTCCATAGATGTAGGGCTTGCCGGACTGGGCCTTGGCCAGGGCAATCACCTTGTCCACGGTGCTGGAGCTGCTGCCACCGCTGCTGCTGCCGTTGCCGTAGGGCGTGGTGGAGAAGTAGCCGGCCTGCACATAGCCGTATTGGGAGCCGTTCTTCAGGCGGATCCAGGTTTTGTCGGCGTTGATGGCAACGCCGGTGACCTTGGCGTTCAGCCCCACGGTGGTGATCACCGAGGAACTGGTGGAGGCCTTCTTGTACACCTTTACGCCGCTGGACTGGGCGTACATGGTGACGTTGTAGCTGTTGGGATTCGTGTCGGTGATGCCGCTCAACTTGCAGTAGCCCACCGCGCCGGAGCTGTTCACCACGCGCGCCCAGGTGCTGTTGGTGCCGGTGCAGGTGAGGGATTCGCCGAAGCTCATCGTGCCCAGGCTCTTGGAGGACGTGCTGGTGGAGGCGTAGACCGCCAGGGTGGTGGCGGAGATGTACACCGTCTTTTTGCTGATGTCCTGAATGCCGCTGTCGTCGACGGTCTGCTTGGTGTCGGCGATGGATGCGGTTTGTGCGTAGGCGTACTTGCCGGCGCCCAGCGATACGCGCGCCCAGACGCCGTCCGTGGTGATGGCCACCACCGTCAGCGCGTCGTTGATGTTGGCCGTCTTGGAGACGGTGGCGGTGGTCAGCGGCTTGGAGTAGAGCTTGACGCCGTTGGACTGCGCATACATGGTCGCGTTGAGGTTGTTGGGATTGACGCTGGTCAGGCCGCCGTACATGCAGTAGCCGATGGCGCCGGAGCTGTTCTGGATCCGCGCCCAGCCGTCGTCCACATCCAGCAGCAGCATGCTCTCGCCATAGGACATGGTGCCCAGGCTCTTGGCGGAGGTGGTGGGACTGGCGTAGGCGATCAGCGTGTTGTTTGCGATGTACACCGTGCCCTGGGGGACGTCCGGAACTCCGGGATCCACTTCATCCACGGAGGCGTACTCCGTCTGGAGGTAGCCGTAGTTGCTGCCGTACTTCAGGCGCAGCCATTCGCCGTCCAGAGTGATGGTCACGGCGGTATACTGCGCATTCTGCTTCAGGGTGGCGAGCATCTTGGAGGAGGTCAGCGGCTTGGAATAGAGCCTTGCGCCGGTTTCGAGGATGTAGATGGGCAGATTGAGGATGTTCGGATCCTCAGTGGAAAGGCCCTCGATCAGGCAATAACCCACCGTGCCGGAGCTGTTGCGCACCTGCGCCCAGGTTTCATCGTAGAGGGAGACCAGGGCCATGCTTTCGCCCATGGACATGGTGCCCAGCAGCTTGGCGGAAGCGGAGGCGCTTGCGTACACCGGCAGCGTGTTGCTGACGACATACACCGTCATGCCGAAGGGCAGATCCGGCGTCTCCTGGCCGCCGTCCACAGGAGTGGTGGAGAGGTTGGCCGTCTGCACGTAGGCATAGTTGCTGCCGTTCTTCAGGCGCGCCCAGGCGCTGTCGCTGGTTATGGCCACGGCGGTGAAAATGTCGTTGAGACCGGCGCTCATCACCGTCGAGGAACTGGTGCTGGGCTTGGAGTAGATCTTCGCGCCGCCCTGCTTGATGTAGACGGTGAGGTTCAGGTTGTTGGGGTTGGCGGCGGTGAGGCCGCTGATCTTGCAGTAGCCCACCGCGCCGGAGGAATTGCGGATCTGCGCCCACTCGCCGCTGGTGGCCAGCAGGGTCATGCTCTCGCCGTAGGACATGACGCCCAGACTCTTGGAGGACGTGCTGGCGCTCTTGTATGCGGTCAGGGTGTTGGCGGAGATGTATACGGTGCCGGTTTTCAGATCGGGCGCGGTACCGGAGCCGTCGCTCACCTTGCTGGTGGAGATGTACTTCATCTGCACATAACCGTAGGCGCTGCCGTTCTTTAACCGGGCCCAGGTCTTGTCGGGAGTGATGGCCACGGCCGTGTAGGAGGAATTCTTCGAGAGGGTCATCATCACGCTGGAGCCGGTGTCCGGCCGCCGGTAGACCTTCACGCCGGAGGCGTTGATGTAGATCTTCTCGCTGTACTTGTTGGGATTGACGTTGGAGAGGCCGCCGGTCTTGCAGTAGCCGGTCTGCCCGGAGCTGTTTTTGACGTAGGCCCAGCCATTGTTTGTGGCCATGCAGCTCATGCTTTCACCGTAGGACATGGTGCCCAGCACGCCGGACGAGGTGGAATAGCTCTTGTAGACCGGCAGCGTGTTGGAGATGACATAGACGGTCTGGCTGGCCGCAAGCGCCGACAGACCTGCGGGCAACATGGTGGTCAACAGGCAGATCAGCAGGAATACGGCTGTAAACTTCTTCTTCATCTATATGTACCTCCGGCGATGTATTTGGATGAAAACGATCTATGTTCAGGTATATATCTCTAGCTTTGTTTCTATTGTAGACCTTTTTCGACGAAAAGTCAATACAGAATTGAAATACTTTCGAAATATTTGACGCGGAACCGCGGCAAGACGCGGGCCGGCAGCGAGGACAGCATTTCCCTTCCCCCATATATATAGACGCAAAATGGGACAAATATGTTGGATCTTCGGAGGAAAGTTTTGTTATATTTTGGAGAAACTTTGCGGGAAAAACCACATCCAAAGAGAAAATGCGTGCGGCAAGGAGAAGCACCGAAGGGAAACGGGTATGCGGCGCAATGAAGGGGCGAGCGGGCAGGGCGCGGGATGTGCGCCGGAAACAAAAGGACCTGGAGCTGCAGGACAGCTCCAGGTCGAACGGATGCGATCTTACTTGATCTTGCGAACCCAGCCGAAGGGATCGGCGATCTTGCCCCACTGGATGCCGGTGAGGGTATCGTAGAGCATCTGGGTGACCGGGCCGATCTCGCCATTGTTGATGACGAACACCTTGTCCTTGTAGGCCAGCTTTCCGATGGGGGAGACGACGGCGGCGGTGCCGCAGCCCCAGGCCTCCTCCAGGGTGCCGTTCTCCAGGGCGGCGGCCAGCTCGTCCAGGCTCAGCAGGCGCTCGGAGACCTTGTAGCCCTTGCTCTTGAGCAGCTCGATGCAGCTCTTGCGGGTCACGCCGGGCAGGATGGAGCCGGTGAGGGCGGGGGTGACGACCTCGCCTGCGATCTTGAACATGACGTTCATCGCACCGACCTCCTCGATGTACTTGCGCTCCACGCCGTCCAGCCACAGCACCTGGCTGTAGCCCTTCTGCTCGGCCTTTTCGCCGGCGCGGTTGGAGGCGGCGTAGTTGCCGCCGCACTTGGCGTAGCCGGTGCCGCCGCGTACGGCGCGCACGTCGGTGTCCTCGATCATGATGCCGACGGGGTTGATGCCCTCCTTGTAGTAGCTGCCCACGGGGCCGCAGATCACGGCGAACAGGGCATGGTGCACGGCGTGTACGCCCAGGGTCTCGTCATTGCCCAGCAGGAAGGGGCGAATGTAGAGGGAGGTGCCGTCGGAGTGGGGCACCCAATCCTGATCCAGCTTGACCAGGGCCTCGATGATCTGGATGAAGTCCTCCTCGGGAAGCTGGGGCAGGCACAGGCGCTCGGAGGAATTGATCATGCGGCGGGCGTTCTCCTCAGGGCGGAACAGCTGGATGCTGCCGTCCGCAGTGCGATAGGCCTTCAGACCCTCGAAGATCTCGGAGCCGTAGTGCAGGCAGGTGGACGCCGGATGGATGGAGAAGTTCGCGAAGGGAACGATGCGCGCGTCATGCCAGCCCTCGTCGGCGCTCCAGTCGATCAGCGCCATGTGGTCGCTGAAGATTTTGCCAAAGCCCAGCTGCGATTCGTCGGTGGGTTTCGCCTTGGGTGCGGTGGTCTTTTCAATGCGGATGTTCAACATTGTCTTTTCCTCCGTTCGATAAGTGGGATTATTTGAAGTCGCGGCCAATCTGAAGTGCCTTCAGGTTGAGGTCGAACATCTCGGGGTGTTTGGCGGAGACGACCTTCTTCAGGGCGGCCTGCACGCTGTCCATGTCGAATTCGCCCATTTCCGCAAGAATTCGTCCGGTGAGGATCATGTTGGCCAGGGTGGTCATGTCGTTCTCGACGGCCAGGCGGGTGGCGGGCACGTAGATGGCCTTCACGTCGCTGCGCTCCACCTTGCGCTCCACCAGAGAGGAGTCCACGAAGATCGTGCCGCCCGGCTGTACCGCCTGCTCGTAACGGTTCAGTGAGGGCAGGTTCATGACCATCAGCACGTCGGGGTGCTCCACGATGGGGGAGCCCACGAGCTCGTCGCCGATGATGACGGAGCAGCTGGCGGTGCCGCCGCGCATCTCCGGGCCGTAGGAGGGGAGCCAGGAAACCTCCTTGTTTTCCAGCAGGCCCTTGTAGGCCAGGAACTTGCCCGCGAACAGCAGGCCCTGTCCGCCGAAGCCCGCGATCAGATAGGAATGGGTCATGCTCAGCTCTCCTTTCCGGCGCTTCTGTCCTTGTAAACGCCCAGGGGATAGTAGGGAATCATCTTTTCGTCCACCCAGGAGAGCGCCTTCACCGGCGTCATGCCCCAGTTGGTGGGGCAGGTGGAGAGTACCTCGACCAGCGAGAAGCCCTTGCCGTCAATTTGGTTCTGGAAGGCCTTCTTGATGGCCTTCTTGGCGGCACGGATGTTCTTGACGCTGTTGACGGCGACGCGCTCCAGATACTCGGGGCCGTCCAGCTCGGAGAGCATCTCGCAGACCTTCACCGGATAGCCGCAGTGGTTCACGTCTCTGCCGTAGGGGGAGGTCTGGGTCACCTGTCCGGGCAGGGAGGTGGGGGCCATCTGACCGCCGGTCATGCCGTAGATGGCGTTGTTGACGAAGATGACGGTGATGTTTTCGTTGCGGGCCGCGGCGTGCACGGTCTCGGCGGTGCCGATGGAGGCCAGGTCGCCGTCGCCCTGGTAGGAGAACACCACGCGGTCCGGCTCGCAGCGCTTGATGCCGGTGGCCACCGCTGGTGCGCGGCCGTGGGCGGCCTCGGCGCAGTCGCAGTTGAAGTAGTTGTAGGCCATGACGGAGCAGCCCACCGGAACTACGCCGATGGTCTTGCCCTCGATGCCCAGCTCATCGATGCACTCGGCCACCAGACGGTGAATGATGCCGTGGGTGCAGCCGGGGCAGTAGTGCAGAATCGCGTCCGTCAGCGCGTGGGGCTTTTTGAATACGACAGCCATTATTCAGCGCCTCCTTCCTGGGCAGCTTCCATGATCTTGGCGCGCACCTCGGCGGGCGAGGGGATCACGCCGCCGGTGCGGGTGCAGGTGGTCACAGGCCGCTTGCAGGAGATTGCAAGGCGCACGTCCTCCACCATCTGGCCCATGTTCAGCTCGACGGTGATGAAGGATGCGCACTTCTCCGCGGCGGCGGCGAGCGCCTGCTTCGGGAAGGGCCAGAGGGTGATGGGGCGGATCAGGCCAACCTTCACGCCCTCCTTGCGGGCCTGAACGATGGCGTTCTTGGCCACGCGGGCGGCGATGCCGAAGGCGACGACGCAGATCTCCGCGTCCTCCATCATGTATTCCTCGTGCAGAGGTTCGTTTTCTTCGATGAGTTTGTAGCGCTCGAAGCGGTTCAGGTTGAACTGCTCCAGCTCGTAGGCGTCCAGGCTCAGGGAGTTGATGACGTTGTGCTTGCGCTTTAGTCCCGTGCCGGTGAGCGCCCAGGACTTGTCGTATTCCTTCACCTCGGGGGTGTGGATCTCCACGGGCTCCATCATCTGGCCCATGGTGCCGTCCGCCAGCAGCATGACCGGCGTGCGGTACTTGTCCGCCAGGTCGAAGCCCTTCACGGTGAGATCGGCCATCTCCTGCACGCTTGCGGGAGCCAGCACGATCATGTGGAAGTCGCCGTGGCCGATGCCGCGGGTGGCCTGGAAGTAGTCGGACTGGGAGGGCTGGATGCCGCCCAGGCCGGGGCCGCCGCGCTGCACGTTGATCACCAGCGCGGGCAGATCCGCACCGGCGATGTAGGACAGGCCCTCCGCCTTCAGGGAAATTCCCGGGCTGGAGGAGGAGGTCATGGCGCGGTGTCCGGTGGATGCGGCGCCGTAGACCATGTTGATGGCGGCGATTTCGCTCTCCGCCTGCAGGAAGGTGCCGCCGATCTTGGGCATGCGCTTGGCCATGTAGGCGGCAATCTCCGTCTGGGGCGTGATGGGATATCCGAAATAGTGGCGGCAGCCGGCCTGAATCGCAGCTTCGGCGATGGCCTCGTTGCCCTTCATCAAAACCTTTTCAGCCATGTTGTCACCTTACCTTTCCACTTGAATGACGCAGTCCGGGCACATGATTGCGCAGGACGCACAGCCGATGCAGGCCTCCGGGTCGGTCAGCTCCGACGGATGGTGGCCCTTCTGGTTGATCTTGTCCTTGGCAATGGCCAGCAGTCCCTTGGGACAGGCGTTCACGCAGAGGCCGCAGCCCTTGCAGCGGTCGATCTGGAATGTCAGCTTTGCCATGTTGTATTCCTCTCTTCTATCTTTGTTGACGGTTATACGATCTTCTCCTGCAATTTCAGCGGGAACAAATCTTCAATCTGGCCCTTCAGCCCGGGATAGAGCTGCTCGGGCACGGTGGTCATCTTAAGTGGAAGTCCGCTCAGGCGGCAGACCTCCCGGGCGTACTCCTGGGATGCGAGCACGGTTTCCGCCGTGGTCTCCTCTCCGAGGTTTGAGTTGTTCACCACCGCGGTGAACGGCATGCGGCACGCCGCTTCGATCTCCCGCAGCACCTCCAGCGTGGAGGAAGCGTCCCGGGTGAGGGGGCGGAAGCGGTTGACGACCAGCAGCATCTCGTAGTTGTCCTCCGCGAGGATCGCGTCCCGCCAGCGGCCCAGCGCCAGCGCGCCGCGATCGTCGCCGCCCACGTCGATCACCGCCGTGAGGCCGGGATCGTCCGTGATGGCGTACACGTCCTGGGGAAGGGCGGGCAGATCCACGTTGGAGCTGGCGAATTCCGAGCAGATCAGCCGCACGCCCGCCCTTTCAAGCTCCGCCTGGGAGTCCTTGCTGCGGAAGTAGGGGTTCACGATGTCGACATCGGCGATTGCCACCTTCTCCCGCGACTTCCTCAGCTGAAGCGCCAGGTTCACCGCGATGTTGGTCTTGCCGCTGCCGTAGTGCCCGGAGAGCAGCGTGATGCGCTTGAAGTCCATGCCCTGTCCTTTCCGGCGGATCGCCGCCTTATATATAGGAAGAATCTGTCCGGGGCCCGTTTTGAAAAACGCCCGTCTGCAAAGAGAGTTCTTTGAGACGAGCGCTGTTGATTCCTGATTGCGGTCAATTCCAACGCAGCTTATGCGGCTGCCGGTTCTGGGCGCTTCGCCCGGACGTTCTCCGCCACTGTGTATGGCTGCATCCATATTACCGCATTTACGGAGGTTTGTCAACGAATAACGTTCGTCATAGCGTGAACATTGTTGACCTCAGGCCGATATTTTACAGCTTGTTGCGCTGAATCTTGCCGCTAATGGTCTTGGGCAGCTCGTCGCGGAACACCACGATGCGCGGGTACTTGTAGGGCGCGGTGTGCTCCTTGACGTAGTTCTGAATCTCCTTCTTGAGCGCGTCGGTGCCCTCGGTGCCGGGGGTCAGCACGACGCTGGCCTTGACCACCTGGCCGCGCACCTCGTCCGGGGCGGCGGACACGCCGCACTCCAGCACGTAGGGCAGCTCCATGATGACGGATTCGATCTCGAACGGCCCGATGCGGTAGCCGGAGGACTTGATCACGTCGTCCACGCGGCTGACGTAGGTCAGGAAGCCGTCCTCATCCTGCCAGGCGACGTCGCCGGTGTGGTACCAGCCGTCGTGCAGCACCTCGTCGGTCTTCTCCTGATCGCGGTAGTAGCCCATGAACAGGCCGCAGGGGGCGCCCTCGCTGACGCGGATGCAGATTTCGCCGTTCTCGCCGGGGGTGACGGGGTTGCCGTCGGCGTCCAGCAGGCAGATGTCGTACAGGGGCGTGGGACGGCCCATGCTGCCCACCTTGTGGGGATTGCCCACCAGATTGGCCACCGACAGCGTGGTTTCGGTCTGACCGAAGCCCTCCATGATCTGAAGGCCGGTCTTTTCCTCGAACAGGCGATAGACCTCGGGGTTCAGGGCCTCGCCGGCGGTGGTCATGTGCTTGATGGAGGACAGGTCGTACTTGCTGATGTCCTGCTTGCACAGCATGCGCAGCATGGTCGGCGGCGCGCAGAAGGTGGTGATGTGGTACTTGGCGAACATGGGCAGGATCTGAGCGGCGTCGAAGCGGTCGAAGTCGTAGGTGAACACCGCGCCCTCGCACAGCCACTGGCCGTAGAACTTGCCCCACAGCGCCTTGCCCCAGCCGGTGTCGGAGATGGTCAGGTGCAGGCCGTCGCGCTGCACGCAGTGCCAGTACTTCGCGGTGATGAAGTGGCCCAGGGCGTACTTGTAGTTGTGGGTGGCGATCTTCGGATAGCCGGTGGTGCCGGAGGTGAAGAACATCAGCATCGGGTCCTCGCCGCAGGGGGCGTTCTCCGGGCGATCGTACTTGTGGGTGAAGAGCAGGCTCTCGGTATCGTAATTGTGCCAGCCCTCGCGCGCGCCGCCCACGATGATGCGGGTGCGCAGCGTGGGGGAGTTCTCCAGGGAGAGATCCACCTGATGGGCCACGTCGCCGTCGGCGGTGCACAGGATGGCTGTGACGCCCGCCGCGTTGAAGCGGTACTCAAAGTCGTGGGCGACCAGCTGGTTGGTGGCCGGGATGGCGATTGCGCCCAGCTTGTGCAGCGCCAGCATCACGGGCCAGAACTGCCAGTGGCGCTTGAGCACCACCAGCACGCGGTCGCCGCGCTCGATGCCCAAGGAGCGGAAGTAGTTCACCGCCTGCGCGGACAGGCGCTTCATGTCCATGAAGCTGAAGCGGCGCTCGTTCTGGTTCACGTCCAGGTGCAGCATGGCCAGCTTGTCGGGGTACTTGTCCGCAACCGCGTCTACGATGTCGAAGGCGAAGTTGAACTTGTTCTCGTTCCTGAAGGAGATGGACTGGAGCGCGCCGTTCTCATCCTCCACGCAGTCGATGAAGCGCTCGGCAACCAGCGGCGCATCCTTGTGGGTGGGCACCAGCGTCTTGCGCACCTCGTGCTCGGAGACCTCCTCGCCCGGCAGAACCATGGCCAGGAAGGTGCAGTCCTTGCCGTCCACGGCGATCATGCCGTGGGGTGCGGAGGAATTGTAGATGATGCTGTCGCCCTCGTGCAGCACCTCGGTGCGGTCGCCCACGCGCACCATCAGCGTGCCGCTGATGACCAGGTCGAACTCCTGGCCGGAGTGGGTGGTGGTGTGGATGGGCTGGTTCTGCTGCTCGGCGGAATATTCGTACTTCACCCAGTAGGGCTCGGCCAGCTTGTTGCGGAACATGGGCGCCAGATTCTGGATGGTGATGCCGTCCTCCTTGGCGGTGGTCAGGCCCTTGCCCTTGCGCGTGATGGCGTAGTTGGACAGGTGGGCGCTGTGACCCTCCAGCAGCTCGGTCATCTCGATGCCGAAGGTCTGGGAGCACTTATGAATAAAGGTGAAGGGCAGATCCACGCTGCCGCTTTCATACTGCAGATAGGTCGGCTCATCCAGACCGGTGTTGTGCGCCATTTCAGCGATGGACAGGCCCAGAATCTCGCGCATGTCCCGGATGCGCAGCGCGATCTCCTGAAGCTGGGTGAGAGAATTGTTCATGATCCAGTCCTTCCTTCCGTTGGAGTAAATAAAAAACCGTCCCAAAGCGCTTGCTTTGAGACGGGTGTAAAACACTCGCGGTACCACTCAAATTGCAACCCTGCGGCTGCCACCTCTTCGGGCTCCATCAAGCCCTATGCGTTCACGCAGCATTCACGGAAGCCCCTACTCGCCATTGATGTTTCAGGCCTTCAACTCGGAAGTGATAGGTTTGCGGAACTCCTGTTGCCGGTTCGCAGCATCCACCGGCTCTCTGAAAGCATCGGTTCCAACCGTCTTCGTCATCGTCTTTTCAGATATGATATTCGGCTGTTGGGTGCTATGATAACACGCTTTTTGAAATCTGTCAACCCAAATTTTGAAAAAATTTGTACGCTGGGTTTGATCAGAGCCGCACGGCGCGCATCCGCAGGCGAACGTAATCGGCCAACCACTGGCCGTCGGCGTACAGTTCGCGCCGGAGCTGCTCCACCGCAGCGGCCTTGATCTCCGCTTGCACGGCCGGATCCGCGATGACGGAAAAGGGCGTGCGGAGGAACATGTCGATCCAGTCGCGCATGCCGCTTTCCCCCTTGAGGGGCGTGGGACGTTCGAAAAGGATGGCATATTCCACCCGAAAGCCCGCGCACTCCAGGAGCGCAGCGTATTCGCCGATGGTTGGGAAGCAGAAGGGCATGCTGTAACGGAAGCCGCGATCGGCAAAGGCACGATCCATCGCCGCGTGGATGCGCCGGTTGTTGCCGAATCCGCCGCATTCGAACACGAATTCGCCGCCGGGCTTCAGGGCGTCGTGCACGCAGCGCAGCAGCTTCGGCTGGAGATTGCGGTCGATCCAGTGGAGCACGGCGTTGGAAAAGACCGCATCCACGGGCTCCGGCAGGGAGAAATCCGTGGCGTCCGCCTGGAGGAATTCGATTCCGGGATGGTCGCGCCGGGCGATTTCCAGCTGGGAAGCGGAGCCGTCCAGGCCCCGCGCCGCATAGCCGCGCTCCCGCAGCGCTGCGGTCAGCGCACCGTTGCCGCAGCCCAGATCCAGCACGCTTGCGCCCTCCGGCGCAGTCAGCAGCTCCATCACGGTGTTGCCGTAGCGGTGCACGAAGGAAAAATCCGCGCTGTACTTTTCCGCATCCCATTGAATGTTCATCAGATCGCCTCCGCTTCAATCTGCCCTTCGGCAGCTCTTTTCGCCATTATACCACAGAATCCTGCGGATTTCGACGGGAAAATCCGTGGCGCGCCACCGGAATGATGGACTTGTGGATCGCGCCTTCAGTGCCGAAGCCGCACCCGCTCTGCCGGACGGCGCGCTGTCCGTCCCTGCGGCCCGTGCATCGGAAGGTTGCTTTTGCGCGAAAATTGGATTAAAATAGAGCCATCCACATGGAAACGAATGGGAGGCTTGGAATTATGCGGAAAACGGTTCTGTTGAACTCGGAGATTTCTTCGGTGATCTCCCGGATGGGCCACACGGACATGCTGACGGTGGGCGACTGCGGCCTGCCGGTGCCGGACGGCGTGCAGCGCATCGATCTGGCGCTGAAAAAAGGCGTGCCGCGCTTTCTGGAGGTGTTGGACACCATCCTGGAGGAGCTGTGCGTGGAGAGAATCATCCTTGCGGAGGAGATTCGCACGGTCTCGCCGGAGATGCACGAGGCGATTCTTTCGCGCTTCGGCGAGAGGGTGCAGGTGGACTACGTGCCCCACGAGGAGTTCAAGCGCCGGACGGCTTCCAGCAAGGCCGTGGTGCGCACGGGCGAGTGCACGTCCTATGCGAATGTGATCCTCTGCTCCGGCGTAACCTTTTAAAAGGCAAAGAAATTGCGCCCGATGCCTTCTGGCATCGGGCGTTCTGTCGTTTTGGTTCGCGCTCAGCCCACGACGGATTTGCCGCCGGAGACCTTGTCGAAGATGATCAGGGCGATGACGGTGGAGACGGTCAGGATCGTCGCCAGCGCGGCGGCGGTTCCGTAGCCGTCCTTGAAGATCTCGGTGTAGATGGCCACGGAGATCGTGCCCGTCTTGCCTGAGTAGAGGATGATGGTGGAGCTCAGCTCGTTGATGGTCGCGATGAAGCTGAGCACCGCGCCGGAGAGCATGCCCGGCAGCATCAGGATCGCCGTGGTCTTGGCGAAGGTCTTCATCGGGGGCACGCCCAGGGAGATCGAGGCCTCCTCGATGGCCGGGTCGATCTGGTAGAGCGTGGCGATGCTGGAGCGCAGCGTGAATGGCAGCTTTCGTATGGTGTAGGACACCACCAGGATCAGCACCGTTCCGGTGAGGATGAAGGGCTTCTGGTTGAAGGCCAGGATCAGGCTGATACCGAGGACCGAGCCGGGGATGACGTAGGGGAACATCACCAGCGTGTCCAGCAGGTTTGCGATCTTGCCCCTGCGCCGCACGATGATGTAGGCCAGCAGCAGACCCAGGATCATCATGATGATGATGGCGATCACCGAGAAGGTGAAGGTGTTGCGGATGTTGGTGGAGAGCTTGCCCAGGATGGCGCGGTAGCTGTCCAGGCTGAAGCCCTTCACAAACAGCGGGCCGTTGGTCTTGAGGAAGGAGGTGACGACCACGGTGATCTGCGGCAGCACCGCCAGCAGCGCGACGAAGCCCACCGCAAAGGTGGCCAGAATGCGCTTGCCGGTGGACAGGGACACGACCTCCGGCGGACGCATGGCGCTCATGGTGTAGTTCTTGCGGGCGATGATGATCTTCTGGATCGCCAGCACCAGCAGCGAGCAGCACACGATGACCACCGACAGCGTGCTTGCGAAGGACGCGTTGGAGGACACCTCGGACAGGTAGCGCTCGTAGATCATGACCGGCAGGGTCTTGAAGCCCTCGCCGATGAGCATGGGCGTGCCGAAGTCCGCCAGGGAGGTCATGAACACGATCAGCGCTGCGGACAGGATGGTGGGCATGATCACCGGCAGCGTGACGTGCCAGATGCGCTTGAAGCCGTGCACACCCAGGCTCTCGCTGGCCTCCTCCAGGGAGGAGTCGAAGTTCTTGAGCGCCGTGGACACGTACATGTACACGTAGGGGAAGAGCTTCAGCGTGAACACCAGCAGAATGCCCTGAAAGCCGTAGATGGAGCCGATCTCGATGCCGATCTTCTCCAGCAGCTTGGTGATGAAGCCCGCGCGGCCCAGCAGCAGGATCCAGCTGTACGCGCCGATGAAGGGCGGGGAGAGCATGGACAGCACCACGGCCATGTTGATGATCCGCTTGCCCCAGATGTTGAAGCGCGTGGAGATGTAGGCCATGGGGATGCCGATGAGCGTGCCCAGGATGGTGGTGCACACGCAGATGAGCATGCTGTTGCGCAGGCCCATCATGTAGTACTTTTTCGAGAAGAACTTGGCGTAGTTGCTCAGCGAGAACGCGCCGCCCTTGGGGAAGAAGCTCTGGTAGAACAGCTTCGCGAAGGGATAGACGATGAAGAACGCAGCCAGCACCAGAAGCACGATGATGACGATGGACCAGAAGCCGAACTCATGCCGAACCTTCCTCTGGCGCGTGCGTCCGGATTTGTTTCCGATCATAGCAGCGCTTCCTTTCCCTCCGCATCAAAGACGTTCATGGTGGAGAACTCGATGGAGACCTTCTCGCCCTTCTGATGGAAGCCGGTCTTCTGGTTCAGGTACTGGTTGGCCTGGATCACCTGGCCGTTTGCGAGCTGCACCTCGTAGTTGATGTAGTCGCCCAGGAAGGTGAAGATCTTGATCTCGCCCTCCAGCTTGCCCGGCTGGGGCGCGTTCAGCGTGATGTGCTCGGGGCGCACAGCTACCTGCACCTTGCCGGTGCGGCCGTCCTTGAGATGGACGGGAATCGGCGCGGCGCCCATCACACGCACGCCCTCCTTGGTGGCCTCGGCCTCCAGGAAGTTGCTGGTGCCGATGAAGTTGGCCACGAAGGCGTTCACCGGATGGGCATAGATGTCGTAGGGCATGCCCACCTGCTCCACCACGCCCATGTTCATCACCGCGATGCGGTCGGACACGGCCAGGGCCTCCTCCTGATCGTGGGTGACGTAGATGGTGGTGATGCCCATCTCCCGCTGCAGCTCGCGGATGCCGGTGCGCATCTCCACGCGCAGCTTGGCGTCCAGGTTGGACAGCGGCTCGTCCATCAGCAGCAGGTCGGGGTTGATGACCATGGCGCGGGCCAGCGCCACGCGCTGCTGCTGGCCGCCGGAGAGCTTCTGGGGCTGGCGGTCGCGGTAGGGGGTGATCTTGGTCATGTCCATGGCCCACTGCACGCGCTTCTTCATCTCCTCCTTGGGAATCTTGCGCGCCTTCAGGCCGTAGGCCACGTTCTGCTCCACGGTCATGTGGGGGAAGATGGCGTAGCTCTGGAACACCATGCCGATGTTGCGGCGGTAGGAGGGCACGTTGTTGATCACCTGATCGTCGAAGCGGATCTCGCCGCGCTCGATGGTGTTGAAGCCGGCGATCATGCGCAGCAGCGTGGTCTTGCCGCAGCCGGAGGGGCCCAGCAGCGTAAAGAACTCGCCGGGGTTGATCTCCAGAGACACGTCGTCGATGGCCTTGACCTTGCCGTAATATTTGTCGGTGTGGTCGATGACAATTCTCTTGCTCATTTTATTCTCACTCTTTTTCGCTCATTTTCAGGAAGGCCGGGCCCGCATGATACGAACCCGGCCGTCCGGTATGCACAATTTTAATTGGATCAGCGCTTTATTCGGTGATCAGGTCCTCCCAGACCTCGTTGAACTCCTCGGTGTGCTCCACGACCCACTCGGTGCTGTAATCCGCCTTCGGAATCTCGGCGGTGGGCACGAAGTTGTCGGGCAGCTCAATGTCGGTGCGGCTGGAGCGGCGGTTGACCGCGGCCAGCTGGGACTGGGCCTCCTCGGAGAGGACGTAGTCGATGAAGAGCTTGGCGTTCTCCTCGTTGGGCGCGCCGTTGACCATGGCCACGGGGCTGATGAGGATGGCGGTGCCCTCGGTGGGATAGACGACGTCGATGGTGGCACCAGCAGCGATGTACTTCAGCGCGGCCTCCTCGTAGGTCAGGCCCACCGCATATTCGCCGTCGGAGACGCCCTTGTACACCGCGGAGGAGCCGGAGGTCAGCTTGCCGTCCAGCTGGGGAACGAACTTCTCCAGGAACTCGTATCCGCCGCCATCCTCCTGGCCGTAGGCCGCGATGATGGACTGGATCACGCCGAAGGCGGAGGAGGACTGCACCGGGTCGGCGGAGGCGATGGTGCCCTTGAACTCCTCATTGAGCAGATCTGCCCAGGAGGTGGGGGCGTTCTCCACCATCTCGGTGTTGTAGATCATGACCATGGGCTCCAGATCGAAGGGATACCACTTGAAGTTGTCCTCGTCCCAGGTGCCCTCCTGCAGGTTGGGGATCTGCGGGGATTCGTAGGAGGCCAGGTACTCCTCGATCGGGATGTAGGACTCCACGACGCCGCCCCAGAGGATGTCGGCCTGCGGATTTGCGGATTCGGCGATGATACGGGAGATCAGCTCGCCGGTGCCCAGGCCGACCAGCTCAACGTCCACGTCGTACTTCTCGGCAAAGCCCTGGATGATCGGATCCGACCAGTCGGAGGCGTGGGAGTAGTACAGAATCAGGGAGCCTTCCGCCAGCGCGCAGCTGCACAGCAGGGCCAGAGCCAGGATGCATGCAAATACCTTTTTCATGTTCTTTCCTCCATTAAACGATTGTGAAACCTGACGGTTTCCTTGGCAAATATCATAGCATTATTTAACATTGATGTCAAGGAGAAGGTAGAAAGCGATTGAAAATTGTGCGATTTCCGGCTGATTATCTGATGATTTAGAGTTTTGATATGAAGTTTATCAGATATGTGTTAATTTTTTCGGGAGCGATTTGTCGGGCGACGGCGCAGGGGGATCCCGGCGGAGACTGCGGTGGGATTGTACGGGAATTGTCAGGAGAAGATCTGAAATTTGTTAACGCGGATTTGAGATTTTAATGAGGGGCGCTTTACCGCCGCATGCTATCCTTAAACTAAGGAAATCTGGAAAAAACACGGACAACGGTGAACGCAAATAACAGTAGATGAGAGGGTTCGTATGAGTACATCCAATGTGTTGGCGCTCGTGGGAGGACTTGCACTGTTCCTCTACGGCATGAGCATCATGGGGTCCGCTCTGGAAAAGTGCGCGGGCAACCGGCTGAAATCCATCCTCACCAAGCTGACCTCCAGCCGACTGAACGGCTTTTTGCTGGGCCTTGTGGTCACGGCGGTGATCCAATCCTCTTCGGCCACGACGGTCATGGTGGTCGGCTTTGTCAATTCCGGCATCATGACGCTGTCCCAGTCGATCTACATCATCATGGGCGCGAACGTCGGCACGGCGGTCACGTCGTGGATTCTGAGCTTGACCGGCATCAGCGGCGACGCATGGTACATCACCCTGTTCAAGCCCTCCACCTTCACGCCGGTGATTGCGCTGATCGGCATCTTCATTTATCTCTCATCCAAGAAACAGAAGAAGAAGGACATGGCCGGCATCCTGCTGGGCTTCGCCGTGCTGATGTTCGGCATGGAGATGATGTCCGATTCCGTGGCGCCGCTGGCGAACGTTCCCGAGTTCACCAGCCTGATGACCACCTTCTCCAATCCCTTCCTGGGCGTGATTGCCGGCGCGGTGCTGACGGCGGTGATCCAGTCGTCCTCGGCCTCGGTCGGTATTCTGCAGGCCCTCTCCATGACGGGCGGCGTCTCCTACGCGGTGGCGATCCCGGTGATCATGGGCCAGAACATCGGCACCTGCATCACGGCGGTGATCTCCTCGGTGGGCACCTCCAAGGACGCACGCCGCGCCTCGATGATCCATCTGTACTTCAACGTCATCGGCATGCTGATCTGGATGACGGTGTTCTACGTGCTCAACGCCTTCTTCCACTTCTCCTTCGTGGACATGCACGCGACGCCCTTTGGCATTGCGGTGGTGCACACGGCCTTCAAGCTGCTCTCCACGGCGGTGCTGATGCCCTTCGGCCCGCAGCTGGAGAAGCTGGCCCGCTTCACCGTGCGCGACGGCAAGCAGGCCGACGTGCTGCCGATGCTGGACGAGCGCCTGTTCGTGACCCCCTCCATCGCGCTGGAGCGCGCGCACACGATCCTGCTGGAGATGGCCGACCTGAGCGTCGGTGCGCTGTACACCGCGCTGGATCTGCTGGAGAATTACGATCCCCACAAGGCCGAGGAGGTCGTGGAGGCCGAGAACCGGGCCGATATGTACGAGGACAAGCTGGGTTCCTATCTTGTGCAGCTCTCCAGCCACTCCATGAGCGAGCTTGACAGCCACGAGATGACCAAGTACCTGCACATGATCGGCGATCTGGAGCGCATCAGCGACCACGCCATCAACATCATGGAATCCGCGCAGGAGCTCAACGACAAGCAGCTCTCCTTCTCGAAGGAGGCAACTGCGGAGCTGAGCACCATCAGCCGCGCTATCCGTCAGATCCTGGACTACACCCTGCGGGCCATGCACCGCGAGGATCTGAACATCGCGTCGCAGGTGGAGCCGCTGGAGCAGGTCATCGACCTTCTGAACAAGGCCATCCGCGCGCGGCACATCGACCGCCTGACCCGCGGCAACTGCACCATCGAGCTGGGCTTCATCCTCAACGACATCCTGACCAACCTGGAGCGCGTTTCGGATCACTGCTCGAACCTGGCCGTGGCCATCATCGAGATCGCCAACAACAGCCTGGATGTGCACGGCTATCTGAACGACGTGAAGGCCAACCGCAGCGAGTACAGCATGCTCTACGAGCAGTTCCGCAGGCAGTTCGCGCTGGATGAGGTGAAGGAGCCCGCGGCGGAGTCGCCGAAGGAGCTTTCGGACGCCGCACCCGCGCAGAGCTGAGCGCGCTTCCGGGCGATAAGCGAATCAGATAGGCCCTGCATCCTGCGTGGATGCGGGGCCTTGTGCAATCCGATGAAATGTGGAGGAAGCATATGAAAATTGCGGTCTACTGCGGCTCGGTCAGCGGAAGCGAGCCGGAATACATGGCCGTCGCCCGCGAATTGGGCGACTGGATCGGCAGAAGCGGTCATGCGCTGGTGTATGGCGGCTCCAATACCGGCCTGATGGGCGCGGTGGCGGACGCGGTGCTTGCGCATGGCGGCAAGGTCATCGGCGTGCTGCCGGACGTGCCCTTGATTCACGAGCGCAGGCATCCCGGTATCAGCGAATGCTACCTGATGGATACCATGTCCCAGCGCAAGGATAGGATGATCGAGCTCTCCGATGCGTACATCGCGCTGCCCGGCGGCTTCGGCACGCTGGACGAGATCTCCGACGTGCTCTGCCTGAACCGCCTGCAGCTGATCCGCAGGCCCTGCGTGCTGGTGAACACCCGCGGCTTCTACGAGCCGGTGCGGCAGCTGATCCTGAACATGATCGACGCGGGCTTCGTGGGCGGCGAGGAGATGGACATGCTGCGCATCACAGATGATGTGGAGGAGATCGCGGAGTTTATTGAGACATTCTGAGAGATATCAAGGAGAAACCCCTGCAAGCGACATGGCAGCTTGCAGGGGCTTTTCTGTGATGGATGCGGTGCGGCGCATCATGCGGTGTACATCTGATAGAGCTTGTGGTAAACGCCGTCCTCCCGGGCCATCAGCTCCGCGTGGGCGCCCTGCTCCACAATGCCCTCGTCGGTGAGCACCAGGATGGTGTCGGCATTGCGGATGGTGGTCAGGCGGTGGGCGATCGTTGTCCAGGGCGCTGGTGGCCTCGTCCAGGATCAGGATGGGCGGGTTCTTCAGAAATACCCGGGCGATGGAGATGCGCTGCTTCTGGCCGCCGGAGAGCTTCAGACCGTGTTCGCCCACGTAGGTGTCGTAGCCGTTCTCCAGCTCGGAGATGAACTCGTGGGCGCCGGCCAGCTTCGCCGCGCGGATGATCTCCTCGCGGCTCGCGCCGGGCTTGCCGTACTCGATGTTGTTGAGCACCGTGCCGGAGAAGAGGTACACATCCTGCTGCACCACGCCGATGTGGCTGCGCAGGGACTTGAGGGTGAAGTCGCGCACGTCGCGGCCGTCGATGCGGATCGCGCCGGAGGTCACGTCGTAGAAGCGGGGGATCAGGCTGCACAGCGTGGTCTTGCCGCTGCCGGAGGGTCCCACCAGCGCCACGCTCTCGCCGGGGCGCACGTGCAGGCAGACGTCGGAGAGCACGTCCTCCTGCGAGGATTCGTAGGCGAAGGAGACGTGGTCAAATTCGATCTCACCGCGCACATCGTCCAGCTCCAGTGCGCCCGGGCGCTCCTCAATGCTGGGGCGCTCGTGCATCACCTCGTCGAAGCGCTCGAAGCTGGTCATGCCCCGCTGCATCTGTTCGGTGAACTCCACGAAGCGACGGATGGAGGTCAGCAGCGTCTGCACGTAGAGCAGGTAGGCCACGAAGTCCGCGGAGCTGATCCTGCCGTGGATCATGAACACCGCACCCAGCACCACCACCAGCACGTACATGATGCCGTCGAACAGGCGCGTGACGGAGTGGAAGCCGGCCATGTTGTGGTACATGCCTTTCTTGATCGTCAGAAAGATTCCGTTGCGCTCGGCGAACTTCTCCTTCTCCAGCTCCTCGTTGGCGAAGGACTTCACCACGCGGATGCCGGACAGGCTGTCCTCCACCTGGGAGTTGAGCTCGCCCAGCTCGTGGCGGGAGGCCTTGAAGCTGGCGCGCATCCTCTTGGCGAACTTGTTGGAGAAGTACACCATCAGCGGCAGCACCGCGAAGATGATCACCGTCAGCAGCACGCTGGAGCCGCAGAGAATCACGAAGGCCACGACCACCTTCAGCACCACGATCAGCAGCTCCTCGGGCATGTGGTGGGCAAATTCGGTGATGTCGTTGAGGTCGGTGGTGATGCGGGACATCAGCTGGCCGATCTTGGTGTTGTCGTAGAAGTCGTTGGACAGCTCCTGATAGTGGGAGAACAGATCCCGGCGCAGATCGGATTCGATGCGCGAGCCCATGATGTGGCCGATGGACTGCATATAATAGTAGGCGGCCGTATCCACCACGCGCAGCAGCAGGTACACCGCGCCCAGGCGCAGCACCACGGAGATGGTCAGCGCGGCGGCGCTGGAGGTGGCGGCGCTGGTGATGAAGCGCACGATCAGCGGCAGCACCAGGTCGCAGACGGTGGTCAGCGTGGCGCAGAACAGATCCAGCAGCAGTACGCCCAGATAGGGCCGGAAATAGGGCTGAAAGCGCTGGAAGATGCGCAGGCTCCGGAATATGACGGGCCGCTTTTTGGTGTTTTCCACGGGGAAATCCTCCTATATACAGGATGTATCGGGCAGAAATAGCGCGGTTGATTTCTACTCATTATCATAATTGCGCAATGATTTATTGTCAAGTGCGATGGAGAAATTCGCGCCCTTGACAAGCGTGCCCGGAATGCCTACAATGGATAGGAGGTGAAAAGGATGGCGTCGGGTCTGCGGGCAAAGCTGAACGCGATCGCCGCCGTTGCGCCCCGGGTGGAAGCAAAGCCCCCGCGCGCGGGCGGCGTGGCCTGCTATGCCCACCGCCAGCCGCTGGATGCGCGCCTGCGCGATCTGGATCACGACGGTCTGCGGCGCATCGGCTGGCAGGGCCGCTCCTTCACTCTGGAGAAGTGCCTGTTTCTCGATACCGAGACTACGGGGCTCTCCGGCGGTGCGGGCACGGTGGCCTTCCTTGTGGGCGTCGGCTACGCCGAGGGAGACGAATTTGTGGTGGAGCAGTACCTGATGAAGGACTACTGCGACGAGGCTGACATGCTCGACCGGCTCGCCCGGCGCATGGAGCGCTTCGATGCCGTGTGCACCTTCAATGGGAAGAATTTTGACCTGCCGCTGCTCAAGACCCGCTTCACGATGTGCCGCATGCGGGATCGTTGGCGGGACATGGAGCAGCTGGATCTGCTCTATCCGGCGCGGCGCACCTGGAAGAAGCGCATCGGCAGCTGCCGCCTGTCCCGGGTGGAGGAGCTGATCCTGGGCGCGCCCCGCGAGGGCGATCTGCCAGGCAGCGAAGCCCCGCGGCGCTACTTTGAGTTCCTGCGCACCGGCGAGATGGAGCTGCTGAACGAGGTCGTGGCGCACAACCGGCAGGATGTGATCACGCTGGGCGCGCTGCTGGGGCACCTGTGCGCGCTGTATGCCCATCCGGAGCGGGAGAAGAACCGCACGGACCTGTTCAGCATGGGCCGCGCGCTGGAGAACCAGGGCGAGCTGAAGCCCGCGCGGGAGCTGTACCGCATTGCGGCCATTCCGGCGCCTGCGGGCAGCGTATCGGCCCTGGGCGGCAATGCCGTGGCTGCGGAGGCCGCCTGGCGCATGTATCTGCTGGCGAGGAAGAACGGCGATGGCGAGGCCATGCGGCAGATTCTGGAGCAGATGGCCGTGCGGCGGCAGATGCGGGACAGGATTTACGTGGAGCTGTCCAAGTATTACGAACATCGCTGCAAGAACTACCGGCGCGCGCTGCGCTATGCGGATCTGGCGGCGCGCTATGTGGAGCCGGGGGAGATGGAGGCGCTGAATCGCCGCCGCGACCGGCTTCGCGCAAAACTGGAAAAGGAAAATGGGAGGAAGAACGAACATGGGTTTTTTTGACAATATGAAGGTTGAAAGGATGGGCAAGCAGGCCTACAACGCCCACGTGCAGGCCAACGATCTGCAGCGCCGGGGCAAGGTCACCGACGCCCGCGCGAAGTATGAGGAGGCGCTGCAGCTCTACCGGCAGGCCTACGACGCCGGCTGCCGCAAGACCGGCATCCTGATGTCCTATGCGGTGCTGATGATGCGCCTGGGCATGTTCGCCGAGGCCCGCGAGCTGATGAAGGAGGTCAGCGCCATCGGCGGCATGACGGAGGATGTGCACTTCGAGCTGCGCGTGAACTACTCCATCTGCCTGTGGCGCATGGGCATCCTGGACAAGGCCATCGAGACCATTGAATATGCCGGCAAGCACGCCAAGAACAGCTCCTATTACAGCTCGCTGGGCACGTTCCTGGTGGAAAAGGCGGGCAAGAGCGGCGAGGAAGCGGATTTCGAAGCCGCACGCGCCCTGCTGGACGAGGCCATGGACTACGACGACGAGGACGCCGCCACGCTGGACAATTACGGCGAATACTTCCGCCAGCGCAGCCTGCATGCCTCGGATGCGCAGGAGGCGGCGCAGCTGCGCAGGACCGCCGTGGATTACTACGAGCGCGCCTACAAGCAGAAGCCCAGCCAGATCACCACGCTGTACGCACTGGCAAATTTCGCCAAGGAGGACGGCGATCAGGAGCGCGCACGGGAGCTGGTGGACAAGGCCCTGCTGCACAGCGGATCCTGCGTCTGCCCGATCTCCCTGGACATGCTCAAGGAGCTCAGGGCACAGCTCAACTGAGACTTCGGACCGCTGACAAAGCCCACAGACATCAACATGCCAACCGATTTCATGGATTCGGTTGGCATGTTTTCCTATTATTGCTGTGTCTGCAAAGCGCTGCTTCAGACGTCCTTGACGATGGTTTCGATCTCGCTGCTTGCCACCAGGAAATCCAGCACCTTTTCGGTGATCACGCTCTGGGCCACGGCGGCCTGGAAGGCCTCGTCCATGTGGGGCTGGAGCTGCTCGATGGTCATCTTGTTGTCCCGGGCAATCTGCTGGAGGGCCTGGGCCACGCCCTCCTCGTCGGGCGCGATGTTCTCCGCGATGGCGATCTCCGCAATGGCAAGCTGGCGCTCCACGTTGCGGCGGGCCTCGTTGCGGTTGTCCTCGCGCAGGGCTTCCTTATTGGTGTTCATGAACTGGCAGTACATGTCCAGGTTCAGGCCCTGGCGCGCCAGCTGGCTCTCCAGGCTCTGCATCATCAGATCCAGCGCGGCGTTGATCTGCGCGTCGGTGATCTCGAAGCTGGCGCTGTCGCACACCTGGTTGAGCAGCTGCTCCTTGAGCTCGTTTTCGGCCTGCTGGTCGGCGTAGGCCTGCATGGCCTCCTTCATGCTCTCGCGGAACTCGGCGAAAGTCTCGCAGCCGCCCACCTCCCTGGCGAACTCGTCGTCGGCCTTGTATTTTTCCTTCACGCGAATCTCGTGCAACTTGCAGTGGAACACCGCCGCCTTACCCGCCAGCTGCGGCGCGTGGTACTTCTCGGGGAAGGTGACGTGCACGTCAACCTCCTCGCCGACGCTGTGGCCCATCAGCTGGTCCTCGAAGCCGGGGATGAATGTGCCGCTGCCCAGCACCAGCGCCTGTCCGTCGGCGCTGCCGCCCTCAAAGTACCCCTCTGCGGTCTCGCCGGCGTAGTCCAGAACCACCTCGTCGCCTGCCTGTGCGGGACGGCCCGTGACGGGTACGTTCTTCATCTGGCTCTGCAGAATGGCGTCGATCTGGCGATCCACCTGGGCATCGGGAACAAGTATGCGCTCGCGCACGGCTTTCAGACCTTTGTAATTCAACATTTTATTGACACCTCAGTATTGTTATGATAAAATTATTTTGTACTATTATAGCGTTTTCTGCGCTGCATGTCCAGTCTGTCCCGCGGAAAATGTGCGTGAAATCATGTCAATGGGGCTGGCAAATCCAGAACTTAATAGTAATAATTTGCGAGTTATTTATTGACAGGATTAAATAATTATGGTACACTGTCATCTGTAAGAACGACGCGCCGTTTTGCAGCCCAGGGCGGCCGTCAAAACGGTCTGAGAGTGCTCTGACAGTACAAGGACAGACGTTTTACATGCTCAAGATCCGATTATTTTAAAGGAGGAATCCTACCATGGCAATCAATTTCGTTGATGGCAAGTATGTGGATGAGAACGGTCGCGTGAAGCTCGACCCCACCGTCTACAAGGACTGGCAGATCGCTGAGGAAGCTGAGAAGGCGCTGCCCTCGGTAGAATATTTCCGTGAGAAGCTCGGCCTGCTGCCCGATGAGATCATCCCCTACGGCAAGACCCCGAAGATCGACTTCATCAAGGTCATGGAGCGCCTGAAGGACAAGCCCGACGGCAAGTTCATCGAGGTCACCGCCATCACGCCCACCCCCTTCGGCGAGGGCAAGTCCACCGTCTCTCTGGGCCTGATCGAGGGCCTGGGCTACATCGGCAAGAACGCCGGCGGCGCGCTGCGTCAGCCCTCCGGCGGCCCCACCATGAACGTCAAGGGTACCGCGGCAGGCGGCGGCAACGCTCTGCTGATGCCCATGACCGAGTTCTCCCTGGGCCTGACCGGCGACATCAACGACATCATGAACGCCCACAACCTGGCCATGGTCGCGCTGACTGCCCGCATGCAGCACGAGCGCAACAACAACGACGAGTGGCTGGCCAAGAAGGGCCTCAAGCGCCTGGACATCGACCCCAAGCGCGTTGAGATGGGCTGGGTCATCGACTTCTGCGCGCAGTCCCTGCGCAACATCATCATCGGCATCGGCGGCCGCCTGGACGGCTTCATGATGGAGTCCAAGTTCGGCATCGCCGTTGGTTCCGAGCTGATGGCCATCCTGGCCGTCGCCCGCGATCTGAAGGATCTGCGCGAGCGCATCGGCAAGATCGTCGTCGCTTACAGCCGCTCCGGCGAGCCTGTGACCTGTGAGGATCTGGAGGTTGCCGGCGCCATGACCGCATGGATGCGCAACGCCATCAACCCCACCATGTGCTACACCGTCGAGCATCAGCCCGTGCTGATCCACGCCGGCCCCTTCGCCAACATCGCCATCGGCCAGTCCTCCGTCATCGCTGACCGCCTGGCGCTGAAGCTGTTCGACTATCACGTCACCGAGTCCGGCTTCGCCGCCGACATCGGCTTCGAGAAGTTCTGGAACGTCAAGACCCGCCTGTCCGGCCTGACCCCGAATGTCTCCGTGCTGGTCGCCACCGTCCGCGCTCTGAAGATGCACGGCGGCGGACCCAAGGTCACTCCCGGCGCACCCCTGCCGAAGGAGTATACCGAGGAGAACCTGGAGCTGCTTGAGAAGGGCACCTGCAACCTGTTCCATCATGTGAACACCATCAAGAAGTCCGGCATCAACCCCGTGGTGTGCATCAACCGCTTCTACACCGACACCGACGCCGAAATCGCGCTGCTGAAGAAGCTGTGCGCCGAGCAGGGCGTGCGTTGCGCGGAGTCCAACCACTGGCGCTATGGCGGCGAAGGCGCTGCCGAGCTGGCCCGCGTGGTTGTGGAAGCCTGCGAGGATCCGGTGGAGGTCAAGTTCCTGTACGACCTGGATATGCCGCTGCGTGAGCGCGTTGAGCGCATCGCCAAGGAAGTCTACGGCGCGGACGGCGTTGACTGGGCGCCTCTGGCGGTTCAGAAGGCGGAGCGCTTCGAGAGCGATCCCAAGTACGCCGACTACTGCACCATGATGGTCAAGACCCACCTGTCCCTGTCCGACAACCCGACGCTCAAGGGCGTGCCGAAGGGATGGCGTCTGGCCGTGCGCGACATCCTGGAGTACGGCGGAGCCAAGTTCCTGTGCCCCATGGCCGGCACCATCTCCATGATGCCCGGCACCGCTGCCGACCCGGCATACCGCCGCGTCGACGTGGATGTGGAAACCGGCAAGGTCTCCGGTCTGTTCTGATCGGCACATATTGAATATATGGGTGGCAGAAATGTCACCCATATTTCCAGTTATAGAAATACCACAAGCTCAGGAGAAATGTATTATGGATATGACTTTGGCATCCTGCCGTGAATTCGTTACCGTTCTGGCCTCCGATGCGCCCGCTCCGGGCGGCGGCGGCGCGGCTGCTCTGGTCGGCGCCATCGGCACGGCCCTTGGCAACATGGTCGGCTCCCTCACCGTGGGCAAGAAGAAGTATGCCGCGGTGGAAGCGGAGATCATCGCCCTGAAGGCAAAGTGCGACGATCTGCAGAAGCAGCTGCTGGATCAGGTGGAGGCGGACGAGGTGAACTTCCTGCCCCTGGCCAAGGCCTACGGCATCCCGAAGGATGATCCGAACCGCGACAAGGTGATGGAGGAAGCCACCATCATCGCCTGCTCCACCCCCATGCACATCATGGAGCTGTGCTGCGAGGCCATCGAGGCCATCGCCGTGTTCGCCGAGAAGGGCTCCCGCCTGGCGGTGTCCGACGCGGGCTGCGGCGCGGTGTGCTGCAAGGCCGCCCTGCAGGCGGCCAGCCTGAACGTGTTCATCAACACCAAGTCCCTCAAGAACCGCGAGGTGGCCGAGGAGATGAATGCCAAGGCGAGCGGCATGCTGGACAAGTACTGCGCGATGGCCGACGAGATCTTCGCCTCTGTCCGCGCGAACTTCTAAGAGATTCAAAAACCCATACGATTCGGAGGAAACAAGAATGGCAAAGCAGTTACTGGGCAAGGAAGTCACCGCTGCGCTGAACGCAAAGCTCCAGGCGCAGGTTGCAGAACTGAAGGAAAAGGGCATCTCCCCGAAGCTGGGCATTCTCCGCTGCGGCGAGAACCCGTCCGACCTGTCCTACGAGAAGGGCGCTGTGGCCCGCGCGGAGCTGATCGGCGTTGAGGTGGAGAAGTTTGTGCTGCCCGAGGACGTGACCAAGGAGGCCCTGATCGCCAAGATCGAGGAGCTCAACGCCAACGACAGCATCCACGGCGTGCTGATGTTCCGCCCCCTGCCCAAGCACCTGAAGGCGGATCAGAACGAGATCTGCAACAAGCTGGATCCGGCCAAGGATGTGGACTGCATGACCGACCTGTCCAACGCAGGCGTGTTTGAGGACCGCAAGGATCTGGGCTTCGCGCCCTGCACCCCCCAGGCCTGCATGGAGATTCTGGACTACTACGGCATCGACTGCAAGGGCAAGAGCGCTGTGGTCATCGGCCGCTCCCTGGTCGTGGGCAAGCCCGCAGCCATGATGCTGATGAAGAAGAACGCCACCGTCACCATCTGCCACACCAAGACGGTCAACACCGCCGAGGTCGCCCGCAGCGCCGACATCCTGGTTTCTGCGGCAGGCGTGCTGGGCTCCCTGACCAAGGACTTCGTGCGCCCGGGCCAGATTGTGATCGACGTGTCCATCAACTGGGATCCCGAGAAGATCAACTCCAAGGGCGGCAAGGGCGCCATCGCCGGCGACGCTAAGTTTGAGGAGATCGAGCCCATCGTCGAGGCCATCACCCCCGTTCCGGGTGGCGTTGGCTCCGTGACCACCTCCGTGCTCATCGGCCACGTGGTGGAGGCCGCTGCCCGCAAGGCCGGTCTGTAAGCTGAAAAATCGACCCGCCCGTCCGCTGTTTCGGGCGACGGGTGGGTTTTGTTCGCCCTGAAACCGCTGATTGCGCTCGAATTGCGGCGAAAGGCGGTGTGATCCTGCTCCGGCAGGGGGATAGGAGGAATTGAAATGCGTGTTGAGAAGCTGCGCAAGCAGAGCGACAGCGCGATTCTGCGCTGCGTGCTTTCGGCCTTTACCATTGCCTTTCTGATCGGTGCGATCTGCGCGCCGGACCGCAGCGAGATGCTCAGCGGTCTGTGGCGCATCCTCACCAAGCCGTCGCTGCTGACCAAGGACTACTTCTTCATCGAAATCGGCAGCATCTCCGGCGCAATGCTGAATGCGGCGCTGGTGGGCGCGGTCTGCTGCCTGATGATGTTCCTGCCCGGCGCAGTGGTGGGCAGCGGCACCGTCGCGGCCTACATGCTCACCGTGGGCTACTGCTCCTACGGCATCAACCTGCTGACCATCCTGCCCTTCATCCTGGGCACCTTCGTCTACTCCTTGATCAAGAAGCAGCCCTTCGGCAAGTTCATCAACTTCGCCATGTTCTCCACGGCGCTGGCGCCGCTGATCAGCGAGGTGCTGTTCCGCTATCCGGCGACGGAGGTGCACAATGTGACGGCGCTGGGCGTGCTGCTGGCCATTGTCATCGGCATCGTCGTAAGCGTGTCCATGCCTGCGCTCTGCGCCCAGTCCCAGGCCTTCCACAAGGGCTACGACCTGTACAATGCGGGTCCGGCGGCGGGCTTCCTGTGCATGCTGATCTTCGCGATCATGTACAAGACGCTGGGCTTTGAGGCTCCGGCCATCGCCGCCACCCTGGGCGAGGGCAACCGCCTCTTCTGCAACGTGTTCGCCATCACCTGCCTGGTGCTGTGCCTGATCTTCGGCTGCATCCTCAACGGCGGCTTCAAGGGCTACAAGGGCCTGTTCCTGGACAGCGGCTACAAGGTGGACTTCGTCAGCAAGTACGGCGTTGGCCCCACGCTGCTGAACATGGGCGTCTACGGCCTGTTCATCGTGGCCTACTACAACCTGATCGGCTCGAAGTTCACCGGTGCAACCTTCGGCGCGATCTGGTGCATGCTGGCCTTCTGCGCGGGCGGCGCAACCCCGCTGAACGTGCTGCCCATCATGATTGGCTACTTCATCGGCTCCCTGTTCGGCGTGAGCGCGATCAACGCCCAGGGCATCATCGTGGGCCTGTGCTACGCCAGCGGCCTCGCACCGGTGAGCGGTCAGTACGGCCCCATCGCGGGCATCGTCGCGGGCCTGCTGCACTACTGCCTGGTCACCAGCGTGCCTGCCTTCCATGGCGGCTTCAACCTCTACAACGGCGGCTTCACCTGCGGCATCATCGCCTTCGTGCTGGTACCGATCCTTGGAATCTTCTTCAAGAGCAAGGATGAAAAGCTGGCAAAATAAGGAAAAACAAATGAGAGGACGGATTTTTCCCGCCCTCTTGTTGTATGTTCCGGTGGGAAAACGGGGGAACGGAGATGTATTTTGAACTGCCAAAGGAGAGGCGCACGGAATTCGACCGATGGATTTCGGATCGCGAGGCGGAGCTTTTGCTTCTTGCGAAGGAAGTGGTCGAACGAGGGTCGCAGATGCTGGAGGATTTGATGGGGTGGACGGTGCGACGGGAGTTTGGACGCAGCTCGCCGGAGCTGCACCGCGGGTATTATACGCGCAACCCGGCCATGCATGCCTGCATTGAAAATGTGCACCGGGGGCGCATCTTGAAGCGGAATCCACGCAAAATGGCAGGGATATTTGAATATCTATTTGATGTGGAGGACAGGATGGTCGGATACGTTCACCATCCGATGGACGGTGATCTGATGCAGGTAGTGGCCATTCTGCGGCGTGGGAGCGTCGAATATGACCTGGATTGCGCGAAAATCGGGAACGAATTGCAGCTCAACTGCATCTGGCGCTACGATCTGGAGGCGGGCCGCACTGATACGGAGTTGGTGTACGATGTCTCGCTGCAGAGGGCCAACTGGTTGACCCATTTTCTGTATGCGGGCGAGGAATTGCGGGAAGCGCACTTCTTTCAGTGCCTGGGTGCGGCACTGGAGGGAGTGGACGATGAAATTCTGGCGATGATCTGCGGCACAGGGCAGTCCGTCGCGGCGCAGAGGACAGCGATGCGGACGCTGCGCTATCAGTATCTGCGCTGTTTGCTGAGGCGGGATGCGGATGGCGAATTCGTGAAGGGATGGGAGGACTGAAGGAGGGATTGCATGCGGAAGTGGCTCGTTGGGTGCTGGCGGCGGCGCTGATTGCGGCGCAGAAGAGCAAGGATGAGAAGCTGGCAAAGTAAAGCGGATTATGGATACGGGGTCGGCATTGCACCGGCCCCTTCCACATTTTTGACATAATTTTACCTGATGCGCTAGAAAATGCAATTTCACCTGACTAAAATAGTACCGGATTTGGGAAGAGGTGGAATTGATGAAACTGCAATTGGAGAACGCATGGCATTTCCTGCGGGCGTTTTTGCGCTGGTCGCTGCTGGCGATTCTGGTGGGCGCGGTGTGCGGACTGGTGGGCACGGCCTTTCACGTGTGCGTGAACTTTGCGACCCAGTGGCGCGGGGAGCTTGCGTGGCTGCTGTATCTGCTGCCGCTGGGCGGCGTGGTCATCGTGTGGCTGTATCACCGGCTGGGACAGTCCAGCTCGCTGGGCACGGACAGGCTGTTTACCTCCATACAGGATCGAACCGCCGTGCCGGTGGCGATGGCCCCGCTGATCTTCGTGGCGACCTTCCTCACGCACCTGCTGGGCGGCTCCGCGGGCCGCGAGGGCGCGGCGCTGCAGCTGGGCGGCAGCCTGGGCAGCGACATCGGCCGTCTGCTGAAGCTGAGCGAGGACGACCGGCGCACGCTGACGATGGTGGGCATGGGCGCGCTGTTTGCAGCGCTGTTCGGCACGCCGCTGACGGCCACGCTGTTCGTCATGGAGGTGCTGTGCATGGGCCACATGGTGTACTCCAGCTTCGTGCCCTGCATCGTTGCCAGTTTGACGGCCTTCGGCGTGTCGCTTATGCTGCACATGGAGCCGGAGGGCTACACTCTGGCCGTGGTGCCGGGCCTGAACTGGCTCAGCGCACTTCAGGTGACGGGGCTGGCCGCGCTGTGTGCCGCACTTAGCGTGGGCTTCTGTGCTGTGATGCACATCTCGAGCCACAGCTTCAAGAAGTGGATGAAGAATCCCTACGTCCGCGCCATTGCGGGCGGCGCAGCGATCATCGCGCTGACGCTGCTGGTGGGCACGCGGGACTACAACGGCGCGGGCGCGCAGGTGATCGAGCGGGCCATCGAAGGGGAAGCACGCCCGTGGGACTTCATTCTGAAGCTGGTCTTCACCGCCATCACGCTGGGCTGCGGCTACAAGGGCGGCGAGATCGTGCCCACGTTTTTCGTCGGCGCGACCTTCGGCTGCGTGGTGGGGCCGCTGCTTGGGATGAACCCAGGCTTCGCCGCTGCCATCGCGCTGGTGGCTACGTTTTGTGGCAACACAAACTGCCCCGTGGCCTCCGTGTTCCTGGGCATCGAGCTGTTCGGCGGACAGGCCGTGCCGCTGTTTGCCCTCGCCTGCGCGGTGAGCTACATGCTTTCCGGTTACAGCAGCCTGTATCATAAGCAGCTGCTGCCGGAAAAGGAGCTGAAGTTCGGCGACATCGTTACGCCGGAGAAGGAATGAGTTTCACAGAGAACAAATCCATGCAAAAAACCCCCGGCGACCGGTTGCGGTCGTCGGGGATTTCTGTGTCTAGGGGCTTTATTCCGGCAGGCTGGCCGCGGCGATGGACTGGCCCACGCGGCGGCTGGATTCGTCGGGAATGTTCAGCTGAATCTTCGCAGCCAGATCGGGGAACTCGCCCTGGAGCACCTCGCGGGCGCGGTTCAGCAGGATCACGCCGCCCTCGCCGCTGGTGACGCGGCCCATGATGAGCACGTGGTTGATCTCATAGAAGCGGGCGTAGAAGGCCAGGGTGTAGCCGAAGTAGCTGCCGATGCTCTCGTAGATCTTCGCTGCGCGGGGATCGCCCTGCTCCATCAGTTTCTGCACGGCGCTGAGCTTCTCGGCGGGGGTGAGGCCCTCGTCCAGCTCGATGCCCGCGGCGGGGGCCAGCTTGATCACGCCGTCCTGGGAGAAGTACTTCACGCCGCAGCCGTAGTCGCCGCTCCACTCGTCCACGGCGGCATTGCGGTTGAAGTCCACCGGCACGAAGGCCAGCTCGTTCAGCCAGCCGGTGATGTTGCCGTTGGGGTCGACGTAGCCGCCGGCCTCGCTGGTGCCCATGGCGATGCCCAGGATGCCGTTCTCGTTGAGATCCATGGCGCCGGCCAGGGCGGTCACGTCGCCGTCGTTGGCGACCTCGATGGGCACGTTCTCGCCCAGCGCCTTGGCGGCGGTGAGGTAGATGTCCTTCACCCGGCTGTGGAAGTCCTCCTCGGAGACCTTGATGAACAGCGCGGCGACCTTGATGCGGTTGTCGATGGTCACGCCTGCGGTGCTCACGCCGATGCCGTCCACGCGGGGCATCTTGGAGGCGGCGGTGCGGAAGGAATCGAGGATGCCGTCGAGATGGTACTGGGGGTCGGACTGGGTCTTGGGATGCCAGACGACCTCCTCGGAGTAGACGGTCTCGCCGTCGATGACCGCGCTGACCTTGCGGTCGCTTCCGCCCGCGTCGAAGCCGATGCGGCAGCCGTTCAGGTGGCGGCCCACGGCCTTGGCGCTGTGCTTGGTGGCGGGCATGTCGTCGGGATTCTCCCAGTAGGCGACCTCAAATTCGCGCTCGTACACGCGGTCGCCCATGAACCACACGTCAAACTTGCGCAGGCCCTCGTGGGTGTAGGCGTCGCGCAGGTATTCGTACACCGCTCTGGAGCCGGAGACGTGAATCTTCCAGCCGCCGAACACCCACAGCAGGGTCTTGATGTAGCGCTCGACGATGGCGAAGTTGGTCTCGTCGTCCAGGCCGTCCTGAAGGATGTCGAAGTCGAAGCGCTCACAGTAGCCCTTGTGGCGCTCCAGTGCGATGCTCAGTCTCTGGTGGGCGCTGTTCTTCACGCGCTCCTCGAAGTCTCGGAGCACCAGCTCCATGGGCTGGAAGTCCGGATCCAGCAGGGCAGGATATTTCAGCTTCATATGTCCCTCCGTTTATGCGGTGTAGACGCTGCGGCCGCCGACGATGGTGCGCAGCACGTCAAAGTTCTCGTTTACGATGGCGATGTCCGCGTCCTTGCCGGTCTCAAGAGAGCCCTTGCTGCCGTCCACGCCGATGCGTCTGGCCGGGTTCAGGCTGGCGGCGTTGACCGCCTCCCACACGGGCAGGTCGGTGTAGTCCAGCAGGTTGCGCACCGCATTGTTCAGCTTGAGCACGCTGCCGGCGATGGTGCCGTCGGCCAGGCGGCACTCGATGCCCTTTACAAAGATCGGCTGGCCGCCCAGGCTGTACTCGCCGTCGGCCAGGCCGCCCGCGCGGGTGCAGTCGGTGATGAGCACCAGCTTGTCGCCCTTCATGCGGGTGACGAGGGAGTAGAGGTGGGGACTGACGTGGAAGGTGTCGGCGATGAGCTCCGCGCTGACACGGCCGTCGGTCAGCGCCGCGCCCACAACGCCGGGATCGCGGTGCATCAGCGGGGTCTGGGCGTTGAACAGGTGGGTCACGTGGCCCACGCCCGCGTCGATGGCCTCCTCGGCCTGGGCGTAGGTGGCGGCGGTGTGGCCCATGGAGATCAGGGTCTTGCCCGCCATCTCACGGATGCAGTCCAGGTTGCCGGGCATCTCCGGGGCGATGGTGAACACGCGGATGATGTCCAGGTACTCCTGCAGGAAGGCCGCGTCGCCGGGGCGGATGTTCTCGCACGCCTGCGCACCCTTCTTGCCGGGGTTGATGAAGGGGCCCTCGGCGTTCACGCCCAGAATCTGCGCGCCCTGCCAGGTCTCCTTCGCGGACTCCTCCACGCCCCGGCGGATCTGCGCGAAGGCCGCGCGCAGCTCGTCGTAGGAGACGGTCATGGTGGTGGGCAGGAAGCTGGTCACGCCGTTCTTCGCCACGCCCTCCGCCATGGTGCGGATGCCATCGAAGGAGCCGTCGGACGCGTCTTCGCCCAGATAGCCGTGGATGTGCATGTCCAGCAGGCCGGGGATCACGTAGTTGCCCTGCGCGTCGATGCGCTCGGCCTCTGCGGGGACTTCACTTTCGGTGGCGACACCGAGAATCTTCTGATCGTACAGCAGTGCAGCACCCTCCAGCACGCGGTCGGGGAGCACGATCTTGCCGTTTACAATTGCTCGCATGGATTGTTCACCTCATTTAGGATTCGCATCAAGAGAAGCGTTTGATTCATTCTAGCACATTCTATTGCAGCTTTCAATGCAGATTGCGTGAAGATGCTTCAGCCCATTTCTTCCAGCATGTCCAGCGCGATTTCCCGGTATTTCCGCAGGGCGCTGGGCAGGGCGTGGGCGCGCAGACCGTCGGCATCCACTTCAACGAAGCCCTCCGGCGCTGCGTCGCAGCGAAGGGAAAAGCCCTGCATGCGCCAGATCAGGTGGGTGAAAACGTGCTTCGCCGGGGGAAGGGGCTTGGGGTCGGCGGGATGGATGAAGCCGAGTTCGGTCAGGTATTGCGCGGCCTCGCCTGCGTTCAGATGGTCCTGCACCGAGGGAAATTCGTACAGGCCGCCCAGCAAACCGCCCTCGTCCCGGCGGCGGATGCACACGCCACGGGGTGTGAAGGCCAGCAGCACGGTGCGCGCCTCCTCGCGCTTGGGCACGGGCGCGGGTCGCAGCGGATAGCGCTCGGGCTCGCCGTCGATCTTTGCCCGGCAGATGGGGGAGAGGGGGCAGGCATCGCAGCGGGGGTTCTTCGGCGTGCAGATGGACGCGCCGAGGTCCATCAGCGCCTGGTTGTAGTCGCCGGGGCGCTCTCGGCTGATGCAGGCCATGGCCTCCTCCTCCAGATCGAAGGGGGTCTTGAGGGTGCGCTCCACGGCGAAGCAGCGTGAGAGCACGCGCATCTGGTTGCCGTCCAGCGCGGGCGCGCAGATATTGTAGGCGATGGATGAGATGGCCCGCGCAGCGTAGGGGCCGATCCCGGGCAGGGCTTGCAGGCCCTCGACGCTGTCCGGGAAGCGTCCGCCGGATGCGGCGACGGCCTTTGCTGCGGCGTGCAGGTTGCGGGCGCGGGAGTAGTAGCCCAGCCCCTCCCAGAGCTTGAGCACCTCGTCCTGATCGGCTTCGGCAAGGGCGAACACGTCCGGGAAGCGGTCGAGGAAGCGCGCGTAGTAGCGGCGCACGGCCTCGGTGCGGGTCTGCTGGAGCATGATCTCCGAGAGCCAGATGCGGTAGGGGTCGCGCGTGCCCCGCCAGGGCAGCTCGCGGGCGTTCTGATCGTACCAGGAAAGCAGCAGGTCGCAGAGCTTCATAAGAAAAAACTCCTTCATTATATAATGCAGATTGCGCGATACATGGGAAGGGCCCCGAAGCCGTGGCTTCGGGGCCCGCAGGCGCAGGGATTATTCGGCGATGACGGTGGCCACATCGGGGCCCATGTAGCTCTGCACCGTGGCCCAGAGCTCCTTGAGCTTGCTGTGGTCGGCGTAGCTCATGCCCTCCGGCTGGGTCTCCAGCCACTGACCGATGGCCAGCGTGCGGTAGTCGTAGCCGCCGCCTTCCTTTTCGGTGCGCAGCACGCAGGTGGGCACGTAGCTGGGAGCGGTGATCTCCAAGCCGGAGAAGTCCGCCTTCTCCTGGATGGTGAACTGGAAGATGATGCCGGTGTTGCCGTTATTCTCGGTGGCGTCGGACAGGAAGTTGCCGGGTGCGCCCAGGCACAGGGTGCGGTGGGTCACGTTGCCGTCGCTGTCCTTGGTCTCGATCCAGGTCGCAGGCTGGATCACGTGGGGATTGTAGCCGATGATCACGTCCACGCCCAGATCCGCCAGCGTCTGCGCGATCAGCGTCTGGGTCTTGGTGGCCTCACGGCTGAACATCTCGCCCCAGCTGCAGTAGGCGACGATCACTTCGGCGCCGGCGCTGCGCAGGGTCTCCACATCGCTCTTGGGATTGGACTTCTTGGTGATCAGGTTGATGCCGTATTCCAGGGCCTCGGAGTCGGATTTCTCCTCCATGCCGTTGAGGCTCTCGGTGTAGGCGAGGAAGCCCACGCGGATGCCGTTGATCTCCACGACCTTCGCCGTGTCGTGCTCCACCAGGGAGCTGGCTGCGCCCACGTAGTCCAGACCGGTTTCGCGGCACTTCTGCATGGTGGCCACCAGATCGTCAAAGTAGGCGTCCAGGGCGTGATCGTTGGCCAGGTTCAGCATGTCCACGCCGCAGCTCTTCAGCGTCGAGAGCAGCGCAGAGGGCGTGCGCATCAAAGTGCCGCCCGAGGGCTCCTGGGTGTCGCCCATCGTGCCCTCCACGTCGGCCACGGTGTAGTCCGCATTGCCGATCACTGTGGATACGTCGGCGAACATGGAGCTGAAATCATAGCTGCCATCCGCCGTCTTGGCCGCGGCCAGCAGGTTGTCCTGAATGGCGATCTCGCCCAGCGAACGGATTGTTGCGGAGCGGGGCGTGGGCTCGGGGGTCGGCGTGGGCGTGGGCGTCGGCGTGGGCGTGGGCGTCGCGGTGATCTCCGGCGTGGGCGTGGCCTTGTTGAACAGGGAGATGCCGTCCTCGCCGCCGAAGGGATTGACCACCACCAGCACGACGATGGCGGCGATGATCAGCAGCAGCACCACCAGCACACCCAGTCCCAGCGGGGTGATCAGATAGTTGCCGATGCGCAGACCTTTCTTGGATTTTGCCATGTGATTTCCCTCCAAAAGAGTATTCCGTTTCGGCCGGTTCCGCCTGCGGAGCATTCCGCAATGCGGCTTGCATCTGCGCCCGGCCGATGCCTGTGTTACCTGTACTACATTATAGCATAAAACCCGACGAAAACTATGACTTTCCTTCGATAACTATATGTATTTCAAATGTATTTCGTAAAATTACGATGGTATGAAGATGATTAAGACGAAATGTTGCAGAAAGCGCAAATTTGTGGCTATTTTTTTTCGATTTATACCGATTGACAGCATGGGGGTTCTGTTGTATGCTTGTAATGGTACCTTGTATCATAATCATGAATTATCCCCTGAGGATTCGTTTACGGAACTGCTCACATAGAGGTGGAGATACAATATGGCGACGCACAAGCTGGGAAAACTGAAAATCAATACTTCTCAGGATGGACTGGCCTTCCGCTTTGGCGAGGGTGAGATCCATCGCCTGAAGCTGTTCGGCAGGAAGCGCAGGAACGGCGAGGGCGAATACGGCGAAGAGTATAATAATGAAGAGGAGTACCTCGGCCCCGAGGGCTACGAGGACGGCGATTTTGCCCCGGAGGAGGACTACGCTGAGGAGGACTACGCCCCGGACGGCTATTCCGGACGCTTTTCCCGCTCCGACGGCGACGCCTCCTATGCGGATGATTACGGCTACGACGATCGCTATGAGGACGATGGCCGCTTCGAGGATGGCGACGACCGCTACGACGATCGCTACGACGACCGCTATGACGACCGATACGAGGACGGCGGCTTTGAGGACGAACGGGGCTACGACGATCGCTACTATGATGACGGCTATGAGGGCGAGGGGGATTTCAGCGAGGACGGCGAATACGACGACCGCTATCTGGACGAGGATGCGGACGCTTACGGCGACGAGGCCTATGCAGACGAAAACCCGGTGCTGCGGTTCATCGATGAGAACGACTGGGTGACCTATGTTCTCCTGTTCATCCTGCCACCGCTGGGCATCTACCTGCTGTGGCGCAGGCGCCGCTTCGACCGGCCGATCCGCATCGCCATCTCGGCGGTGTCCGCGATCTGGTTCATCATCGTGATCGTGCTGCTGGTTTCGGCGATCTTCTCCGGCACCGGCGATCAGAAGAGCAAGCCGCAGCTGACGATGGTGACGGCCACGCCCACCGTGGCTGTGGAGGTCACTGCAACGCCCGATCCGTCCGCATCTGCGGCTGCGTTTGCGGCTGCGAGCCCGGATGCCAGCGCGGCGCCCAATGCCACGCAGGATCTGCTCGCGCCGGACGCCACTGCCACGCCTCTGGCGGGCGCAAGCGTACCCGGCAGCACTGCCAACGTGATCACCTCTGCGGATACCGTGGTCATATCGGCCACCGGCGCGTACTATCACAGCAGCGGCAGCTGCGCCAACATTGAGGCCGGCGCTTCGCTGTCCACGGTGACGAAGGAGGTCGCCGTGAACCAGGGCAAGGCAGCCTGCCCGCTGTGCTATCCCAACCAAAAGACCTACTATGCCACCTCGGGCGGCAAGTATTACCACGTCCTGCAGGATTGCTCCGGCATGACGGATGCGACGGTCATCACCAAGGAAGCCGCCGAGGAGGCGGGCAAGCAGCCCTGCCCGGCCTGCATCGAGGGCAAGGTGCAGTCCGTGTCCAACAGCGCGCTGCGCTTCGTGACCTCCTCTGACAAGGACAAGAGCGGCATCACCGTGTGGGCCACCGCCGGCGGCAAGCACTTCCACAGCAATTCCACCTGCTCCGGCATGACCGGCGCGACCTCTGGTACGCTGCTGCAGGCGCTGCTGGCCGGCAAGACGGCCTGCCCGACCTGCTGTGCCTCTGCGGGCGCCACGGTCTACGCCACGAAGAACGGCACCTACTATCACAGCAAGTCCGATTGCAGCGGCATGGTCGGCGCCTACACGCTGAGCGTGGGCGAGGCCCTGGTCATGGGCAAGAAGAGCTGCCCGAAGTGCATGACGTCCACGAGCGGAAGCGTGGTTCCTGCGGGAAGCACCGACGACGGCAGCGGCGTGTACGTCTATGGCACGCCCAACGGCAAGTATTACCACACCAATTCCACCTGCTCCGGCATGACCGGCGCGACGAGATATACGCTTAAATCCATGCTGCTCTCCGGACGCGCGGCCTGCCCGGTGTGCTGCTCCGGCGCGGATACCGTGGTCTACGCCACGGAGAAGGGTACCTATTACCACTCCTACGCCACCTGCTCCGGCATGAAGAACGCCGAGGCGGGCACGCTGGCGGCGGCGCTGGCCTACGGCTACAAGAAGTGTCCCAACTGCTGGAACAGCAGCTCCACGGGCACCTCCACCGGTTCGATTGCCAACAATGGCACCGGAACCTCCACGACGACGTCCACTGGCAGCTCCGGCTCCACGTCCTCCGGCAACTATGTGTACTGCACGGTGACCAGCAAGCACTACCACACCAAGAGCAACTGTTCCGGCATGACCGGTGCGAGCCGCGTGACCGTCGCCCAGGCGGTTGCTGCGGGCAAGACGGCCTGCTCGGTGTGCGCATCCTCGGCCAAGCGCACGGTGTACTCCTACGAGAGCGGATCCTACTTCCATGCCGTCAGCAGCTGCAACGGTTCGACCGGCATCCCCAAGCGCTCGCTGGAGGAGGCCCTGGCGCTGGGACAGAAGGCCTGTCCCACCTGCCTGGAGAAGTACAGGAACGGCACGCTCAACACCAGCAGCACCGGCAATACCACCAACATGGTGTCCTCCGGCAAGTTTACTGCGGGTACCTCCGGCATCAAAGTGTACGCGACTGCGGATGGCAAGTATTATCATACGCTGAGCAGCCATGCGGGAACGAACGCCTCTTACATCACGCTTGAGACGGCGTTGAACTACGGCAAGACCGGTTGCCCGACCTGCGCGGCATCGGCCAACACGACGGTGTATGCGGTCAGGGGCGGCAAGTATTATCACTACTCCAAGACCTGCGCGGGCGACGGCGCCACCAAGGGCACGCGCGCCGATGCACTGGCCTACGGCTTCGATCCCTGCCCGTACTGCGTGACCAAGACCGAGACCGTGGAGGTGAAGGATACCTACAAGGCAGGTACCTCCGGAATCAAGGTTTGGGCCTCGATCAACGGCAAGTACTACCACACCGACAGCACCTGTGCGGGCTCCAGCGCCTCCTACATTACGCTGGAGACGGCGCTGAATTACAGCAAGAAGCCGTGCCCGAGCTGTGCCGGCAGCGCTGGCAAAACGGTGTACAGCTCCGGCAGCGACAAGTACTATCACTCCAGCAAGACCTGCGCCGGAGATGGCGCGGTGGCCGGCGATTTCGCGAAGGCGTTGGCCTTGGGCAAGAAGGAGTGCCCGATCTGCATCGGCGGCTCCGAAGCCTATGAGGAGTCCGACATCAAGTACTCCGCGCCCGGCGATACGGCGGTGTATGTGGATCTGGACAACGACCTGCTGTATTATCACAAGAACTCGAAGTGCAACGATGCGGGTCTCTCCAACGGAACGAAGGTCACGCTGGAATTCGTGCTCAAGATGAATTACAAGGCCTGCCCGTTCTGCGCGCCGCCCACCTCGGTGCAATAAGCTCCAAACCGAGCGCCGCTTCCGAAATGGAAGCGGCGCTTTTATGGCGCAGCATGAAGCCGCCGTCCGGAGGACACCGGGCGGCGGCTTTTGAAATGAATTGTGCAACTGCGGTTTGCTCCAGGGGTATGGGACGCAAACGGCGGGATCCGTTGATGCGGAGGACAGGGACGCTCAGATTTTTGCGTAGCCGATGCTCTCCAGGAAGCGCAGCACGCCTGCATTGCCCTCGGGGTTGTTCTTGTAGACGCCGGCGTCGGCCAGCACCTGGGCGCACTTGTCGGCGAGACCCTCCCGCAGGGCAGCCTGCGCCGCCTCCGGGCTGAGGTTCGAACCGTGCTTCGCGGCGATCTCCCGCACCCAGGCGTAGTGCTTCTGAAGCGGGGAATCGTCCGCCGGGGCATCGTCCAGCGCGACCGCGCCGGTGAGATACTTCTCCAGACCGTTGAGCTCCTGCACCAGCCGTCCGGGCAGGATGAACAGGCCCATGACCTCGATCAGACCGATGTTCTCCTTCTTGATGTGGTGCAGCTGCGCGTGAGGATGGAACACGCCCAGCGGATGCTCGTCGGTGGTCAGGTTGTTGCGCAGCACCAGGTACAGCTTGTACTTGCCGTCCTCCATGCGCGCCACGGGCGTGATGGTGTTGTGGGGCACGCCGTCGGTCTCGGCGTAGATGCCGCAGGACGGGTCGGAGTAGCCGCGCCAGGCCGCGAGCATCTGATCGGCCAGGGCAATGACCTCGTCGCGATCGTCGCTGCGCAGCACGATGCAGCTCATCGGCCAGTTGGCCACCCAGGCCTCCACCGCAGCGGAGGGGGACTTCAGAGCGAAGCGCACCCCGGCGCGATCCATGGGGAAGGTGTAGCCGCCGCCCTGGAAGTGGTCGTGGGAGAGGATGGAGCCGCCGACGATGGGCAGATCCGCATTGGAGCCCAGAAAGTAGTGCGGGAACTGCTCCACGAAGTCGAACAGGCGAACGAAGCTGTCGTGGGAGATCTTCATGGGCACGTGCTCGCGATTGAACACGATGCAGTGCTCGTTGTAGTAGGAATAGGGGGAATACTGCAGATACCAGGGATCGCCGCCCAGGGTCAGCGGCACGATGCGGTGGTTCTGCCGGGCAGGGAAGCCCGCGCGGCCGGCGTAGCCCGGGTTCTCCACGCAGAGCATGCAGCGGGGATAGCCCGTCTGCCTGGCGTTGCGCTGGGCTGCGATATCCCGGGGATCCTTCTCGGGCTTGGAGAGGTTGATGGTGATCTCCAGCTCGCCGCAGGGGGAATCGTGGAGGAAGCGCACATTCTTGGCGATGCGGTCCACGCGGATGTAGTCCACGTCCCTGCACAGCCGGTAGAAGTCGTCCGTGGCGGCCTTCGCGCCCTGCTCGCGCTGCAGGCGGAAGAAGCGCTCGCGGATCAGCTGGGGATGGGGCGTCAACGCACCCATGACCTTCGCAGAGAACAGATCGCGCTGCTCCGTGCTGTCGGGGAACAGACCGCGCGCCGCCGCCAGATCCATCAGAGGCTCCAGGATGGGCGTGGCGGTCTCCGGAGAAGCGGCGCGTGCGGGACGATCGCACTCCGGCGCGTCCAAGGAGAAGATCTCCAGCAGGCGGTTCAGGCTGTACTCCCGGTCCTCCGCCTCGATCAGGCGCTTGTCCTCCGCAAAGTCCAGCAGCGCGTGCAGGTATTCCGTACAATTCTTCGACATAATATGCAGCTCCCTCGATCAAAATCGGTTTCTGAACCTATTATCCGGCAATTGCAGCGCGATGTCAAGCGTCTTTTCCCCAGAACTTGCGGCATTCCCCTTGCACAAACGACAGATTTGGATTACAATAAAACTAGAAAATTGTGTCCGGAGGGATATTTATGGATGTCAAGCAGGTTTTTGAACGCAATGCCGCGCGCCTGAACGCGCTCTACGCCGGTCAGGATCAGCTGCCGCGCTACGCCGCGCTGGCCGATGATTTCCGCGCCCACTTCGGCTGTGAGCCGGAGATGTTCGTCTCCGCACCCGGCCGCACCGAGGTCGTGGGCAACCACACCGACCATCAGAACGGCCGCGTGCTGGCGGCGGCGGTGAATCTGGATACGGTGGCGGCCGTCGCAGCCAACGGAAGGGACGAGGTCAAGCTCTACTCTGCGGGCTATGACGAGCCCTTCGTGGTGGAGCTGACCGACCTCACTGTGCGCGATTCCGAGAAGAACACCACCTTCTCGCTGATCCGCGGCGTGGCCGCGCGCCTGAAGGAGCTGGGCTATGCCATCGGCGGCTTCGACGCGCAGGTGACGAGCACCGTGTTCAAGGGCAGCGGCCTGTCCTCCTCTGCGGCCTTCGAGGTCATGCTGGTGGCGGCCTTCGACGCGCTGTTCAACAACTGGAGCATCGATCCCAAGCTCAACGCCCGCATCTCTCAGTTCGCCGAAAACGTGTACTTCGGCAAGCCCAGCGGCCTGCTGGATCAGTCGGCCAGCGCCGTGGGCGGCCTGGTGGCCATGGACTTCGCACCGGCCATCGCCGAGGTGGAGGCCATCAACTACGACTTCGGCAAAAAGGGCTACGCTGTGTGCGTGGTCTCCGTGGGCGGCGAGCATGGCAATCTGACCGACGCCTACGCCTCCATTCCGCTGGAGATGAAGCAGGTGGCGAAGCTGATGGGTGCGGAGCTGCTGGAGAAGATCACCCCCGAGGAGCTGGAAGCTGCGCTGCCGAAGCTGAAGAACAGGGTCTCCGACCGCGCGATTCTGCGCGCCTTCCACTTTGTGGATGAGACCCGCCGCGCGGCGCATGCCGCACAGGCGCTGAAGGACGACGACCTGCAGGCCTTCTTTGCCGATGTGATCGGCTCCGGCGAGAGCAGCTGGAAGCTGCTGCAGAACCTGCACGTGGAGGCAAGCGACAACCAGGAGATGCCCCTTGCGCTGGAGATGAGCCGCCGCATGCTTGCGGGACGCGGCGCATGGCGCATCCACGGCGGCGGATTTGCAGGCACCATCCTGGCCTTTGTGCCCAACGACCTGGTGGAGAAGTACAGCGAAGCCATGGACAGCGTGTTCGGCGAACACGCCACCACGGTGCTGAGCATCCGTCCGGAGGGCGTGGTCTGCATCAAGTGATTCTTGGATAAGGAACGAAGCATTCATATGAAATATCTGACCCGTTCGGAGGCCGATACCCTGCGCTTTGCGGGACGGCTGGCCGACATGCTGAACGCCGGGGACACCGTGCTCTTGCACGGCGACCTCGGCGCGGGCAAATCCGTGTTTGCACGGGGCGTGGCGCGAGCGCTGGGGATCACCGGCGCGATGCCCAGCCCCACCTTCACGCTGCTGATTCCCTACGAGGGAAGGCAGAAGCTCTACCACTTCGACCTCTACCGCTTGAACGACCCGGAGGAGTTCTATGCGGCGGGTCTGGACGAATTCATCGGCGGCGACGGCATTGCGCTGATCGAGTGGCCGGAGATGGCCGAGATCGACCCGGAACCTGCGCTGCACGTGACCATCGAGCGCGGCGACAGCGGCGACGAGCAGCAGCGCGTGATTTCCCTGGAGAACCGCGGCGTGGCGGGCTTTGATCCGTCCGCGCTGGCGGAATGGAGGATGGAAGTATGAACATCGTGGCCATCGATACCTCCGGCCCGGCGGCGAGCTGCGCCGTGCTGATTGACGGTGAGATCGTGCAGAGCATCGCCATGAATCGGGGTCTGACCCACTCGGAGACCATCATGCCGGCGCTGGACGCGTGCATGTCCGCCGCGGGGCTCAGCTGCGATCAGGTGGACTGCTTTGCGACGGTGGCGGGCCCCGGCTCCTTCACCGGCGTGCGCATCGGCGTGTGCGCGGTCAAGGGGCTGGCCCACGCGTGGAACAGGCCCTGCGCCCGCATCGACGCGCTGGAGGCGCTGGCGATGAACTTTGCAGGCTTCGACGGCCTCGCCTGCCCCATCCTGGACGCGCGGCGCGGTCAGGTGTACTGCGCAGCCTTCGACATGAAAAACGGCATGCCCGTGCGGGTGCTGGAGGACGCGGCCATCGATCTGACGGAATTCCTCGCAAGTCTTCCGAAGGATCGCCGCCTGGTGTTCCTGGGCGACGGGCTGCGGGTGCATGCGGCGAGGATCCGCGAAACCCTGACCGAGGCGCTGATCGCACCGGCGAACCTGCGGCAGCTGCGCGCGGACGCGGCATGTCTGCTGGCTGAGGCCCGTCCGGAGGAGTGGATGGAGGCGCGCAAGCTGACGCCCATCTACCTGCGACTGCCTCAGGCCGAGCGCGAGCGCAATCAGCGCCTTGCGGCCGAGGCGCAAAAATAAACATTTTATGAGGACGATATGAGCGAGATTACCGTGGGACTGATGACCTTGGACGATGTGGACGCGGTGCATGAAATCGAGACAGCCTGCTTCAAGACGCCCTGGTCGAAGGAGTCCTTCCGCCACGAGGTGACGGAGAACCAGTGCGCCAGGTACGTCGTGGTGCGTGAGGATGGCCGGGCCATCGCCTATGCGGGCGTGTGGTTCATTCTGGACGAGGGGCACATCACCAACATCGCCGTGCACCCGGAAAAGCGGGGCATGGGCTACGGCGAGCGCGTGACCCGGGAAATGATCCAGCTGGCCGCCGACAGCGGCATGAACTGGATGACGCTGGAGGTGCGCCGCAGCAACAAGGCGGCCCAGAACCTGTACCACAAGCTGGGCTTCATCGATGTGGGCTACCGCAAGCGCTACTACGAAAACAGCGAGGATGCGCTGATCATGGCGCTGGAGCACCTGCCTGAGGCGCATCCGGAGAACGATCCGATGCTGATTGTGGAGGAAGAGGAGGAATAGGGGGGAAACATGCTCTATACGGTGATGCGAACGCTGGTCATTGCGCTCGGCTGCACGGCGGCGGGCGTTGGGGCCATGCACATGCTACAGGCGCAGCGCTATCAGATTCCGGAGCTGCGCAGACAGCTGCGCCGCTTCGGCGACCGCACGGTGGGTGCGGATGTGCTGATCGCGGCGGCTGCGGGGCTGCTGAACTGGTACCTGCCGATGCTGCTGTCCCTGGTGATCCAAAAGGAGGCCTTTCGGGAGGAGCTGAGCCGCTGGCTGGTGCTCGTGCTGTTTGCGCTGGTGTGCGCGCTGCTGTGCATCTTCCGGCTGCAGATCCCCCAGAAGAAGCCCTTCGCCGTCACCCGGCGCATGTGCCGCCTGATGCTGCTGGTGTTCTTCATCAACCTAGCGGGCTGCATCGTGCTGCCGCTTTTGTCCATCACGCCCTACCTGCTGTTCGCGGGCACGGATTACGCGGTACTGGTGGCGGCGCTGATCCTGCGGCCGGTGGAGGACCGCATCAACGCGGGCTTCTATCGCTCGGCACAGGCCAGGCTGGCCGCGCGCAAGGATCTGATTCGCATCGGCATCACCGGCAGCTTCGGAAAGACCGAGTGCAAGCAGATCCTCAAGGGCATCCTCTCGGAAAGGTATCGCGTGCTGGCGACGCCGCCCAGCTTCTCCACCGCCATGGGCGTATCCCGGGTGGTGAACGAGCAGCTCAGGCAGGAGCATCAGGTGTTCATCGCCGAGATGGGCGCGCAGCACAAGGGGGAGATCAAGGAGCTGACGAAGCTGGTCGCTCCGAAGATCGGCGTGCTCACCTGCGTCGGCAACGCCCATCTGGACAGCTTTGGCTCCATTGAGGCCGCCGCCCAGACCAAATATGAATTGATGCAGGGGTTGCCGGAGGATGGCATGGCCTTCTTCGGCTCCGACGCCAGTTACGGCGATCGGCTGTACAAGCTGTGCAAGGCGGAGAAGTACCGCGCGAACATCGGCGGCGAGGTAGAGTGCTACATGCGCGCCGAGCATGTGGAGATCGGGGAGGAGGGCACGAGCTTCGAACTGATCTGCGCCGACGGTGCGCGCGCCCGGATGCACACCCGCCTACTGGGCGAATACAGCGTGCGCAACATCGCACTGTGCGCCGCGGTGGCCCGCAAGCTGGGCATGGAGATAGAGGAGATCGCCCGGGGCGTGGAGAAGCTCAAGCCGCTGCGCCACCACCTGGAGCTGAAGCGCGGCGGAGAGATCCACGTCATCGACGATTCGCTGAACGCGCTGCCGGAGGGCGCCGCCGAGGCGCTGAAGGTACTGCGTGAGTTCCCAGGACGCAGAATCCTGGTTACGGCGGGGCTCACGGAGCTGGAGAGCGATGCGGACGACAAGAATTTTGCCTTCGGAACGCAGGTGAAGGACTGTGCGGACCACGTGATCCTCATCGGTCCGGAGAACACCCGGGCGCTGATGAGCGGCATGATGAGCCGGAAGTTCCCCAAGTCGGCGGTGCGGATGGTGCGCGACGCCGCGGACGCTGCCGCGCTGGTGGAGGAGATCGCCGAAACGGGCGACAGCGTGCTCTACGAGGGCGTGTGGCCGGAAGAAGATGGGGAGAAGGGCTGACGGCGCAAAAGAAATCACCCGGTTGCGGGCGCTGAAAACAGAGGAATCCTCCGCATGTGATCCTGCGGAGGATTCCTCTTTGGCTGCATGCAGCGCTGTTGATTCCGCCTTTGGTCCCTACGGCGACTGGAAGTCCCTGCGCAGGATGGCGTAGAGCTCCACGTCCACGAACTTTCCCTTGTTCAGCAGGCGCTGGCGCAGCGTGCCCTCGTGCCGCATGCCGCACTTGCGCATCACCGCGCCGGAGGCAGGGTTTTCGGTCTCGTGCTGGGCCTCGATGCGGTTCAGGTTCAGACTGCGGAAGCCGTAGCGGATCAGTTCCTGCAGGGCCTCGGTCATCACGCCCTGGTTCCAGAAGGCGCGGGAGAGGGAATAGCCCACCTCGGCGGAGGCGTTCTCCCGCTGAATCCACATGAAGCCGATGGTGCCGATGATCTGCCCCGTGGCCTTCCATTCGATGCCCCAGCTGGCGGGCTCGCCCAGGCGGTACTTGCGCAGCATGTAGCGCAGGTAGCTGCGGGATTCGCCGATGCTGCGGTGGGCCTCCCAGAGTACGTAGCGGGCCACCAGGGGATCCCGGCTGTAATCGTAGATGTCCTGGGCGTCGCGCATGGTGAGCTTGCGCAGGCGCAGGCGCCGGGTTTCGAGGGTGGGCATGTAGCCGTAATCCATATCCACTTCGGCCTCCGACCTCAAATGAGATGGCTCGCCATGCAGAGGGCGATCTGGGTCTTGGCGTCGCGGATTTCGCCCCGCAGCACCATGTCCAGCGCCTCCCGGAAGGGGAGCTTGACCAGGTTTAGGAATTCGTCCTCGTCCGGGCAGGTCTCGCCCTGATGCAGATCCCGGGCCAGATACAGCGAGATGCGCTCGTTGGAAAAGCCCGGCGTGGTGAAGGTGTCGGTCAGGTGCAGCCAGTTCTCCGCCTCCAGGCCGGTCTCCTCCTTCAATTCGCGCTTGGCCGCCAGCAGGCGATCCTCGTCCACGCTGTCCAGCTTGCCCGCCGGGATCTCCAGCAGAATCTGCTCGATGGGCGCGCGGAACTGGCGCACCAGGTAGACGTTGCCCTGGGCGTCGATGGGCAGCACCGCGGACGCACCCACGTGCACGGCGATCTCCCGCTTGGCCTGCTTGCCGTTGGGCAGCTCGTTGGTCACGTGATCGATGTGCAGGATGATGCCGTCAAAGACCCGCTCGCGGGTCAGATTTTTTTCCAGAATGGCTTCGTCGTTTTGAAAAACCATGCTTCAGACCTCCGTTTCCGTCTTGCAACGCAGAGATTATTCGACCTGCCGGTGCGGAATTCCTGCCATTTTCCTCTAGCCAAACGCGGGAATTTGTTGTATAATGAATTCGGAACCCAATAGCTGAAAGGAGATGACGGAGTTGATACAGATTATTTTGGGCGATAAGGGCAGTGGAAAAACCAAGCGTCTGATTGATCTTGTGAACGAGTCCCTGAAGAATGAACACGGCGATATTATTTTTATCGATGATGATAAGCGATATATGTATGATCTGCGCCACGAGATCCGCTTTGTGGATGCCAGCGAGTATCCGGTGGGTCGCAAGTGCCAGGCCAGCGAGATGCTCGGCTTCATCTGCGGCATGCTGTCGGCGAATTTTGATCTCTCGCTGATCGCGATGGATGCCTTTATGAAGCTGGTGCGCACGCCGCTGGACGATCCGGAGATGCGGGCGTTCTTTGAGAAGCTGGAGGCCCTCTCCGAGGCGCATCATTGCAACTTCCTGATTTCTGTGAGCGCGCCGGCAGAGTCCGTGCCCGAGTACATCCAGAAGTACGTCATCTGATGTTTTGAATAGCAAACCGCAGGCCGTCCGCCATTTCGCGCGGGCGGCCTTTGTCGATGCCGAGAGGACTTTGCGCACAGCGCGCAGAACGGAGGTCGATGTGAGGAAGTGGATACAACTGATCCTGGCGCTGGCGGCGATTGCCTTGTTGCTGTGGCTGGGATATGCGCTGTTTCAGGGCGTGTTTCATGTGCTCGGCGATGCGGATCTGAGCGGCGGCGAGCCGGATCCCATGTTTGCCGAGGAGGCGGTTCTGCCGACACGGCCGCCGGAGCTGGATGCGGAGGTTGTGCCGCCGGAGCATCCCACGCTGGACGACTATGTGCCGGAGGTGGAGACGCCGGTGGACAGGACGGTGGAGGAGCTGATCGAGGAGGCGCAGGCCCGGGACGCTGCGCGGTAGAGCGGCACATGGCGCCTTGATGGATCCGGAATGCCTGGATCGGGTGCATGCCGCGGCGAAGGTGGGGCATATGCTGCTGCGGGAGATGGTGCAATGAACGCACGCGAGGAGTTTTCTGCGGCGCTGGCCGTCACGGCAGTGGGAACGGGCCTGGGCTTCGCCTCCGGGCGCACGCAGGCGGTGTTCTGTACCCAGACGGGGCGCGCGTCCTGGATCGGTGCGGTCTTTGCTGCGCTCGCCTTCGGATTGCTGGCGGCGATGCTCGCCCATCTGAAGCGGCGCACCGGCGCGGAGCGCTTCCCGGGAGTGTACCGGCGGCTGCTGGGTTGCCATGCGGGCGGGCTGATCGGTGGGCTGTACGCGGCGGCGCTGGTCGTGGCAGGGGCACTGCTGCTGGCATCCGCGGCGAAGACCGGCGCGCTGGTTCTGCCGCTGCGCAACGCGGCGCTGTGGGGCGCACTGGCGGCGCTGCTGCTGGCGGGATGGATCGCAGTGCTGGGGCTGCGGGCGCTCGAGGCGGTGGGCGGTGCGTATCTGCTGCTGCTTCTGCTGCTGGAGGCGGCACTGTGGATCTTCGGCAGGGATCCGGATCCCTCGCGCTTGCAGTTCGCGGTGGATCTGCGGCTGCGGGACAGCGTGGCTGCGGCGCTGGCGCTGGGCCTGCTGTCGGCCTGCATGAGCACGGCGCTGTCGGCGGGAGTCGCGGTGCGTGCCTGCACGGGCCGCACGGGACCCTGGGGCTTTGGCCTGTTCTGCGCGCTGCTGTTTCTGCTGGTGAATCTCGCCGGAAACGCCGCGCTGCGCTGCCGGTGCGATGAGATTCTCTCCCTGCGCACGCCCTTCGCGGCCCTGGCGGCGCAATGGGGGACGACGGGCTTCTTTATCTGCGCCGGCATGACCTTCCTGGGGACCAGCGTGGCCCTCGCAGGCGTGTTTTTGTCGCTGCTGCGGCGCAAAAATGGGCGCTGTGGGGCACGTCGGGATGTTAAATTCTAAAAAAATACCGTTTTTTCATTGATCTTGGAGCGAAAATGGGATATAATACATCTTGTGTCAATACGCTCACTAGCCCCGAGCTTAAGGCATGATGCGCAAAGTCCTGACCAAACTTTTCGCAAAAGCATTGAGAACTTATTTGGAGGAATTACTCGTGAGTACTTATATGGCGAATCCCCAGAACGTCGAGCGTAAGTGGTACGTCATCGACGCAGAGGGCATGGTTCTCGGCCGCCTGGCTTCCCAGGTTGCTGCCATGCTCCGCGGCAAGCATAAGCCCACCTTCACTCCCAACTGCGATTGCGGCGACTACATCATCGTCATCAACACCGACAAGCTGGTGCTGACCGGCAAGAAGCTGGACGACAAGATGTACCGCTATCACACCGGCTATCCGGGCGGACTGAAGGAGATCCCCTATCGCCGCCTGATGGCCAAGAAGAGCGACTTCGCGTTCCGCGAGGCCGTGCGCCGCATGCTGCCCAAGGGACCCCTCGGCTACGCGATGGCGAAGAAGCTGTTCGTGTACACCGGCGCTGAGCACAAGCAGCAGGCCCAGAAGCCCGAGCTGCTCAAGCTGTGATTAGGGAGGAGGACGAAAAATGGCTAACACTGTTTGCTTCCATGCCGTTGGCAGAAGAAAAAAGGCGATCGCTCGCGTTCGTCTGATCCCCGGCGAGGGTAACATCATCATCAACAAGCGCTCCCTGGACGAGTACTTCGGCTATGAGACCCTGAAGATGGTCGTCCGTCAGCCCCTGAACGCCACCGAGACCGCCGGCAAGTTCGACGTCATCGTCAACTGCAAGGGCGGCGGATTCACCGGCCAGGCCGGTGCCATCCGTCACGGCATTGCCCGCGCGCTCGTGAAGGCGGACGAGGCCTACAAGCCGATCGTCAAGAAGGCCGGCTATCTGACCCGCGACCCGCGCATGAAGGAGCGCAAGAAGTACGGCCTCAAGGCTGCACGTCGCGCACCTCAGTTCTCCAAGCGCTAAAGAATGCTCAAAACCCCTGGAAACACGGCGTTTTCGGGGGTTTTCCCTATTTTTGGCGCTGACGTATTTTAAACGGATTTGACCCAATTTAGCCCATTTTATAGGGGCTAAAAAAGGGTTAAATTGCCAAAATGGGTTAAATGGGGGGTTAATGAAGGGGCGAAAAGAATCGATTTTTGATATGTCTTAGGCTTGCCCGTCTAACCCGTTTCAGAGGGAATTCCCCCCGTCTTTCAGAGGCGATGGATTGCATTTTCATACATGCGCCGAAGCAGAATTGTCCTTGAAAGGGGCTGTGAAAGAATGACATTGTGTTCTTTCACAGCCCCGATTGTCGCAAGGCATACTGGCCAATGGCAGGAGGTCGTGTGGTTCAGAGAGTGTTGACGAAACAAGGACGGATGCACTGGGCTTCTATGATTGAGCCACATCTTATCTGTCCATGCACATCAACGATTGAAAACGCCGGATACGAGAACGGTACGTAGATGAACGCTTGGTTTCCTACAATATCGAAATGACCGAAGTGACCGGAGGAACCTTCTGGAAGGCATACACGCCGGGACAGATCGAGGGAACGGAGGACTTTCCGCCGATCAGGGGTATTCAGGACGCAGCGGCGATTGCAGATCTGATGCAGTATTATCCTCCGATTGATCTTTATAATAAGCGGCTGCGTGCACTTGCAAGGGAACTCGGTCCTGCATGGATTCGTGTGTCCGGCTCATGGGCAACAAAAACGTATTATGACCTGGACGATATGACCAATGGCAAGGTGCCGGATGGATATGCCAGCGTTCTGACGAGGGAGCAATGGATCGGCGTTTTGGACTATGTCAAGGCTGTGGGAGGCAAGCTCCTCATTTCCGTCAGCAATTGTGACGGAGATCATCCCGACGGCGGGCCCTTGGATTTGACACAGGCAAAGAAGATTTTTGATTTCAGCCATCGCTATGGCGTGGAGATCGACGCCATCGAGTTTATGAATGAGCCGAACATGCTGGGAATGTCCGGTGCGCCCGCCGGATATACCGCTGCGGACTATGCAAGGGATCAGGACATCCTGAATCAGTGGATGCGGGAGAACTATCCCAGCTGCCTGCTGGTTGGCCCCTGTACCACCGGAGATTCTACCACGGCTGATCCGAACAGCCGCGGATTGGGCGCCGGAATCGGCAGCATTGTCAAGACATGCACGACCGACGAGCTGCTGGCGGGTACAAAGGTAAAGCTGGATGTGTTCAGCTACCATTACTACAACGGCGTGTCGGAGAGGATGGCTTCCCTTGCCCCCAACGCGCATTGGTCGGGCGATGAGGCGCACAGCGACGAATATCTTGCAGTTGCCCCCAAAGCCGCAAAAGCGCACTCGGTGCTCCGCAACAAATATGTCCCTGGCGGCCAGATGTGGGTTACGGAATCCGGCGATGCCGGCGGCGGCGGGGACACCTGGGCCTCCACCTACCTGGATGTGCTGCGCACCCTCAATGAGCTTGGAAGCTTTACGACGATCACAGACGGCGTGATCTTCCATAACACCCTGGCCTCTTCCGACTACGGTTTTCTGGAGCACGGCAGCTTCAAGACCCGCCCCAATTATTATGCCGTCCTGCTTTGGAACCGGCTCATGGGAACAACCGTGTACGATTGCGATAATCCGGATGTGGAAGGCGCTCACATTTACTGCCATTCCCGCAAGGATAGGAAGCCGGGCGTCGTATATCTGGTGATCAACAATTCGTTGACCAGGACGACGACGGTTGAGCTTCCGAAGAAGGCCGACCGCTATACCTTGAGCGCTGAGCACATACGTTCCACCGTCATGCGGCAGGTACAATAGACCAATCCATAGCATTCCGAACTATGTCGCACTCCGCTGGAGAGCGATCTATAAGCACTACTTTTGAATTATACGAGGTACATATGGCTGGAATACTCGCCACGATCCTGGATGCAATCTATGGCTTCATCGGCAACTATGGCTGCGCGATCATCCTGTTTACACTGCTGATCAAGCTGGCGCTACTGCCGCTGGAGTACAAGAGCCGCAAGGGCATGAAACAGATGGAGCGGCTGCAGCCGCAGATGGTCGCGTTGCAGCAGAAGTACGCAAACGACAAGGAGAAGCTGAATCAGAAGACCGCGGAGCTGTATCAGCGGGAGCATGTCAGCCCCATGTCCGGCTGTCTGCCGATGCTGATTTCGATGGTCATCCTGTTTGTCATGTTTTCTGCCATGCGGCAGTCGGCCAATCTCCAGATGGCTCGGCAGACGCTCAACTACCTGGCGGACGGCGTATTCCAAAACGAGCGTTTCCTGTGGATCCGCAACCTTTGGATGCCGGATTCTCCCTTTGCCGCCGCCATGCCCACGGCAAACTAGCTTGCGGCAATTCCCGCAGAGAGCTGGGCGAGCGCGTATGCCTCCCTGACTGCGCAGCAAATCGCCGCGCTGCCTTGATCGATCGCTTTCGATTTCTCCGGCGGGGCCTGCGCTGCCACCGTGGAGGCGATCTCTGCATATATGAGCGGCTTGCCTGAGTATATCTCCGCCGTGCAGACGATCCCGCAGCTGACGAATATCAACCTGCTTGTGACGAGGGTCTCGGTCTTTGTTTAGGGCAATGGCTGGCTCGTGCTGCCGGTACTGTCCTGCGTCACCCAGATCCTGATGACGAAGCTCACGCAGAACAAAAACCAGCAGAATGCAGCAAACGGAAATATGGCGATGATGAACCTGGTGATGCCGCTGTTCTCTCTGGTAATCTGTCTGGGCTACAACTCCAGCTTTGCGCTGTACTGGGTGGTCTCCAATTGCTTTGCGATTCTTCAGACGATCGTCTTGAACCGAATTCTGGACAAAAAGACTGTCACGCAGGAGTAAATACAAATGCAACCTTATATATCTTTTGAAGTGTACGATGTACTATCTATCTATTGAAATGGAAAGTGGAAGTGACTGAGAGTAGGATCATAGTTAAAAACGGGCGGCAGGTGGAAGCATGCTGCCCGTTTGATGATTCAGTTACAGCTCGATCACTTTCGGTTCGGCAGTGAAGGAATAGATGGTCGCTGTGCCGTGTTCAAAGTAGAATACGGTCATCAGCTTGTCATCGACGGTGTACATTCCGCTCAGCGCTGCTGTGTTTTCATTCATCATCGCAACGCGTGCTTCCCGGCGCAGGTCTTCCCGGACTTCTCCTTCTACGCGAATCCAGGTGCCCTTGTGCATGCCGCAGATTTCGACTTTTTGATTCTCCTTGAGCTGATGGTATACATTTTTCTGATTGTTGGTGACAAAGTACAACCTGCCTTCAAAAATGCAGACGGCGCCGAAGGGACGGACGTGCGGCTGATCATTCTCGCAGGTGGCGAGATGCTGGATATTGTGATTGATCTTATCAATCGAAAAACTGGCGGTGGCACGAAATATATTAATCAACGTGATAAGGATTTCGTATTTTCCTCTTTGCAAGAAGATAACTATCGTACCTCATTTTACCTTTTCTATGCTTCTGAATTGCTTCAGTTATGTTTGAGTATTCTTAAACTGGAAAAGAGAGACGCGCTTTTCAGGCGTCTCCCGGATGCGGGCAGCGTCCGGCTGCGCAGACTCACTTGTTCGGACTGAAGCAAAGTGGCAGTGGCGGTGAGTTGCTGGCGTTCGGCTCCGCCAATCCCTGCACCACCGAGCAGTATCACAGCGGCAGCTTTACCACCTATTATGGACGCAGTCTGACGGTTGTCCGCACGTGCGGGCGAACGATCATCACGGCATCCGACGGCGATCGGATCGGGCGGGCCTTCATCGAAGTGGAATAAAAGACAAGTGCATCCATTCGGCATTCCGATTCATACCCGGAATGTTGGATGGCTGCTGTAAGTATCAGAATTCATAATTTGCAAACAAAATTCCAGCAATTCGCAAATAAAGCTGCCCTATAATGCGTTCTGTCAAGCGAAAGAACGATTCAAGGAAGGATGAGAAAAATGGAGAAGAAAGATTTTGCGTATCTGCTGCTGGGGGTTGTGGGCGGCCTGCTGTTTGCGCTGGGCATGTGCATGTGCCTGCTGCCGGAGTGGGATGCGTTCAAGCCCGGCGTGGTTATGACGGCCCTGGGTGTGCTGGTGCTGCTGGTTCTGGCGCTGGTTCGATGGATCGCAGCCGGAAAGCCCGTTGCGAAAGTCAACTGGAAAGCCGTGGGCAAGGTTGCATACGGCGTGGTTGCCGCACTGGTGCTTGGCACCGGCATGTGCATGATCATGGTGTTTGAGGGACTGATGATCCCCGGCATCCTCGTCGGCATCGTGGGCATCATCCTGCTGCTGGGTCTGATCCCGGTGGTCAAGGGACTGAAGTAATTCTACATAGAAAGAGGGAAATGAAAAATGGCAAAGTCGAAGCTGGCTCAGGCAAATGACAAGATCGCAGAAGCGGTCGTTGAAGGGTACAAGAAGATCGAGGACGGCGTGGTCGGCGGCTACAAGAAGATCGAGGACGGCGTCGTGGAGGGCTTCACCAAAATGACGGACAAATTCGTGGATCAGTTCCTCACCAGGGAGGGCGAGAGCGTGGAGGAGGCCAAGGCCCGCATGACCGATGCGCAGATCCACAAGGAAGAGAAAGAAGACCAGAAGTGAGCGTATGGTGCACACAATCGAATAATCTGCGGCAAAGCCCTGCCTCTCCAGACGGAGGACAGGTCTTTGTCGGGCATTCAGAAACTCCAATTCCCGGAGGAACGTGGCGATGAAGAAGAAAATCCAGTACCAGGTATATGACCAGTCCGTGGAGCGGGAGATCAACTACATTCCGGTCCGCTACATCCTCGCCATCGCAATCACGCTGTTTGAGGTGGCGGCGATCATCGGCATCCTCGTCGCGCTGTGCTGCTATGTGCCGTACTTCTACATCGCCGCGTGGCTGACGGAGATCGCCTGCGTGATCTCGATCATTGCCTCGGACGATAATCCGGACTACAAGGTTCCGTGGCTGCTGTTTCTGCTGGTGGTGCCGATTGCAGGATTCATGGCGTACTTCCTCTTTTATTCCAGAAAGCTAAAGAAGAAGTACATCCGCCGCCTGAAGGATCTCAAGGATAATGCCTATGAAAGAGATGATGCGGCTGTTTTCGGGCAGCTGCGCGCGGAGAACCCCGTCGCCCACAGCCAGGCGCAGATGCTGCGCAAAATTGCAGAAACCCACCTCTTCACCGACACGCGCCAGACCTACTTCCCGCTGGGCGAACAGATGCACGCCGCCATGCTGGAGGACCTTCGCCGGGCGGAGAGGTTCATCTACATGGAGTATTTCATCATCGAAGCGGGAATATTCTGGGATTCGATTCTGGAAATCCTGAAGGAGAAGGCCGCGCAGGGCGTGGAGGTGCGCGTGCTCTACGACGACATCGGCTGCATGACCACGCTGCCGGGCAACTATGCGAAGGTTCTGCGCTCCTATGGCATTCAGGCCACGCCCTTTTCGCGCATGCGCGGCAATGCCGACAGCGAGTTCAACAACCGCAGCCACCGCAAGATCATGGTCATCGACGGCAAGGTCGGCTACACCGGCGGCGTGAACATCGCGGACGAGTACATCAACGCGATTGTCAAGCACGGCCACTGGAAGGATGTGGGGCTGCGCATGGAGGGCGAGGCGGTCATGGAGCTGACCAAGCTGTTCCAGATCGACTTCGGGCTGAACTTCCGCAACGCGCCCGCATCGGGCGTGGACTGCTTTCCGAAGCAGGACGGCATTCACGAGCCGGGCTATCTGATTCCCTTCGGCGACGGCCCGCACCCCATCTACAGCCGTCATGTGGGCAAGAGCGTCATTCAGAACCTGCTGGCGGGTGCGACGCGCTATGCCTGGATGACCACGCCCTATCTGATTCTCGACAACGACCTCTGCCTGAGCCTGGAAAACGCCGCGCTGCGGGGCGTGGACGTGCGCATCATCGTGCCCCACGTGCCGGATAAGAAGCTCATTCTGGAGATCACCGATGAGGAGTTGCTGGATTTCACATCTGTGGGGCGATCAATCCCCGGTCTGATGATTGGAAATACCAGTGTGCTGTTCGGCTATCAGGCGGCAGGCGTGCCAGGGGCAGTGGCGGCGCTGCTGGGCGTCGCGCTGCCTCCATTCGTGATCATGATCGGCGTGGCGTTCCTGTATGCGCTCGTCAAAGAGAATCCCTATGTCGCAATGGCGATGGCGGGCGTGCGCGCAGCTGTGGTGCCCATCATCATCAGCGCGCTGGTCAAGCTGTTCAAGGCGGGAATGCGGAATCTGTTCAGCTATCTCGTCGCAGCGGCCGCCTTCTGTCTGAGTCTGTTTACCGGCGTCAACAATGTCCTGATTGTTCTCTCCGGAGCAGCTGCAGGTTTGATTTACATGGAGATGAAAACGCGCAATGATCTATCTTGAACTCTTCCTTTCCTTTGCGATGATTGGCTTCACCAGCTTTGGTGGGATGTCCATGATTCCACTGATCAACGATCAGATGCTGTCTCATGGATGGATGACGGCGACGGAGGTGGCGGATATCGTTGCGATTGCGGAGATGACGCCGGGGCCGCTTGGACTGAATTGCTCGACCTTTGCCGGCTCCAGGACGGCGGGACTGCCGGGCGCCCTCTGTGCTTCCATCGGCGTTTTGCTGCCATCGTTCTCGATTTGCATGATCGTTGCCGTGTTTCTGAAGAAATTCCGGGAGAACCGGCGCGTTGAACATGCCCTGTGCGGCATTCGTCCGGTATGCATCGGCATGATCGCTGCGATCATTGTGCAGCAGAGCTGCGTCAATTATCGCAGCAGCTTCAACGGCATTTCGTGGGTTTGGACTCTGATTGGGGCGATGGCGCTGCTGGCACTTTTGAAGTTCAAATGGAGTGTTCCCGGGACGATCCTGCTCTCGGCGGCGCTGGGGCTGCTGCTGGGAAGATTCGCATGAGGACGTCGGGCGGCAGCGTGGGAAACCGTTTGACTTTCTCCGGGTTTTTGATATAATAAGCGCAGCATTCGGCACGATACAAGCTGGAAAGATGGCAGTTACGACACAGTCTATGCTTCGGCTTGTGTCGTATTTTTTGTGGCACAAGCGACGGCTTGTGTCTTTTTTTGTGGCCTGAAGCAACTTACTGAGGAGGTAGCATCTCTTATGGAACAGACACAAACAAACGATTTGCTGGAAAAGGAGCGCCTTGGCAGGCTGATGCGAAAGTACGCCGTTCCCTGCGTGATTTCGCTGCTGGTGGCGGCGCTTTACAACATCGTGGATCAGATCTTCATCGCGAACGCGGATTACCTCGGCTCCTTCGGCAACGCGGCGAACACGGTGGTGTTCCCACTCACGGTCGTGGCGCTCTCCGTGGCCATGATGATCGGCGACGGCTGCTGCACCTTTGTCAGCATCAGCCTGGGCGCGAAGGAGAAGGAGGATGCGCACCGGGGTGTGGGCAGCTCCGTCATCGCGGTGATTGCGGCGGGCATCGTGCTGATGCTCGTCTACCTGATCCTTCAGGAGCCGATCCTCACGGCCTTCGGCGCGCGGGTAAACGATGAAACCTTCCGCCTGTCGAAGGACTACTTCTTCTGGATCGCCCTGGGGGTGCCGTTCTACATGTTTGGCCAGGCCATGAATCCCATCATTCGCTCCGACGGAAGCCCCAACTTCGCCATGGGAACGCTGCTGGCGGGCGCCGTACTGAACATCATCTTTGACCCGATCTGCATCTACGACCTGAAGTGGGGCATGATGGGCACGGCGGTCGCGACGATCTTCGGCCAGATTGTGTCGGCCATCCTGTCCGCGATCTACCTGAGCCGGATGAAGTCCGTGCGGATGGTGAAGGACAGTTTCCGCTTCCGCATGCCGCTGCTGAAGAAGATCCTGCCCCTGGGCGCAACCAGCTTCCTTTCGCAGATCTCCATCGTCCTCTCCATGGCGGCGGTGCTGAACATGGTCACGAAGTACGGCGCGCTGGATCCGGTCTTCGGCCAGGCTCAGTATGCCCAGATTCCGACGGCGGTCATCGGCATCGTCATGAAGTTCTTCCAGATCGTCATTTCGATTTCCGTGGGCCTCGCGGCCGGCTGCATTCCTATCGCCGGCTACAACGTCGGCGCGCAGCGCAGCGACCGCGTGAAGGGCCTGATGAAGCTGCTGCTCGCCGCGGAGTTCATCGTGGGACCATCGCGTCCGCGCTGTTTCTGCTGTTCCCGCAGCAGTTCATCAACATCTTCGGCGCCAGGAGCGAGAGCGTCTACTACACGGATTTTGCGATCAGGACGATTCGGATTTTCCTCTGCCTGCTGCCGCTGTCCTGCCTGAACAAGGGTACCTTCATCTTCGTGCAGTCCCTGGGCAAGGCGAAGCAGTCCACCGCCCTCTCCCTGATGCGCGAAATCGTCTTTGGCGTCGGTCTGCCGCTGCTGCTTCCGATTTTTATGGGGCTGAACGGCATCCTGTACTTCATGCTGGTCGCGGACGTGCTGACTGCGATTGCCTCCGCCATCGTGATCGTCCGTATCAACAGGGGCCTGAACCAGATGATGTCGGCGCCGGAGGCGGAGAAGGAGCGCGCGGAGGTCACCGCAGGGAAGGAGGCCCGCACGCAGTTCATCATCACCATCGGCCGGTCCTACGGCGCCGGTGGAAGGAGCATCGGCAAAATGGTTGCCCGGCAGCTGCACATCCCGTACTATGATTCCGAGCTGCTGGAGAAGGCGGCGGAGCGCAGCGGGCTGAGTCGCAAGTTCCTGCAGAGCATCGATGAAAAGCCCATCGACAGCAGCATGCTGTACCGCTCCGTCGGCTTCGGCACCAACGCGTACAGGTCCATCGCGCACCAGGCACAGATGGCGCAGCGCGAGATCATTGAGAAGATCGCGGCGGAGGGTCCGTGCGTGATCGTGGGACGCTCCGCCGATCAGGTGCTCGCCGGAACGCACAGGCTGTTCCGCGTGTTCATCTCGTCCGCGGAGGAGAATCGCATTGCGCGCATCGCGGAGCGCGACCATCTGTCGGCGGAAGATGCGGGCCGGAAGCTGAGCAAGGTGGACAGGGAGCGCGCCGCATACTACAACCAGCGCTCCAGGACCCGCTGGGGCGATGCTGCGGGCTACGATCTCTGCATCGATACGGACTGGTTCGGCATTGACGGCGCAGCTGCGCTCATCGTGAAAACGGTGGAAGGAAAATAGTGTGCAACGAAAAGGCGGCGGCTTCTGTAAGGAAGCCGCCGCGCACATTTGCATTTCGACAGGACGATGGGAGGATCATTCTCCGGCGCAGACCGCGCGCAGGATCTCCAGCGCCTCTTTGAAGGTGTCGCTGGGGATGTTCAGCGCGGGCAGCAGGCGGATCTTGTTCTTCGCGGTGAGGCAGAGCACGCCGCGATCGATGCACTTGAGCACCACCTCGCGGGCGGGCTTCACCGGCTTGATGCCGATCATCAGGCCCATGCCGCTGACGCTCTCCACGCCGGGGACGTTCTGGAACATCTCGAAGGCCATCTTGCTCTTTTCCCGCACCTCGGCCATCAGATCGTCATCCAGGCGATTGAGGATGCTCAGTGCGCCCGCGCAGCAGACCGGGTTGCCGCCGAAGGTGGAACCGTGGTCGCCGGGGCCGAGGGTGTTCTCCACCTTCTCGCACAGCAGGGTCGCGCCCAGCGGCAGTCCGCCGCCAAGACCCTTCGCCGTGGAGACGATGTCCGGATGCACGCCGTAGTTCATGTAGGAATAGAGCGCGCCGGTGCGTCCGTTGCCGGTCTGCACCTCGTCCACGATCAGCAGGATGTTCTCCTTCTTCGCATACTCCGCAAGGCCGCGCACGAAGTCCTGTTCCAGCGCCATCACGCCGCCCTCGCCCTGCACGCACTCGATCATCACCGCGGCGGGCTTGCACTGTGCCGCCAGAGCCTCGAAGGCCGCAAGATCGTTGGCCGGGGTGTGCACGAAGCCGGGGGTCAGCGGCTGGAAGAGCTGGTGGAAGTGATCCTGACCGGTGGCAGCCAGGGTGGAGATGGTGCGGCCGTGGAAGCTGTTGACCAGCGTGATGATGGTGGAATACTCTTCTCCCTTGTTCTCGGCGGCCCACTTGCGGGCGACCTTGATAGCGCACTCGTTGGACTCCGCGCCGGAGTTGGAGAAGAACACCTTCTTCATGCCGGTCTTTTCGCAGAGCAGCTTCGCAAGCCGCGCGTCAGGGCTGGTGTAATAGAGATTCGAGGTGTGCTGCACCTTGCCCAGCTGGGCGATGACCGCCTGCTGCCATTTTTCGTCCGCCACGCCGAAGCTGGTCACGCCGATGCCGGAGGTCAGGTCAATGTAAGACTTGCCGTCCGCGTCCTTGACGATGCAGCCCTTGCCGGAGACGATCTCCACCGGAAAGCGGTTGTAGGTGCCCGCAATGTAGCTGCGGTCCAGATTCATCGTATCAGTCATTGTCATTTCCTCCTGAGACCATGGTGCCCGCGCCCTCGTCGGTGAGGATCTCCATCAGGATGGAGTGCGGGATGCGGCCGTCCATGATGATTGCGTTCTTCACGCCCCGGTGGATCGCGTCGATGCAGCACTCCACCTTGGGGATCATGCCGCCGGAGATCACGCCGTCCGCGCGCAGCTGCCGGGCCTCATCGATGGTGATCGCCGGGATGAGGCTGGCAGGATCGTTGCGGTCCCGCAGGATACCGGCGATGTCGGTGAGCATGATCAGGCGCTCGGCGCCCAGCGCCCCGGCGATGTGCGCCGCGGCGGTGTCGCCGTTGATGTTGTAGGTGTTGCCGTCCCGGTCGCAGCCGATGGTGGAGATCACCGGGATGTAGCCCTTCTCCAAAAGGTCGGTGACGGGCTCGATGTTGACGTGCACCACGTCGCCCACGTAGCCCAGGCGCTCGTCCCTGATCTTCGCCTCAATGAGCCGTCCGTCCATGCCGGAGATGCCCATGGCCTTGCCGCCGTTCATCTGCAAGAGGTTCACCAGCGTCTTGTTGATCTTTCCCGCCAGCACCATCTGCACGATGTCCACGGTCTCCTGATCGGTGACCCGCAGGCCATCCACGAACTCGGCCTGCTTGCCCAGCTTCTGCATGGTTTCGCTGATCTCCGGGCCGCCGCCGTGCACCAGCACCACCTTCACGCCGATCAGCGACAGAAGCACGATGTCCTCCATCACCTGATGCTTGAGCATGGCGTTGATCATGGCGTTTCCGCCGTACTTGACCACGACGATCTTGCCGTTGTAGCGGCGGATGTAGGGAAGGGCCTGGGTCAGAATCTGCGCGCGCTCCGCGTTCGAAAAATACTTTTCCATAGCTCTGTCCTCAGGTGCGGTAGTCGCCGTTGATCTTCACGTAGTCGTAGGTCAGGTCGCAGCCCCAGGCGGTGGCCGCAGCGTCGCCGCTGTTGAGCTTCACCAGGATCTCGATCTCCTTCTCCAGCAGCACGGCCTTGGCTTCCTCCTCGGAGAAGGGCACGCCCGCGCCATTTTTGCAGACCTCCACGATTCCCTTGGGGGATTTGAAGGCCACGTCCACGCGATGGACGTCCACGTCCGCGCCGCTGTAGCCGATGGCGCAGAGCACCCGGCCCCAGTTCGCGTCCGCGCCGAACATGGCGGCCTTGAGCAGGCTGGAGCAGATCACGCTCTTGGCGACCGTGCGGGCGGTGGAGAGATCCTTTGCGCCCTCCACGCGGCACTCCAGCAGCTTGGTCGCACCCTCGCCGTCCCCGGCGATGCAGCGGCACAGCTGCACCGTCACGCTGTTCAGCGCCGTCATGAACGCGGTGAAGTCCGCGCCCTCACAGCTGATCTCCGCGTTTCCGGCCATGCCGTTGGCGAGGATGGTCACCATGTCGTTGGTGGAGGTGTCGCCGTCGATTGAGACCATGTTGAAGGTTCCCGCCACGTCGCCGGACAGCGCCTTCTGAAGCATCTCTGCCGAGATGGCCGCGTCGGTGGTGAGGAACACCAGCATCGTGGCCATGTTGGGGTGGATCATGCCGCTACCCTTGGCGATGCCGCCCAGATGGCAGGTCACGCCGCCCAGCTCGAACTCCACGGCGATCTCCTTGCGCACGGTGTCGGTGGTCATGATGGCCTCGGCCGCCGCAGCGCTGCCGTCGGGATTCAGGCCCTCCGCCAGTGCGGGCAGTCCCGCAGCGATGGGATCGAGCTTGAGGGGCTGGCCGATCACGCCCGTGGAGGCGACCACAACGTCGCTTGCCGGGATGGACAGCTGCTTTGCCACCAGCGCACTCATGGCCTCGGCGATCTCGATGCCGTCGGCATTGCAGGTGTTGGCGTTGCCGCTGTTGCAGATCACCGCTTGGGCACGTCCGTCGGCGATGTGCGCCTTCGTCACCAGCAGGGGTGCGCCCTTGACCAGGTTCGTGGTGTAGACCGCCGCCGCATTGGCGGGAACCTCGCTGTAAATCAGCGCCAGATCCTTCTTGCTGTGGTTCTTGCGGATGCCGCAGTGGATGCCGTTGGCCTGAAAGCCCTTCGCGGCGCACACGCCGCCGGTGATGATGTTCATAAAGCCATGCTCCTTTATATTTTATCAGGGAATTGTTATCGCTGATATCAAGCGTTTGTTATTTGATGGAATCAGAGCACCAGCCCTGCCGTTTCGTCCGCGCCCAGCAGCAGGTTCAGGTTCTGAATCGCCGCGCCGGAAGCGCCCTTGCCCAGGTTGTCGTAGCGGGCGGTGAGCAGGATGCGATCGTCATTGCCGGATATGGAAATCTCCATGGCGTCGCTGCTGGACAGCGCCGCTGCGGACAGGAAGCCGCTCTCGTCCGGGGATTCCACGCAGCGCACCACGGGCCCAGTGTAGGTCTCACGGTAGAGCTCGCGAATCTGTGCGGGGGTTCCCCTGAGCTGGGATGCGAACAGGGGCACGCTGACCTCCATGCCGCTGTAAAAGTCCGCCACGATGGGGCAGAAGCAGGGCGGCGCGTTCAGGCCGCTGATCGCCGCCATCTCGGGCAGGTGCTTGTGCTGCTGGCTCAGGCCGTACTGCCGGGGTGCATCCAGCAGGGGATTTCTGTCCGAACCCTCGTATTCGGCGATCATCTTCTTGCCGCCGCCGGAGTAGCCGGTGAGGGAGAAGCAAGTGAGCTGCGCGCCCGCGTCCAGCAGTCCCGCGCGCACCAGCGGTGCGACCAGCGCGATGAAGCCACTGGCGTGGCAGCCGGGGTTGGCGATGCGCCTGGATTGGCAAATCCGCTTCCGCAGGTCGCCCACCTCCGGGAAGCCGTAGACCCAGCCCGGGGCCGTGCGGTGGGCCGTGGAGGTGTCGATCACGGCGGTGTGTTCGTTTTCGATCATGCCGACCGCCTCCACCGCCGCCGCATCCGGCAGACACAGAAAGGCCACGTCCGCGCGGTTCAGCGCGTCCCGGCGCGCATTCTCGTCCTTGCGCATCTCCTCCGGCAGGGTGATCAGTTCGATGTCGCTGCGCTCCAAGAGGCGCTGGCGAATCCGCAGGCCGGTGGTTCCGGCGCTTCCATCAATAAATATGCGGGCCATGTGCAACCTCGCTTTCCTGCATATCGTGCGGTAAATTGTGCATAATATATAGATAAAATCATATTTTATGCAGATATTATACATTTATGCAGTGGTCATGTCAAGTAAACAAATGAATAATTATGCGCAGAGATGTTCGGAGCTTCGTCAAAAATCCGGCGGACATTTTTATGCAAACGGGTCGCGCGGCGCGCGGAAGCATGGACAACGGCATGGAATGTTAAAAGATGATGAAAACAGCCGGTTTTGATCCCCCCACCGAGCTTGTGCGGGGGAGGGGCGTATGCTACAATCACAGCATAAACTGCGCAGCTGAAAACAAATCACAATTTCGGAGGGACATGCCTCATGAAACGAATTCTCAGAATGATCCTGGCTCTGGCGATGCTCCTGGCGCTGGCGGGAACATCCCTTGCCGAGACCGACAGCAGCACGCTGACCTATGCGTCCGGGGACTACACCCGCATCAACCCCGCCATGGACGAGCACGGCGAGATCAACATCCTGATCTTCAACGGCCTGACCGCCCACGACGGCGACAACCAGGTGGTGCCCTGCCTTGCGAAGTCCTGGGAGTACGACGCGGCGACCTACACCTACACCTTCCATCTGGAGGAGGGCGTGAAGTGGCACGACGGCGAGGCCTTCACCGCCGAGGACGTGAAGTTCACCATCGAGGCCATCATGGATCCCGAGAACGGCTCCGAGAACGCCCCCAACTACGAGGACGTGGCGGAGATCACGGTGATCGACGATCTGACCGTCGCCTTCCGCCTGACCGCCCCCAACGCGGCCTTCCTGGACTACATGACCATGGCGATCCTGCCGAAGCACCTGCTGGAGGGCGAGGACATGCAGTCCGCCGCGTTCTTCCGCAATCCCGTCGGCACCGGCCCCTACAAGCTGGAGAGCTGGGACGAGGGCCAGGCCATCATCCTTGCCCGCAACGAGGACTACTTCAAGGGCGCACCCAACATCGAGCGCATCATCTTCAAGATCGTGCCCGACGACAACGCCCAGGCCATGCAGATGAAGACCGGCGAGCTGGATCTGGCGCTGCTGACCCCCAAGGACGCGGAGAACTTCGCAAGCGATGAGAGCTACACGGTCTACCGCATGGAGACCAGCGACTATCGCGGCATCCTGTTCAACTTCTGGAACCCCTACTGGACGGAGAACAGGGACATCATTCCGGCGATCTGCTGCGCCATCGACCGTCAGGCCATCGTGGACGCGGTGATTCTGGGGCACGGCATCGTCGCCTACGGTCCGCTGCAGCGCAACGAATACAACTACGAGGACGTTGAGCACTACGACTACGACCCCGACCGCGCGCGCGCCATACTGGAGGAGGCCGGCTGCACGCTGAACGCAAACGGCTTCTACGAGCGCGACGGACAGGAAATCGGCTTCGTCATCAGCGTCGGCGCGGGCGATCAGGTGCGCGTGGACATCGCCCAGGCCGCGGCGCAGATGCTGCGCCAGGTGGGCATCAACTGCTCCGTCGAGATTCCTGAAAAGGTGGACTGGGGCGGACAGATGGCTTACCTCATCGGCTGGGGCAGCCCCTTTGACGCGGACGACCACACCTACAAGGTCTTCGGCACCGACAAGGGCGCGAACTACTCCGGCTACTCCAACGCGCTGGTGGATCAGTACCTGATCGAAGCCCGGGAGAGCGACGACCCGGCGGTGCGCGCCGAGGCCTACGCCAATTTCCAGATCGAGCTGGCCAACGACCCGGCCTACGCCTTCATCTGCTACATCGACGCGGACTACGTGGCCACCTCCCGGCTCAAGGGCATCGATCCCGACACGATTTTGGGCCACCACGGCGTGGGCATCTTCTGGAACGTGGCCGAATGGACGCTGGAGGGCTGAACCTTCGCATCCGAAGCATGAAATCACGGAATCCCCGCGATCGGAGACGGTCGCGGGTCTTCCTGTATCGAGGAGCGCTATGGCAGAACTGTTGGAAGTGAAAAATCTCAGCGTCAGCTTTGACACGCCGCGGGGCGAATTGCAGGCCGTGCGGGACGTGTCCTTCACCCTGCACGAGGGCGAGGTGCTGGCCGTCGTGGGCGAGTCCGGCTCGGGCAAGAGCGTGCTGTGCAAGGCGATCATGAAGCTCTTGCGCAAGGACGCGCGCATCAAGGGCGGAAGCATCCTGGTGGACGGCGTGGACATCACGGCCTATCGCCCCCGGGACATGGAGCGCCTGCGGGGCAAGCTGTTCTCCATGGTGTTTCAGGATCCCATGACCTCGCTGAACCCCACCATCGCCATCGGTGAGCAGATCGCCGAGGCCGTGCGGGTGCACAACCGCCGCCTCAGCCGCGATGCGGTGCACCGGCGGGTCATCGAACTGATGGAGCTGGTGGGCATCGATGCGCCGGAGAGCCGCTATGGACTCTATCCCTACAATTTCTCCGGCGGCATGCGCCAGCGCAGCGTGCTGGCCATCGCGTTGGCCTCGAACCCCCGCATCCTATTCGCGGACGAACCTACCACGGCGCTGGACGTGACCATACAGGCGCAGATTCTCGACCTTCTGCGGGATATCCAGATGAAGCTGGGCACGGCCACGGTGCTGGTCTCCCACGATCTGGGCGTGGTTGCCCGGGTGGCGGACCGGGTTGCGGTGATGTACGCCGGGCGGATCGTGGAGATCGGCACCACCGAGGAGATCTTCTACGACCCGCGCCACCCCTACACCTGGGGCCTGATGCGCTCGCTGCCGGCCTATGCCCAGCGGGGCGAACCCCTCTACACCATCCCCGGCATGCCGCCGTCGCTGATCGATCCCCCGGTGGGCGACGCCTTCGCCTGTCGCAACGAGTACGCGCTGGCCATCGATTACGAGGAGGAACCGCCGATGTTCCAGGTTTCGCCCACCCACTTCGCCGCGACCTGGCTGCTGGATAAGCGCGCGCCGAAGGTTGAACCGCCGGTGGGAGGTGGCTTCCATGGCTGAGATTCTGCTGGACGTTCAGCACCTGACCCACTGCTTCAAGCTCTCCCGCAGCGCCGCCATCCGGGCGGTGGACGACGTGAGCTTCCAGCTCCGCCGGGGCGAGATCCTCGGCCTGGTGGGCGAATCTGGCTCCGGCAAGTCCACAGTGGCGCGCTGCGCCATGAACGTACTGAGGCCCACGGAGGGCAAAATCCTGTACAAGGGCGTGGACGTGTGCGATCCGAAGCAGTACCGTGCCAATCGAAAGATGCTCCAGACCACGCGGCAGCTGATCTTTCAGGACTCCACCTCGAGCCTGAACCAGCACATGACGGTGGCGGACGTCATCGCCGAGCCCATGGCCATCCACCACATCCACCCCAAGCGCGGCACCCTGCGCGCCGAGGCCGAGTTCCAGCTGAAGTACGTGGGCCTCGACCCCACGTATCTGGACAAGTATCCTCCGGAGCTGTCCGGCGGCATGCGCCAGCGGGTGGCCATCGCCCGGGCGCTGTCCATGGAGCCGGAACTGCTGGTGGCGGACGAGCCCATCGCGTCGCTGGACGTGTCCATCCAGGCGCAGATCATCAACCTGTTCAAGCATTTGCAGGACGAGCATGGCTTCTCCTTTCTGTTCATCGCCCACGACCTTGCCGTGGTGCGCTACCTCTGCGACCGCGTGGGCGTGATGTACCGGGGAAAGCTGGTGGAGCTGGCCCCCACGCAGGAGCTGTTCGACGACCCGCGCCACCCCTACACCCGCGCGCTGCTCTCAGCGATTCCGATTCCCGATCCCCGTCGGGAGCGCGCCCGGACGCTGCAGGCCTTCGACCCGGCGCAGTTCGACCGGGAGGGAACGCTCACCGAGGTCGCACCCGATCACTATGTCTTACAGAGGGGAGGCGGCGCATGATGCGCAAAAATCCCTGGCTCTACTACGGGCAGAAGCTGCTGATCTTCATTCTCAGCGTGCTGCTGCTCTCCATCGTCACCTTCTACATCGCCCGCCTCGCCCCCGGCGACCCCCTGGTCTCCTACTACGGCGACCGGGTGGAAAAGATGAAGCCCGATGAGCGCGAATGGGCCGAGGAGAAGCTGGGCCTGAACGAGCCCATCCACGTGCAGTACCTGCGCTGGCTGCAGGGCGCGCTGCGCGGCGACTTCGGCATCTCCTACAAGTACAAGACGGACGTGCTGGAGGTGATCGGCGGACGCGCGGTGAACACGCTGATTCTGGGCGGCATCGGCTTTGTGCTGATCTTCTCGCTGGCGTTGGGACTGGGCATCCTCTGCGCCTGGTTCGAGGATCGCTGGCCCGACCGAATCCTATGCAAGGTCGGCACGGTGGTCAGCTGCATCCCGGAGTTCTGGCTGTCGCTGGTGCTGATTCTGGTGTTCGCAGTCAATCTGCGCTGGCTGCCCAGCAGCGGCGCGTACTCGGTGGGCAATGCAAATGACCTCGGCGACCGCATCCTGCACCTGATCCTGCCACTGACGGTGGCGGTGCTCAACCACCTGTGGTATTACGCCTACATGATCCGCAACAAGCTGCTGGAGGAGATCCGCGCGGAGTACGTGCTGCTGGCCAAGTCCAAGGGACTGAACAGGCGGCAGGTGATGTTCAAACACTGCCTGCGCAACATCGTTCCCGCGTATCTGAGCATCATGGCCATCTCGGTACCCCACATCCTCGGCGGCACCTACATCATCGAGACGGTGTTCTCCTACCCCGGCATCGGCACGCTGTCCTACGAGAGCGCCCGCTATCAGGACTACAACCTGCTGATGGTGCTGTGCATCCTGTCGGGGGCCATCGTGATCCTGTTCAACCTGGCGGCGCAGATCATCAACGAGCGCATCGACCCGCGCATGAAGGAAAATGAGCTCGTGGAGACCTCGGAGGTGACGGAAGTTGGAAGATAGGTTTGCCATGGTGGGCCTCCGCAGCGCCCCCGCTGCAAAGCCGGAGCACAGGCGCCGCCGCAGCCTGCCGCTGCCGTCGCTGATCCTGCTGGCCGTGATCGTGCTGGGCTGCCTGTGCTGCGAGCTGTTCATCCCGAAGGATCCCGCCTACATGGATCTGTTCCACTACACCCAGGCCCCGAATTCCGAGTTCCTGTTCGGCACCGACACCATGGGCCGCGACGTGTTTTCGATGATCTGGTACGGCGGGCGCATCTCGCTGTGCATCGGCTTTCTGGCGACGTTGATCTCCACGACCATCGCCGTGGTTTTCGGCTCCATCAGCGGCCTGGCCCCGAAGTGGCTGGACGATCTGATGATGCGCTTTACCGAGATCGTGCTGAGCATCCCGAGCCTTTTGCTGGTGGTGCTGATTCAGGCGATTCTGGGCAAGGCGAACGTACTGAGCATCTCGCTGGTCATCGGCGTGACCGGCTGGACCAGCATCGCCAAGGTCGTGCGCACAGAAGTGCGGCGCATCCGCAACAGCGAGCACGTGATCGCCGCACGCTGCATGGGCGCGGGCTTCTTCCGCATTCTGTGGAAGCACCTTGCGCCGAACTTCTTCTCCTCCATCATGTTCATGGTGGTCATGAACGTACGCAGCGCCATCGTGGCCGAGTCCACACTCAGCTTCATGGGCATCGGACTTCCGCTGGAAGTCATCAGCTGGGGCAGCATGCTCTCCCTGTCCGAGAAGGCGCTCAGCTCCGGCGCGTGGTGGATGATCCTCATCCCCGGCGCGTTCCTGGTGGTCACCATGCTGTGCATTACCAACCTTGGAAACGATCTGCGCAGGAGCGTCAGCCGCAAGCAGAGCAACCTGTGAGCGGCGTTGAGCAGGGCATATTTGGGGGCACAACCGGATATTTTTCGGTTGCGCCCCTTGTATGTATTTCGCTCACGGACTGAGAACTTCTGAGTATTTGAGACACGGACAGTGGCTTTGTAAAGAGTATTTAAGCCGCCTTAGTAAAACATTGAGAGAAAGCTCCGACAATTGAAGCAGAATGGCAATTGCTTATTCGGAAAAAGCATACTATAATGGTATTATCAGGAGTAGATCAACTCATTTTTGGATTACAAAAGAGGAGAAGGTGAGAATTCCATGGCCGGTTATATCTGCAAGCGCGTGGTCGCGGCCCTGCTGACGATTCTGTTGGTCGCCACGATCACGTTTCTCGTGATGAACACGATTCCGGGCAGCCCGTTTCTGGATGAGAACACATCCGTGGAACAGATGGAGCTGATGGTCAAAAAGTATGGTCTGGATCAGCCGCTGTATGTGCAGCTGAAAAACTATCTGGTGGGCTATCTGCACGGGGACATGGGCACGAGCCTGAAGATGCAGAAGGGCACGCCCGTGGCGGACATCATCTTCCATCAGGGCAAGTTTACGCTGTCCATCGAGGTGGGCTTGCTGGCGCTGCTGGTGACGGTGGTGATCGGCATTCCGCTGGGCTGCATCGCCGCCTACAACCGCGGCAAGTGGATCGACAATCTGCTGAATGTGTTCTGCACCGTGGGCATCGCCGTTCCAAACTTCGTGGTGGCCTCGCTGATGCTGGCGCTGTTCGCCATCGGGCTCAACTGGCTGCCGGCGGTGTCGGGCAGTCTGGAGAATACCAGGGCGTTCATCATGCCGGTGTGCGCGCTGAGCCTGTACTACGCCTGCTATGTGGCCAAGCTGACCCGAACCAGCATGCTGGACGCCATCAACCAGGATTACATCCGCACGGCGCGGGCCAAGGGACTCAAGACCGGCAAGGTGGTGTTCAAGCACGCGCTGCGCAATTCGCTGATTCCGGTGGTCACCTATCTGGGACCGCTGACGGCCGGCCTGCTCTGCGGCGGCTTCGTCATCGAGACCACCTTCGCCATTCCGGGCCTGGGACGCTACTTTGTATCCAGCATCATCGATCGTGATTATCCGGTGATCATGGCCACGACCATCGTGCTTTCGACGCTGGTCATTCTGATGAACCTTGTGGTGGATATCATCTACAAGATCATCGATCCGCGCATCAATCTCACGTCGAAGGAGGGCTGAGCATGGCGTCTGAAATCAAGCGGCCGAAGTTCCGGCTGAACAATCCCAAGGATCTGAGCTTTCTGCAGCTTCCCGACGAGCTGTTCATCGACGCGAGCAGGGACGAAAAGGAATCCGTCGTCGCCGAGCGCAAGAGCGTATCCTACTGGGCGGACGCCTGGCGGCGCTTCAAGGCGAACAAGGTGGCCATGGTGGCGCTGGTGGTGTTCGTGCTGGTGATGGTGTTCGCCTTTGCCGGGCCGCTGGTGGTGCCGTACAGCTACGAGAGCCAGTACCGCAACTCCGGCAAGCTGGCGCCCATGGAGTATTCCGAGAGCGAACAGACGGTGATCGAGCTTCTGAAGCAGTACGATGCGGTGTTCTCCACGGAGACCATGGTGGGCTCCTCCAAATCCATCTCCAAGGGAGAGCACTACATCTCCATCGATGGCGTCACCTACAATTTTAATCTGAAGAAATCCCTCTCCAGCGCCGTGGTGGTGTATCAGAAGGGCGCGCAGGATCCGCTGTGCTACGCCAAGCTGAAGGACTATGAGGACGGCGTGCTGACGGAGCTGACGCCCCTGGAGTGCGAGATCGGGGAGGCGAAGGGCGAGGAGGTCGAGCTGCTGACGCGGGTGTTCCCCCACGTGTTCGGCACGGACTCCGCCGGGCGCGATCTGATGTCCCGCTGCATGTACGGCACCCGCGTGTCCATGATCGTCGGCATCGTCGCCGCGCTGATCGTGCTGGTCATTGGCGCGACCATCGGCGCCATCAGCGGACTGTGCGGCGGCGCGGTGGATTTCGTGATCATGCGCATCATCGACCTGATCATCTCCATTCCCACCACGCTGATGGTGCTGCTTTTGCAGGTGGTCATCTCCGCGCCGCTGCAGAACTGGTTCGATTCCTCGAACTCCGCGCTGGCCCGATCGATGAGCGACCTCGGTACGGGCATCGTCAGCATCTTCATCATCTTTGCCCTTCTGTACTGGGTCAGCATGGCGCGCATCGTGCGCGGCCAGGTACTGCAGCTCAAGAGCATGGAGTTCATCACGGCGGAGCGTGTGCTGGGTGCGGGCAAGAAGCGCGTGATTCTGCGCCATCTGCTGCCCAACTGCGTGGGCCAGCTGGTCATCGCCACCTGCCTGCAGATTCCCTCGGCGATCTTCACCGAATCCTTCCTGTCCTATCTGGGCATCGGTGTGGCGGCGCCCATGGCGAGCCTCGGCTCCATGTGCTCCGACGCGCTGAGCTCACTGACGCTGTATCCCTACCGTCTGCTGTTCCCCGCGCTGATCCTGAGCATCGTGGTGCTGACGCTGAACCTCATCGGCGACGGCCTGCGCGACGCACTGGATCCCCGACTGAAGTAAGGAGGAAGGCTTATGCGAAATGAAGCGCAGCAGGAGAAAAACCTGATCGAGGTGGAGGATTTGCGCGTTTCCTTCTTCACGCCTGCGGGCGAGGTGAAGGCGGTGGACGGCATCTCCTATTCCCTGAAGAACAACGAAATCATGGGCATCGTGGGCGAATCCGGCTCCGGCAAGAGCGTGGAGGCGTACTCCATCATGGGCCTGCTCCAGGGCTCCGGTAAGGTCATCGGCGGCAGCATCCGCTTTGAGGGCGAGGACATTCTCAAGTACAGCAAGGACCAGATGTTCGACCTGCGGGGCAGCAAGATCAGCATGATCTTTCAGAACCCCATGACCTGCATGAATCCGGTCTACACCGTGGGCGACCAGCTGATGGAGGCGCTGCTGTGCCACAACAAGGGCATGAAGCGCGAGGAGGCCCGCAAGCGTGCCATCGAGATGCTCCAGCTGGTGGGCATCAACAACGCCGAAAAGCGCGTGGATCAGTATCCCCACGAGTTCTCCGGCGGCATGCGCCAGCGCGCGATGATCGCCATGGGCCTGATCTGCCATCCCAAGCTGCTGATCGCCGACGAGCCGACCACCGCGCTGGACGTGACCACCCAGGAGCAGATCCTGCGGCTGATGAAGTCGCTGCAGGAAAGGACCGGCATGTCCATCATCTTCATCACCCACAATCTGGGCGTGGTGGCGGAGATCTGCGACCGCGTGTCGGTGATGTACGCCGGGCACATCGTGGAGCAGGGCGGCGTGGAGGAGATCTTCTACAATCCCGTGCACCCCTATACGAAGGGCCTGCTGGCGTCCATGCCGCGCCTGGACAAGCTGACGAAGGAGCGGCTGATTCCCATCGACGGAACGCCGGTGGACCTGCTGGATCCGCCGAAGGGCTGCTGCTTCGCGCCCAGGTGCAAGGAGTGCATGAAGGTCTGCCTGCAGCAGCGGCCGCCCATGGTGAACGTCGGCGATGCGGACCACATATCCGCGTGCTGGAGGCACATTGCACAGATGCGGAAGGAGGCGGAGCGCGCATGAGCAAGCAGGAGAAGCTGGTGGAGGCCGTGGGCCTGAGCAAGCGCTTTCCCGTAAAGACCGGCCTGTTTCAGAAGAAGAAATATGTGCACGCCGTGGACAACGTCTCGCTGGACATCTATCGGGGTGAGACCCTGGGCCTGGTGGGCGAGTCCGGCTGCGGCAAGACGACCTTCGGCCGCACGCTGATCCGCCTGTACGAGCCCAGCGCCGGCAGGATCGTCTACGATGGCAAGACCATCTTTGACGCTGAAGCGAACATCAGCGTGCCGATGAAGGACTACTACCGGAAGATGCAGCTGATCTTCCAGGATCCCTCCGCCTCCCTTGACCCCCGCATGACGGTGGGCGAGATCATCGGCGAGGCCCTGGACATCCACAAAATCACCGGATCGAAGGCGGATCGGGACGCGCGGGTGCGGGAGCTGCTCGCCACCGTGGGCCTGAACACCGAGCATGCAAACCGCTTCCCGCACGAGTTCTCCGGCGGCCAGCAGCAGCGCATCGGCATCGCCCGGGCGCTGGCGGTCAATCCGGAGTTCATCGTCTGCGACGAGCCGATCTCCGCGCTGGACGTGTCCATCCAGTCCCAGGTGGTCAACATGCTGGAGGATCTGCAGGGGGAGCTGGGCCTGACCTATCTGTTCATCGCCCACGATCTCTCGGTGGTGCGCCACATCTCCCAGCGGATCGGCGTGATGTACCTGGGAAATCTGGTGGAGCTGGGCGAGAGCTACGAGGTGTGCGGTCACGCAGTGCACCCCTATACCCAGTGCCTGATCTCCGCGGCGCCGCTGCCGGATCCGCAGCTGAACAAGACCCGCGAGCGCATCGAGCTGGAGGGCGAAATTCCCAGCCCGATGGATCCGCCCACGGGCTGCCGCTTCCACACCCGCTGCCGCTACGCCACCGAGGAGTGCGCGCGCATGCGGCCGGATCTGCGGGAGTGTTCGCCCGGCCACTTCGTCGCCTGCCACAAGGTCTAAGCGATCATTATACCCTTCGTGCGATTTAGGCGCGCACAGAGCGCGTTTAAATAAATACATAGGAAAGAGGTTGTCCCAATGAAGAAAGCACTCTCTCTTCTGCTCGCGTTGGTCCTCTGCCTGTCCGTCAGCATGTGTTTCGCTGAGGCCGACGAGGGCATCACCATCGACATCGCTCTGGGTTACTCCGAGCCGCATTCCATGGATCCCACCATCTGCACCGGCGCGGATCAGTACGAGATTCTCTGCCACATGTACGAGGGCCTGCTCAAGTACGTCCCGGCGGATACCGTGTCCGGCACCAACCCCAACGAGGCCGGCGCCGCCCTGGTTCCCGGCCAGGCCGCTTCCTACACCTATGACGAGAATACCCTGACCTACACCTTCACGCTGCGCGACGACATCTTCTGGTCCGACGGCAAGCCCGTGACCGCCCAGGACTTCGTGTACTCCTGGCAGCGCCTGGTGGATCCCGCCACGGCTGCGGCCAACGGCAGCGAGCTCAACGCCATCGTGCTCAACGCCACCGAGATCGCCAATGGCGAGATGGAGCCCTCCGAGCTGGGCATCACCGCCATCGATGACAAGACCCTCGAGGTCAAGCTGGCCAACGCCTGCTCCTACTTCCTGGAGCTGTGCGCCCACTATACCCTGTATCCGCTCCGCCAGGACGTGATCGAGGCTGCGGGCGACACCTGGACCGATCCCTCCACCGTGATCTCCAACGGCGCCTACAAGATGACCGAGTGGGTGCACGACAGCTACATGGCGCTGGAGAAGAACGACCAGTACTATGACTACGCCAATCTCGGCCCGGCCAAGCTGGTGTTCCACCTCTCCGACAGTGAGACCACCAACATGGCCGCCTATCAGTCCGGCGACTATGACTTCGTCTCCTGCATCTCCGCGGACCAGATTGAGAGCCTGACCGCCTCCGGCGATCTGTTCACCAATCCCCGCCTGAACGTGACCTACCTGTACATGTCCATGCAGAACCTGCCCGACTGGCGCGTGCGCGCTGCGATTCTGCTGGCCATCGATCGCGAGAACATCGTCGAGAACGTGACCCAGGATGGCTCCACCCCCGCCAGCACCCTGATCCCCGGCGGCGTGACCACCTCCGACAGCGTCAGCTGGACCGAGGCCCATCCCGGCTCCATCTTCGGCTGGCTGCAGGAGCAGTATCCCGACTACGACCTCGAGGACTACGGCGAGCGCTGCGACCTGGCGGTTGAGCTGTACGAGGCCGCCGTGGCCGACGGCTGGGACTCCAGCAAGACCCTGGACTATCAGTACAACACCTCCGACACCAACAAGGCCGTCGCCGAGGCTGTGCAGGCTGACCTCGACACCGTGCTGGGCATCAACGTGACCCTGAACAACATCGATTCCGCAGGCTACACCGCCACCATCTCCAACGGCGACTTCTGCCTGGCGCGCCTGGGCTACGGCATCTCCTTCAACGACGCCATCGGCTACTACAACCTGTTCGGCACCAACGGCTCCTTCGAGTACTCCGGCTACACCAACGAGGAGTATGACGCCCTGGTTGCCCAGGCCAGCACCATGCCCGCCGGCGCCGAGCGCGATGAGGTGCTCGCTCAGATCGAGAACCTGATGTACACCGACAGCGGCTTCTCCATCTGCCCGCTGTACAATGCCAGCTACACCTATTGCATGAAGAGCGATCTGCAGGGCGTGTACTACACCGCGACCGGCAGCCTGACCATCTTCAGCTACGCTTCCCGCTGACCTGACAACGGTGTTCCCGCGTCCCATTGGGGCGCGGGAGCGCCTTCTTGCGTCAAGGCGGGTTTTCTCTTGTCGGCCTTGACGCAAGAGGGCGCATGCGCGGGGCTGCGCTGTGCACCTGAAAACGCGAAAATACGTGAAATTGAGAGGAATACAGTATGTCCGATCTGTACCAAAAGACCTATCGCGGCTATCTGGTGGATCATCACACGCCGGATCTGCCGGGCGTCAGCTTTGAGAAGCTGGACGTTGCGGAGTGGGAGCGCTTCATCGAGGAGGCGAATCTGGATCACCTCATGCTCTACTGCAAGGACCATTGGGGTTACAGCTACTACGACACCGCCATTGGAAAAAAGCACCCCGCCCTGGGCGATCGGGACTGGGTGCGCGAGGTCGTGCCGATGCTGCGCCGACACGGGATCGAGTTTACCGCGTACTATTGCTTTGAATACGATTCCTACGCGCCCAAGGCGCACCCGGAGTGGAGCTCCATCAATCGCGACAACGTGCCGCTGATCTGCGGCATGCCCACCAACTCCAGCAACGCCAAGTGGGGCATGCCCTGCTATGAGACGGACTACCGCGCGTACATCCTCGGCCAGCTGCGTGAGATCGTGGAGACCTTCCACCCCGACAGCCTGTTCATCGACATCTTCGGCAAGTCCATGTGCTACTGCGAGACCTGCCTGAAGCGCTTCAAGGACCGCTTCGGCTACGACATGCCGCGCACGGACGAGGACATCATGGCGAAAAACGAGGATCTGGTGGAGTTCCTGGACGAGAGCGCCGCGCGGATGCTGAAGGACGTGAAGCAGACCATCAAGTCCATCGATCCGGAGATCGCACTGACGGTGAACTTCGCCTCCCACTATCCCAAGAACGTCCGCGACGGCCTGGACTACATGTTCACCGAGCCCTGGGCTGGGAACTGGCTCTCCGGCGCCTACGCCCGGGACACCTCCGGCGGCAAGCCGGTGCAGCTGGGCCCCGGCAACGTGTCCCGTGTGTACAACTACGAAAACGTCAACCTCTACAAGCTCGCTACCGCGGAGATCGCCGCCCAAGGCTGTCATGTATTTCTGTACAGCGAGGGCCTGCGCACCGACGGCTCCCTGGAGATGGAGGAGGCGCGGCGCATCGGTGAAGCCTACCGCGAGGTGGAGAAGTTCCAGCCCTACCTTCAGAATCGCAGCGTCTACGCGGAGATCGGCATCGTGCAGAGCGACCTGGCCGACGCGCTGCGGGTGGATCAGCCCATGCCGATGCGCTCCATCAGCCGCGCGTTGGTCAGCGGCCTGCACCGCCAGGCGATCCTCGGCGCGATGCAGATGTGCGATACCAGCAAGCACCCCTGGAAGATCATCCCGGACACGGAGCTGAGCGAGGAGGCCCTGCGCGGTCTGAAGATGCTGATTCTGCCCAATGTGTTCCACATCGGCGACGCGGCTGCGGAGCTGCTGCGCTCGTTTGTGGAGAAGGGCGGCGTGCTGCTGCTCTCCGGCGAGAACGGCATCCTGGACGCAAAGGGCAACGCGCTTGACGACTTTGCGCTGGCGGATTTGATGGGCTGCCACTTCCTCGGGAAAGACGAGACCTATCGCAAGAACAAGTGGTGCGGATACATCCGGCAGAGCGACGACGCGATCTGGAAGCACGCGCCCCGGACCACTCCGCCGGTGGAGGGCTATCAGCTCAGGCTGCGTCTGGACGGCGCGCAGGAGCTGGGCGGGTTCATCGATCCTGCGGTGAAGCTGAGTCAAACCGAGTGGATCAACTGGGGCAATCCCCAGCCGGGTGCGGAGAACGGCTTTGCGGCGATCTGCGAGAACCGCGTGGGCGCGGGATATGTGGTCACGCTGGGCTTCGACATGTGCACCATGTACCCCGGCGAATATCCCTGGCTGCGCACGCTGATCTGCGATCTGACGGAAAAGTACATCGCGCCGGGCGTGATGCTGCGCACGGAGCTGAAGAACGTGCTCGAATTCTCCTGCTACCGGCAGAACGACGGCGGCGACCTGATCGTGCACGAGCTCTCCGCCATGGCGCGGCTCGCGGGCGGCGCGGTGACTCCCGTGCCGGGCGGCACGCTGGAGATCTCCGACGCGCTGGGTCGCGTGCGCGGGGTGGAGCAGGTCTATCCGGAGTCTCGAACGCTGCCGGTGCGTCGGGATGCGGCGCGGGGCGTCTCCTGCATCGAGCTTCCCGACGTGGAGATTCACAACATCTACAAAATTGCACTGGAATCGGAGATGGAAGGCAAATGACGATTACAGAGAAGCTCTCCGTGCTGGTGGAGAAGCATGCCGACCGGATCTATGCGGCGGAGCGCTACATCTGGCAGCACCCGGAGACGGGCTACAAGGAGTGGAACACCTCGGCCTACCTCGCGGAGCAGTTCGAGCAGCTGGGCTATGTCCTTGTGAAGCCCGGGGATATCCCCGGCTTCTACACCGATCTGGATACGGGCCGGCCTGGGCCGAAGGTGGCGATCCTGGGGGAGCTGGACTCCCTGGTGGTGGCCTCGCATCCGGAGTGCGCCGAGGGAACCTGCGCCGTGCACGCCTGCGGTCACAACTGCCAGAGCGCCGCGCTGCTGGGCGTGGCCTGTGCGCTGAAGGAGCCGGGTGCGCTGGACGGCCTGTGCGGCTCGATCCGCCTGATCAGCGTCCCCGCGGAGGAGCTGATCGAGCTGGAGTACCGGGAGGAGCTGCGGCGCAAGGGCGTGATCCACTACCTGGGCGGCAAGGTGGAATTCATCTACCGCGGCTACTTTGACGGCGTGGACATCGCCATGATGATCCATGCGGGCAGCCTGCCCGAGGGCAAGACGCTGGACTTCAGCGCGGGCATGAACGGCTGCATGCTCAAGAACGTGACCTTCGAGGGCGTATCGGCCCACGCCGGCGCTGCGCCCCAGAACGGCCGGAACGCGCTCTACGCGGCGACGAACGCCATCAACGCCGTCAATGCGCTGCGGGAGACCTTCGTGGATGGTGAGCACGTGCGCTTCCATCCCATCCTGACCAAGGGCGGAACGGTGGTCAACGCCATCCCGGAGGAGGTTCGCATGGAGAGCTACGTGCGCGGCGCCTGCTACGAGAGCATGGCCGCCAACAACCGCAGGATCAACCTGGCCATCGCAGCTTCCGCCGCGGCGATGGGCTGCAACGCGCTGCTGGACGATCACCCGGGCTATCTGCCGCTGCGCAACGATCCGCTGCTGACGCAGGTCATGAGCGGCGCCATGCGGGAGATCGCGGGGGAGGACAGCGTGCGCATCAGCGAGAGCTGGGACACCGGAAGCACGGACATGGGCGACGTCTCTTCCATCATCCCCTCGGTGCAGCCCCACTGCAGCGGCGCGGTGGGGGAGGCCCACGGCGCGTCTTACCGTATTGCGGACGCGCGCCTAGCCTGCCTGCTGCCGGCCCAATGCCTGGCAGCCACCGTGGGCAGACTGCTGGAGAACGATGCGGAAGTGGGGTGGCGCGTGGTGCGCGAGGCCAAGCTCCCCTTCTCCGGCAAGGAGGAATATCTGGCGGCCATCGACCGCTTTGCCAAGAACCGCCGCCTGGTGCGCTACAACGACGACGGCAGCGTCACGCTGAATCTCAACGACTGAGGAGGCAGATTTCATGCTCTGCATTGCAAACGGAAACATTCACGATATGGTCTCGCGGGAGCCCTTCGTGGGCAGCATCCTGGTGGAGGACGGCAGGATTCTGAGCATCGGCGCGGACGTGCTGCCCCCCGAGGGCTGCACCGTGATCGACGCTTCGGGGCGGGAGGTCTATCCCGGCTTCATCGACGCGCACAGCCACCTGGGCATTCAGGGCACGGCGGTGGGCTATGAGGGCCAGGATTACAACGAGTACAACGACGCGGTCACGCCCCAGCTGCGGGGCATCGACAGCTTTAACCCCCTCGACCCGGCGGTGCGCGCCGCGCTGCACGGCGGCGTGACCTGCGTGGCCACCGGCCCCGGCAGCTCCAACGTGCTGGGCGGCACCTTTGTCGCGGTCAAGACCCTCGGCAGGTGCGCCGACGCCATGGTGGTGCGCAATCCCATCGCCATGAAGTGCGCCTTCGGCGAGAATCCGAAGCGCTGCTATCAGGACAAGGGCATCTCCGCCCGCATGACCACCGCAGGCAAGCTCCGGGAGACGCTGCTGCGCACCCAGGACTACATGCTGCGCAAGGAGGCTGCGGGGGAGGACGTGCTGCGCCGCCCCGCCTACGATATGAAGCTGGAGGCGATGATCCCCGTCGTGAAGGGCGAGCTGCCGCTGAAGGCCCACGCCCATCAGGCCAACGACATCCTGACGGCCATCCGCATCGCGAAGGAGTTCGGCGTGCGCATGACGCTGGAGCACTGCACCGAGGGACATCTGGTGGCGGAGGAGATCGCCGCTTCGGGCTTCCCCTGCGCGGTCGGCCCGACCTTTGGTTTCGCCAGCAAGCACGAGCTGCAGCACAAGAGCTGGGAGACCCCGGCGGCACTGTGGCGCGCGGGCGCGCAGGTGTCCATCATCACCGACGCGCAGGTGATCCTTCAGGAGAACCTGCTGCTCTGCGCCAGTTTTGCCGCGAAGGCGGGCATGGACCCCTTCGAGGCGATGAAGGCCATCACCATCAACCCGGCCCGGCACATCGGCATTGCGGATCGCGTCGGCTCACTGGAGGCGGGCAAGGATGCGGATATTCTGATCTTTGACGGCGATCCGCTGAAGGTGGAATCGCGGCTGCTGACCGTCATGGTCGACGGCAAAATTGTGGAGGATTGACAGACGGCTCCGCCGTGCCTGCACCTGTGTGCTCGGCGGCGGAGCGTTTTTTATGGAGGAAATGACATGCGGATTACGGACATGATGGTCAACCACCTGGAGCAGCCCATGGGCTGTCCCACGGAGACGCCGGTGTTCTCCTGGCGCGTGCAGTGCAAGACGGGCCGGCGCAGCGCGTGCGTGCGCTTTCGCCTGGGCACGGACGAAACACTGAACGAACCCCTGCTGGACACGGGCGCGCGGGAGGACATCAGCTCCCTGGGCTTCCGACCGGAGATCGAGCTTCAGCCGATGACGCGCTACTACTGGCAGGTGCAGGTGACCGCCGACAGCGGCGAATGCGCCTGGAGTGCGGTGGAGCAGTTTGAGACGGGTCGGGGCGACGTGCCCTGGCAGGCGAAGTGGATCCGCGCACCCTACGCGCCGGAGAAGCATCCGGTGCTGGTGCGCCGGTTCAACGTGTCGGGGGAGCTGCGCCGCGCACGCATCTACATCTGCGGTCTGGGCCTGTACGAGGCATATCTCAACGGGGAAAAGCTGGGCGAGGACGTGCTCGCGCCTTTCTACACCGACTATGAATTCCAGATTCAGGTGCAGACCTATGCGCTGGAGGAGCTGCTGCATCCGGGGGAGAACACGCTGGAGGTCTGGCTCGGGCGCGGCTGGTATCAGGGGCGCTTCGGCGGCTTCATTCCGGAGATGGAGGGGCTCTACGGCGCGCACATGCAGCTGATTGCCGAGCTGCGGCTGGACTATGCCGACGGAAGCGGCAGCGTGATCGGCACGGACGAGGACTGGCTCTGCCGTCCCTCGCCGGTGCTGGCGAGCAGCATCTATGACGGCGAGGTGCTGGATGCGCGGCTGTGGAACGCCCCCGAGGATGGGCATGCCATCGCCGCGGAGCCGCCGGTGGGCGCGCTCACGGATCGGATCTCGCCGCCGCTGTGCGTGCAGGATCGGATGTGCGCGCAGCGCTGCTTCCGGGATGGAAACGGCGATTGGGTGCTGGATTTCGGTCAGAATCTGTCCGGATGGGTGGAATTCGACTGCGATCTGCCCGCAGGGCGCGAAATTGAGCTGCGCTTCGGCGAGGTGCTGCAGGATGCGTGCTTCTATCAGGGCAATCTGGGCTCGGCAGAGCAGCGCTTTGTGTACATTTCGGATGGTCAGAGGCGGCATGTTCGCCCGCACTTCACCTACTTCGGCTTCCGCTACGCCCGGGTGCGCGGACTGGACGCGCCGCAGGCTGCAGATTTCACGGCATGCGTGATTTCCAGCGCGCTCAAGCCGCTGGGACGGATTGAAACCTCCCATGCGGGTCTCAACCAGCTGTTCCACAACGCCTGGTGGGGACAGATGGACAACTTCCTGGATGTGCCCACGGACTGTCCGCAGCGGGCCGAGCGCCTGGGCTGGACCGGCGATGCGCAGGTGTTCGCGGCGACGGCCAGCTACAACCGTTACACGCCGGCGTTTTACGAGAAGTTCCTGAGCGACATGCGCCTGGAGCAGCGCTCGCTGGGCGGCGCGGTGCCCTTCACGGTGCCGGACACCATGGGCCGGATATTGCGGATTCTGGACGCGCCGCATCCGCGCTTTCGCCGCATCACCGGTCGGGATGGGGAAAAGCAGATTGCCTACGGCTCCTGTGCCTGGGGCGACGCAGCCACGGTGATTCCGATGACGCTGTACAGCTTCTACGGCGACCGGCACCTGCTGGAAAAGCAGTACGAGAACATGAAGCTGTGGACGGACTGGATCTGCGCGCAGGACGATGCGGACGGTTCGCCGCGGCTGTGGCGCACGGGCTTCCACTTCGCCGACTGGCTCGCGCTGGACAACCCCATTCCGGGCAACAACTTCGGCGGTACGGAGAACGCCTTCGTGGCTTCCGCCTACTATTATCTGTCGCTGTGCAATACGGCGGAGGCTGCCCGTGCGCTGGAGCTGCACGAGGACGCAGGCTTCTATGCGCGCCGTGCGGAGGAGGTGTGCGCGGCCTTCCGGAGGGAATACTTTACGCAGACGGGACGCATTGCCGTGCCGACCCAGACGGCGATGGTGCTGGCGCTGCATCTGAACCTGGTGCCTGCGGAGCATCGCGCGCGGCTGTGTGCGGATTTGCGGGAGCGGCTTCGGCTGCGGGGAGATCATCTGGACACGGGCTTCGTGGGCTCTTACTACATCTGTCCGGCGCTCACGGAGAATGGCATGAACGACCTCGCCTACACGCTGCTGCTCAACGAGGACTGCCCCAGCTGGCTGTATCCGGTGCGCATGGGCGCCACCACCATCTGGGAGCGCTGGAACTCCCTGCTGCCGGATGGCCACGTCAGCTCCACGGGCATGAACTCCCTGAACCACTACGCCTATGGGGCCATTGTGGAGTGGATGTACCGCGACATGTGCGGCCTTGCGCCGGATCCGCAGCACCCGGGCTTCCGACGCGCACGACTGTGTCCCCATCCCGACGCGCGCGTGGAATGGGTGTCGGCGGAGTACGAATCCGCGTCGGGTCGCTACGCGGCGCGCTGGAGGATCGTGCCGGAGGGGGTGGAGTATGAATACGAGATTCCCTTCGACGGCGAAGGCCTGTTCGTTCCGCCGGATGTGCGGGGAAGCTGGACGCTGGACGGCGTGCCGTTGAAGCCCGATGCGGCGGGCACGGTTCTCGATCCGGGCATGCATCGCCTGTTCCAGCGGCTTGCATAGGCTTGGGACATTGATGAAAAGCGCGGCAAAGCGTGCGGCGGCTCTGCATCCTTGCCAGGCGTAAGCTATCAGAAAAGTATAGATAAAAATAACATAATTAGGCATTTATGTTCATAAAAAGCGGGTGTTATTTTTTGAAATTAAGCCGGATCAAAATTAAAGGAGAGAATGAGAATGAAAAAGGTATTTGCGCTGATTCTGGCCGCAGCAATGCTGCTCTGCACTGCGGCTTTCGCTGAGGAAGTCGAGCCGCAGGTCACCACCCTGGATCCCGCCGTTGAGATGTATGTTCAGGCCATCCGTGGCCTGCGCCTGCGCAGCGAGATGGATCTGACCAACGATGAGAACATCATCCGCATCCTCGGCCTGAACGAGACCGTGCTGGTGGATTCCATCACCAATGACGAGTGGGCCCATGTGACCTACGAGTTGCCTGAGGAGGAGCAGACCGAAGAGGTCAAGACCATCGAAGGCTACATGTGGTATGAGTATCTGGGCGAGGAGCCCTACGAGTTCACCTCTACCGCCAAGACGGATACCCGCACCATCATCGTCTACGGTGTTTGGACTGGCGTTGACGATGATGGCTACGACGTCTACGAAGATATCGAAATGACCAAGGAAGAGTACGTCGAGTATCGCGTGCTGACTGATCCGCGCTTCGATGAGGCTCTGGACTTGGCCGACGCATGGGTCGAAGAGATGATCGAGGAAGCCGAAGCGACCTTCGACGAGATCTACTACGAGCAGCATCCCGAGGTTGATCCGGAAGAGGAAGAGGTTTCCTACGAAGCGACCATCATGATGCCGATTCCGCTGTTCGATGAGAATGGCGATCCTGTGATCGGCGAGGATGGCGAGCCCGTCTATGAAGAGGTCGAAATGACCAAGGAAGAGTACATTGATCTGTTCGTTGAGATCTATTACGAAGAGGCCGATCAAGAGATCATTATGCCCGTGGTCGATGAGATCATCGCTGAGGCAGAGGCCGAGTTTGAAGTGATCTACGAGGCCCAGCAGAAGGGCATCAAGAGCTCTGATGTTGTATGGGTTCCCGTTATTGACGAAGAGACCAAAGAAGAGATCGGCGAGGAGCCGGTTGTCCTCGAGCCCGAAGAGGAGCCCGCAGAGGAACCCGCGGAGGAGCCTGCAGAGGAGACCCCCGTTGAGGAACCCGCAGAGGAGCCTGTGGTCGAGGAGCCTGTGGTTGAGGAATAATTTCTGATTCATTCAGAATGATTTGACAAGACAACTTGCGCCCGGTGCAGTACATGCGCCGGGCGCTGCTTTATCTGAGCGCCTCTTTGGGATGGAACAGGTGCGGATGGATTGGATTGACAGCAGGTACCGTGGGCTTGCACTGCAGGCTGCGGGCGCTGTTCGGGATTTCCGTACAGACATGCGCGCAGGGGTGGTTTTGTCAAGATACCCACCCGCGTGGAATTGCAGGAGAACCACAAAAAAGCGCACCCTTGCGGGTGCGCCGTTTGTCTATACCTTCTAAGTGACTTGATTAGGCCAGCTCGGAGAAGTACTTGATGGTGCGGACCATCTGAGAAACATAGCTGTTCTCGTTGTCGTACCAGGACACGACCTGAACCTGAGAGGTGCCGTTGTCGAGGTTGACGACCATGGTCTGGGTGGCATCGAACAGGGAGCCGAAGCGCATGCCGATGACGTCGGAGGAAACGATCTCGTCCTCGTTGTAGCCGAAGGACTCGGTGGCCTCAGCCTTCATCTGGGCATTGATCTGCTCCTTGGTCACGGTGCCCTTCACGATGGCGTTCAGGATGGTGGTGGAGCCGGTGGGGGTGGGAACGCGCTGGGCAGCGCCGATCAGCTTGCCGTTCAGCTCGGGGATGACCAGGCCGATGGCCTTGGCAGCGCCGGTGCTGTTGGGAACGATGTTCACTGCGCCTGCGCGGGAGCGACGCAGGTCACCCTTGCGCTGCGGGCCGTCCAGGATCATCTGGTCGCCGGTGTAAGCGTGGATGGTGCACATGATGCCGGACTCGATGGGAGCCAGGTCGTTCAGAGCCTTCGCCATGGGGGCCAGGCAGTTGGTGGTGCAGGAAGCGGCGGAGATGATGGTGTCATCGGCCTTCAGGGTCTTGTGGTTGACGTTGTAAACGATGGTGGGCAGGTCGTTGCCGGCGGGGGCAGAGATGACGACCTTGCGGGCGCCAGCGTCGATGTGGGCCTGGGCCTTCGCCTTGCTGGTGTAGAAGCCGGTGCACTCGAGCACGACGTCAACGCCCAGCTCGCCCCACGGCAGCTCAGCAGCATTGGCCTTGGCGTAGATGGTGATCTTCTTGCCGTCGACGGTGATGTAGTCCTCGCCAGCCTCGACAACGTGGCCCTGCGCGGTGTAGTTGCCCTGGGTGGAGTCATACTTCAGCAGGTGCGCCAGCATCTTGGGGGAAGTCAGGTCGTTGATGGCGATGACTTCGTAGCCCTCAGCGCCGAACATCTGACGGAAAGCAAGACGACCAATGCGGCCGAAACCATTAATAGCAACCTTAACAGCCATGATAAAAACCTCCTAAATTCATGGGGCAATGGATTCAATCCAAACTACCCAGATTACATACATATTGTACCCCAATCCACAGGGAAGTACAAGTGTTTTTCAAGTGTATTTTTGGTAAAATGCAGTCGAAGCCGGGCCGGAATTTTGGCGGTTTTGATCCGTTGCGGCGCTGAGAAAATCCACTATGTAAACTTGACATGAAAAAATTAACGTGCTATAATGTGCCTGAGGATGACAGATGAAGAGCATGAATGATGTGAAAATGCAGTCGCTGGGCAAGGCGCTGCGCATATTGGATTACTTCCAGGTGGATCGCCCCGAGGGCACGGTTACGGAGATCAGCGACTATTTCGGCTATACGAAGAGCAATGTGTACAACATTTTACAGACGCTGGAATCCTTCGGCTACGTGGAGCAGGATCCCAAGACCAAGGAGTATCGCCTGGGCTATGCCATTCTGCGCCGCAGCTTCGTGTACAACCAAACCAACGACAAGCTGCAGCGCATTCAGGAATACCTCTCCGCCACCGCAAACGAGGTCAACGAGCTGGCCAACTTCGCCACGATCCGCGATCATCAGCTGTTGTATCTGGGCCAGTGCATCCCCAAGAACCGCCAGCTGCTGCTGACGGACTATGCCAACGTCGTCGGGTACAGCGCGCCGCTGTACTGCACCGGCCTGGGCAAGGCCATGCTGGCCTATCAGAGCGCGGATTACGTCGATGAAATCATTGCGGAGGGCTTTGAGGAGTTCACAGAGACCACCGTGCGCTCCGGCGAACAGCTCAAGCGGGAGTTGGCGCACATCCGTGAGCTGGGCTATGCCGTGGACAACATGGAGCACAGCTACGGCGTGCGCTGCGTGGCGGTGCCCGTGCTCAATGCAGCAGGGGAGGCCGTGTTCGCCATCAGTCTGCGCGGCATATCCGTACAGTTCACCGATGACCGCATCGAGGAGCTGGCGCGCGCACTGAAGCAGTGTACCCGCGAAATCAAAAAACACATCAGTCTGTGAAGGGGTTTCCCCGGAAGGACTGATTTATAAATCCCCTATTGTGAGAATCCGATTCTCACATAAAGAACAATGCGTCCGATGGATGCGCTTGTGCATCTTTGAACAGGAAACATATGCATCCGGCTCCGGGAAAGGAAGGTGAACTGTTTCAGAAAGCTGAACCATTGCCCCAAGTGAAACGAAACAGCAAGAGAAACGAAGGAGGAACGAAAAATGAAGAAACTGTTGAGCATTCTGCTGTGCGCGATCCTGGTTCTGAGCGTCGGCGCCGTCGCGATGGCCGAGGAGAAGGAGTATACCAAGGTAACGATCCTCTACGATTCCACCTGCACCGAGACCAGCACCAGCGGCATCGGTTCCCAGATCATCGTGGACTACATCCAGGACAACAGCAACGGCGCTGTGACCGTGGACGCACATTCCAACTACTCCCTGTTCCCGCAGGATCAGATCATCCCCGCCGTCATGTCCGGCCAGCTGGGCATGAGCGCCACCACCGCGGCCTACATGGCGGACTACATGCCGAAGCTGAAGGTTCTGGCCTCCGCCTACCTGTTCTCCGGTTACGATCACTGGAAGGCCTACTACTCCAGCCAGGACTGGCTCGACCTGACCGATGAGATCGCCGCCGAGACCGGCATCCGCGTGATCGGCGTGAGCAACAAGGGCGGCCGCACCATCAACCTGAAGGAGGACCGCAAGGTTCTGACCCGCGCGGACCTGGACGGCGTGAAGCTGCGCATGCCCAACAGCGATTCCTGGCTGTTCCTGGGCGAGGCGCTGGGCGGCAACCCGATCCCGGTGGTCGGCGGCGAGATCTACACCGCGCTGCAGACCGGCGTCGTGGATGCGCAGGAGAACCCGATCGGCAACACCCTGGACATGGGCCTGTATGAGATCACCAAGAGCGTGACCATCACCAACCACATGTACCTCGAGGACTGGTTCATTGTCAGCGAAGCGCTGTGGCAGACCCTGAACGCGGATACGCAGCAGCTGCTGCGCGACGCCGTGGCTGCGGGCTATGGCTACGTCACCGACACCTGCTGGGGCGAGCTGGAGAACCAGATGGCGCAGATCAACGAGCAGTACGGCATCGTGTTCTACGACATGACCGACGAGGAGCGCGGCGCCTATCGCGAGGAAGTGCTGCAGTACTACTTCGACAAGGGCCAGGCGGACGATTGGGATATGGAGCTCTACGACGTGATCCAGTCCTACGCATAATCCGTTCGATCTCCATTTGAAGCACAAGCCATGTCAGGGATTTCTCTGACATGGCGCTTCCATCTATGAAAGACGCAAGAGGTAGGACCTATGGAGAAGAAAAAGGAAAGGAAAAACTGGTATGACGTCGTCGGCGATGTCATTGAGGTCTACATTCCCTGCGCCGTATTCATCTTTCTGTTCGTCACGTATGCGATTCTGATCGTATACCGCTATGTGCTGAATTCGTCCATCGACTGGATGTACGAGCTGAATACGTTCGCATTCGTGTGGGGCGGCATCCTCGCGGCGTCCTATGGCAGCCGGAAGGTGTCCCACGTACAGTTCACAATTCTCTACGATCACGTATCCGAAAACTGGCAGAAGCTGATGCGAATCGTGGGCGATCTGGCGATCGTCGTGCTGTTCGCGCTGATCTTTCCTGCGGCGCTGCGGAATTTGAAGTTTCTTGCGGTGCGCAAATCGTCCATCCTGAAGGTGACGTACGATTATGTCTATTCCCCCTTCCTGGTGTACATGGGCCTGACGGTCATTCACCACGGGGTGCACCTGGTGCGTGACATTCTCAGCCTGTTCCACGGTGGAAAGGAGGTTGCAAAGTGAACCCAATCTTCATTGCAATCGGTATCCTGCTGATCTGCTTTCTGATTCGCATGCCCATCAGCCTGAGCATGTTCATCACGGCCATCTCCTACTTCCTGATGCGCGGCATGGACGCCGGTCAGGTGCTGACCATCGCGATGAGCCGGCTCTCCTCGGCGAGCAACCTCGTCGCCATACCACTGTTCATCTTTACGGCGAACATCATGAACTCGGGCAAGGTGACGGAGTACATGTTCACCTTCTCGAAGGCCGTCATCGGCAAGCGCAAGGGCGCGCTGGCGTATCTGAACATCCTGATCTCCCTGATCTTCTCCGGCATGACCGGCGCAGCGGTGGCGGACGCCTCCGGACTGGGCATCATGGAGATCCGCGAGATGGAAAGGGACGGCTACGATATGCCCTTCTCCTGCGCGCTGACCGCCGCCACATCCGTGGTCGGCCCGATCTTCCCGCCGAGCATCCCGCTGGTGGTGTACGCGCTGTATGCGGAGTGCTCCATCGGTCAGCTGTTCATGGGCGGTATGATCCCCGCTATCATGGTGTGCATCGCCCTGGGCGGCTATGTGCACCACATCTCCCACAAGCGCAACTATCCCGAGGGCGTGAAGTACACTCGCAAGGAGTTCTGGAAGTACGTGCTGCAGGCGCTGCCGGCGCTGATGACCCCCGTGATTCTGCTGGGCGGCATTTACAGCGGCGTCGTCACTGCCACCGAGGCGGGCGTGCTGGCCTCGCTGTGGGCGATCATCATTTCGATCTTCCCGTACCGCTGCATGAGCTGGCGGATCCTGTGGAAGGCCGTGAAGGACACCGTGGTTCAGACCGGCAACATCATCGCCATCGTGGCGGGCGCCTATGCGCTGGCGCACATCGTGACGCTGTCCGGACTGGGCAACACCATCTGCAACGCGTTCCTTTCGCTGACCACCAACAAGTATGTGTTCCTGATCATCGTCAACATCATGTTCCTGCTGCTGGGCATGCTCTTTGACACCCAGGTGCTGCAGCTGGTGTTCCTGCCGCTGGTGCTGCCGGTGGCCACCGCGCTGGGCCTGAATCTGATCCACTTCGGCGTGATGATCGTGTTCAACATGATGGTCGGCATGTGCACGCCGCCCTATGGCGTACTGTGCTTCATCACTTCGAGCCTGGGCAAGACGCCGGTGCAGTCGGTGTTCAAGGAGGTCATCCCCATGGTGGCGATGCTGCTGATCGTGCTGCTGCTGATCACCTACATCCCGCAGATGATCACCTTCATCCCGAGCGTGCTGGTTGGATAAACTGAAATAATAGGAAAGAGAGTACAGCTCCATGAAATTGATGAAAGGCGTCATCGTAGCGATGACAACGCCCTTTGCGGAAGATGGCGGCGTGGACCTCGGAGCCATGCGCGAAAACACGAAGTGGCTCGTGGAGAAGGGCATTCCCTGTCTCTATCCCTGCGGAACGACCGGCGAGATGCTGCTGATGGATGCAGGCGAGCGCAAGCAGGTCGCCGAGACCGTGGTGAAGGCCGCGGACGGCAAGACGGATGTGTTCGTGCAGTGCGGCGCGATGACCACCCGGGAGACGCTGGATCTGGTCGCGCATGCCAGGTCCATCGGCGCGGACGGCGTGGGCGTCGTCACCCCGGCGTACTTCGGCCTGAGCGAGGACGAGATGCTGGAGCATTACAGGGCCGTTTCCAGGGCCGCAGGCGAGGATTTCCCGATCTATCTGTACAACATCCCCCAGTGCGCTTCCAACGATCTGACCCTGTCACTCTGCGAGAAGATCACCCGGGATTGCCCCAACGTGCTGGGCATCAAGTACAGCTTCAACAATGCCGACCGCATCTCCGACTACCTGTCGCTGCGGGACTTCAGCTTCTCGGTGCTGGTGGGACTGGAACGGCACTATCTGCCCTACCTGTCCATCGGCTGCCAGGGTGTGGTCACCGGCTGCGCGAACGCCTTCCCCGAGGTGTTCCTGGCTCTGGACGAGGCCTTCCGCAGGGGCGATCTTGCGGAGGCCCTGCGCCTGCAGCGGATCGTGGAGAAGCTGACGCAGCTGATCTCCGGGCCCCAGTCCAACGCCCGCGTTAAGGCGGCACAGCGCTATCGCGGACAGAACAGCGGCCACATGCGCCGCCCGCTGCTGGACATCTCTGCGGCGGAGGAGGCGGCGTTCCTGCCGCAACTTGCGCAGTTCCTGCCGGGGAACTGGTAAACCGATACCCGGCGACAGATTCAAACCTTGTATCGACGGAAGCGGCATTCGCCCTTCCGTCGCTCTATGAGCATCCACATGAAAAAGCAGCCAGTTCCAACGAACCGGCTGCCATATTTTGGATTGTGTCATTGAAATCAGTCGTCCAGGACGATGTCCGGATAGAAGGAGGTGCCGTCCAGCTTTTCCTTGCAGCCCAGGGCATCGAGCACGGTGGCCGAGACGTCTGCGAAGGTCTTGCGCTCGCCAAGGTTCACGCTCTCCTCCAGGCCCAGGCCCCAGACCAGCACCGGCACCTTCTCGCGGGTGTGATCGGTGGTGGGGTAGGCCGGATCGCAGCCGTGGTCGGCGGTGATGATGAGCATGCCGTCGTCGCCCAGCAGCTTCAGGATCTCCGGCAGGCGCTTGTCGAAGTCCTCCAGGGCCTTTGCGAAGCCCTTGACGTCGTTGCGATGGCCGTAGAGCATGTCGGTGTCCACCAGATTGGCGAACAGCAGGCCCTTCCAGTTGTCCTTCTGCATGTACTCGATGATGGCATCGGTGCAGGCGGGGTTGCCGGCGGCGTGGTTGGACTGGGTCAGTCCCCGGTGGTTGAAGATGTCCTCGATCTTGCCCACGCCCAGCACGTCCAGGCCGTTGTTCTTGATCACATCCAGCATGGTCGGTCCGACGGGATCCACGGAGAAGTCGCGGCGGTTGCCGGTGCGCACGAAGGCGCCGGGGTTGCCGATGAACGGGCGCGCGATGACGCGGCCCACGTTGTGTTCGCCTTTGAGCAGCCTGCGGGCGATGCGGCAGATGTGCCACAGCTCCATGGGCGGAATCACAGCCTCGTGGGCGGCGATCTGGAACACGCTGTCAGCCGAGGTGTACACGATGGGCTTGCCGGTGGTGATGTGCTCCGGGCCCAGCTCCTCGATGATGGCCGTGCCGGAGGCGGGCTTGTTGCCGATCACCTGCAGGCCGGTCTCCTGCTCGAAGGCGTCAATGACTTCCTTGGGGAAGCCGTTGGGATAGGTGGGGAAGGGCTTTGTGAGGGTCAGACCGGCGATTTCCCAGTGGCCCGTGGTGGTGTCCTTTCCGGCGGCGGATTCGAGCATCGTGCCATAGCAGCCGATGGGTTCGTCCTCGCCCAGCGGATGCATATCGATGGTCTTGAGCAGACCCAGTTCGGTCAGATTCGGAATATCCGGGTGTTCCTGCGCGATGACATGGCCCAGCGTGTCCGCGCCCTCGTCGCCGTACTTTGCGGCGTCGTGCTGCCAGCCGGCACCGGCGCCATCCAGGACGATGAGAACAACTCGCTTCATTTTCTTCACGTCTTATCCCTCCAAACGTAGTATATCCGCCAGGCGCGAAATCATTTCGCCGCATGTGGGCTGTCCGCGCCCCGCATCGATTGTATCCGCAAAAATCCGGTATTGGCTGTCCACGCGATCGCTCTTCCAGGCGAGCGCGATGGCGTGGCGCATGGCGCGCTCTGCCTGCTTTGGCGTGAGATTGCACATCCCGCCCACTTCCGGATAGACCTGCGCGCTCAGGTGATGCAGTCTCTGTGCATCGCAAGTACAGAGGAGGATGGCGGCGCGCAGACAATCCCGACCCACGTGTACCGGCACACCCAGATCGTCCAGCAGGGCATCCACCCGGGCACACTCCTCCGCGCGGAAGTGCACGGGTGCGCTGCGAAGGCGATCCATGGCCCCGACGATGTCCTCGTCGCGCAGGGGCTTTTCCAACAGTACTGCGCCGGCCTGCTCCAACAGGCTACGGTTGGGCGGGCCGAGTCGGGAATAGTGCAGCAACAGTACGGACGGCCGCAGCGGCAGCGCAAAGCTGCACAGCGCGCGCTCCGCCAGCGAGGCGCCGTCCGACAGCGGAAGCTCCTGCTCCGCCACCAGCAGATCCGGCCGCTGGGACATCATCATCTCCCAGGCGCAGCGTCCGTCCCGGGCGGCGCCGATCAGTTCGACGTCCGCGCGGGCGAGGGCACAGCACAGCTGTCTCTGCATATTCTCAGAGGCCGAAGCGACAAGTGCCGTACGGATGGAACGCAACATCAATGGTCACCTCTGCAATCCTGCCCGCATCTATTTTTCTTTCTACGAACACCCATGGAATTCCTGCGTTGCACGGAAAAAAAGCAGAAACTTACAGATTCTGTCGCCTTTGGCGGAATTCTGTTGGATAGTAGCAGCGCCCGCTGCACTGTCCACCGGGCAACACGCTTCGCAGGGCCTCCAACGAAGCGTCCCCGAGGGACAGTGCCCGGCGCAGCACGCGCACATCGCGCTCGATCCACTCGATGTGGCTGCCCCGTCCCACCACCTTCAACCAGCGCACGCCGGCGCGGCGCAGCTGCGGCAGCGCGCACAGGCCGCAGCCACTGGCGCCGAAGTCCTCTGTCGGACGGACAGAAGCAGCGCTTGCATGGGGAAAATCCGGCCCTGCGCAGCGGTAGGGAACGCGGCACAGCGGCTCCAGCTCGTCGCAGTGCAGGCTCAGGCAGTGCGCGCCGGAGAAGTGGCAGTTTTCGTTCAGCACGAAGGCCTCGTATTCCAGTTCCGGCGCGGTGGCGATGCAGGCGGCCATCTCCTCCGGGGTGATCTTCCGGGGAAAGATGCAGCGCGCGATGTTAAGCCGGCGAAAGAACGCCAGTGTTTCCGGCGAAAAGCAGCCCGCTTCGCCGCTCAGGTGGATGCTGCCGCAAATGTCGCGCGCCTTCAGGTGGAGCATCAGGCAGGGATCGGCCAGGATCCAACTGCGCAGGCCGATCTGCAAAAGCTCCTCAAACAGCGCGCACAGCGCGGGATACTGCTCCGGTAGGTAGTAGTGGGAATTGAAGGTGAGGGCCACCTCCACGCCCCAGTCGTCCGCCATGCGCCGCAGCAGCCGCAAATCCCCCATGGAATCGATCTGCAGGCCCTGAAGGAGCACCTCGCGCCGGTTCAGCGGGGTGAAATTTCCATATTTCTCCAGCCAGGAGATGGGCACGTAGCCGCAAAAGACCTCGTCCGCGCCCGCAGCGGCCAGCCGGGGCAGGTTCTCCAGTGCGCCCAGTCCGGCGGTGATCTTCATCTCAGCCATGCGTGCGCCTCCCTCAGAGGTTGTAGACCAGTCGATCGATGTGCGCCGGGATGTGCGCTCCAACGGAGCGATCCAGCGCCAGCAGCGCATTGCCCCGGCCGATCAGGTTCAGTTGCTTCGGATACAGCTGGGCGTTGCGGGCACACCAGTGGGGACAGTGCGCCGCCGGACCCTGCATGCCGCGGTCGCCGCGCTCGCACAGCGCGCGCAGCGTGCACCATGCGGAGGTGTTGGTGTGATAGAACGGCAGGTGCAGGCTGTGGTGACCCTCGGGTACATCGATGGCGCGATCGCAGCACTCGTACTCCAGGCGGCGGATTCCGAACCCGCGCAGAAAGGTGAGAAAGTGGGGATCGTTGAAATTGCTCTGCGCCAGCAGGGCGTTGTGCACCGCAGAGCCCGCCTTCCACTGCATGCGGGGATCCCGGCGCAGCTTGTTGAGCAGCGGCCCCAGCACGGGTTCGAAGGCGTCGCGGTGTCCCTGCAGAAGCTCCAGCGCACCCCAATCGTTCACGGAAAGCTCCATGGGCTCCCGACGCGACTCCAGATGCCTGAGCAGCGCCTCCAGGGACGCCCCGTCGCCCGTGCGCAGCGGCGGCAGCAGCAGCGTGACCGCGAGATCGGCGCGCTCCGCAGCGTCCAGGAGCGCATCCAGGGTCGCGGCATCGGGAAGGAGCTGCGCGCAGGAGGCGCTGCCGATGTACAGCCGCTGCGGCGGCTCCTCGGGCAGGATGGAGCGCGGTACGCCGCGATGGTGGGCGTAGAATTCCCACACGGACGCTTCGCCGCGGCGCAGGAAGGCCGCGCAGAGCTCGGGATCACCCAGCAGCAGCGCGGTCTCCCGACTCTGTGTGTCGGATACAAGGGACGCGCCGTCGCCGAACCATGCCGACCACTGGCTTTGCAGATCGGAATGGAAGTCCTCGTCCCCGTCGGCAGGGTAGCCCGTCAACATCTGGCCGCACAGCGCTGCGCCGCCCGCATCCATGCATTCCACATAGCGCGCATAGTCCGCCAGGGCACGGCGCACCGCCGCTGCGTAGCCGCCGTCGGAAATGGAGAGCCGAACCAGCGCACTGCGATCGTCGCACTGCACCGGCTCGGCCCGATCATATTGAATTTCCATGCGGGTGTAAGCGCCCTGCTCCGGGTGATAGAAGGCCAGGATCAGGGGTGCATCGCCCGCGAGCGGCGCGGCGACGCGCAGCCACAGCGCCCGGGGCGAGATGCGCGCGATGTGCGCCTCCGTGCCGCCGAGGGTGCAGCCGATCAGTCCGGAGGGAACGCCCTCCACGCACTCATATTCGCCGCACATCACGCCTGCGTCTCCTCTGCGCGCGCAGCCTTCTCTGCGTTGCGCCGCTGTACGGACTCGCGCAGCAGATCGTAGGCCACCGATGCGATGGGGATGACGAAGAACATGCCCGGGATGCCCGCAATTGCGCCGCCGATCATGACGGCCGACAGCGTGACGTAGGCGGGCAGGCCCACGGATTTGCCCACCACGCGGGGGTAGATCAGGTTGCCCTCCACCTGCTGGGCGACCAGAAAGATGATGACGAAGATCAGCGCCTTCATGGGGGAGATGGTGACGATCAGCACGCAGCCGATGGCCAGCGAGAGGTAGGCGCCCACGTAGGGGATCAGCGCCAGCAGCGCCGTCATGCAGGAGATGGTGACGGAATAGGGAATGCGGAAGATGAGCATGCAGGCGAGGATCAGCACGCCCAGTATCACCGCCTCCAGGCACTGCAGCGACAGGAAGGTGCGGAAGGTGGAGACGAACATGTTCACGCAGCGGATCAGGTAGGCCGATGCGCGCTCCGGCAGATAAGCGCGCACTGTGTTGCGGGTCTGGCAGCGGATGTTGCGCTTGTCGGCGAGAATATAGATGGCCAGAATGATGCCCAGCACCACATCGGAGATGGAGCTGACCATGCTGGCGACGGTGGTGAAGGCCGTGCCAAAGATGGTGCTCAGGTTTGCACTGATCCAGTCGCCGATCTCCTTCAGCTTCAGCTGAATGAATTCGGGCTCCAGGCCGATCCTGCCAAAGAATTCCACGATCACGTCCTCGTTGTTCTGTACGATGACGATCACGTTGGTCACGGCGCTGACGAACTGGGGCACGATGAAGCGCAGCAGCACGAACAGCACCACCGGAACCGCCACCACCGCCAGCGCCAGAGAGAGTGCGCTGCGCAGCCGCCCGGAGATGCGTTCGCGGCGATCGAGTCTGGCGAACAGGCGTTCAAAGCCGTGCATGGGCACATCCAGAATCAGCGCGACAACCAGGCCGATCAGGATGGACGAGAGCACGCCCAGCAGCCAGCCGAGGGCGGTGCTCACCCGGTTCAGGTTCATGACGACGGCGTAGAGGATCACGCCGAAGGCGATCAGGCGCCGGATGCGGCGCTCGGATGCTCTGTTGGGTTCTTTCATCTTTCTCTCCTTAATCTGTTACAGCTCCACCTTGCAGTGGGCGTGGGTGCGCACCTCGTTCCATGGAACGCTGTACCCCGCACCGTGGGAACAGAATACCGAATCCGGGCTGTCCGCCTCCAGCGGGTTGTAGTGCGCTGCGGCGATGATCGCTTCGGGCGACTCCACCGGTGCGTAGCGGCTCAGTTCAAAGTGCAAACTGCCGCGGCCGTGGGTGTCGGCGCGAAAGCGCTCGGGGTAATCGCAGAAGGTTCGGAAGGGACATTCGCCCTCCACGCGCATCCATTGGCCCACCGACTGGGGCGCATCCGTCCGGGCCTGCATGCGCTGCAATTCCCCGGCAACCCGGCCGTAGCAGTCTGCATGCAGGCGCAGGCTGAAGCGCACCACCGGCTCCAGCAACACCGATTCGGCCTGCATCAGGGCGTTGCGGATGGCGCGGTAGGTGGCCTCGCGGAAGTCGCCGCCCTCGGTGTGTTTCAGATGGGCGCGGCCGGCGATCAGCTCGATGTGCACGTCCGTCAGCGGTGCGCCGGTGCGCACGCCCGGATGCACGCGCTCGAACACGTGGGTTTCGATCAGCCGCTGCCAGTTCAGTGCCAGCGTATCCACGTGGCACTTTGATTCGAAGGTGACGCCGCTGCCCCTCGGCCCGGGCGACAGCCGCAGCCAGACCTCGGCGTAGTGTTTCAGCGGCTCGTAGTGGCCGATGCCGACGGCGGGAGAAGCGATGGTCTCCATGTAGAGGATCTGTGGCGGGCCGAAGTGCAGCTGCATATTGAAGCGCTCCTGTGCGAGCCGGGTGAGGATCTCCATCTGGATGCCGCCCATCACCCGCAGGCGAACACCGCTGCTGCGACCGTCGCACTCCACGCGCAGCTGCGGATCCTCCGCCTCCAGCATGCGCAGCGCCTGAAGCAGCTTTGTGGGGTGCACCTCGGGGCCGGCGTCCACGCTGACCTGAATCAGTGGCTCCATGCGCGGCGCAACATGTTGCCCCGCCAGCGCGCCCAGGCCGTCGCCCGGACGAACCTCCGCAAGGCCGCTGACGCACACCAGATCGCCCGCGTGGGCCGTAGCAAGCGGCAGGCTCCGGCCACCGTGGCGCAGGCGGATTTCGCCCACCTTGCAGCGGCCAGAACGGGTCTCAATCTCCTGGCGCGGCGCGAGGGTGCCGGAGAGCAGCTTCAGATAGGCCATGCGCGCGCCGGCATCGTCGTGGCGAACCTTGTAGACCCGCGCGGAGAAGGGCTCGGCGACGCGTGCGTCGTAAGAGGTGTCAGTGATCGCGTCCATGGCTCGCAGGAAGCGCTCGATCCCCTCGCCGGTGAGGGCCGCGCCCGCGAAGGCGGGGAAGATGCGGCGCTCCGCGAGCAGCCGCGCAAGCCCCGCGCGCCATGTGTCAAAGTCGTAGTCATCCGCCACCAATCGATCCAGCAGCACCTCGTCCCGCTCAGCCACGGCCTCGATGGCGGTCTCGTCCATCTGTATACCATCAAAGCCCCGCAGATCCGCGATCTCGGGGGACAGCAGGCTGCGCATGGAGTTGAGGCAGGCGTCGAAGTCGGCGTCCGGGCGGTCCATCTTGTTGACGAAGATCAGCACCGGCACGCTGTAATCCTCCAGCAGCCGCCAGATGGTCTCGGTATGGCCCTCCACGCCGTCGGCGCCGCTGACGATCAGCACGGCATAGTCCAACACCGGCAGCACGCGCTCCATCTCCGAGGAGAAGTCCGTGTGCCCGGGCGTGTCCAGCCAGTAGTAGCGGTTCTCGCCGAGATCCATCACCGCCTGGTCGGAGAACACGGTGATGCCGCGCTCCCGCTCCACGGGGTGCAGATCCAGGAAGGCGTCGCGGTGATCCACGCGGCCCAGGCTGCGGATTGCGCCGCCCCGATAGAGGATCTGCTCTGAAAAGCTGGTCTTGCCCGCATCCACGTGGGCAAGAATTCCGATGGTTTTTTTCATCCTATGCGTAGCGGCCGGACATGCGCTCGGCGGTTTTGAGCACCCGCCAGTAGTTGCGTCCGGCGATCTTTTCAAGCTGCTCCTGGGTGTAGCCGCGGACGCGCAGCAGCTCCAGCAGCTCCGGCAGCTTGCCGGAGTGATCCAGCCCCTCCGGCCAGACGTCGATGCCGTCGAAGTCGGAGCCGAAGCCCACCACGTTCTCGCCGCCCAGCGCACAGATCTCGTCGATGTTGCGCAGCACGTCCTCCAGCGTGGCCTTTCTGTTGGTGGCCAGGAAGTCGGAGTAGAAGTTGATGCCGATGAAGCCGCCGCGCTCGATGATGGCCTTCACCTGATCCTTCCACAGGTTCCGGGGCACGTCGCACAGCCAGCGGCAGTTGGAGTGGGAGGCCACCGGCGGCAGCTTCGCGTACCTGATCACGTCCCAGAAGCCGGCCTCGTTCAGGTGGGACACGTCGGGGCAGATGCCGCGGCGATCCATCTCGGCAAGCAGCTCCACGCCGAAGGGCTTCAGGCCATCGGTGGCGTTCACCTTTGCGGCGGTGCCGATTTCGTTTGCGAAGTTCCAGGTGAGGGTGAGCAGCCGCAGGCGCACGTCGTCGTCGAACTCTGCAAGCACGTTCAGGTCGCCCTTGAGCATCTCGCCGCCCTCGCAGGCGAGGATGGCCGTGGGCTCCGCGGGCATTTCCTCGGGAAGCTGGCCGCAGAGCTGGGGGAGGGGAAGGCGCTTGAAGGCGGCCTTCATTGCCAGGCCATCCTCATAGGGGTGGCCGTTGCGGTAGCTGGTGAACATGGCGAAGGTCTGGATCCCCACGTCTCCGGCGCGCAGGCGCTCGGGCGTGATCTGGCACTCCTCCAGCTTCCGGCCCTTCACGGCAATTTCGTAGAGTGTATCGCAGTGTGCATCGGTGGTAAACATGAAATTGTACCTCGTCGTATGTGAATTTGATCTGTCAGACAGCTTTTCGTTATTATAGCGCAACGACCTTCATTTTTCAATAGAAAAGGGGCTCCGCGAACTGCGGAACCCCATGCAGGATACTTATTTTGCTTTGGCGACCTTGGCCTTGTTGTCGGCCTCCAGACGCAGGCTGTCAGCCTTGCGCTGCTGGGCACCGCGCCAGGCGTAGAGCACCAGCGCCACTGCGATGACGCCGTAGCTGAGGAAGGCGCGGAAGTACTCGCCGACCGCAGCGTCGCCGAACATGTTGGAAGCGGCGCTCTGGGCGGTGATGAACAGCGAGTGGAACAGGAAGGTACCGATCAGCGCCTGCAGGTTGGTGGCGCGGTCGATGGATGCGCCGCCGACCAGGATGGCCGCGCCGGCGTACAGACCCACCTGCTCGTGAGCGGCGTAGGTCTGGAAGGTGCCGATGCCGTCGCTCTGCATGAACAGGATCTGGCCCCAGCCCGCCAGCACCGTGGAGATCATGATGGCGATCACGCGGGTGCGGTCAACGTTGATGCCGGAGGAGTTGGCGACGGTGCGGCTCTGGCCCACCGCGCGGAACTTCTGGCCCAGGCGGGTCTTCATGATGAAGGTGTTGAATGCGCACAGCAGCAGCACGAAGATCCAGGTGACCACGGGAACGGTGATTTTGCGGCCGCCGCCCGCGCCGTTGAAGATGCCGGAGATGGCCGGGATGGAGAACACGGCTGCGATCACAGCGGCGATGGCGATGGTGGTGGCCATCTTCTTGACGCTGGACTTCTTGCGCAGGTACTTCACCACGCCCCACAGCGCAATCACCGCGCAGATTACGTACAGCGCCGTCATGAAGGGAATCTGCAGGATGCCGTCCACGGCGGTGTACAGGCCGGTGGCACCGGTCAGGTTCAGCGTGTTCTGCACGCCGGAGGAGCCGACGATGGTCACGTTGTCATTCAGCGGAATGACGGAGCCGAAGATGAACAGGAACAGCAGCTGGTAGGCACCGTTGGCGAAATAGCCCAAAATCAGGGAACCGATGGTCTCCTGGCCCTTCATCTTGTTCAGCAGCTTGCCGATCAGGAAGCCGAAGAACAGCGCCAGGGGCAGGGTGATGGCCGCGGCCACCAGGATGCCGGTGAAGCCAGTGATCTTCCAGTTGATGGTCAGCAGCAGGCCGATCTGCGCCGCCATCGCGCCGATGGTGATGGCGAAGTTGATGCCCATGCCGGCGATGATCGGGATGATCAGCGCGAGCACGATGAATGCGTTGCGGTTCAGGCGCAGCAGCAGCTGGCTGCAAACGTAGTTCATATCCAGGCCGGATACGATGATGAACAGCACGCTGATGGCGATGAACAGGTAGGTGACCGCATATTTCTTGAGGTTGTCGGTCACGGTCTTGCCGATGTTACGATTAGTCACGAGAAGCACCTCCAGACTGCGTCAACGCATACAGGATAATGCCGTTGGAGATCATGATGCGCATGACTTCGGACAGGCCGCCGCCCGCAACGGCAGCATTGGCGATCTGCTGACCCAGCGCCAGCACGCCTTCGAACAGGAACACGCCGATGATGACGTGGCTGACCTTGGCCTTGGAAACCGTCGCGCCGCCGATCAGGATGGCGGAAGCGGCGATGAAGCCCAGCTGGCGGGGCGCCGTGTAGAGCTGCGCGTAGCCGAAGGCCTGGGAGTAGACGACGATGCCCACCGCCGCGATCATCGTGGAGAGGATGGTGCCCAGGGTGCGCATGCGATCCACGTTGATGCCGCTGGCCTCCGCAAAGCGCGGATTGGAGCCGGCCGCCGACATGGCGATGCCCGCCTTCGAACGGGAGAACAGCCACATGATGAAGCAGCACAGCAGGAAGAACAGCAGCAGGCCCGTGGGAATGGTGATGCCGAAGATCTCAAAGGCCAGGAAGTTGTCCAGCAGGTGCGCAAAGCTCCCCAGCAGGGAGTGGGTGACGCGCAGGCCGCGGCCGCGCAGCAGCCAGATGATCTTGGTGTTGTTGAAGGGCAGCAGCATCCAGCCGATGCACATCAGCGACACGAAGGAGAAGCCGACGTAGGTGGAGATGGTCATCTCGTCGCCCTTGGTGCGGTTCAGCAGCAGGGAGTAGGCCCAGCCCAGCGGAATCGCGATCAGCGCGCCCAGCACGCAGGAGAAGATCAGCGCGCCCGCGCCGGTCATGTCGTACTGCAGGGAAATGACGATGGAGAGCAGGCCGGCGATGCAGCCCAGGGTCATGCCCATGTTCAGGCCGATGCCGCACTGGATGCCCGGCAGCATGGCCAGCGCCAGAATGCCGTACATGCCCACGCGCACCAGAACGTTGCCCAGCATCAGGGAGACGCTGATGTTGTAGATTTCGGCGGCCAGGCACAGATAGATGAAGAACAGGGTGATGATGGTCCTCGGCACGCCCAGCTTGTGGGTCAGCGGCTTCCAGAAGGTGTACACCAGCGCCAGCAGCAGCAGCGCGATGCCTCCGATCAGATACATCACCGCGTTGGCGGCCAGCTTGATCTGGAAAGCGGTGCTGCCGGCGAGCACGGAATCCGCGTTCTCCGCGACATAGATATCGTAGCGGGAGGAGAAGTCCAGGCTGCTGGAGCTGACCACCGTGGCCATGCGCGCCTCGATGGTATTCATGGTCTTCTTGTCCAGATTCTTCAGATCCGGAATCACCTTCACCAGCTCGGCCCAGAGCTCGTCAAAGGCCGCGTCGGCGACGTCGCCCTTGGCGGCGACGGTCTCGGATTCCACGAAGTAGCTGTAATCCACCATGGTTTCGGTGGAGGCCTCGGTGGCGGTCTCCTCGCTCTCGGTCTCGGCCTCTGCAGTGACTTCACCGATGGTAGCGGCGGCGATCTGCGCCCTGGCGTCGGCCAGCAGCTGCTCGCGGAAGGCTTCCTGACCGGCAAGCTCCGGCGTCAGGGAGGTGAGTTCCGTCCAGAGCGCCTCGTCGTCGGCGATCTCGGACAGGCTGCTCCAGTCCGCAACCGCCGCGGTCACGGCGCCGAAGAGCTGTTCGTAGAGCTCGGCGTCCTCCTTCTCCTGCTCGGCAGCGGCGAGATCCCGCGCCAGCTTGATGAAGGAGTCCTTGTAGATTGCATTCTCCGCCTCGCCCAGGCCGGGCACCAGCTCGACCATGGCGGCGAACAGGGCCTCGTCATCGGCTTCGCCGACGAAGTCGGTCCAGTCGGCGACGGACTCATATACGGAGGTGTACAGCTCGGCATAGACGCCCTTCTGCTCTGCGGCGAGGACGTTGTACTCCGCCAGGGCGGTCTCAAGCGTGTCGATCTTGCCGATCAGCGCGTCAGTGTCCACGCCGCTGACGTCGCTGTACAGGGCCTCGGCCTCGGCGCGCGCAGCGGCTTCGGCCTCGGCGCACTGGCGCTTGACCTCGTCCATACCCATGGAGCGGAAGTCCGGCAGCGCGCGCAGCTCCTTGAGCTTTTCGGCGTTCGCCTCGGCGGCGATGCCGTCCACCAGACCGCCGGAGGCCACGTGGACCACGGCGCTGGTGCGCATTTCGTTCAGACGTGCGGCGGTGGAATCCATGCCGCGGATGATGAAGCCGGCGATGGAAGTCACAATCAGCACGGCGCTCAGAACAAACAGCACGATCGATACGATGCGCTTGGTCATACTGGTTTTCTTCTTTGCTGCTTGTGTCATGCCAGATCGCCTCCATTCACTTTCGCGCCAGACATCGCCAGGCCGAAGCTCGCGTCAGAGCTGTCGGGACGCAGGATGCAGTTGATCCTGCCCTCGGACACGATGGCGATGCGGTCGCAGATCGAGCGCAGCTCCTGAAGCTCGGAGGAGACGATGACGATGGTCAGCTTCTGCTCCCGGTTCAGGCGCACCAGGGTCTCCAGAACCAGCTGCTTGGCGCCGATATCGATGCCGCGGGTGGGCTCGGAGACGAAGAGGAACTTGGGCTTGAGCGCCAGCGCGCGGGCGATGCACACCTTTTGCTGGTTGCCGCCGGAGAGCTGGCCGGTGAGCTGCGCCGCAGAGGTGCAGCGGATGTCCAGCTCGCGGATCATCTCGTTTGCATAGGCGCGGATGTTGCGGGAACTCTTGAGCTTCAGGAAGCTGCCCAGGAAGTCGTTGTGCACCTGCATGGCGTTGAAGGCGATGTTGTCCTCGATGGACTGATCCAGCAGCAGGCCCACGCCGCGGCGGTCCTCCGAGACCATTGCCAGGCCAGCATTCAGCGCGGCCTTGGGATTGTTCAGCGGCAGGCTCTTGCCGAAGAGCTCCACCTCGCCCTTGGCGGGGTAGAGACCCATCACGCCGTTGGGCAGGCCGATTTTGCCCTGGCCGGCCAGGCCGCCGATGCCGATGATCTCGCCCTCGCGCACATCCAGATCGATGCCCTTGACGGCCTCGCCGGGCATGTCGACCCACAGATCGCGCACCTTCAGGGCGATGGCGTCGCTCTCGTGCTTGACCTTGCCCTGGATCTTGATCATGCTGTCCTCGCCGCGGCCGATCATCAGCGCTGCGAGCTCCTCCACGCTGGTCTCTTCCTTCTTGCGGGTGGCGACCAGCTGGCCGTCGCGCAGGATGGTGATGTTGTCGCAGGCGTTCATGACCTCGTCCAGGCGGTGGGTGATGAAGATGATGGCGATGCCCTTGGCCGCGATGTCCTTCATGACCTTGATCAGCTGCTGCGCCTCGCTCTCGGTGAGCACGGCGGTGGGCTCGTCGAACACCAGCAGCTTCATGCCGGACTTGTCGATCTCGCGGGCGATCTCGACGAACTGCATGTAGCCCACCGGCAGGCCGCCCACCAGCGCGTACTCGTCGATGCCGATGCCCACGCTGTCCAGCGCCTTGCGCGCATCCGCAGCCATGGCGGGCATGTCCAGAATCTCCAGCTCCTTGCCCATTACGCGGCTGACCGCCCAGGGCTTGGAGATTTCGCGGTTGAGCTTGATGTTTTCGGTGATCGTGAATCCAGGAATCAGCATGAATTCCTGATGGACCATGCCGATGCCCTTGGTCATCGCGTCCGTGGGCGACATGATCTTTACCTTCTCGCCGTCCACAATGACCTCGCCCTTGAAGCCGCCGGTGGAATGAATCACCGGCATGCCGAACAGGACGTTCATCAGCGTGGACTTGCCTGCGCCGTTCTCGCCGAGCAGCGCGTGGATCTCACCCGGACGGATCTTCAACGTCACGTTCTTCAGAACGGCGTTCGAACCGTATTCCTTGGTGATATCGTTCATTTCAAGGATGTATTCCCCAGCCAAGAAGCCAGCCCTCCCAACATTTTTACGTTGCATGAGAATGACGGACCCTGTCCGGCCCCGTCACCGTGCTGCAACGTATCAAAGTGTGATCTATTCAAGCGGGCCCGAGAGCGCCGCGCGAATGCAAATTCAGTGTGTAAATCCAAAGCAATATTAATGAAGAAAAAGATGTTCCGGCCTGCCGCCGGCGGAAGGATAGCGCGCGTGATGCCGTCTGATTCCGGCGTGAAAGAAATCAAGAATCGCCCGAACCCAGGCGCACACGCAGAGCGGGTGGATTCGGGCGATCGTTCGGTTTTGCTTAGCCGACGTAGTCAGCGAAGTCGATGGGGCTGAACTGGATCAGGTAGTAGTTCTCCTGAACAGTACCGGTGGCGTCGGTGTACTTGCCCAGCGTGGCCTCGCTGCCAGCAGCGGTGGAGAAGCACTCGGTCAGGAAGGCCTCGTCAACCTTGCCCTCGAGCTTGCCCTCGGCGTAAGCGCAGGCATACTCATAGGAAGCGTTGATCATGGACATGTTGACCGGGATCGCCCAGGTGGAGAAGCGGCCGGTAGCGCCGTTCTCGTCCAGGAAGTTGGCCAGGTTCACGATGGCGCCTTCGATGTCGCCGTAGGTGGCGTCAAGGCCGAAGGCCTCCTGATAGCCGTGGAACGGGGACGGGCAGCAGGGCAGGGCGTAGTAAGCGTCCTCGCCGGCGGCCAGAACGGCCTGCTGCAGGGCGACCTGGATGCCGCAGTTGGTGCAGTAGAAGCACACCTTCTTGCCGGCGTACTCCTGCATGACCTTCGGCACATCCTCGAGCACCGCGGCCTGGGCACCGGACATGCCGGCATCACCGGTCGGATCCGGGCAGTCGCGCTCGACGAACTCGATGCCGTAGGTCTCAGCGGTCATCTTCATCGCGTCGCGCTTGGCAACGATGGTCTCGTAGGACAGATGGCGCGCGAAGGAGTAGTGCACGATCACGTCGCAGCCCCACTCAGCGGCCTTGTCGGCGACCTGGTAGCCGCAGCCGATCTCGTCAACGGCCAGAACGATGTCCGCAGCGGCGGAGATGTCCGCCGGATCCTCGGCGGGAACGCCGGCGATCAGCAGGATGTCATCGCGGCCCAGGCTGTCCTTGATCTGGGTGAAAGCGGAAACCGCGCCCTGAACGGCCTGAACGAAGATGATGGCCTTGACCTCGGGATCGCTGGCGAAAGCAATCAGCTTGGAAATGGTGGTCTCAACCTCGGAGGAGAAGTTGTCCGGATAGGTGTCGGTGACAACCTTGTCGGGATACTCCTCGAGCAGCTTGGAGGCGGCGGTGAATTCCTCTTCACCCTGGGAGGTGGTGCCGGTCAGAATGGCGATCTTGTAGCTGGCGGTTTCTTCGGCCATTGCGAAGGAAGCCATGGTCAGAGCCATCAGAGCGGCCAGCAGCATGCAAAGCAGCTTTTTCATTAATGAGTCCCCCTCATATTATTTGACTTTGTAGAATGCTACAAAGTATTATCCTTATCATACGCGCATTTTTTATGAGTGTCAAGCAAGTTTTGCAAAATATTCCGGAGATTGCCAGAATTATTGTGCGGATTTAACGATTTTTTTCCGTGCTTTTGGAACAATCCGGGCCCTTGATCTGCAGATACCGTAAAATATCCGTACGAAGATGGATGAAGATGCAGCACGGGGACGTCTGCCCTGCAGCGTGGGGACCGCCGCACCGGCAAAAAAATTGGCTTGACCTCTTTACAAACCCGGAGATTTATGCTATAATGCTATTCGTTCGATGCGAACGACATATATGGGGCATTAGCGCAGTTGGTAGCGCGTTTGAATGGCATTCAAAAGGCCAGGGGTTCGACTCCCCTATGCTCCACCATACCAGCATAATCCGAACTTTTTCTTCCTAAAGAAAGGGTTCGGATTATTCCTTTCTTGGGAAGAATTGGGATTAAGTGCATAGAAGATTGCCCGGTTGGAGACGCTCCTCCAGCCGGGCATTTTTGCTGAAAGATAATGGCAGAAAATTAGGACTTTGTTAAAGGTATCCTGTGGTTCGAGTTTTTTAAGTAGCAAAGATAAATCTATTCCTTTCTGAAACTGCATACATCCTCGATGTCGGCATTTAATGCCTTGCAAATGCGTTCCAGAACATCTATTCGAACAGCGTCGTTAGCTTTCAACTTACGATAGGTTGATTCGCTGATCCCAGCGAGCCAAATAATATCCTTCGGAGAATACCCCTTTCTCTCAAGGAGTTTTCATAAACGGGTGTAGGAAATCACAATAGCACCTCCTCAAGCATGGTAATACAAATTATATCATAGACATGCGCTGCATGAATGACATGAAACGAGATTTATGGACATTATATCTCGGTCGCTTATGTGTGCTCCCGCTTATCCTTATCTCAAGAACAGAGACATCCCAAGAAATTCGCATTCTGTTCGCTTCCATGGGATTCGGATTCCGGGTATAATGGAATTGACTGAAAGCGAGGAGGCGGAGACATGGAACAGCGGACGTACATTGCCATTGATCTGAAATCCTTCTATGCCTCCGTCGAATGCGTGGAGCGCGGACTGGATCCCATGAATGCCCACTTGGTGGTGGCGGACGAGAGCCGGACGGAAAAGACGATCTGTCCTGGCCGGCCACGGCTATTTGAAGTAATCCAGCGCGTGCGGGCAATCAATGCAGATCGTCAGAAGCGCGCATCCGGACGGCGCTTTCAAGGAGCTTCTGCAAAGCTGTGCACGCTTCAGGACAATGTACCGTCTATTCACCGGGTGGAGGTTGGCCTCGACTTTCGTGGCGCAGCAAACTCCTAACTTCAGACCGTCATCCGGTACATATATTGAATTGATGAAAATATCCGCTATCATCTTCCTGTATTCCGGACTTTCGATCGTGAAAGCGCACCAGCTCCATACAGCAGCGGCACTGTACAGGATTCTCACCTGTTTCCCATTTAAGCAGCCGAACAACTACCAGCTGAACTACAATTAAGCGTTCAAAGGCTGCACCGTGCGGCCCGCGCCGGTACAACCCGGCGCGGGCCTGCCGTGCGTATTTATGCCCAAATACTGCTCTTTGATAGAAAACTTGCGCTTGTATCGGGAGTTGTTTCCGAATTCGAGTTTTTTATCAAAGAGTATGTCTACATCAACCTGACCCCGTCCGAGTATCAGGCGGCGCTGGACTATCAGAGCGAGACCGGTATCCAGCTGTTCTATCCCCTGATCAACACCTCCAAGGTGGTGCAGGAGATGAACAAGGACAACGCCAACTACTGGTACGAGCACGACGCGAAGGGCATCGCAAAGCGCGATGCGGACGGCAATGTGATTCCGATCTACAAGAAGGACGAGACCAGCCCGGACGGTCTGGCCTACGCTGCCAGCAAGATGGGCGGCGCGCAGAGAAAAGATCCTTCAGGCGCAGAACCTGACGGTTTCCTTCCGCACCAACGAGGGCATGGTGCGCGCCGTGCGCGGCATCGACTTCGACCTGTACAAGGGTGAGACGCTGGCCATCGTGGGCGAATCCGGCTCGGGCAAGTCGGTCACGGCGCGGTCGCTGATGGGCATCCTGGCTCCCAACGCCGTGGTGGACGCGGGTTCCATCCTCTACGAGGGCGTGGATCTGCTGCAGCTGAAGGAGGATCAGTTCCACAAGTACCGCGGCAACAAGCTGGGCATGATCTTCCAGGACCCGTTGTCCAGCCTGAACCCCATCATGAAGATCGGCAAGCAGCTGACCGAGTCCATGCTGCTCAACGGCAAGATATCCAAGAAGGACGCGAGGGAGCGGGCGCTGAAGCTGTTGGCCGGCGTGGGCATCTCCGACCCGGAGCGCCGCTTCAACCAGTATCCCTTCGAGCTGTCCGGCGGCATGCGGCAGCGCGTGGTCATCGCCATCGCCCTGTCGGCCAACCCCGAGATTCTGATCTGCGACGAGCCGACCACCGCGCTGGACGTGACCATTCAGGCGCAGATTCTGGAGCTCATCAACTCCATCAAGGAGGAGCGCAGGCTCTCCGTCATCTTCATCACCCACGACATGGGCGTGGTGGCCAACATGGCCGACCGCATCGCCGTGATGTACGCGGGCAAGATCGTGGAGTACGGCACGGCGGACGAAATCTTCTATCAGCCCGCCCACCCCTACACCTGGGCGCTGCTGGCCTCCATCCCCGATCTGGACACCAAGGAGAAGCTGGAGTCCATCCCCGGAACGCCACCCAACATGCTGTTCCCGCCCAAGGGCGACGCCTTTGCGCCCCGGAACAAGTATGCCAGGCCATCGACTTCGAGGAGGAGCCGCCGCTGTTCCAGCTTTCGCCCACCCACTATGCGGCCACATGGATGCTGCATCCCAATGCGCCGAAGGTGGAGCCGCCGAGGATTGTCACGGAGCGCATCAAAAGGATGCGCGCGTTGGGAGGTGAAGCGTGATGCATGCTGAGAAGAACGAGCTGCTCCGGGTGGAGCATCTGCGGCAGTACTTTGCGTCCGGCAGAGCCGTGACAAAGGCCGTGGACGATGTGAGCCTCACGCTGAAAAAGGGCGAGATTCTGGGCCTGGTGGGGGAGTCCGGCTGCGGCAAGACCACCACGGCCCGCTCCATCATCAAGCTCTACCAGCCCACCGGCGGCAGGGTGTGGTTCGACGGCGAGCTGATCTCCTCGGGCCCCTGGGAGCAGCAGGAGGCGGTGCGTCAGGCGAAGAAGGCCTTGAAGCAGGCTGCCCCGGAGCAGAAGCAGGCCGCCCGCACGGCGCTTGCGCAGGCCCGGTCGGAGTGCCGAAGGGCGGAGGCCGAGTCGAGGGAGCTGCGGAGGAAGTACCCCTCCGTGACCCAGATCCAGATGATCTTTCAGGACCCCATGGCCTCGCTGAACCCCCGCATGACCATCAAGGAGATCATCGCCGAGGGCCTGCGCATCCGCGGCCTGAAGGATGAGAAGCAGATCGATAAGATGGTGCTGGAGGTGCTGGGCAAGGTGGGCCTGCTGCCGGAGCACGCCAACCGCTATCCCCACGAATTCTCCGGCGGACAGCGCCAGCGCATCGGCGTGGCCCGGGCCATCATCATGGAGCCCAAACTGATCATCGCCGACGAGCCGGTGTCTGCGCTGGACGTGTCCATACAGGCGCAGGTCATCAACCTGCTGGGCCAGCTGCGCGAGGAGACGGGCATCTCCATCCTGTTCATCGCCCACGACCTGTCGGTGGTCAAGTACTTCTCCGACCGCATCGGCGTGATGTACTTCGGGCACCTGGTGGAGCTGGCGAGCTCGGACGAGCTGTTTGCACGCCCGCTGCACGGCTACACCCGGGCGCTGCTGTCGGCCATCCCCATGCCCGACCCGCACTACGAGAAGCGACGCCGCCGCATCGTCTACCAGCAGCCGGAGTACAGCCCTGCCGAGCAGCAGAGCCTTGCGCTGCGGGAGATCTACCCGGGCCACTTCGTGCGCTGCACCGAGGCCGAGGCGGAAGCGTTCCGGAGGCAGGCGTGAGGCGGCATCTGGGCAAGCTGATCGCCCTGCTGTGCGGCGCTGCGCTGTTCCTGTTGAGCTTGCTCTATCAGAAGCCCGGGCAGATCAGCGGCGCGCGGGAGTGGCTGCGCATTCTGAGCAACGCGGCCCTGCTGACCGGCGTGCTGCTCAGCGGCCTCAGCGCCCTGCTGTGGATCTCTGGCGAGGGCCTGTTCGACGGCCTGCGCTACACCATGTCCAGCCTGCTGGCGCGGCTGCGCGGCGTGGACAAGAAGTACGCATCCTATTTCGACTACACCCGGCGGGAGAAGCGCAAGCGCGCGGGCGATCCGCTGCTGCTGCCCGGGCTGTTCTTCCTCGCTGCGGCAATTCTCCTGACACTGTTCTATTATCTCTGAAAAGAGCCGTCCCTGTTGCTTCGATTGAAACAGGGGCGGCTCCTTTTGCGCGGATGTCTGCCGGAAAGGCGCGTAAAGAGCCGAAATCAACGGAACCTTCAACAAAATATAGTTGCGCACGCTACTTTCTGGCAATACAGTATTTCTGTAAGCACGGAGGTGAAGGAACAATGAACGACAGCTTTCCCAACCTGGGCCGCTGCATATCCATCCTGGACCGCCTGATGCGGATGTACTATGACCGCGCCCTGGCGGAGTTTGAGATCGGCTGGGGGCAGCAGTTCTATGTGGAATACATCTACGACCATCCCGACGCATCCGCCCAGGAGATGGTGGAGTGCATTCGCGTGGACAAGGCGACGCTGACCAAGATCATCAAAAAGCTGAACGAGATCGGCTACATCGAAATCGTCGGCGACGAAAAGGATAGGCGTATCAAGCATCTGTATCTGACGGATAAGGCGATCCCTGCGGTCCGGCGAATCAAGGAGATTCACAGGAGCTTCCGCGAGGCGCTGCAGGCAGGCCTTTCGCCGGAGGAACTCCAGAAAACGGAGGATGTGCTGGAACGAATGATGGAGAACCTCAACCGGACGGTCTGGCACAGAATGGAGGAATGAACATGGAAAACACGGAGTGCGAGCAACTTAAAAACCCATTGGAGACGGAGGCCATCGGCAAGCTGATCTGGAAGTATTCGCTTCCCGCCATCGCCAGCAGCCTGGTGGGCTCGCTGTACAACATCATCGATCAGATCTTCGTCGGCAACAGCATCGGCGAGCTGGGCAACGCCGCCACCAACGTGGCCTTTCCCATCGTGGTGGTGGTTGCAGCGCTGGCGATCACCTTCGGCTTCGGCGGCGCATCCGCGTTCAGCTTGCATCTGGGCCGAAGGGAAGGGGAGCAGGCGCGATCTGTGGCGCCAACAGCATTACCCTGATGCTGCTGACCGGCGTCGCGGTGGGCGCGGTGGCGCTGGCCTTCCTGCGGCCGATCCTCGTGGCCTTCGGCGGCAGGGGGCAGACGCTGGAGTACGCCGTGGAGTACACCCGCATCATGGCCATCGGCACGCCGCTGGCCATGCTCAGCTCCGGAGCGAGCCAGCTGATCCGCGCCGACGGCAGCCCGCGCTACGCCATGGCCGCCACCATGACCGGCATCATCCTGAACTGTATCCTCGATCCGGTGCTGATCTTCGGCTTCCATATGGGCATGTCGGGCGCGGCGCTGGCCACCGTCATCGGCCAGCTGGTGTCGTCCATACTGATCCTCCTCTATCTCAGAAAGTTCAGGAGCGTCGAGCTGCACGCGGCTGACTACCGACTGAAGAAAAGCAGTGTGTTTCGCATCGTGAAGATCGGCATCGCCTCGGCGCGATGCAGTTTGCCAGCACGATCATCAGCATCATGCTGAACAACGTGCTGGGGCACTACGGCGAGCTGTCCCAGTACGGGCGCGACATTCCCCTGGCCTGCGTGGGCATCATCACCAAGGTCTGCGCGCTGTTCGACGGCGTGGCGCTTGGCATCGCCCAGAGCATCCAGCCGATCATCGGCTACAACTACGGCACCGGCAACTATGCCCGCATCAGGGAGGCGTTCTGGAAGGTCGCGCGGGTGATCCTCTGCATTTCGGTCTGCGCGTTCCTGTGCTTCCAAATCTTCCCGCGGCAGATCATCTCGATCTTCGGCGGCGGGGACGAGCTGTATTTTGAATTTGCCGTGCGGTACTTCCGCATCTACCTGTTCTGCATCTTCATCGTGGGCTTGCAGCTGCTGTGCGCCCAGTTCTTCCCCTCCATCGGCAAGGGCGGCATCGGTGTGTTCGTCCCCCTGCTCCGCCGCGCCTTCCTGCTGCTGCCGCGGGTGCTCGTCTTCCCGCTGATCTGGGGCATCGACGGCGTGCTGTGGGCGGGGCCCGTCGCGGACGGTCTGGCCGGAATCATTTCGCTGCTGCTCGTCCGGCACGAGATGAACAAGTGGCAGAGCGCCCCTGCTGAACCCAGGGCGTAACAGGGATCTGATCGTGCGCGCGTTGCCGGCACGGATCGTTCTGGAGGTCCCGATGCCGCTGACCGCCGCGCATCTCTGTAGAATATGAAGTTGATACATCGGCGGAAGGGCTTCTATGACTTGTGTGCGAACCGGTCGCGCGTCCGGTTTGCGATCTTCACCAGAAACAGCATCACCGGCACCTCCGTCAGAACGCCAACCGTTGTTGCCAAGGCTGCCGGGGACGTGGTGCCGAACAGGGCGATGGCCACGGCGACGGCCAGCTCAAAGAAGTTGGATGCGCCGATCATGCCTGCGGGCGCGGCGATGTTGTGCGGCAGCTTCAGAACGTGACAGGCCGTATAGGCGATGGCAAAGATCAGCAAGGTCTGCAGGATCAGCGGCACGGCGATCAGCACAATGTGCAGCGGGTTTTCCAGGATGATCTTGCCCTGGAAGGCGAAGATCAGCACCAGCGTCAGTAGCAGGCCGATGGTGGTGATACCATCGAATTTTCGAACAAAGGTATTCTCAAAATAGCCAGTTCCGTGCTTTTTAACCACCAGAGAGCGGGTCAGCAAACCTCCGGCCAGAGGAATGACCACAAACAGGAGGATGGAGAGGAATAGCGTGTCCCACGGCACGGTCACATTGGAGACCCCCAGCAGGAATTTTACAATCGGAACGAATGCGACCAGGATGATCAGATCGTTGGTCGCCACCTGTACAACCGTATAGGCGGGATCTCCCTTTGTGAGCGTGCTCCACACGAACACCATCGCTGTACAGGGAGCGACGCCGAGCAGCACGGCCCCGGCGAGATACTCTTTGGCCAGCTCCGGCGCGATGAACGCTTTGAAAATCACGAAGAAGAACAGGCTGGCGATCCCGTACATGGTGAAGGGCTTGATGAGCCAGTTGGTGATCCAGGTGACAAGCAGTCCCTTTGGATTCCTGCCGACATTCTTGATGCTCTGGAAATCCACCTTCATCATCATGGGATAGATCATCAGCCAGATCAGAATTGCCATGGGTATGGATACCTTCGCATACTCAAAGCGATTCAGGAACGCTGGAATCCCCGGCAGGAACCTGCCGATCAAAATCCCCAGCGCCATGCAGATCAGAACCCAAATTGTCAGATAGCGCTGAAAAAAGCTGATGCCCGATTGATTCTCCCGCTTCATTTCCATCATCTCCCAATCCAATGTATGCCCCTTCAGAAGCCCAGCTTGCGGAACAGCTTTTCCACGTCCGCGACCTTCAGCACCCTGCCCATGGAAACAAGCTCCTCATTCACGACGATTGCGGGCATGGACATTGCGCCGTAGGCCATGACCCTCTCCATGTCGGTGACGTATTCCACATCGGCATTCAGTTCCAGCGCTTTGACAGCCGCCTTCACATTTTCGTACTGCTCGTGGCAGGACTTGCAGCCCGCGCCGAGCACCTTGATGCTAGCAGGGTTGCCGCAGCAGCATGTGCTGCTTTTGCCCGCATTGGATGCAGCGCAGCAGCTGTTCTCTTTCTCTTCCGTCTTCTTCCTTCCAAAACCGAACAGACCCATAAATCATACCTCCTGAATCGAATAATTGCACAGTCCGCCGCTTCACACGAGCAGAACTTGTATCGCATTGAAGAAGTAACCCACGGCGATGATGCCGACGGTGCAGATGGCGACGAACACGCCCAACAGACGCGGCTTCACGGCCTTGCGGAGCATGATCATCGAGGGCAGGGACAGGGTGGTGACGCCCATCATGAAGGACAGCACCACGCCGAGCTGCGCGCCCTTCGCCAGCAGCGCCTCCGCGATGGGTATGGTGCCGAAGATGTCGGCATACATGGGAATACCGGCGATGGTCGCGAGGATTACGCCGAGGGGATTGCCGGTTCCGAGAATCTTTACGATGAATTCTTCGGGAATCCAGTTGTGGATGATCGCCCCGATGCCCACGCCGATCAGCACGTACGGTGCGACCTTCCTCGCGGTGGCAACGACCTGTTCCCAGGCATATTGCATGCGATCTGCAAAGCGCAGCTCCTCCTGCGGCACATCCATGGCGCGGCCGTTGCGGATGAATTCCTCCACCTGTGCATCCAGGTGCAGCTTCTCGATCAGCGTGCCGCCGGCCACCGCAATCACCAGTCCCAGCACCACATAGACCACGGCGACTCTCCAGCCGAAGATGCTCATCAGCAGCACCAGGCTTCCCAGATCCACCATGGGCGAGGAGATCAGGAAGGAGAAGGTCACGCCCAGCGGCAGTCCTGCGCTGGTGAAGCCGATGAACAGCGGAATGGACGAGCAGGAGCAGAACGGCGTGACCGTGCCCAGCAGTGCGGCGATGCAGTTCGCGCCGATGCCGTGGAAGCGGCCCAGGATACTCTTGGTGCGCTCCGGCGGAAAGTAGCTTTGAATGTAGGAAATCACCAGAATCAGAACGCCCAGCAGCACCATGATCTTGATTACATCGTAGAAAAAGAACTGGATGCTGCCGCCCACTCTGCCCGCGGGATCCAATCCACAAGCCTCCACGATGCCGCCAATCAGACGGTTCAGCCACTTCATGCCAAGGATTTCATTCTGAAAAAAGTCCCAGGCTGTTTGGATCGCATACATAGAGAACCTCCTAATCAAATCGGTAAATTGAAATATATCGATGGAATGGACGTGAAATAAGCCGTGCCTGAAAAGAAGGCGAGCTTACTCGTCACAGCACGACTTGTCCCGATCTGTACAGCTGACGCTGGTGAGCGCGCGCAGGTACTTTGCGGCGGTCTCCGATCCCTCCGCAGAGATGGAGTAGTGCATCCACTTTCCCTCCTTGCGCCCCACGACCACGCCGGAATCGCAGAGGATCTTCATGTGATGCGACAGCGTGGGCTGCGTGATGTCGATTTCTTCCAGCAACCTGCACGCGCATTTCTCGCCGCTTGCGAGGAGCCTCAGAATCCGAATCCGGTTTTCATCGCAGAATGCCTTGAAAACAAGCGCGATCCTCCGCTCGTCAAGCTCCATATGGCTCACCTCACATTGAAATCTATCAATATTATATGCGATACATAGACGTATGTCAATGGGTTTTGAAAAGAAATTCAATGTCCGCAGAGCCGGAGACGACTGAGTTGCAGATTATCGGACCTGCGGGCCAAGTTTGTTCTGTATGACAATTCGCAAGACAATCATGCCCTCATGGATGCGAACGCGCATCACAATCTGACGGTCGAAGCGGCCGGTGGGGCATGCCCAGCGGTGGTTCAGCGGCTGATCGAGCTGGAAAAATCGTGATTTCCGGACATGAATCGGAACAATCCTTGCTTTCCGGCGGAAATTGTGTTATCATGGAATTACCAACAGGGCAATGAGGCTTTATGGCTTCATTGCCCTGACTTTCTATGGAGGGAACTGCGATGAGCGCCTTTGACAAAATCCAAAGCGGCATAATCGGCCTGGATGAGGCGCTGGATCATGTGCGCCTCGGGGACAACGTGGTCTGGCAGATTTCGGATCTGGAGGAATTCCGCGCCTTTGCGGAGCCCTTTGCCCGTCAGGCGGTTGCCGATGGCAGGAACGTGATCTACATTCGCTTTGCCCAGCATGAACCGCTGCTCCGGGATCTCAGCGGCATTCATGTGGCGCGCTTCAACCCGGACGAGGGCTTCGAGCCCTTCACGGTGGCCATCCACGAGGAGATCACCCGGCAGGGGAGGGACGCATTCTACGTGTTCGACTGCCTGTCCGAATTGCAGTCCGTGTGGTATACCGACCTGATGATGGGCAACTTCTTCCGGGTGACCTGCCCGTACCTGTTCGAGCTGGACACCGTGGCTTACTTCCCGCTGATCCGTGGACGGCATTCCTTCGATACCGTCGCCCGAATTCGGGACACCACGCAGCTGCTGCTGAACGTCTATTCCGACGAAAGGCAGCTGTATCTGCACCCGATGAAGGTGTGGAACCGCTACTCGGAGAAGATGTTCCTCCCGCACTGCATGAAGCGGGATACCGGGGAATTTTCCGTGATCTCCGACGGCGTGGGAATGAGCCGCTTCTACCAGATTCAGCAAAAACTGGCCCAGACGGGGCAGGATCAGAACTTCGACAGCCACGACCGCTTCTTCTCCCTTGCCAAGCTGCAGTTTGCCCAGGGCGTGTTTTCCAAAGACACCCAGGAGCAGATCATCCGAAGCACCATGACCAAGGACGGCAGGCTCAAGGCGCTGGTGGAGGAGTACTTCTGTCCGGAGGACTACTTTGCCCTGCGGGAGCGGATGATCGGCAGCGGGGCCATCGGCGGCAAGGCCTGCGGCATGCTGCTGGCGCGGAAGATCGCGGAGCGGGAGATCCTGGAGTATGCCGGGCACGACGAGCCCCACGATTCCTTCTTCATCGGCTCAGACGTGTTCTACACCTACATCGTGTCCAACGGGGCCTGGAAGCTGCGCATCCGCCAGCGCTCCGCCGAGGGCTACATGAATGCGGCGGGGGAGCTGCGGGAGTGCCTGCTCCACGGCGTGTTCCCGGCCAAGATCCGGGAGCGCTTCGTGGACGTGCTGGAGTACTTCGGTCAGAACCCGTTCATCGTCCGCTCCTCCAGCTTTCTGGAGGACGGCTTCGGAAACGCCTTCGCCGGGAAGTATGATTCCGTGTTCTGCGTGAATCAGGGGAGCCCGGAGCAGCGGCTGGAGGCCTTTGAGCAGGCCATCCGGCAGGTGTACGCCAGCACCATGGACCCTTCTGCGCTGGAATACCGGCGGATGCGCGGGTTGGACAAGCGGGACGAGCAGATGGCGGTGCTGGTGCAGCGGGTGTCCGGTTCTCACTATGGCCCGTACTTCATGCCCTGTGCGGCGGGGGTGGGGTACAGCCACAGCGCCTATCGCTGGATGCCGGACATGGATCCGGCTGCCGGAATGCTGCGCATCGTCATGGGCCTGGGCACCAAGGCGGTGGACCGCACCACGGAGGATTATCCGAGGCTCGCCAATCTGGATCGCCCCGGCGTGACGATGCTGACCACCGTTGCGCAGAAGCACAAGTTCTCCCAGCGGAACATCGATTTGCTGGACTGCGCGGGCAATCAACTGCGGGAGCTTCCGCTGAACGCCCTGCTGCCCCAGCTTCCCCTGTGGTACAAAAAGATGGTGCTGGAGCGGGACTACGAGGCGGAGGCATATCTGCGGGAGAGCGGCACGCGGCAGGAGGTGTGGTTCGTCAGCTGCCAGCGGCTGCTGGAAAACCAGCGCTTCACCGGACTGATGCAGAAGATTCTCAAGACGCTGGAGCGGGTCTACCAGAATCCGGTGGACATTGAATTTGCGGTGAATCTGGCCCCGGACGGCGATTTTGTGGTGAATCTGCTCCAGTGCAGACCCCTTTATCAGAATCAGTCCAGCGAAACAGTGAACATCGACGCGCTGAAGCTGGAGCAGGTGTTCTTTGATATTTCGGACGCGGTCATGGGGCCCTCCGGCAAGCGGAGGATGGACGTGGTTGTGCAGATCGATCCCGCGCGCTATGACGCCTATCCCTACAATCTGAAATACGGCGTGGCGAAGGCGATTGAAGCCATCAATGATGCATACAAGGGAAGCGGAAAGAACCTGCTGCTGATGACGCCTGGCAGAGTGGGCACCTCCTCGCCGGAGCTGGGCGTTCCCGTGACCTTCCGCGGCATCTCCAACTTCTCTGCGGTCTGCGAAGTGTCCGACCGCAGCGCCGGGTTCATGCCGGAGCTCAGCTACGGCAGCCACATGTTCCAGGATCTGGTGGAGGCCAGGATTCTCTACGGTGCGATCTATGGCGACGGGCGCACCCACATCTGGAATCCGGAGCTGTTCCGGGGGCAGGAGAATCTGTTTTCCCCAATCTGTCCCGGGCAGACGGAGCTTGCGGACATGATTCAGGTGTTTGAGGTGGAGAATCTCTATTTCTGGCTGGATGCCATCTCCAATCGGGGCGTCTGCGGCTGCGAAAAGTGACGCAGGTCGACCGTCAACATGGAGATGGTCCTTGCCGGCCACTCTGAAGCAAAAGACAGCCGCGAATCAGGGGAAAACCCCGGTTCGCGGCTGTTGTGATAAATAGATGCTGCGCTAGGCCAGGCGCTTGCAGGCGTCGCGCAATGCATGCAGCGTATTGCAGGAGAGCATCGTGCACACGGAGGCCACGGACTGCGTGCTGCGCAGGTAGGGCCAGCGGCTCTCCGGGATCGGGTTCAGGAAGATCAGCTGGCCCGCCATGCGCTTCGCCTCCAGCAGCGCCCGTATCGCCCGGGGCTGGTCGATGGTCTTGGTGTCCGAGAGGATCAGCAGCGTGGTGGCGGCACCCAGCGGAGCGGGCTTCAATTCGCACAGCGCCTCCAACGCCGCGCCCAGATTGGTTCCCTTGCCGTACACGCCCGATTCGCGCACATAGCTGCGGAAGCGGTCCATGTTCTGAAGGCTGAAGGGGTCGGCCTCGATCATCTCCTCGGAGAAGAGGAAGCAGCGGGAACTGTCGGACATGCTGTTGAGGGACTGCATGAAGCGCAGCACAAATTCGGAAAACTGAAGCATGGAGCCGGACACGTCGCAGAGCAGCACGAGACTGCGCCTGCGCTGCCGCCGCCTGCGATGGCACAGGTGGTAGAGGCTACCGCCCGTCTCCAGGCCACGGCGGATGGTGCGGCGGAAGTCCAGCGCCCCGGAGAGCGCGTTTCTGCGCCGCTTTGCGCTGAGCTCGCCGTTGATCTGCTGGGCGATCCGCCGGATCAGCTCGATGGCCCGGGGGATCTCCGCATCCTGAAAGCTGGATACGTCCCGGAACATCAGCCCCGCGTCGGGATCCAGCTCCTCGCAGCCCAGCGCCGCGTCCTCCATCATCATCTGCTGCTCCATGATCGACCGGGCAAACACCGAATGGATGAAATTGTTGTACAGATCGGGATTGCGCTCGGCGCTCTCCCGATAGCGCTCCATGAAGGCGCGCAGCCCCGCGCGGGCCTCCTCGGACATGGCCGCGTAGACCTCCCGCTGTTCGTGGCTCAGATCCAGCGGCCTGCCGTTGAGCTGCAAGTCCCGCTCGGCCTCCCTCCGGCCCTGCTCGATTTCCGCCTCCCGGCGGGTGTGCTCCATGGCCTGACGGCGCATGGCCTCCTCCGGGAGAAAGAAGCTGTCGAAGGTGCGGTCGAAGATCCGCTGCTCCTCCCGGGACTTGGCGTACACCGTCCGCAGCGCCGTCTTGACCCGGTCGCGATCCTCAAAGCCCAGGCTGAGCAGGATGCGGCAGGCGTCGGCGGTCTCCGCGGTTCCCACCGCCAGGCCCTCCAACCGCAGCATGCGGGAAAAGGCGCTCAGCTTGATCAGGTAGACCTCGGGATCAAGCATGGCAATGTCCCCCGCAGCCGCAGGCGTGTCCGTCCGAACCGCAGGCATGTTCGTCGGAAGTCGATTCCTCCGATACCGACTGGATCAGCCGAATATCCTCGGGATTCTTGAGCACGAAGCCCGCCGTCTGTCGCAGCGCGTCCGGAGTCAGCTCCCGCACACCCAGCGCATCCAGTGCCGCCGCCCAGTCCAGCGTCTCGGCGATGGAGGGCTTTTTCAATATGGCATCGTTGTCCCGCAGCTTCTTCACCGCCAGGGCCACCTGCACGCAGAGCCGGTCATCCACATGGGGCAGCTTCGCCCGCAGGATGGCCAGCTCCTTCTCCAGATCGGGGTATTCGATGTAGAGGTAGGCGCAGCGGCGGCGTAGGGCCTCGGAGAGGGGCCGTGCACGGTTGGAGGTCAGCACCACGAAGGGAATGGAGCGCGCACGGATCGTGCCCACCTCCGGGATGGACACCTGCATCTCGGACAGCAGCTCCAGCAGGAAGGCCTCGAACTCCTCGTCCGCCTTGTCGATTTCGTCGATCAGCAGGACCACGCTCTCCTCCGAACGTATGGATTTGAGCAGCGGACGCTCCAGCAGATATTCGTCGCTGAAGAGGTCGCGGGTCAGCTCGTCCCTGCTCTGCGCGCCCGCGTTGATCTGGATGCTGAGCAGCTGCTTCTGATAGTTCCACTCGTAGAGCGCCTTGCTCTCGTCCAGACCCTCGTAGCACTGCAGGCGCACCAGCTCCCGCCCGAGCGCATGGGCCATCACCTTGGCGACCTCCGTCTTGCCGACGCCCGCCGCGCCCTCGATCAGCAGCGGTCGACCCAACTGCAGCGCCACGGTCAGTACCGTGGCGAGGGTATCGTCGTAAATGTAGTGCACCTCGTCCATCTTTGCCTTGAGCTGTTCCAGATTCATATTCCTGCACCTTTTCCGATTAGAATAGGGGAGTGCCCCAAAATGAAAAGACAAAGAAATCCCGATCAGGTATCATGCGTAAATCCACTGCCTGGAGGGGATCACTTTGTCTTCTGAAGATCAAACCACGATCATCTCAGCGATCAATAATTCTCCTTGCGCACCTCAAAATAGGCCTGCGGATGCTGACAGATGGAGCAGACCTCGGGGGCCTTCGTGCCGACGACCAGATGTCCGCAGTTGCGGCATTCCCAGATGGTCACGCCGCTCTTCTCGAACACGGCCTTCGTCTCCACATTCTTCAGCAATGCGCGGTAGCGCTCCTCGTGGGCCTTCTCGATGGCTGCAACGCCCCGGAACTGCTCGGCCAGCTCATGGAAGCCGTCCTCGTCGGCCTCGCGGGCCATGCGGGCGTACATGTCCGTCCACTCGGCGTTCTCGCCCTCGGCGGCGTGGAGCAGGTTCTCGGGGGTATCGCCCAGCTCGCCCAGCGCCTTGAACCACAGCTTCGCGTGCTCCTTCTCGTTCTCTGCGGTCTGAAGGAACAGCGCGGCGATCTGCTCGTAGCCCGCCTTCTTGGCGACGGAGGCGAAGTAGGTGTACTTGTTGCGCGCCTGGGATTCGCCCGCGAAGGCTTCCCACAGGTTCTTTTCGGTTCTCGTTCCGGCATAGGGGTTCTTTGCGGGCGCGGCTTCTTCGATCTTCACGAACTTGTCGGCGCTCTGCTTGCACAGCGGGCAGGTAAAGCCCTCCGGCAGCTCCTCACCTTCATAAATATAGCCGCAAATGCTGCACTTCCACTTTGCCATCCTCTTTTCTCCTCCCTGCTTCAAATCGCCGCTGCGATCCTGATAGACCGTGTGCAGCATCTGCTCCGCAAGCGCGCTCAGGGGCTTGCCGTAGAATTCCTCGTAGATCTGCTTGATCTCCGGATTTTCGTGGCTCAGGCGCAGATGCATGTCCGCGTCCCGGCGATACAGGCTGTCGATGCGGGCCTTGCGGGTCGCATCCGCATCCGCCATGATGTCGCGGGGCTGTCCGCCGCCACCGATGCAGCCGCCGGGGCAGGTCATGACCTCGATGAAGTGGTACTGCTTCTCGCCGGACTTCACCCGCTCAATCATCTTCCGGGCGTTGGCGGTGCCGTAGACGACGGCCACGTTGACGGTGAGGCCGTTTACGTCCAGGCTGGCCTCGCGAATGCCGTCGTAGCCGCGGACGGGCTGCAGATCCAGCAGGGCAGTAGGGGGTTGCTGGCCGGTGATAAAGGCGTAGGCCGTGCGCACGGCGGCCTCCATCACGCCGCCGGTGTTGCCGAAGATCACGCCCGCGCCGGAAGCCTCGCCCATCAGGCGGTCATAGTCGCTGTCCGGCAGGGAGGCGAAGTCCACGCCCTCCTCCTTGGCCCACAGCGCCAGTTCACGGGTGGTGATGACCTGATCCATGTCGCGCATGTCGGGAATGCCCATCTTCTTGCCCGCCGCGTTCATCTCGCTGCGGCGGATCTCAAACTTCTTGGCAGCGCAGGGGGTCAGGGCCACGTTGACGATCTTCTCCGGGTCGATGCCCATCTTCTTTGCAAAATAGGTCTTGATGGTGGGGCCCTGCATGCCGATGGGGCTCTTGGCGCTGGAGATGTTGGGCAGAATCTCCGGGTAGTAGGTCTCCGCAAACTTGATCCATGCGGGGCAGCAACTGGTGTACTGGGGCAGCGGCTTGTCCCCGGTGGTGATGCGCTGGATCAGTTCGCTGGCCTCCTCCATGATGGTCAGGTCGGCGGCGAAGTTGGTGTCCAGCACGTAGTCCGCGCCCAGTGCCCGCAGCAGGGCGACCATCTTGCCTTGGACGAAAGCACCCTTGGGCATGCCGAATTCCTCGCCCAGCGCCGCACGGACGGAGGGGGAGGTGCTGACGATGACCACCTTGTCCGGATCCTTCACGGCTGCGCGGACGGCGGGATATTCGTAAACCTCGGTGATGCTGGCGGGCGGGCAGACGTTGGCGCACTGACCGCAGTGGATGCAGATGGCCCTTCCGCCGGTCTGCTCCAGGGTGTACGTGCCATGTACGCCGATCTGTTGCGTGCAGACCTCCTTGCACATGCCGCATTTGATGCAGAGCGCTTCATTTCGGACGATGCTGGGATTGTCCTGTTCGATGGGAACCCGGACAGAGAGCGGTAAATGCTGTGCCATATGGAACCTCCTGTTTGTATGATTGTGACTAACCAGATTATAAAGCTTTTTCCCGAGAAAAGTCAACCAAAAGTATAAGCACAAGCGGCGCAACGGATGGTGCATTGCAGCTTCATGGAGTGGCGCGAGGTCAGGCCGGGCATCTCCCGTCCGGACGACATCCGCAGGCAGGTCGGGCCCACGCTGCCCCCGTACGACTTCCGCCACAACTGCTTGACGCTCCTCTGTGAGAGCAGCCTCGACCCGCTGATCGCCATGAAGATCGACGGCCAATCCGACGACCAGACCACCGCAAACATCTACACGTACCTCAAGCAGGAGACGCAGCGCACAGCCTTGCGGTCGAAGTTGATGGTGATCACGCGCTTCACGCCGCAGCGGCAGACAGCCTGATTGCCCTCCTGATTGAAGCGGAAGCTGGTACCGCCGCCATGGATCATCACCTTGGAATTGCTGTGCGCGACTCCCGTACTTTTGAGCATTGAGATATACAATGGAAATAGCCAGTATCACTGCTAATACAGCAGATGAGTATCGTGATAAGAATTTCTGAGTCATCCAAACAAAGCATAATTCAAGAAGAATCCAGAATAATGATGCGGCCTGCAGATCGGAAACAGCAGAACATGCTGGTTTCCAGAATTGCGGGTCGTGTTTTATAATGCAATTCGCAAAATAATCCATTTTGCGGAACGGAGAAAAAGCCCGGATACAGGGCGTTTGAGACCTCATCAGACGGCTTTGACGGCTTAACGGTGGATCAGTTCATTTGCATGTGCTGCGCCAGCTGCTCCACGGCCCGGCGCTGCTGGCTGTTCAGGGAGTGTGCATAGAAATCCAGCGTCGTGCGCACAGAGCTGTGCCCCAACAGCACGCTCACCGTCTTGACGTCTGTGCCCAGCTCCAGTAGGCGCGTTGCAAAGCTGTGACGGAGCGTGTGAAAATGCACGTCAGGTATGCCCATACGTGCTGTCAGTTTCTGAAAACGCCGTTGTACCGTTCGGGGATCCGCGGCACGTGTACCCATTCCAAAGATGTATTCCGAAGTGCTTTCTCCATACTTCTGGCGAAGGCACGGCAGTATTTCCTTCGGAACCGGCAAAAGCCTCCGGGAACCCGCTGATTTCGGCGTGCCGATGACCAGACGTGTTCGGGAACGATTGGTGCAGCCGCACGCCCCGGCAATGCGCTGTACGCTGCGCCGCACCGCGATTTCCCGCTTCTCCCAGTCCACATCCGTCCACTTCAATGCGCAGATTTCGCCCAGACGCATTCCAGTGTACAGGCCCAAAAGCACAGTCAGCTCTCCGCTATGAAGAGCCTCTGCGCAAAGGCGTGCCTGCTCGTTGCGTCCCAGCACGCGCTGCTCCGCAGGCATACTTCGCGCGGGTCGCAGACGGCGGCAGGGATTCCTGCGAATCAATCCTTCCTCCTGTGCCGCGCGCAATCCGGCTGAAAGCAAGCGGTAGATTCCCTGAATCGTTTCCGCTGCCAATCCCTTTTGCTCGAGCCTGTCCAGGAAGACGCGCACATCTTCCTGCATCAGTCGGCACAGCGGCGTGCAACCCAACCCGGGCTGGATGTGCCGCCGATACAGGTTCAGGTAGGTTTGATACGACGATTCCCGCACACGTCCGCGCTGCTCCCACTCCAACCAATGCTCCATCCACGCCGCCAGGTGCATCGGGCTGCCGCCTGTTTCATTGGCCGAACGCTGCTGCGCCACCTTCTTTTCCATCAGGATGCTGCGAACCGTATGATACTGCCGTCCGTAAACATAGCCGAACTTCGTGTGCCCCTGAGCCGTGCGCCCGATGACATAACGTCCCTCATATCGTCCGTCCTTGCGCTTGTAGATGTTTTCGCCTCTGCGAGCCATCAAGATCCCTCCTCTTTTGTGCTCCGTTTCTATGAAAATCTGACGGCCCTTCTGACGGCTCATTTCTCTTCCGTTGCCGATGTCGGGCCAAATCTTTCATACCTTATATTTTGTTAAGGCAATATGTAGCGGGCGTTATATTTCACCCGTTTTCCAACGATTTCACGGGCGTTCAATTGACGCTTTTCGCCCGTGATGCTATAATAATTGATGTAGAAGGATGCTTTTTTCTTACCTTTGTCATTTTTCGCAAAATTGGTTGTTTTGCGAAAGGAAGCAAGGTAAGGATGCGTGGTTCGAGGCTCGATAGAAGCAATGGGAGCGGAGCTGTTTTCCCACAATCAAAGGGCATATGAGGCGGTCGAACGGCTGTTGAGGGAGACAGGCCGTGCGGCGGTGGTGCATCCCACCGGCACGGGCAAGTCTTTTATTGCCTTTCATCTGGCGGAGTCGCGTCCGCAGTCGCAGTTTTTGTGGCTGCCACCGAGCTTCTACATCTTCCGAACCCAGCAGGAAGCCTATGCGCGCGCTGCGGGCACGCCTGCGCTGGAGAACATCTGCTTTTACACCTACGCCGCGCTCTCGATGATGGATGCGCAGGCGCTGGAGGAGCTCCGGGCGGACTGCATCATTCTGGATGAATTCCACCGCTGCGGCGCGAAGGAATGGAACCGGGGTGTGGAGGCGCTGCTGGAGCAGTGCCCGGAGGCGCCGGTGCTGGGGCTGTCAGCCACGCATGTCCGGTATCTGGACAACCAGCGGGACATGGCGGATGAGCTGTTCGACGGCTGCATTGCCAGCGAGATGACGCTGGGCGAGGCCATCGGGCGCGGAATTTTGCCCGCTCCGAGATACGTCGTGTCCCTGTACTCCTGCCGGGAGGAGCTGGAGCGCTACCGGAAACGGATTCAGCGCGCAAACGGCGCGACATGGCAGGCGGCGGAGAAGTACCTGGAGGCGCTGCGGCGGGCGCTGGACCGTGCGGAGGGCCTGGATGTGATCTTCCGGCGGCACATGACGGATCCCCACGGCAAGTACCTGGTGTTCTGCGCGAACCAGGAGCACCTGCAGGAGATGCTGAGGAAGGTCACTGAGTGGTTTTCCGGAGTGGACCCGGAGCCGCACGTGTACGCGGTGTACGCGGACTCGCCGGAGTCTGGCAAGGAGTTCGAGCGCTTCACAGCGGACGAGAGCGAGCATCTGAAGCTATTATACTGCATCAACATGCTCAACGAAGGAATCCACGTGGAAAATGTGCGCGGGGTGATTCTGCTGCGGCCGACGGTGTCGCCGATCGTGTACAAGCAGCAGATCGGTCGGGCGCTATCTGCTTCGGATGGCGAGACGCCGGTGATCTTCGACGTAGTGAACAACTTCGAGAACCTGTACTCGATCTCCGCGGTGGAGCAGGAGCTGCAGGAGGCGGTGACGTTCTGCCGGAACGGTCACTGCGAGGAGGAAATCGTCCGGGAGCGCTTCGAGATCATTGATGAGGTGCGCGCGTGCCGGCAGCTGTTCGAGCAGCTGGAGGAGACGCTGACGTTTTCATGGGAGCAGATGTACCGGCAGGCGGAGATATATTTCCGCACCAACGGCGATCAGGACGTGCCGAAGCGGTATGTAACGGCGGAGGGCCTGCCGCTGGGGTCGTGGCTGATGACGCAGCGGAAGGTGAAGCGGGGCCTGTGCAACGGGCGGCTGACGCAGGAGCAGATCGATCGCCTGGACGAAATCGGCATGGTGTGGCGGAACAAGTACGAGGACCAGTGGGAGCGCGCCTTTGCCGAGGCGCAGCGTTGGTATGACTTACACGGTAGCCTGGACGTTCCCGTAGCATACATCGCAAATGGGATTCGTCTGGGGCGCTGGGTTGCCAAACAGCGCGAGCAACGGCAGAAGGGAAAGCTCTCCAAAGAGCGCTGCGAACGGCTGGAGCGCATCGGCATGGTCTGGGAGCGAGAGGACGCGTGGGAGCAGAGCTTCCGGGAGGCGGAGCGTTACCATCGGGAGTATGGGGATCTGGAAGTGCCCGCAAACTATGTGGACGAAAACGGCAGCTGGCTGGGGAAATGGGTCTCCGTGCAGCGCAAGGCGGGCCGCGAGGGAAGGCTGACTGCAGAGCAGACGCAGCGCCTAAGTGCCATCGGGATGCGCTGGATGAGTGCGCAGGAGCTGCAGTGGAACCGGATGTATGAGTGTGCGGCGGAGTATGCGCGAAGTCATGCGGGCATAAGCGCGCTGCTGAAGGACGATGGTGAGCCGCAGCTGCGGTTGTGGTATCGCCGCCAGGAGCACAAGCGTCGGGACGGCAAGTTGAGCGAAACACAGACGCAGCGCCTGGATGCTTTGAGCAGTTGAAAACGACACGTACAAAGGGGTAGAAGGAAATGGAACTTCGGGAAAATGCTGTGACATGCGAACGCACGCAGCCGAAGCGGGAGATGCTGGATCGCGAAGCCGTGGTGCATGCGCGGGGCGCCTACTGGCGGGTGCGCCGGGCACAGGACATTGTTCTGTCGCTGATTGCGCTGATCGTGCTGGCGGTTCCGATGCTGCTGATCGCCCTGGCGATCGTCATCGACAGCCCGGGCGCGGGTCCGATTTTCGTGCAGGAGCGCGTGGGCCGGGACGGCAAGCCGTTCCGTTTCTACAAATTCCGCTCCATGGTGCCGGACGCCGAAGCGAAGCTG
>SFET01000085.1 GCA_004557125.1 Clostridiales bacterium | reverse complement strand
CTTGCGGCCTGTGCGCTGCTGCTCCTCCTATCCGCAACAAACCTGTCAGCCGTGCTGACCGATGAGCACCCACGCTATCATCAGCATCTTGAGCGCCCCACCTACACGCCCTGCGCCGAGCATGACGGCGAGACGCTCTGCACGCATCTGCCGCTCGTGCTCATCGACACCGGCGGAGAGGCGATTCCGGGCGTGCCCATCCCCGATGCGGACAGCAACATCGAAAACAACCGCTTCACCACCACCGCAGACGGCAGTACGCTGCTGCGCGCGTCCGTCTCGGTGGTGGATCATGCCGAGGGCAACAATCACCCCGCCGACACGCCGACGCTTCAGAGCGTCATTGACATTCGAGTGCGAGGCAACTCCTCGCGCTATTTTGATAAGCACAGCTATCTTGTCAAGACGCTGACGGACGACGGTGCGGCCTCGCGCGATGTCGCCATGTTGGGGATGGATGCCTTCGACGAGTGGGCGCTGCATGGGCCGTACCTCGATAAGACGCTCATCCGCAATTATATGTGGTACAATCTTGCGGGCGAGATCATGGACTACGCGCCGAATGTACGCTTCTGTGAGGTGCTGCTCAACGGAGTGTATCAGGGGCTTTATCTTATGACGGAGACTGTCAGCTCCGGCGCGGATGCCCGCTTGAAGCTCACGGAGCCGTCGAAGGACACGGTGCAGACGAGCTATGCTCTGCGCCTTGACCGCGGCAGCGGCAACGAGGTCAAAAACATCGAGACCTTCTCCCAATACGCCCTGCGAAATCTGCAGGATATGGACATCGTCTATCCGGGAACAAAATGGCTTACGCCGGAGCGCGCGGCGTGGATCGCACAGGATTTCTCCGACTTTGAAAAGTCACTCTTCTCCTATGACTATGATACCGAGCCCTATGCATGGTGGGAGCAGGCGGACATGAGCTCTTTCGTGGACTACTTTATCCTCAACGGGATGTGCGCGGCAAATACAAAATGTGCATCTGGGACTTCAACTCCGCCTGTGACAACTACAGTCATCCGGTCACAGAGCCGCAGCATTTTGAGCTGCAATACAATGTCTGGTACTATATGCTCAGCAAGGACGAGGACTTTATGAACGCCGTGATCGAGCGCTACCGTGCGCTGCGGCAGGGTGTCCTGAGCGATGCATATCTCAACGGCTATATGGATGCCGTGGTGGAATGGCTCGGCCCCGCCATCGACCGCAATTTCTCCGTCTGGGGCTACGCGCTGGATAAGGATATGATCTCACCCGCAGAGCGAAACCCGCACACGCACACCGAGGCCGTCGCGCAGATGAAGCGCTTCTGCACGGAGCGCGGCGCGTGGATGGATGAGCACATCGACATTCTGCGCCAATACAGCCACGAATCCAAAAATAAGAAATTCAACCACTGAGAAAGCGAGGGCGGAGCCGTGAAAAAATTTATCATCGCACTTTCCGCTCTGGTCCTGCTCTATCTTGCTTATGACACGGCGCGCTACCGGCTGGGATGGTACATCGACCTGAAGCCGGACGAGCCGGTGACGGCCTTTATGACCACGGATACGCAAAGCATTTACATGGATCGCGGCAGCGGTCCCGAGCCGTTTATCGTTAAGGGCGTAAACCTCGGCGTGGGCATCCCGGGCGAGTGGGCGACGGACTACGCCGTCAGCAAGGAGACCTATCTGCGCTGGTTTGCCCAGATGCAGGAGATGGGCGCGAACACCGTACGCGTTTACATTACGCTGCATGACGATTTTTATGATGCCTTCTATGAATACAACACGCTGCGCGAGGAGAACGGCGAGGAGCCGCTCTGGCTGATCCACGGCGTGTGGGTCAACGACTATGTGCAGAATTCCCACCGCGACGCCTACGATAAGGACTTTCTCGATGCGTTTATCAAGGACGGGCGCACGCTGGTCGATGTTCTGCACGGCAACAAGAAGATCTCGCTCGGGCGGGGCACGGGATCGGGCTTTTACAATAAGGATGTTTCCCGCTGGGTCATCGGCTATATTCTCGGCGTGGAGTGGGAGGATGTGACCGTCACCTACACCAACCACAAATACCCCGATCTGCCGCCCTATCAGGGAACGTACCTCTCCGCGACGGAGGAC
>SFET01000056.1 GCA_004557125.1 Clostridiales bacterium | reverse complement strand
AGGTGTATCCGTCTGAGGTCAGGATGACCGAATAGCCATCTGTGAGGTCGACGATGGAGATCTGGTCTGCGGATTTGATAGCCATGAGAAATTCCTCCTTAATTCGTGATGAGTTCGCACATAAAGGTGACCTTTGTATCGACATCGTCCGCGGAAAGCACGAACGAAAAGCCGTCGTTGATCAGGCGGGAATCCGAAGCGGAGATTACGCCGAAGCGCTCCTCGTCCAGGCGCTGCCAGCTCCATTGCAGGTAAGCTCCGGAGCCGAAGGCGCTGTGCAGCGTGTTCATGTCGGTGATCCGTTCGCCGCCGCGATAGATGACGGCAGAGAGCACGGTGGACACCGCGTTGTTCTTGAAGACTGTGCCCCGGCTGGAATCAATGCGCAGGGTGGTCGCCGGTTCGCCGTCCGCACCCGAGAGGCAGGTCGGCATGGAGCTCTCCGCAACGCCGTTGTTGAAGGTGGTGACCGTCTTCTGCCAGACGTACTGTCCCTCCTGATGCGCGGGAGCAACGGTGCTCCAACCCGCAGCCGGAGCCACGGTGCTGGAAGGCCCGGAGGCGTAGAGCACCTGCACCTGAGCGACAGCAGCATTTGCTGCGTCTTTCGCCGCCTGAATGGCGTCGTTCTGGCTGCCGATGATGAACTCCAGACTTTGCCCACCGTAAATCTGGCTGGTATAGAGCGCATCGATAAAAGCCTGTCTCGCCATGAGCGTACCCACGTCGATACGCGCAGCATCGATTTTATTGACCAGTGCATAGGTTGCCATGAGGTTTCCGGTGTTCAGGCTGGCGGCGGTGATATCCGTTTCCAGAATCACCCGACCGGCATCTGTCTGGCCGGAGGCGATTTCGCCCTCTGTGACTACCGCAGGCGTAGCCGTCGCTGGCGCGGATGCACAGGTTGCCGATGGCTGCGCTCACCATCTGCGCGTAGGCGACCTTGAGGTTGTTGATGAACACCTCGTCGCCAACGCCGAAGGAGAGATTCAGCGCCTCAGCGACCAGATGCTGAACGGTCGCCTGGTCGAAGCTGGCCGATCCGCAGGTAATCACTGTGAAAGCAGCCAAGCCTGCCGCAAGGGTGTCAGTCTTGATGTCATCTGCGGTCAGACTGCCAATTTTCGCTGTGATGGCGCTCAGTGCGCCTGCGTCCACCGCACCCGCTGCCAGCTTTTCCGCCGTCACGACGCCCGCCGCCAGCTTATCCGTGGTGATCGCGTCCGCATCGATGTGCCCGGCCAGGATGGAGGCTGCCTTCAGCTGCAGGCTGCCCACCGAATTGCTGGCCAACTTGCCTCCGGTGATGCTGCCGCTGGGAAGCTGCCTGGAGGAGATCATGCTACCCTCGAGGGTCTCTGCGACCGTGCCTAGGGACAGCTGGGTGTACTTGCGCTTCAGGCAGTCGTAGGTGTACTGGGTCAGGCGCATGGACACGGCAACGCCGATGCGCGGGGCGATCACCCGAACGGCATCCCCCAGATAGATGTTCTGGAGCAGGTGGTAGTCGCGGTATTCCTCGGTGTCCGCGCAGTTGATGAAATCGACGTTCAGGGTGACGGTGGGCAGGTCGCAGCCCTTGTCGTACTCCGCCTTCGCCGCTGTGCGCAGCTCCTCGTAGCACTGCGCCTTGGTCTTTTTGTCATCACCGCTGGTGACCTCCTTTGCTTCTGATACAGAGAGATGCATCCAGCGGGGATGGGGATAGTCGCTGATGTGCGGGCTGTCAACGTACAGCTCCGGGAGGTAGAGCAGCTCACCGTCCTTATCCTCGCCGGTAGGCATGATGCGCGTGGTCACGTTCGTCAGATCCACGTCGTAGGATACGCCCAGCAGGTTTTTTCCCTCGCGGATTTCGATGTCCGTGTCGCTTCCCACGCGCTCCACCACATACACATCGTACCAGTCGCGCTGCAGCTCGCCGCCGTACTTTTCCACCACGCCGTCCTCGCCCAGCAGAGCCTCCACGGGATTGACGTTGGTGTACTCCACCTCCTCTGCCGTGGCTTCGAGGTCGGAGAAGAAGCTGAATGGGTGCTCCGACTCACAGGATGCTGCCAATTCCTGCACGACAGAAGCCCCCATCGCGGAGGATGAGGGCTTGAGGGATTTCACCATGTTGTCGAGCAGATCGTAGAAGATGTGGCGGGCATAGACGGTAACCTGATTCAGCTCGGGTACCACGCGGTAGATGCGGAAGGGCTGGTCGCGCAGCTGCCGGGACTCGATGACTTCGGCGACCGCCGTCTGCACATTGCTCTCGCTGCGCACAAAACTCAGATACTTCGTGGACATGAAGCCGCGCTTGCCGTCCGGGCAGACGATCTCGTACCACGATGCATTTGTCTTTTCTTGAAGCAGCACCTCGGTACCCTTCTTGTAGACCTTGAGCACCCGGTAGCCCGTGCCCGGCCCGCTGCGCAGGTTCACCCGACCACCCGTGATGCGGTAGATGTCGGTGCCGCCGGTCTGGGTCTGAGCCTTCTGTTGCACGCGAGGTGTCATGGCGGCGGGCACCGGCGCGCGCAGGATGCAGCCCTCCATGAGCCGTCGCCACTTCCCGTGCTCGTCGATGGAATGTACCAGCGTCAGCTCGTATTCGCCGTTCAGCGTCTCGGTGACGGTGCAGGACTGCGGCAGCAGCGTCCCAGCTCCGTTGGTGGAAAAGTCCGTGCAGTCCGCAGGATAGATGCAGATCATGATTCTCACCTCCCCGAAGGCATAATAATAGCGCCGCTCTGGTGTGAGTGGCGCGGCAAGATTGATATTCGGTTCAGAAAACGATGGCTTTGACAATCAGTCCGATAACCAGCATCCATATCAAAATGATTGGAATGGCATAATACCATCTTTTGGGCTTGCCATTTGCCCACAGGTTTTCACTATCCCTTCGGCACTGTTCAAATACCTCCGCAGGAATCAGCCGAATCGTCAGGGCAATGAGCGCAGGTAACAGGATGACGTCATCCAGATACCCCAGCACGGGCACAAAATCGGGGATCAGATCAACCGGAGAAAGCGCATATCCCACCGTAATGGCGGCAATGACCTTGGCGATTATGGGTGTGCGTTTGTCCCGAAGCGCCAGAAAGACCGCCGGTACATCTCTTTTCAGTTGTCTTGCCCTGGCCTTCAGATCCATGCAATATCCCTTCTCCAGTTGGATGATAGCTGAATTATAGCAGCATTTCCTATCACAGGCAATAGTTTATCTCACAGGCTGCGCCAGTTGGGCTGAATCTCGATGCGGCTGACATCGCCCTCCCAGGAGTAGGGCACGGCTCCGGGCGGCAGCGTGGGAAACTCGCCGTCCACGGCGCTGTTCATGGAAGTCGTGCCGGAGTACGCCTCCTGAAGCTCGGTGTTCAGTGTGATGGAACCCTCGATGCCCTTCAGCTCGACCATCTGGGAGCCGATCATCAGCGTTATGTCACCGTTCCCATAAACCGTAATTACCGGCTCGGAGGCGATGCTGCCGGGATTGGCGAACACGCCAGTGCCGGCTGTCAGGACGATGGGTTCCACGCCCGACAGGTACCAAAAGGGCTTGCAACGGAAGTTCACGGAGAAGCTGCGGTGGGGATTCCCGCGCAGCACCTTCTCAAAGGGGATCTGGTTGACCACACGTGCATAATAAAAGCCGCCCTCGCGGTTGGCAAAGCTGACATTGCCGCTGCCTCTGAGCCACGCGGCGATTTCCGGGATGCGCTCCGGGTCGGCGATCAGGCAGGTTGCCGTGAGCACCATGTCGTCGTATACGTCCTCCCCTTCAAGGGTTGTCAGACTGCCGGATCTGCCGGGTACGTCCGTGAAGGTCGCACGCTCCGATGGCACCGTCAGGGGCGGCTGCTCCAGAACGTGAATGCCGTACTCCGTGCAACGCATGCCGTTCCATTCAAACCAATCCATTATGCCATTCTCATTCCTTTCCCGCGCTGCTGGCGGCGCGTGAGTGTCGCGATCTCCACTGCCAGGGAGCGGATGTCCTGCTCATCCCGCACGACCATCTGCTGCACCTGAATGGTGGAGGTCACGCTGTTGTCATAGGATTTCCGGTTGTCGTTGCTGGTGGTGACGATGCTGCCCTCTCTGGCCTCGCCGGTCAGGTACCGGGCGGCATTGCGGATGATCCGTGCCTGAGTTTTGCTCTCCTTCACCACGCCCTCGCCAAAGCCGCGCATGGTCATTACGCCGACCTCGTTCTCAAACACGCGGGAGGGCGAATGAATCTCCAGCTCTGCTTTGGCAGCGTTCACGGCTGCGCGGGCGGCGGAGCGCATCGCGGAGATCACCCCGGAGCGCCCGGCGAGAATGCCGTTGCGCAGGCCCTGCATGGCGCTCAGGCCCACCGGGAGCGGATACTGCGTTTCCCGCAACTGCACCGGCAGCAGCTGCAAAGCTGTATCCCTGCATGCCTTCGCCCACACCTGCGGCGACGTATTCGCCGGTCGGTACCATGCGCCTCGCCGGGGAGTTGATCCCGAAGGCGGCATTGGCGGCGCTCTCCGTGTTCGCGGCCATCGCTTCCGCAGGGGCGCTCATGTCGGCGTTGCCCATGCCTTCGCCGATACCGGCGGCAACCTGCGCACCGGAGGCGGAGAAATCCACGCCCTGAACCGCGCCGTCCAGCGTGGACTGAAGATCGGAGGCAAGGGTTTCTGCCGAGGTCACGAAGCCGGAGGCATTCAGAGTGTCCGTCATGCCCGATATGAAGGCCTCGCCGGTGCCGCTTGCATCCATGGCATTGATGAAGTCGATCACCGATTGCAGGTGCGCCATGTCCTCCGCGCTGACCTCCTGTCCGCTGAGAATCGCGGCGACCATCTCTGCGACGTAGGTCTGAAGGCCCGCTGTCGTTTCGGGGTCAAATTCCTGATTGATCCGATTGTTGTAGTCGGCCACGTTGCTGCCGATCAGCCGCCAGTCCGCCCAGGTGCCCTTGACGTTCTTCGCGTAGGAAGAAAGATCCAGCGTCAGCCAGTCCATGCGCTCGAACACATCGGAGCCGATCAGATCGTTGAGCCAGCCCCAGTCGTGCGCGCTGAAGCCGCCGAAGGCCTGCACCGGAACGCTTTTCTCCACAAGCGGCGCGACAGCGGATTCAATCGCTTCCGGGTCGCCCGTCACCTCGGGGGTAATCAGCACGTGCAACGTGCCGTCCTCGTCCAGCACGGCGATCTTGTCGGCGGTCAGCAGATCCTCGGGAACCGCCGATGCCGGAATCTCCACGCCGTCCTTCCAGAAGCGCGCCTGTGTATCGGCCAGAGCTTGGGCGGGATCGTCGTAGACCTCGCCCAGCCGGACGATGCCCTGCACCTCAATGGGGTTCTGGGCGACAAACTTCCGATAGGCCGCCAGATCGTAGCCGTAGATGCCCACCGATACGGACAACCTGGGCTTGATTGCGTTGGTATCATCGTACTGCGCGATGTAGGCGGTGAAGTTCTGGAGCAGCTGGGATTTGTCGCAGCCGGTGGCCTCCGCAAAGGAGGAGACGATGGCTTCCACCTGATCGGGAGACAGGGCGGACATGTCCACGCCCTCCGCTTCCAGGTACTTCACCACCATGGCGGTGATGTTGTTCGGGGTGAGTGCGGTGGTCAGTGCGCCGCCCGTGATTTCTTCATAGGCCAGCACGAAGGCGGTGATCCCCTCCGGGGTCAGACCGGACATGTCTACGCCCTCTGCCTCCAGATAGTCGGCAATGTAGGCCGTGATCTCGTCCGGCTTCAATGCGGAGACATCCGTGCCGGAAGCAAGCTCCTCGTAGGCGCTGACCATGGCTGTGACGTTTTCGGGGGTCAGCCCGGATACGTCCACGCCGTTGGTTGCCTCCGCATAGGTACCGACATAGGCGATCAGGCCCTCCGGAGTGAGCGCTGCCGTGGACGCGCCTTCGGGGATTTCGGTGTACTTCGCAATGAAGGCGTCCACCTGCGGCTGCACGCGGATGGTATTCTGATCTTCCGTGTACTGTGCGATGACCGCGTCCGTGGTGATTGCACCGGGGTTCTGGGCAAATTCGTTCCAGCGCGCCTGTGCGCCGGTCATGTCCAGATCGGTGGCGATGGTGAGCACTTCTTCCGGCAGCGCCTCGCCAAACATGGCGGTCAGACCGGGAAGTTCAGCGCTGCGCCCGTTCAGGAAGGTCTGAATCGCCGCAATCTGCTCCAGTGCCGTAGAGAAGTCGATCTCCGGGAACAGCGCCTGTACCTCTGCCTCCGTCATGCCGCTGTCCAGCAGCGACTGGATCTGCATGAGCAGGGCGATGTACTCCGTCATTGCGCCCTCGTCCATGGCGGCGGTGAGGGCATTGATCTCCGCCAGAATCGCAGGCTTCTCGCTTTCAGAGGCGGCGCTGTACTCCCGCAGCTTCTGGTTCAGCACATCCATGTCTGTTGCGGCTTTCTGGATGTCCTCCTGTTCCCAGACAGGCGCGACAATTTCCGACAGAAGCTGCGCGTATTCCATCGCGGCATTCCGACGGTCCTCGACATATTTTGCGTTGAGCGCGTCCATCGCCGCCTGACGTTCGGCGGAGTCCTCGATCAGTTGGATGAGCGCGTACTCCCTGTCGTATTGCGCGTCGATCTCGCTGTTCATGGCGGCGAGGCCCTCCGCAGCGGCGACCATGGCGTTTTCATAGACCGTCACGTCCGCATCGCTCTGTCCACGGGCCTGTGCACGGGCAATTTCCGCATCCAACTTTTGTCGAATTTCGTCGAAGCTGTCCGCATCTGCCGGGGCGAGATGGTACTTGACCTCGATGGCCTCGCGGGTGTCGATGAGCTCCTGAAGGCGGATCTGATCGGCCTCGCTGAAGTACCCGTTCTGGCGCTTCTTCAGCAGCGCCTCGATCTCCGCATCCAGCGCATCCAGCGTTTCGATGTCGGCGGTCAGCTGATCCGCGATGGAGGTATAGCCCGCATTCTGCGCGTCCGTGCGCATCTGCGTAAGCTCCGTGCGGGTGGATTCTGTCAGCGCCTTGAAGGAGTCCGTCCATTCCGCGACGATCTCATCCGTCTCCTTCTGACCGTCCGTCCAGACGGCGATCAGGCCGTTCAGCCAATCCTGGGTGGTCTGGTTCTCTCTGACAAAGTCCGACCTGTCCATGCCGAAGAAGGACAGGCCCTCACTCTGTCCATAGAAGGTTTCGGCAGCGGTGCGCTTCCACTCCTCGGCGGTCTCCTGCATGCCCTTGAGTGCTTCTCGGGCCTGTTTCGCACCGGTGACATAGTCGGAAATGGCGTAGGTCGCCGTGATCGTTGCCGCAGCCACCGCCAGCCACACGGCAGGCGAGCTGCCCAGCACCGTCATAAAGCCCTTGAACCCGCCGCCCGCTTTGCCCACAGAGGTGGCAAACTTACCGATCCCTGTCGAAAGCACGCCCACGCCCTTCGTCATTTTCCCAAGCAGCAGCAGTACCGGTCCGGCCGCGGCGGCAATCGCGGCATAGCGGATGATCTGCATCCGCTGCGCAGCGTCCAAATTCATAAAGCCGTCCAGCAGATCGCCCGCGCCCTCGATGAGGTTCTGGATCGTGGGATTGAGATCATCGCCGATCTGCTGCCCGAAGAGCACGGCCTTGTTCTTGAGATTGATGAGCTTGCTCTCCGTCGTGGCATAGCGCTTGTTCGCCTCAGTGGTCAGGGCGGTGTTCTCAGCCCACGCGCGGTTGGCGGTCGCCTGCGCACGGCTGAACAGGTCTGTTGCGTTGGTGGCGCGCAGCAGCGTATCGCGCAGGCGCACTTCCTTGATGCCGATCTCGTCCAGCACGGCAATGGCGCTTTCGCCCTCCTCATCCATTCTGGAGAGCCCCACGATGAACGCCTGGAATGCGGCGGCGGGGTCGCTGTCGAACAGAGCCTTGAACTGCGCGCCGGTCATGCCGCAGACAGCGCCGAAATCATCCAGTGCCTGACCGCCTGTGGTGGAGGCGACCTCCATCTTGATGAGGGCCTTGGAAAACGCCGAGCCGCCCATCTGTGCTTCGATGCCTACGGAGGACAGCGCGGCGGCGAAACCCAGCACCTGCGCTTCCGTCAGACCAACCTGCTTGCCCGCACCTGCGAGTCGCTGCGCCATCTCCATGATGGGCTTCTCCGTCGTGGCGAAGTTGTTGCCCAGATCGACGATGGTGGAGCCGATGTTCTGGAACAGGCTCTGATCCGTGCCCATGACGTTGGCGAACTTGGCGATGGAGGTCGCGGCCTCGTCCGCGTTCAGATCCTCGCAGGAATTGCCCAGATCGATCATCACGCGGGTGAAGTCCGTAAGATACTCGTTGGCAATGCCCAGCTGACCGCCGGTGGCCATGACCTCGTTGATCTCGCTGGTGGACGCGGCAATCTGCGTGGACATCTTCTTGGAGGACGCCGCCAGAGATTCGAACTCCGCCTCCGTTGCTTCCACGGTCTTGCGCACGCTGGCAAAGAAGGACTCAAAGTCCAGCGAAGCCTTGACCGCCGCCGTGCCCAGCGTGAGGATGGGCGTGGTCAGGATCGTGGTGAGCGCCTTGCCCGCTGTGGTCAGCTTTCTGCTGACGGAATCGCAGGATCGACCGAAGCTCTCAAGCGTCCTGCCCGCCGCAGTCCATGCAGACCTTGCGGTCGCCAGCTGGCGGTTTGTGTCCTCGATTTCCGCGCGGGTCGTCCTGACGGCGGCGTTGGCCCGGTTCAGTGCGGCCTCCGCATCAATCACCGCATCGGACGCCTGCCGGATCTTCTCCGGATCGTTGGCCTGCTGCGCCGCCTCAAGCTGCTCCCTCGCACCCTGCAGGGCGTTTTCATACTGCTCGACGGACTTTTCCTGAATCTCCAGCTTTTCCCGCAGGAACGTCAGCTTCGCGGACAGCCCCGCAACGCTGGTGTCCATGTCCTTGATGCCCGCCGTGGCCAGTCGGAACTTGCTCTCGGCGAGGTTGATCTCCCTGCCGAAGGTGGCAATGGCGGCTCGACTGGCATCGATGGATCGCCCAGCGGCGTCCCAGTTGGTCTGGGCCAGCCGCAGAGACTGGTTGCAGCGGTTGATCTCGGCTTCCGTCTGCCGCACGCCCGCCTGAGCCATGTTGAGGTTCGTGTTGGCCTGGGACACCGCATCCGCAGCGTTCTGCGTCGCCTTTCTGAGCGCAGTGTTCTGCCCGGAGAGCTTCTTCACCTCCTGCACGGAGGCGCGGTACTCGCCCTTGAGCGCATCCAGATTGGCCTTTGCCGCGATGGTCGCAGAGTTGGATTCGCCCAGCGTTGAGGAATAGGTGCGCACCTGCTGCGCCGCTGTGGCGACCTGCTCCTTGAGCGCCTGCTGTGCGGCCTTTGCTGCCTCCAGCCGCTGGGCGTAGTCGTTCTGACGGTTGTAGCATTCCGTCAGCTTATTGTTCGCGGACTCCAGTGCGCGCTGGTACTGCCCGACCATGTCCTTTTGCAGGGACAGCCTGCGTTCCAGCGTGGAGAGCTGGGTGGCAAGTCCGGTGGTCGTGCGCTCGAAGCCCTCCACACCGGCAGCAGCCAACCTGAACTGGGATTCCGCTTCGGCGATCTGCCTGCTGACGGACTTGATGTTCCGGGTGAAGTTGTCCGTCTGCAGGGACAGCGACACCACAAGGTCGCGGAGGGTTTCACTCATCGGGATTCACCTGCCTTTGCAAAAAGAAACGCCGTGCGCGGCTGCGTCACGGTTTCAGGTTGGGCCATACCTCATCGATATAGCGGGGTGCGGGTTCCTTCTTTTTCCGATCCTGTCTGGCCTTCCAGCAGCGGATGCGCAGGAAGCCGAGCATGTCCATCTCGTCGATCTCCCGCATGCGCCAACCGCTTTCCAAAAGGGAATTGTAGGTGGCATAGATGAAGTCGGGCAGCGTCAGAACTGAGGAATCTCCTCCGATTCCGGGGTCGCCTCCGTCTTCGCTGCCTTCGTAGGGAACTCATTCAGGATGCCGGTGGTCTGCGTCTGCACTGCCATGAGCGCCAGCGCAATGTCGTGCATCAGGCGATCCACGGGATAGTGATCCAGCACATCGTCCGGGGTGAACTGGTTCCCGAACAGTACGCAGAACCAGCGGATCATCACGTCCATCGCATCGGCAATGGAAAGTTCTCCGGCATCCGCAGACGTTTCGCCCTTGAGTGCTGCGTTGGACAGGGCAACGATGCGCCCGTACATCTTTGCGGCGGGCTCCATCTCCCGCAGCGCCCTGCCGGAGACGAAGTCAATGGAATATTTCTGATTGTACAACGTGCAGGTAATCATTTGCTGTCCTCCGATCAGTAGTCCAAATCATCCCGATAATCGGGAGTAAAGGTCACAGGTGTGTCCGTGGCAATTGCATTTCGGATGATTGCGATGTTCTCCTCATCCGAAGCTCCCTTGTAACCATAACCCACCGCATAGGGATACGGTGCATTGAAATGCGCATAATAGGCATTCATGGCCCTCTCGAAATCCGTCATAGTTTCCTCCTCGCTTTCAGCATGTCCTGATAGACCTGATAGGTCTTGGGAAAATACTCCTTGATCGCCCGGAGTGACCCGGGGTGTGCGGCTTCAGCGGATGTGATCTCCGCAAAGATCTCCTTGCTATTGCCGCGACCGCTCCAGTAGCTCAGTCCATGGCCGGAACCCAGCGGAAAGGCAACGCCGATACCCGCACCCTCGAACATATCCGAGATGTCGCTGCGGTCGAGCATGCTGTATTTGCCCATCGCCTCATTGATGAGGGAATGCGCAGCCTGATCCCGCGTCATGTTGGGGTTCTGCATGCGAAACCGCGACAGATGGCCCTCCAATTCAGCCTTCGCTGTTCGTCCCAGCAAACCTCCGGAGGAGCCACTGCGCAGTATGGGCTTGCCGCCTGCACCGATTCCCTGGAACAAATCAGAATAGGCCGTATAGCCATAGCCCTCCCTGCGGGCAATGAGATAATCGGTCATGTGACCGTATTCGTGGAACAGCACACTGTAGGGAGTTGAAATCGCATCGCCCCGTGCAACAGCGTTGATACGCAGATGCACGCTGTCATCGCTGGGCGAATAATACGCGCCGCGCTCATTTCGCTGCATGTCCGTGGCTCTGAACTGCGCTGCGTAATCCTCCCACATGGCACGGATGTTGCCCGGTACAGTTTGGAGAATTGCAAGGACGGCATTGGCGTGATTTGCACCGTAGGCATTCTGAAGGAAGGTGCGAATGAAAGCGTTGCCACCTGCCGTTGCGCGGTGACTGGATCCTCCTCGTCCGCCCATTTCAGCACCGCCTTCGGGCATGCACCGCCTGATAATAGGGGGCATGCTGTTCGATGTTGCCTGTACAGCCGGACGGAACGTCCCCGAAGAAGATAATTTTCTCAGGATGCAATCTCCTGAGCATCTCATTGTAGCCATCCATGAACAGTGACCGCGCAGATGGGCTTTTCTGCGTTCCCACAGAGGATACGGCGACACAGCCCCCGACCGGTTCACCATCAAAGCACCAATCAAAGCTCTCATGATCGCTCCAACAGACGGAAGGGATGACTGTCATGCCCATGCTCTGCCAGTAAGCGCCGATCAGATGCTTTCGGTAGTGGTTGTAGATCTGCACAGCCCGGGGATAATCGGTGAACAGGCTGAAATCCGGGGTCATTACCACCTGAAATTCTGAAAGAAGCAGCGCATAGCGTCTGGGGTCGTGCCATGTGCGCTCAAACAGATAGTCATCAATGAAAAAATGAACACCATATTCACTGCGCCGTTTATGTGTAGCCGCGCGGTTGAAACTGATCCAGTCCAGCCGCTTGGTCAAATGAACAGGCGCCAGCTTCGGTGTGTCATACAGACCTTCGCATGCAAATGTACCCAGTCCAAGATTATGACCGTTGCGCTGAAGCGCTTCAAGCGCCATGGGAATCACCCCCAACAGAAAGGCACACCTCAAACCATCCAGGAATGAGGTGTGCCGGATTTGTCATCAGGCCGCAGTGAAGCTCGGTTCGTACACGGACTGCAGGAAGGTTGTGGCCTTTTCAGCCGTAAAGCCGTTCTGACCCTCGTCCGCCACCGCCTGATAGCGACCGTCGTGGGTGCGCTTGATTGCAGTCCACTCGACCTCACCGGTCTGGCGGGTGACGGTCTTACCCTCCTTGGTGGCATAGTTCTCGGTGACCGGCTTGGCGCGCACCTTGTACAGCCACACATAGCGGTAGGTCTTGTCGGACTTCTCGCTTCGGAAGCCGACTGCGTAATAGGGCGGCTTGTCCTGTGCGGTGCGGACGAGCACGCCGTTGTCGTCGATCTTATTGCCGAAGATCTTTTCCTGGATCATCAGGGGAATGTCGGCCATCTTCGTCTTGAAGGACAGCTCGGGATCGGGATAGAGCACGTCGCCCTCGATGTCGTCGTAATACTGGACATCCGGATCGGCGTTGTCCGGGGTGATGCTGGCTTCAATGGCTCCGGCGAGCTTCTGCAGATCGCCGTAGGTCAGCGTCGCCTCGGTATCCTCCGTCAGTTCTGCGATGACCACGTCCTTGAGACCCACGGTGGATGCCACCTTGGGCGATGCAGCAATGGTTCCTGTCATGATTGTTACCTCCTCTTACATTTGATCAATTGCGTCCCGCAGCCCGTCGCGGATGATCTCATAGGCCTCATCCTGACGGGTGTCGTAGGCGGGACGGATGTAGGGATGCGCTGGAGCAGGCCCGGGGCCGCCGTGGCCATACTCCACATACGCGGGATAATAGTCCTCGTTGTTCCAGTCCTTTCGGTGCACACCGATGGTGATGTGGCGACCCCTTTTGGAGCTGCGCTTCACCTTGCCGATTTGCAGTGCGGCGTGGAGATCGCCGGAGAGAATCTGCGGGTCGTGGGAGGCGTTGGCCTGCATCTGTTCATGGATGGGCACGGCAGCGGCCTCCAGAATGCGCTTCGCCACCGGAGCGCCCGCGCCGTCCGCGTCCATTTTGTTGGCCATGCCTGCGATGTCGGTCATGAGCTCGTCAAAGCCGTTCACATCAAGGGGCATCCGCCGTCGCCTCCTCGTACAGACACCACGTCCACTGCACCGTGTACTGGTGTGTCGCGGCGTCGTAGGCGGGCTGGTTGTAGCCCTTGTCGGATTCCTCCACCATGGAAAACCCAGCAGCATACATTGCGTTGCGGATCTGGTTCGCGGCCTCGGTCGGGTCGACGTCGCTCCAGAGGTTCAGATAGACGTAGGTTCGGAACGACACGACACCATCGTCCTGGTGTGCATCCTCGGTCGTGGTGCTGGAGTAGACGATATACTGCACGGGCGGATTCTGATTGGGCGACGTGGCCCGCCACACGCCTGCCATGACGGGAATACCGACATTCTGCAGCGCCTGTTGTACCTGCCTCATCCGCTCTCACCGCCCTTCGTATCGATCATCCGCTCACCCCTTCAGACAGGGACGCCTTCAGACCCAGATAATCTCCCCGGAAGCCATACTCGCCCAGCGTGGAGATAAGCCACTTCTTATCCCGGAAGCGCACCCACATGCCGGGCTGTATGTCCTCCCTGTATCGGATGGTGAAGTTGATGACCGCCTCGGTATTCATTACGTCAGCGGAGCGGTAGTGCTGGTTGCCCGCGTCGGTAACAGCTGACCAGACCTTGCAGATCACCACGTCCGTCGGCTCCGGGTAGCCGTTTTCATTGACGGTGTTTTCCGTATATCCGATTTCCACCAGATGCCGGAGGCTTCCGGGATGCGGATTGCTTTCAAAGTTCTTATAACCTCGCACGGCATCACCCCCTAAAACATTTTCGTGGGATCGCGGTACGGATAGAGCAGGTTCTCAAAGGCGATGCGCATGGTCACATACACCTGCTTGTCCGGATTGTCCCGGTTTTCGTAGTAGTGGCTGACCATGAGCAGAACGGCCAGACGCACAGGCTCGGGGGCTGGTTCGGAGAACTGCACGCGGCAGAAATCCTCTGCAGCTGCCTGTGCCTGTGCGATCAGTCCGTCAATGTAGCCGTCCTCCTCGTCCTGCTGGATGCGCAGATGGGTTTTCACCTCATCGACGGTGACGACCACAGCGGCTCACCTCACTCGCTGGCCATGAAGCCGGCCTCCCGCAGTGCGGCCAGCAGGCGGTTGTAATCCTCGCGGAGCGCGGCAACCGTGGTGGCTTCGCTGTCGGCCACACAGGGCAAAGGCTGCGCGCCGCCACTGGGCAAGTCGAACAGTCCCTCCGCGCCCTCGACTACGGCTCCGGGCAGAAACGTCAGCTTGCCGCCTACGATCCACTCGTTGCCGCCGTGCGCATGATAGTTCCTTGCGGTACTTCCCATGTACTCTCCTCCTCATCAGGCGGTCTTCATGGTCAGGCACTTCATGCCCTCCTGCTGCACCAGTCGACCATCCAGGCGCTGGGTCACGCGGAAGCCCACCTGACCGGTGGTGGCATACAGCTCGTTCAGGCGCTTGATTGAACGGCCCTCGCGGTCGGCGATCCAGTAGCTGGACAGGTCGCCGAACAGAATGGGCTTTGCGCTTGCGCCGATCACCGGCATGTGCGTGGAGGTCTCGTAGCGGTAGCCCAGCAGGGTGTTGGGCTGACCCATCTGCAGGCCGGGCTGCCAGAGGAACTGGCCGTTGCCGTCCTTCAGCTTGCGGATGGCCTTGATGGTCTGGTCGTTGAACAGGAAGATGGCACGCTTGCGGTAGGGAGCCTTCAGGGAGTAGACGAGATCGATCAGCTCGTCGGCAGTGATTGCGGTGGCGCTGGCGGCGGTCACGCCGGTGGCTGCGCCGTTGCTTTCGTGCAGCATGCCGATGGGCTTGCCTGCACCGTCGCCGGTAATGAAGGCGGCTTCCTCGGCATCGCCCACGCGGCGGGCAAATTCGGTGGCGATGTAGCTCTCCACATCGAACACACTGTCCTGCAGCAGCTCATCGGAGACCTTGATGATGGAGGCCACCTTGTGCGCGCCAAGGGTGATCTGGCCGAAGCTGTCGTCGCTCTCGGGGATGACGCCCTCCTCATCGACCCAGCTGGCAGTACCGTGGGAGGCGACCAGCGGGATCTTGCGGTCACCGGAGGAAGTGCGGATCACCTTGCACAGGGAGCGCAGCTTGTTCTCTTCCTCCAGCGCCTGGATCAGCGTGTGCTCGTATTCGTCCGGGCAGAGGTAGCCGCCCTCGCTGTCGGTGCCGATCTGAAGCGCATTGTAGACGGTGTAGCTGGCACTGCGGTCGCGCACCATCCTCCAGAATGCATCCCGGTACTCGTCGGACGCGCGGCCCTGCTTGCCCGGAACGTTCTTCTCGGGACGGGAGGTCAGTGCCTCGCTGGTGGGGGCGTTCAGCTCACGCTCCAGGCGATCTACGCGCTCCTGACGGTCGATGGCCGCGCCAAAATTGTCGAGTTCCTGTTCCATGCGCTCGTAGGTGGCAGTATCCTCGGCAGACATCATGCCGTTTTCATCTGCGTGCTCGTTCAGAAAGGCCTTCGCCCTGTCCCACAGCTCGCCGCGCTTCTGTCTCATTTCAGCAATCTTACTCATACAGAAATTCCTCCTTTTAATGTCGGGATTTGATCAGCTCCAGTCGTTTATGGAGCTGTGCAACGGGTACGCCGGGATCAACCGGCTGGACAACAGGTTCCTCGGGGATGACTTCGGTCGCAGGTGCTTCGGATGCATCCTCGGGCGCAGCGGCAACGGCAGCAAGCGCACCGGCGCTTTTGTCGTGTCGCTCCAGCCTTGCCCGGGATCGGTCGAACCACATCTTCACCCGAGCTTCAGCATCCTTCAGCACGACCGTGCGGTCTGCCGCTGCGTCGATGACGCCGCTCCCCACGTCGACGATGCCGTCCACGAAGCCGTCTGCGCAGGCCTGATGGGAATCCATCCACGTGGTCTTGGACATCATGGCGGACACGTCGTCGCGGCTCCTGCGACAGCGGCGGCAGTAGACATTCAAAATGCTCTCCTTGCACGCCCGGAGCTGCTCGATGGCATCCATCAGGTCGCGCTCATTGCCGCATGCAAAGACGCTGGGATCGTGGATCATCCACATGGAGCCGGGCGTCATCTCCAGCCTGTCCGCCGCCGTCGCCAGCACGGTGGCAGCAGAAGCGGCTGTGCCGGAGATGATGATGTGCACATCGCCCGGATAGGCGCGCACATCGTCGTACATCCGCACAGC